>NZ_CP060707.1:0-677110 GCF_003048675.2 Campylobacter concisus | reverse complement strand
ATAGCCTTGCCCTCAACAAGCACTGGGTGAAACGCCTGGATAGAAAGCTTGTGAAGTGTCGGAGCACGGTTTAGCATGACTGGATAGTCTTTAACGACCTCTTCTAAGCACTCCCAAACCTCATTTGTCTTATCTTCTATCATCTTTTTAGCTTGCTTAACGGTTGTCGCATAGCCTTTTTCTTCAAGGCGAGCAAGCAAATGTGGCTTGAATAGCTCTAAAGCCATCTTCTTTGGAAGACCGCACTGATCCATCTTTAGCTTTGGACCAACGACGATAACAGAACGTCCAGAGAAATCAACACGCTTACCTAGCAAATTCTGACGGAAGCGGCCTTGCTTACCTTTGATGATCTCGCTTAGTGATTTTAGTGGGCGCTTATTTGCACCTTTTACTGCATTTGCTCTGCGGCCATTGTCAAATAGCGCATCAACAGCCTCTTGAAGCATTCTCTTTTCGTTTCTTATAATGATCTCAGGCGCGTCAAGCTCAAGCAGGCGTTTTAGACGGCTGTTTCTATTTATTACACGGCGATATAGATCATTTACGTCCGAAACAGCAAATTTACCACCATCAAGATTAACAAGTGGTCTAAGATCAGGCGGAAGAACTGGTAAATTTGTTATCATCATCCACTCTGGGCGGTTGCCTGAATTTAAAAAGCTCTCGATAACCTTTAGACGTTTTACGATAGTTTTTTTCTTGGCCTCAGAATTTGTAGCCTCCATCTCTTCTTGTAGCTGATTTAAAATTTGAGTTAGATCAAGCTCAGCTAACATATCATAGATGACCTCGCCACCCATTCTAGCACTAAAGCCAGTTTCTTCATATCTTGAAGCTAGGCTTTGATATTGCTCTTCGTTTAAAACGTCATATTTTTCAACTTTTTTAGAATTTTCATTGTCATAATAAGCCTCGCCAGCATTATCAACAATATACGCCTCATAGTAAAGTACGCGCTCAAGATCTTTCATCTTAATACCAAGAAGCGCACCTATACGGCTTGGCAAGAAATTTACATACCAGATATGGGCCACTGGAGTTACAAGCTCGATGTGACCCATGCGAGAGCGACGAACTTTAGATGTTGTTACTTCAACACCGCATTTTTCGCACTTGATGCCCTTATAACGCATCTTTTTATATTTACCACAAAGACACTCGTAGTCGCGGATCGGTCCGAAAATTTTGGCACAAAATAGGCCATCACGCTCAGGTTTTAGCGTGCGATAGTTGATGGTTTCTGGCTTTTTAACCTCACCATAACTCCAAGATTTTATCTTCTCAGGACTTGCTAAACGAAGTTGAAAAGCTTCAAAATCACGAGGTCTATGCTCTTCTTTTATCTCAACTGGTTTTAAATTAGTTAGTTTCATTTGTCTCATCCTCATCATATACTTCCACATCAAGAGCTAGTGATTTTAGCTCGTTTGTTAGAACAAAGAACGTCTCAGGGATACCAGTCTCAGGAACGTTTTCACCTCTTGTTAAAGCTTTGTAAGCAGAAAGTCTTCCCTCGACATCGTCTGATTTTACAGTTAGCATCTCTCTTAGTGTATGAGCAGCGCCATAAGCCTCAAGTGCCCAAACCTCCATCTCACCAAACCTTTGACCACCAAATAGCGCCTTACCACCGACAGGTTGTTGTGTAACAAGACTGTATGGTCCGGTACTTCTTGCGTGAACTTTTTCATCAACCAAGTGGTGAAGTTTTAGCATATACATACAACCAACATTAACGCGTTCTCTTATCTTTGAGCCTGTGCGTCCGTCATATAGCTCAGTTTTGCCGTCGCTATCTATCTTTGCCATTTCAAATAGTTTTGCAAATTCGTCAGCTTTAACGCCTTCAAAAATCGGAGTTGCAAATCTTACGCCATTACTCCAGTCTTTTGCATACTCAAGAAGCTTCTCATCGCTCATCTTACCAAGAGCTTTTTTAGCGTCCATTAGCTTAGCAACGCTTGCGATCTCTATCATCTTAGCTCTTAGCTCTTTTATCCACTCGCCTTTTTTAGTCTCAAAAATTTCATTGATCTGCTCGCCTAAGCGGTAGCCAACAAGACCAAGGTGGCTCTCTAAAATTTGACCGATGTTCATACGGCTTGGAACGCCTAGTGGGTTTAGTACGATATCAACGATCTGACCACTTGGAAGATACGGCATATCGACTTCTCTAACTATATTTGAAACGATACCTTTGTTTCCGTGACGTCCAGCCATCTTATCACCAACTTTTAGTTTGCGTTTTGTAGCTATATAAACTTTTACAAGTTTTACAACGCCACTTGGTAAAATGTCATCTTTTTCTAAAATTTCTATCTTAGCGTCATGCTCTTCTTTGAGCTTTTTCTTCTCGTTTTGGAAGTAATTTTTTAGCTCATCATATTTCTTTTGGATATCTTTTGAAAAGCTCTTTACGATAGCATTTAGGGTAAATCTGTTGATATTCTCAAAGTCAGCTTTGTTGATCTTTGAGCCCTTTTTATACTCTTTTTTATTTACCTCTTGATCGCTCGCTAGTGGGTTTTTAGATAGAAGCGCTGTAACTTTTAGCATCTCTTCGCGGTCTAGCATAAGTAGTCTATCGTGGTGCTCTTTTTCTAAAAGTGTCTTCTCCTCTTCATAAGCTTTGTTTGTTCTGCTATCTTTTTCATAGCCTTTTTTGGTGAAAATTTTAACATCAACAACGACGCCTTCCATTGAAGCTGAAGCATAGAGCGATTTATTTACAACGTGGCCAGCTTTTTCACCAAAGATAGCGCGTAGTAGCCTCTCTTCTGGAGTTGGCTTAACCTCGCCTTTTGGCGATACTTTACCAACTAAAATCATACCAGGCTTGATCTCTGTACCGATTTTAACAATACCACTTTCATCAAGGTGCATAAGCTCCTCTTCTTTGACGTTTGGTATATCTTTTGTTATCTCTTCAACGCCATCTTTTAGCTCACGAGCTTCGATCTCTTTTTCATAAATATGAACGCTTGTAAAGGCATCTTCACGTATCATTTTTTCACTAATAACGATCGCGTCCTCGTAGTTGTAGCCGTTCCAAGGCATAAATGCGATTAGCGCGTTTTTACCGATAGCTAGTTCGCCTTTTTCCATGCTTGGGCCATCAGCTATGATTTGATTAGCAACGATCTCATCGCCTTTTTTAACGATAGGGTGTTGTGAAAATGTCGTATTTTGGTTTGTTCTTAAATTTTTCTCTAAAGAGTAGTGATCGATATATGGGCCAGCTTCATCTTCACCAAGGATAAAGATATTTTTATTATCAACCTTTTCAACTATGCCACCACGTTTTGCTTTTACGCTCTCCCAAGCATCTCTTGCGATAACGCTCTCCATGCCTGTTCCAACGATAGGGGCAGTTGAGCGAAGCAGTGGGACTGCTTGACGTTGCATGTTTGATCCCATAAGCGCACGGTTGGCGTCATCGTGCTCAAGGAATGGGATAAGCGAAGCTGCAACACCAGCTATCATACCAGAGCAAAGGTCGATTAATGTAACATCTTCTCTACGAGCAAGCATCATCTCGCCCTCTTTTCTAACCTCGATCAAATCCTCAACGATATGTCCATTTTCATCAAGTTTAGTTGATGCTGGAGCGATAACATTGCCCTCTTCTTGAGTCGCTGTTAGATAGACTATCTCATCAGTCACCTTGCCATCAACAACCTTTTTATATGGCGCTTCAACAAAGCCAAGCTCATTTACTTTTGCATAAGTTGAAAGGGTGTTAATAAGACCGATATTTTGACCTTCTGGAGTCTCAACCGGACAAATTCTGCCGTAGTGAGTTGGGTGAACGTCACGCACCTCAAATCCGGCACGCTCTTTTACCAAGCCACCCTCGCCAAGCGCAGATAGACGGCGCTTGTGAGTAACCTCACTAAGTGGGTTTGTCTGATCCATAAACTGGCTTAGCTGACCGCCTGTGAAAAATTCCATAATTGTCGCTGTGATCATTTTTGGATTGATAAGATCATAAGGCATGATCTCGTCAGTATTGTTGCTTAGACTTGTAAATTTATCACGGATAGCCTTTTGCATCTTGACAAAGCCAAGGTGTAGCTCACTAGCAAGTAGCTCACCAATAGATCTTATACGGCGGTTGCCAAGGTGATCGCGGTCATCAATGTGGCCTTGTCCATTTTTAACTTTTATAAGATATTTTGCAGTTTTGATGATATCTTCGCTAGTTAGCAAAGTAACATACTCTGGCACATCAAGCGAAAGCTTGTGGTTCATCTTCATACGACCAACTTTTGTTAGGTCATATCTTTCAGGGTTAAATAATATATCATTTACAAAGCTTTTTGCGGCCTCTTTAACTACTGGCTCGCCAGGTCTCATAACCTTATAAATTCTAATCGCAGCAAGGTCATTTTCATCATCAACACCCTCAGTTTGTTTTAAAACTTTAAGCATATCATTGTCAGCGATAAATGAATTTATAATAGCGTCGTCAACACCGGCTGCAGAGTTGTTTATGATCTCGATACTTTCATGCTCAGCTAAAATTTTGGCAAGTTTATTCTCATCAAGAGCAGATAGTGTGTCATATAAAATTTCACCGCTTTCTGTGTTTATCACAGGGTTTGCTAAATATCTACCTATAAGTGCTTCGATCGGATACTCGACAAATTTAACGCCATCTTCTATTAATTTATCAGCTTTTTTCTTTGTTAGGCGCTTGCCAGCTTGGTGAAGAACATCGCCCTCTTCATTTTTTATATCATATTCAACTCTTCCTAGGTAATCCTCTGGGTTGAAAAGAGTTAAGAATTTATTATTTTTTATCGTTAAATTTTGTATTGAATAAAATAGCTTAATAATGTCTTGTTTTTTATATCCCAATGCCCTAAACAAGATAGTTACAGGCACTTTTCTGCGCTTATTTATCCTAACATATAAAATATCTTTTGTATCATATTCAAAGTGCAACCAAGAGCCGCGATCTGGGATTATTTGGGCTGTATAGATAAGTTTATTTGCAACTGTCGCACTCTCTTCTTGCTTAAAGATAACGCCAGGGCTTCTATGAAGTTGATTTACAACAACACGTTCAACGCCATTTATAATAAATGAAATTCTATCTGTCATCAACGGAATTTCACGTATGAAAATTTCTTGCTCTTTTATATCTTTAACGCCAACTTTATCACCAGTCTTATCATCTTTCTCATGGACGATAAGGCGTATTTTCATCTTTAAATTTACAGAGTATGTAAGACCTCGTTCTATACACTCTCTAATTGTGTATTTTGGTTTTCCAATCTCTGAACTAACATATTCTAAAGTCAAACGATTTTGCGGATCATGTATAGGGAAAATCGACTTAAAAACTTTTTCGATACCGCTTTCTGTTTGATTGTTATTTAGATTTAAAAAATTATCAAAGCTCTTTTTTTGTAGTTGTAGTAGGTTCGGAACGTCTATCTCTTTAACGACATTAGAGAAGTCAACCCTAAGACGATTTCCTGAGTATAAGCTATTTAACATTGCATCTACCTCGTGGTAATTTTGAAAGAAAAGTATAGCCTTTTAACAAGGCATCTAAAATTTAAAAAAGAGAGAGCCTCTGCCCTCTCTTGAAATATTAAGCCTAAATAATAAAAAATTATTTAAGTTCAACCTTAGCACCAGCCTCTTCAAGCTCTTTTTTAGCCGCTTCAGCTTCGTCTTTGCTAACGCCTTCTTTAAGAACAGATGGAGTTCCTTCAACTGCGTCTTTAGCCTCTTTAAGGCCAAGACCAGTAAGTGCTCTAACAACCTTAATAACGTTGATTTTCTTATCACCAGAATCAACAAGAACGATGTTAAATTCTGTTTTTTCTTCAGCAGCAGCTGCACCACCAGCAGCAACTGCACCACCAGCTACCATTACAGGAGCTGCACTAACGCCAAATTTCTCTTCAAACTCTTTAACAAGTTCGCTAAGTTCAAGTACAGAAAGATTAGATATAAACTCTAATACGTCTTCTTTTGTAATTGCCATTTTTAATCCTTATTATTTTTAATTTAATTAAGCTGATTGTTCTTTTTTCTCTTTAAGCGCATTCAAACCAATTGTGAAATTTTGAATTGGCGCATTCCAAACTTGCAAAAGCATCGCAATAAGCTCATCACGGCTAGGCATTTTAGATAGAGCTTTAACTTTATCAACGCTTGCAACTTCGCCATCGATATATGCTGTTTTAATTTTGAAAAGATCAGCATTAGCCTCTTCAAATTTTGCGGCTACTTTAGTTACTGCTAATTGATCTTCACTCCAAAGATAGATGTTTGTATCTTTAAGTTCCATTCCGACTTTATCAGAATTTTTAAGAGCAATATTTGCAAGAGTATTTTTAATAACTTGAACTTTTACATTTTGTTCTTTTGCAGAATTTCTTAAAACTTCAAGTTTTTTAACTGAAAGACCACGATAGTCACAAACTACAATAGCTTCAGCAGTTTTAAATTCACTCTCTAATTTTGCAACAACTTCAGTTTTTTCGTTACGTGTCACTTTTTCTCCTTTCCGACCGGTAATTTCAAGCAGAGCGGGTCGAATCAATTAAGCCCAATGGCCTCGGCTATCTCCAATCTAAGATATAAATTTGTCTAAATTCTTATTTTAAGTCCATAACCTCTTGAGTATCAAGAGTTACAGAAGGGCTCATTGTTAATGACAATGAAGCCGTTTTTACATATCTACCTTTTGCGGTCGCAGGTTTATGCTTATTAATAGCTTTAATAAATGTTGAAATATTTTCATTTAATTGTTCTTTAGTAAAATTGACCTTACCAAGACCTGCATGTATATTTCCTTGCTTATCAACACGGAAATTTACTTGACCACTTTTTGCATTATTAACAGCTTGTGCAACATCCATTGTAACTGTTCCAGTTTTTGGATTTGGCATTAAACCTTTAGGTCCTAAAATTCTACCGACTTTGCCTACAAGACCCATTAAATTTGGAGTAGCTATAAGAACATCAAAATTCATTACACCTTTTTGGATATCTTCAACTAGATCATCAGCACCAACTATATCGGCACCAGCAGCTTTTGCCTCATCAGCTTTAGCGTCTTTTGCTATAACAGCAACTCTTACAACTTTACCTGTACCAGCAGGTAAAACAACTGAACCACGAACCATTTGGTCAGCATGTCTTGGATCAACATTTAATTTCAATGCAATCTCAACTGTCTCATTAAATTTAGCAGAAGCTAAAGTTTTAACTGTATCGATAGCCTCACTAAGGTTATAAATTTTATCTTGCTCTACTTTTTTGAGCAATTCTTGAAATCTCTTACTAGTTTTTCCCATAAATTTCTCCGCATATAAATTGCTTCCGTCTTTTGAAAATCAACCTGACGGTAAAGGTTTTAGTCTATTACTTCGACACCCATTGAACGAGCTGAACCAGCAATAATCTTAGCTGCTTGCTCTTTATCATTTGTATTTAAATCAACAAGTTTTTTCTCAACTATTTCTAAAACTTGAGCTTTTGTTAATTTACCTACTTTATTTTTTAAAGGATTATCTGTTCCTTTTGTTATACCTGCAGCCTTTTTGATAAGGTCCGTAGCAGGTGGTTGTTTTGTGATAAATGTAAAACTTTTATCAGCATAAACAGTAATAACAACTGGGATATTAAATCCAACCATATCTTTTGTTTTTTCATTAAAGGCTTTACAAAATTCCATAATATTAACGCCTTTTTGTCCTAATGCTGGACCAACTGGCGGGCTAGGATTTGCTTTTGTTGCGGCAATTTGTAATTTTATTTCACCTATAACTTTTTTAGCCATTTCTTGCTCCTTAAATTATCTTCTCAACTTGCGAATACAAAATATCAACAGGGGTACTTCTACCAAAAATAGAAACATTGAGTCTAAGCTTGCCATGTATCATATCGTATTCTTCAACAATACCTGTAAAGTTAGCAAAAGGACCTTCTGTTATGCGAACGCTTTCACCATCCTCAAAAAATATTTTAGGTTTTGGTGCCGCTCTTTTTTGAACTTTCTCCAAGATAGTATTTATATCTTTTTCAGTCAGTGGCGTAGGCTTTTTAGCCTCACCAATAAAACGTCCAACCTTTGGTAAAGACTGAATCTTATGCCAAAGAGCTGTATCAAGATCTAAACATGCAAAAGCATATCCAGGATAAAGAGTTCTTTCATTAATTTTTTGCTTACCGTTTTTTATCTCTATTACGTCTTCTGTAGGAACTATAACTTCTTTTAGTTGATCTTCAATACCGTGATCTCTAACTAAATTTTCAATTCCTCTTTTTACTGCCATTTCGCTACCAGCGTAAGTTTGTATAGCATACCATTTATGCGACATTATTTTTTCCTCATCCTATATAACTTTAGAAAGAACAAAGGACATAATAACATCAACAAGAGCTAAAAAAAGTGAAACAACAGCGACCACGATAAAAACTGCAATAAAAGCATTTCTAATTTGTTCTTTGGTAGGAAAGATAACCTTCATTATTTCCAATTTAGATAGCTTTATATAATTTATAAATTTTTCCATAATCTTAACCTTAATTGTGGCAGGGCAAGAGGGATTCGAACCCCCAACCATTGGATTTGGAATCCAGCGCTCTACCGTTGGAGCTATTGCCCTAATAGCTACTTATTCTTAATTAACTTTTTAACTTAACTTCTTTATGAACAGTATGTTTTTTTAATCTTGGGCAATATTTTTTGAGCTCAACCTTATCTGTAGTGGTTTTACTGTTTTTTGTAGTAGTATAATTAATATCACCACACTCAGAGCATTTTAAACCAATTTTAATTCTCATATATATTCCTTATAGAAAGCCAAAGGGTTTCCCCTTTGGCATAATTTTATAAATTAACCAAGTATTTTTGAAACAACACCTGAACCAACAGTTCTACCACCTTCACGGATAGCAAAACGAGTACCTTCTTCAAGTGCAACTGGAGCTATAAGTTCAACAGAAATTCTTACGTTATCACCTGGCATAACCATCTCTGTGCCTTCTGGTAATGTAATAGAACCAGTAACGTCAGTTGTTCTTACGTAGAATTGTGGTCTATAGTTGTTAAAGAAAGGAGTATGGCGACCACCCTCTTCTTTAGTTAAGATATAAACCTCGCCCTCAAATTTTGTGTGAGGAGTAATTGATTTAGGTTTGCAAAGAACCATACCACGTTCAACGTCTTCTTTTTTAGTACCACGAAGAAGAACACCAACGTTATCGCCAGCTTCACCTTGATCCATCTCTTTTCTAAACATCTCAACACCAGTAACTGTTGTTGTTTGTGTAGGTTTGATACCAACGATTTCTATAGTGTCACCAACTTTAACAACACCTTTCTCAATTCTACCTGTTACAACTGTACCGCGACCTGAGATTGAGAAAACGTCTTCGATTGGCATAAGAAGATCTTTATCTGTAGCACGAACTGGAGTTGGGATATAGCTATCAACTGCATCCATTAGTTCCATAATTTTTGCTGACCATTCACCATCTTGTCCAGCTTTTGCCTCTTCAAGAGCTTTAAGTGCTGAACCAGAAACTATCGGAGTATCATCACCTGGGAAGTTATATTCGTTAAGTAGTTCGCGAATTTCCATTTCAACTAGTTCAAGTAACTCAGCGTCATCAACCATATCTGCTTTGTTCATGAAAACAACAATGTAAGGAACACCAACTTGGCGAGATAGCAAGATGTGCTCTCTAGTTTGTGGCATTGGGCCGTCTGCTGCAGAAACAACAAGAATAGCGCCGTCCATTTGAGCAGCACCTGTAATCATATTTTTTACATAGTCGGCGTGACCTGGGCAGTCAACGTGAGCATAGTGACGTTTTTCTGTCTCATACTCAATGTGTGAAGTAGCAATTGTAATACCACGCTCTTTCTCTTCTGGAGCATTATCAATATTATCATAATCTTTTAGCTCAGCAAGACCTTTGCGTGAAAGAACAGCAGATATTGCAGCTGTTAAAGTAGTTTTACCATGGTCAACGTGACCGATAGTGCCTATGTTTACGTGTGGCTTGTTGCGTGAAAATTTTTCTTTAGCCATCTTTTCCTCCGTTATGATATGTGTCTTTATCTAATTCAAATTCGTATAGTAATATAAAATCATATAAACCAGTGGAGCTCATAGCGGGACTTGAACCCGCGACCTCTTCCTTACCAAGGAAGTGCTCTACCTCTGAGCCATATGAGCGAAAAACGCTTGGCTGAGATGATTTTAATCAACATACAAACAACTAAAAATTCATGAAAATAAAGATGGAATAACTGTGTTTAGCAAAATCTAGATACAGCTCCCAGTTTACTTTCCCAAATTTTGGAGCGGGAAACGGGGCTCGAACCCGCGACCCTCAGCTTGGAAGGCTGATGCTCTAGCCAACTGAGCTACTCCCGCATAACAATGGTGGTGAGACGTGGATTCGAACCACGGAAGACATAGTCAGCAGATTTACAGTCTGCCCTCGTTGGCCGCTTGAGTATCTCACCTTAAACATTAATAAGTTATTTTGGTATTTTCTGGTCAAACACTGTTACAAAATGGAGCTGGTGAACGGACTTGAACCGCCGACCCACTGCTTACAAGGCAGTAGCTCTACCAACTGAGCTACACCAGCACCTGTTTTGTGAAGTGGCAATTATAGCCCAAAATAAAATAAAAGTCAAGGAGATTTTGAAAAATATTTCATCTAATTTTTTTGCAATCAAAAATTTATAAAATTTATAACAAAATTCAAAAACAGCCCACTAATCTGAGCCCCTTTTACCAAAAATCAAAGATAAATTTTACATATAAAATTTCATATTTTCATAATTTTATTTTTTTTAAAAGCTAAAATTTCTATAATTACGAAAAATTACAAAGGATTTAATATGCAATTTTTACCTTGGGCGGTAATTTTACTGCTAATTTATGTGATCTACTTCTTAATGATCCGCTATGAAAAAAAGATAGCGACGCTAAGCAAAATGATCGAGCAAAACAGTGATGGTATCAAAGAAAATAGAGACCTTATAGGTCAAAACAGATCACTAATCGAGAAAAATAAACACAGCATTGAGAAAAATACTAAAGATATTACAACAAATGTTGAAAAAATAGACATTGACTTGGAAGATTAATTCTTCCAAAATTTCTCTTCTTTTTCCTTTTTTATCAAATTTTCGTAAGTTTGCATTCTTATATTCACTGGCTCTAAATTTATGCCATCTTTTTTTATCTTAAAATATTTTCCATCCATCAAGCAATACTCTGGCACCAGGTCGTAGCGCTTCGAAAGTGGCAAAACTCTAAAGCTTAAATTATCTAGTATCAAAGGCTCTTTGTGTAAATTTTCCCAAACAGCTAGCACCATATGATATTTTTTTGTATTTTTTTCCTGAACTACTAGAAGGCATTTTTGATTATCCACGCCAAGATCTTTTAGGCTATCGCGCTTTGATATCGCGTACTCCTCGCAGTCTCCACCACCTCGCCTTAAAAACTCGCTCCTAGTGCTCCACACATCGACATTTGTATTGTAAAAATCATCATATCTTGGCATTAAGGAATTTAAGTATGAATTTATGAGTTCTAGCTTTCTTGTAAAGCTTTCGTGTTCTATTTTTTTCATAAAATTTGCATAGTGATTTAGGATATTTTTGCAAATTTGATTTTTGCATTGAGATATATTTTTTGGAGAAATTTCAAAATTATTTGCAAAAAGTGAAGAGACAAAAAAGAAAAGAAGCAAAATTTTACGCATGTAGCTGTTTCATCAAAAGTACAAGACCTATTCTATCTTTCACATTTAGTTTGCTATAAATCGACGTGGTGTGCGCCTTTACTGTCCTTAAAGTAATGCCTGTTTGCTCTGAAATTTCATTGTTTGTTAGACCTTGATAGATTAAGTTTGCGATCTCTTTTTCACGTGAGCTAAGCTCGCTTAGATCAGACTTTTTCTCTAAAGTCTCACTTTCATTATTTATATATGAGCCAGTTAGCTCTCCGATCATCGCTTGGATAAATTCTGGATAAAGCCAAACTTTGCCATTTAAAATCGTCTCAAAGGCATCTTCAAAGTGCGTTTTTCTCATGTGTGAGTTTGCATATCCTTTGACACCAAGTGCCAGCAGATGTTTGCCTTCACTAAATTTTGGTTCGTTTGCAAGAATTAGACATTTTATATTTGGAAAACTTTCATGAATGGTTTTAATATTTTCATCAAGACTATCTTTAAAAGCGTTTGTATCGATACCAACGATATCAACCTCGTCGTTTAAATTTACAAAAAAATCCTTTTTATTGTGAGTAAATTTCACATCTTCATCTGAAAAATACCCTCGCCAAAGATTATTAAGCGAACCATTTTGAGTAAAAAAAACCACATTCATAACCATATTTCCTTATATCACATATAGGTTTGCTCGTAAATTTTTAACTCATTTACGAAAACGATCAAGTAGCGCTCCTTGCCACTATTTGCCTCAAATTTGTAACTAAAAGTGGATAAGAATTTCTCAACCACTTCTTTGTATTCTTTTAAAAAGATACTCATCTCAAAACAACCATTTGATATAGCGTATCTATATGGCACGCTAAGAGATAGTAAATTTAGATCAAAGTCCAAGCTATCACTGCTTTCATCGTAGCCGCTAATAGATATTTTGATGCTCTTTATAAGCTCATCTTTGATCTCCACACCAGACAAATTTATGCATTTTTCTCTTTTTAAATTTATCATCTCATCAAAGTTTTTTTCACAGTCTTTAAAGAAAAATTTAATGATCTCTCTTCCGACTAGATCGCATATTTTGCCATCATTTACAATGACAAATTCATCAGCTAGCTTTGCTCTTGAAATTTGATATTCGCTAAAATTTCGCTCAAAGCTAGCTGATTTTTGCATTATCGCTCCGTTAAAGCGTTTTGTTTTGCTTTTAAGATAGGTTTTAACAAATAGTCAAGTATCGTCTTTTTACCAGTGATGATATCAGCTGAAACTATCATACCAACCTTGATCCTAAGTGGCTTCTCTTCGCTACCAAGATAGTTTTTCTCAGTTTCTATCCTGACTAGATAGTAGCTCTCGCCTGTTTTTTCATTTGTCTCAGTATCGGCACTGATCTGCGTTACTTTGCCTTTTAAGCCGCCATAAATACTAAAATCATACGCCGTAAATTTAACCATCGTATCAAGTCCAGGTCTTAAGAACGCAACATCAGCTGGCTTAACCTTTACCTCAGCGATGAGTTTATCTTCTAGTGGGACGATCTCAGCGATATTTTCACCAGGCTTGATGACGCCAGAAACTGTATGCACCATCATCTTACTAACGATACCATTTACCGGAGATCTTACATAAGTTCTTTCGACCCTGTCGCTTAGGCTGATTTGCGACTCGTTTATCCTTGCGATCTCAGCAGAGACTTCGTTTAGCTCTTTTTTTGCATTATTTTTAAATGCCAGCTTTGCCTCTTCTATCTTATTTTTTGCCTCTTTTATGGTTGATTCGACCCTTGGCACAGCAAGCACAGATGCGTCAAGCTCGCCCTTTAGGTCATTTACACGTCTTTGAAGCTGGATATACTCGACCTCACTAACAAGACCTTTTTTAAAGATAGGCTCCATGATCGCTTTTTCTTTTAAAACAAGGTTGTAGCTATTTTGAGTTTGAGAAATTTTGTTTCTAAGCTCGGTTAGCTCACTTTGGCGCTGGTGAATTTGCTCTGTTAAAATTCCTATTTGCTCGTTTAGGTGATCGATGTTTGAGTTATGCAAGCTTATCTCGTATCTTACAGCTTTGCTATTGTTCGCATCTCTTGTTTCGTTGTAGTCAAATTCTTTATCATTTGCTTCAGCATCAAGCCTCATAAATTTAGCCTGAAGCTCATCAAGTCTTAGCTTTGACTCGCCGTAGCTACTTGTAAAGTTTTTATTATCAAGCCTGATTAAAATTTGATCTTTTTTAACCTCATCGCCCTCTTTTACAAAAATTTGATCCACGATACCACCCTCAAGGTTTTGTATCGCTTGGTTTTTGCCTGATGGGATGATCTTGCCGCTACCTCTTGTTATCTCGTCTATCTGTGCCCATGAAGCCCACAAAAGTAGCCAAAATACAGTTATACTAACTGCATAAAGTATCTTTTTTGAGGTTGATGGAGCCTTTGCCAAAACCGCTTCTGAGAGGCTTGACATAAATTTCAAGTCATAGGCATCGTAGTTTTTAGCTTGGATGTTTGACTTGATGCCATCTACGCTATTTAAAATTTGATCTCCAGCGCTCTCTTGATCTTTTATGTCGCTTTTTTGAACCGGCTTTTCGTCTGGCTTTAAATTTTCATTTTGTTGGTTTTTTATATCTTCTTGCATAATCACTTCCCACTAAGTCTAGCTAAAACTTCATCTCTTGGACCATCTAGTAAAATTTTGCCGTTATCCATCACTATGAGCCTATCAACAAGATCGAGCATCGATGTTCTGTGAGTTACTAAAATCATAGTTTTATTTACGGTATTTACCTTTAAATTTGCTTTTAGCTTGCTCTCAACTGTGTTGTCTAGTGAATTTGTAGGCTCGTCAAGCAAGATGATAGGACTATCAAGTAAAAATGCCCTAGCCACGGCTATACTTTGACGCTGACCACCACTGATGCCATCGCCTCTTTCAAAGACAGGCATATCAAAACCAAGTGGGTGAGCATTGACATATTCATCGACGCCACTTACCTTAGCCGCCTTAATGATCTGCATATCATCGACATAAGGAGCTTTTTGAACGATATTTTCTCTAACCGTTCCTTTAAATAGCACAACGTCTTGTGGCACGTAGCCGATATTTCTTCTAAGATCAGCTGGGTCTATTTGATTTATGTCGATACCATCAATTAGCACTGAGCCCTCAGTCGGTGCGTAAAGACCTAGGATTATCTTTTGCAAGGTTGTCTTACCAGAGCCATTTCTACCGATGATGCCTACTTTCTCACCCGGCTGAATGACAAAATTTATCCTATCAAGTGAGCCTTTTGTGGTGTCTGGATAAGTAAAGCTAACGTTTTTAAACTCTATCTTGCCATCAAAAGAATTTCTTCTAACAAATTTCTTGCCCTCAGGTCTTTCAACTGGCATCTGCATGATCTTGCTAAGGCTTTGATAAGCTGTCTTTGTCTGCTCGAAATTTGCAGCTAGTGAGGCTACTTGACCCATAGGAGCGATCGCACGAGAACTAAGCATAACAGCAGCGATCAAACCACCCATAGTAAGGTGCGTATCTTGTATCATATAAACGCCAAGAACGATGATGGCGATAGTGTTTAGCTGCACCAAAAATGACGTAACTGTCGTGATTGAAGTAGTGATTATTTTTGATTTGATACTTCTATTTGCTATCTCGCCAGTCGCCTCTTCCCAGTTCCACTGCACATGGCCGCTGGCACCAAGAGTTTTAATGGTTTCTAAGCTACTAAGGCTCTCTATCAAAATTCCATTTTTCATAGCTGAAGCTTCAAATGTGCTTTTAATCGCGTTTTGAAGCGGATCTTTTATAAAAAATGTGTAGCACAAAATAGCTATCATAATAACGATAGGCACAAGCACAAGGTAGCTTCCTATAAAGTAGGTAACTATCAAGAAGATTAACGCAAATGGTAGATCCACAATGGCAGCAAGCGACGCAGATGAGAAAAAATTTCTAACTGTGTCAAATTCTTTCAAGTTGCTAGCAAATGAACCAACCGACTTTGGCTTATTGCTAAATTTCATATCCATTACACGCTCAAAGAGGATTGAGCTCATAATGATATCGCTCTTCTTGCCTGCGATCTCAAGAAAATATGAACGAACAAATTTTAAAAATAGATCGATACCATAAACGACGCTCACGCCAAGTGCTAGAACCCAAAGTGTCTCAACTGCGTTATTTGGCACAACGCGGTCATAGACGTTCATCGTAAAGAGCGGGCTTGCAAGGACAAATAAGTTTATGATAAAGCTTGCTATCACGACGTCAAAGTAAATTTTCTTAGAGCGCTTTAAAGTGCCCCAAAACCAATGGTCATTGCCAGCGTCGATAAGCTTTGTCGAGCTTGTATCTTCTGGGACGAATTCACGTTTTAGGTAGTAAGCATAGCCTAGGTACTCATCTTTTAGCTTGCTTGTTTCTATCGTGCTAGTGCCAGTTGAAAGATCAGGTGTGATGATGTTTGCCATCTTTTTGTCTTCGCTGAAAGATTGCAAGATGCAAGCTTTTTTACCTCTAAGCATCAAGATACAAGGCAAAACTAAAGGCGAAATTTGATCAAGGTCTTTTCTAACAAGCGTCGATGCAAAGCCAGCACGTGAAGCTGCACGAGAAAATAAAGACTTCGAGCTCTTTAGTGAAAAAAGCTCGATCTCTTCGCCATCTTTTACAGGCAGACCGATAGTCAAAGCATCGGCACTATATGGGTTATTGTGAAGTTTGGTAAAGATCACCAAACATTGAAGCAGTTCGTCTTTTATCTTATCGCTATGCATCTATCATCCAATATTTTTGATTTCATCTATATAAATTCCTTGCATATTTTTAATGCCAAGCTCAATTAGCTTACTCTTTTGCTCTTCACTCTCAACACCAATCGCAATCAAAATGATATCTTTTGAGCTCAAAACAACATCTAGTGATTGTTTTGTATTTGCTCCTGATTTATCACTTAAAAAGTCGATTAAGACATTTGACTGGATCTTTACGTAGCCTGGATTAAATTCTTTTAACTTCTCAATGCCTTTTGCATTAAGATCAAAGTGGTCAAATCCAAAACCAAAGCCGAGTTCTTTTAATTTTTTAGTAAGTCTAACTATACTTTCGATACTAATATCGTCTTTGTTTGGAATTTCTATATAGTTTTTAAATTTTGAAATTTGAGCGATTTTCTTAAGCGTAGCTTCAAGCTTTGAGAAATTTTCATCCGAGCTTAATATCTCTTTTCCTAAATTTATCGCTAAGCTTCCTTGAGGCAAGATATTTTCAGGTAAAATTCTAGCGATCCTATTTAGTATGTGAAGGTCAAGCATTGCGCCTAAATTTAGCTCATTTACCATTGGCATAAAGTATGATGCCATACGCCATTTGCCCTCGCTATCAACTAGCCTTAGATAAAGTTCGTACTGCTCAAAGCTTGAGTCAAAACCAACTACTTTTTGAGCTGCAAATTTAAATTTATCCTCTTTTATAGAGTCAAAGATAAGCTCTTTATATTTCTCTTTGCCGATGACTAGGGTGTTTTGATTTGCATTAAATTCTTTGCAAGTAAAGCAGCCAGCCAGTCTTGCACTAGCCAAAGTAACGTCAGCTGAAGTAAGTAGTGTTCTCATGTCAGTGCTTAGTGAATACTCGACAATAGCAGCATTGACTGGGCATTCGCTATCATTTATAGAGAAATTTGCATAGAGTTTTTTAAACTCAGCCATGATCTTATCGTTTAGAGCTGAGAAATTTGATGAGTTTTTACCGTATGACATAACGATAAAATCGTTGTCGTTTAACCTTGCGACGATCGCATTTTGGTCATTTTCAGCCGATTTTTCTTGTAAAATTTGAGCTATTTTTATGATGACACTTTGCCATTTTTCAAAGCCAAGAACGCCTTTTAATCCAGCTAGATCTTTAAAGCTAATAAGTGATGCAACACCGCTTGAATACTCTTCACTCGCTAGATACTCGCTAAATTTAGTTTGAAAAAACCTTCTATTATAAGTGCCACTCATAGAGTCTTTGTATAAAAGCTCTTGATACTTGCTAAGCGTAGCAGCCTCTCTTTCAAAGATGTCTTGAACCTTGCTAACCATCGAGTTCATGGCAAGCACCATCTTTTTAAGGTCAGTTGTGAATGGAATTCTCTTTTGGATGATAAATTTATTATCAAGTATCGCTTCAGCTTGATCTTGAACCTTAACAAGTGGTCTAAATATCGCCTTTAGGGCGAAAAAAGCCACGATAAGAGCGATGATGATCATTAAAGCTAGAAAGTTAAAAATATTTTTTGAGTTTGAGTAAAGCTCATTGTAAGCAAGTGCTGTGCTACCTTGAACATAGAGTGTGCCAAATTTTGCCCAGCCAGTCATGATCTCACTTGTTGCCACTGGAGCTTCAAATTTAGCGATCTTATAAAACCACTCGGGGATATCTTTAACGATAGTTTGTTGAGAATTTTCTATAAGTACCTTACCATCGACATCTTCAAGTTTAATGAGCTTGTATCTGCCGCTATCAAACATAGAATTTATCATCGTTTGTGCTAAAGACATATCCTCAGGATCAACAATCGGCTTTAAAGCAAGTCCAAGTGAGTTTGCTGTGTGTCTTGCGTTTTCACCGAGCTGGTCGTTGATGTATCCATTTAGGCTCTTAAAATTTAAGTAGCCAACAGCCATAAAAATCACGATGCCAAAAGCTATCACAGCGATCATAATCTGTTTAAATAGCGTCATAAATCCTCTTTTCCTATCCTATCTATTAGTTCCATCCACTTAGGATTTTGTTTTTTATTTCCACCTGGTATTGCCTGACCAAGACCTTCTTGTTTTGCCAAGTATAGCGAATCACCGTTGAAACTATAAACTGGCACTAGGTCTGTTCTTTGAGTTGCGATTTTTATTTTACCATTTATGTTGTCTAAAATTAATGGAATAGACTTTGGTGTATCATAATATGCCAAAACCATATGTGCTTGGTTGTATCTTAAGGCTTTAACGTATGTGAAGTATAATTTTTGAGTTGGAATTCCAAGTTGCTTTAGGGTGAAATATTTTGCGATAACGTAGTCTTCGCAGTCACCAGCGCCTTTTCCTACAAATTCCATTCTGGTAGCCCAGTAATCTTTTTTATGCCAAAGTTGCATATCATCAACCCACCTAAAAGAGTTAAAAAAATCATTTACTTTTATTAATTTCTCTTGTTCGGTTGCATCTTGCAATGAAGTCATTAAAGAATTTAATGCCGATGCCCTTCTTCTTGCATCTTCTCCGTAAATTTTAGCCACCTTTG
Source organism: Campylobacter concisus (assembly GCF_003048675.2). Classification (NCBI taxonomy): domain Bacteria; kingdom Pseudomonadati; phylum Campylobacterota; class Epsilonproteobacteria; order Campylobacterales; family Campylobacteraceae; genus Campylobacter; species Campylobacter concisus. The sequence goes on along the minus strand of NZ_CP060707.1, from coordinate 658,088 downwards.
CTATCGTTGTTTGTTTTACAAAATCCCCAACAGCATTTATTGCTAATAACGAAAAAAGGACGCTTAAAGTAAGCGTCCAAAATTTTGCTTTGACCCTCATGGTCATCACTTTTTAAATTTTTATCTTAAGTCGTTTTGAATACTGCAAGCGCCTTGAATATATCTCTTAGCAAAGCCTGGCTCAAAACTATCTGAAACCATACCCATGTTATCTAGCAATCTATATTTTGCATAAGATAGCGCAGTCTCAGTTGTAGCGATCTCTTTTAAAGCTGTGTTGTACTCGTTTTCTGCATCAAGTAGGTTGATAAGGTCACGGCGGCCGATTCTAAACTCATCTTGATATGCATCAAGAGTAGCTTTTGAATATTCAACGTGTTGATTTAGATATCCCATTTTTTCTTGGTCAAGAACATAGTTTTGCCATGAAAATTCCAAAGACTCTTTAAGCTCTCTTACAAGGTTGTCCATAGTTTGTTGCTCTTGTTGAACGGCAAGTTGGCTCTTCTCTTTATCTAGCTTATCATTACCTTTGTTGTAAAGGTTATAGTTTAGTCTTAAAAGAGCGTCAAATGTTTGCTCTTCATAATCATCATATAAAACATTTGAGTGATCATAAGCACCTGATACAACAAGATCTAATTTTGGCAAAAATGGTGCATTTTTCTCTTTTACAACAGACTCTGCCATAGCGATGTTTGATCTTTGAACTAGAAGTGTTGGGTTACAAAGAACAGCTTTGTCATAAACAGCCTCTTTAGTGCTTGGTAATGGCAGGTTAAACTCAGGCATTACTAGGTTTTTAGCAGCAACTTTTCTTCCATATAGTTTTTCAAATGTAGAAAGTGCATCCTCGTAATTGTTTTTAGCAGCTACATAGTTTGATTGAGCCAAAGTATAGCGTGATCCGGCTTGTCTCTCTTCAGAAGCTACACCGTAACCTGATCTTGCTCTATCTTTGATTTGATTATAAATTTCTTCATGGCTTTTTACATTTTCTTCTTCAATGTCAAGAATTCTCTTTGTTTGAAGAACTTGTAGATAAGCATTTGCAGCGCTTAGTGTTAGTCTATCTGCAGCTTGAGCTACTGTGTAAGCAGCTGAGTCAAGTCTTGCACTTTGAGAGTTGATTCTGTTTTTATCAGCACCACCATTATAAAGGTTTTCAACTAAAGTTAAAGATGCGCCAGATACTCTGCCATCGCCTCTTCTTGTTGAGATGCCATCATCAAGACGTTTTCTCTCATATCCTACTCTAGCAGCTGCATCAAGTGTTGGATAGTAGGCATTTTTAGCTATTTTTAGGTCTTTGCCTACTTGTAAGTAGTTAAATTCTGTAGCTTTTAAGCTTGGGTTTTCATTTAAAATAGTTTTTACAACTTGATCCAAAGTCAATACGCTATCATCAGCTTGTGCTGTAGCTGCTGCTTTAGGCTCTGCTGATATAGTTTGCTCTATATTAGATTTTTTAGCTGACTGAGCATTTGTTACAGGTGACTTAGCTCTCATTAAAGCATCTTTATAACCTGACTCATTTTGAACTTTAGCTAACAACTCATTAGCTTCATTTTCAGAAACTGGAGTTGTATCAACATATAAAAACTTTCTTCCACCAACTTCATAAACGCCAGTAGTTAGTCTGCTATCTGATATTTTGCTGTTTACTTTACTAACAGCACTATCGATTCTAGCAGCGCTATCATCTTGAGCGAATGAAGCTAGAAAAATCCTATAAGGGACATCTTGAGCAGACAGCAACGTTGCTGCGGCCAAAGCACTAATTGCTAACATCTTTTTCATAACTAGATCCTTTTACCTTTTTATTGTCAAGCTTTGGCTCGACTTTTAGTGCGAATTATACACCAAGAAATATTAAACGTATTTTAAATACCTTATGACAAAAAAATAATTTTTATATCGTCTTAGAAAATCGCCTTAAATTTTCAGGAATTTTCTTAAGATACTCATCAAAACACATTGCAATATTTCGTATTATCAGCGTTCCTGTCTCATTTACGCTGATTTTATCTGTCGTAACATCGACAAATTCACTTAAATTCTTTAGCTCCTCAAGCTCATTTTTGAAATGTTCAAAGAAATTTATATGAAATTCATCCTCGACTGCCTTGATATTAAGCCCAAAATTACTCATCAAACTCATGATCACACTTTTTCTAAGCAAGTCTTCATTACTTAGATAAATTCCCTTTGCGTATGGCAACTTTCCGCTATCGATCGCTTTTTCATACTCATCCATATCTTTATGATTTTGCGCGTAGTGTCTTTTGCACTCACCGATACTTGTGATGCCTATGCCGATAAGATCAGCGCCACCCTTTGTCGTATATCCTTGGAAATTTCTATGCAAAGTGCCATTTGCAAGAGCGCCAAAAAGCTCATCATTTGGCTTTGCAAAGTGATCCATGCCTATCATTTTGTAGCCATTTTTAGTTAAAAACTCAGCTGTAAATTTTAAAATTTCAAGCTTCACTTCTGGACTTGGCAGTGTTGTCTCATCGAATTTACGCATCGACTTTTTTATCCATGGCACATGAGCGTAGTTAAATACTGCAAGCCTATCTGGATCAAGCGTGAGAGCCAGCTCAAGTGTCTTTTTAAAGCTCTCTAGGCTTTGATATGGCAGGCCGTAGATCAGGTCCATATTGATTGATTTTATGCCTTTCTCTCTAGCCATTTTTACGGCATTTTGAGTGATCTCATAAGGCTGAATTCGGTGAATTTCTTTTTGCACCTTCTCATCAAAGTCTTGCACGCCGTAGCTTATGCGGTTAAAACCGTGAGATATGAGCACATCAAGCTGCTCATTTGTCAAAAATCTCGGGTCTATCTCGCAGCTTATCTCAGCCTCTTTTGAGAAATTTTTAAATTTAGTCTTAATAAGTTTGATGATCTCATCAAGTTGAACGGCGTTATAAAATGTCGGAGTACCACCACCAAAGTGCATCTGCAAGACCTCAGTGCTTGTATCTAGGTGGCGAGCTAAAATTTCAAGCTCTTTTTCAATATACCTTATATATCTCTCTTTGCGGTCCTCTTTGCTCGTGTAGATGACGTTACAGCCACAAAAATAGCAAGCACTCCTGCAAAAAGGCAGGTGCAAATAAAGCGAAAGCGGCCTTTTTTTATCGCGGTTTTCAAGCTCTTTTATATAAGCCTCATAGCTAAATTTATCGCTAAACTCTGGTGCTGTCGGATAGCTCGTATATCTTGGCCCTGGCCTTGAATACTTCACATACGCACTAAAATCAATCATCTGCCCTGCTCCTTGCCATTTGGATCATCTCTTTTATATCTACAAATAGATTTGGATGCTCTTTTTTTATATTTTTTACTAGTTTTTCAAGATCTATGTTAAACTGCCTGCTCTTTTTATCGTGAGCGATCTTTTTGATCTCATCCATCGCAACCACCCAAACATCGCTAAAATCAACTGGGATATTTTGCCAGATCGTCTTTTCAAGTCTTAGGTCAAAATTCTCTTTTTGCGTCTCTTTTAAAGCCTCTATCAAAGCTGAGAGCGATTGTACTGAAATGACCGTGTGTAAATTTTGATTTTCATCAATGCCAAACCACGGCTCTTTCGAGTCCCAAGAGCCACTTTTTAAATTTAAGATATGCTCGTTTGGATTTTTTGTTGAAACTATCTCAAAGACCGTTTTTTCAGGGCTACTTAGCCCAAGTGTAGTGCCGATCTCATCTATCTCATCATATATATTTTTCTCTTCACTCATCTTCTTCTCTCATCTAACCAGACCATCACGCCTTTTTGGGCATGAAGTCTATTTTCCGCCTCGCTAAAAATTTCATCCGCGTGCCTCTCAAAGACCGCTTCGCTCACCTCGTAGCCTCTATAAGCTGGCAAGCAGTGCAAAAATATCGCATCTTTTTTAGCTAAACTCATCAAATTTTCATCCACGCAGTATCCAGCAAAGTCTTTTAGCCTCTTTTCTTTCTCAGCCTCTTGCCCCATCGATACCCAAGTGTCTGTAGTCACTACATCGGCACCATTTACAGCTTCTTTTATATCATTTGTGATAAAAATTTTCGCCCCTGAAATTTTTGCGTTTTCACTAGCCATTTTTAAAATTTCAGCCTCCGCCTCATAGCCTTTTGGCGTAGCCACTCTTAGCTCAAGGCCAAGTTTGCTTGCTAGCATGAGCCACGAGTGAGTCATGTTGTTGCCATCTCCTACATATGCGACCTTCTCGCCTGCGCTAAATTCAAGCATAGTTAGATAGTCCGCCATGAGCTGAACTGGGTGAAATTTATCACTTAGCCCATTTATCACTGGCACGCTTGAAAATTTAGCAAATTCTTCTAGCGTCTCGTGCTTATCAACCCTTAGCATAGCCATGTCGCACATCCTGCTTATCACTCTAGCGGTGTCACGTATGGGCTCGCCGCGGCCTATTTGTATATCATTTTTACTTAAAAATAGCGCATATCCGCCAAGCTCATGCATGCCCACATCAAAGCTCACTCTCGTTCTAGTCGAGCTTTTTTCAAATATCATCGCAAGCTTTTGGTCTTTAAGATATGGCTTAAATTCTCTAGCCTTCGCCTCTTTTTTGATCTTGCGAGCTAAATTTATCATCTGCTCGATTTCGTCTTTACTAAAGTCATTTAGCGTCAAAAAGTGCCTCATCTTAGCCCCTTAAAATTTTAGCCGCTTCTTTTGCGTGATAGGTGATGATCAAATTTGCCCCTGCTCTTTTAAAGCCGATTAATGTCTCCATCATAACCCGCTCGTAGTCGATGATGCCAGCTTTTGCGCCAGCTTTTAACAGTGCGTACTCGCCGCTTACGTTATAGACGCAAAGTGGCAGAAGTGTTAAATTTCTTAGCTCTCTAACGACGTCAAGATAGGCGAGTGCTGGCTTTACCATCAAGATATCAGCACCTTGCGCCTCGTCCTGCAAGCTCTCATTTATAGCTTCAAGGCGGTTTGCGCTGTCCATTTGGTAGCTCTTTCTATCGCCAAAGCTTGGAGCGCTTTGCGCCACATCGCGAAATGGTCCGTAGTAGGCTGAGGCAAATTTAGTCGAGTATGCCATCACTGGCAAATTCTCAAAGCCATTGCTATCAAGCGTCTCTCTTAGCGTTGCGATGATACCGTCCATCATACCGCTTGGTGCGATCATGTCGGCGCCATTTTGAGCGTGTATCAAGGCTTGCTTAGCTGAAATTTCAAGCGTTGCATCGTTGTCGATGGTGTTATGTACGTGATCGATTATGCCGCAGTGGCCGTGGTCTGTGTATTCGCAAAAGCAAAGATCTGTGATGACAAATAAATTTGGAAATTTATCTTTTATGGCACGAAGCGCAGTTGCGATGATGCCGTCATTACTTAGTGCGTCGCTGCCAACGCTATCTTTTAGGCTTGGTATGCCAAATAAAATGATCGATTTTATGCCTAAATTTACTATCTCTTCACACTCTTTTAAAATTTCATCGATACTCATTTGATAGACGCCTGGCATCGAAGCGATCTCGTTTTTAACGCCTTTGCCCTCGACTACAAAGAGTGGATAGATGAAGTCATTTACGCTAAGGCTAGTCTCTCTTACCATCTCTCTTAAAGCTGGATTTATTCTTAATCTTCTAAAACGTTTAAACATATTTTTGCCTTTTCTTTGTTAAAATGCGTGATTTTTAGCTAGTTTAGCACAGTTGGAGTAAATTTAAAATGAAAATAGAAATTTCAAACGCCGCAAATCTACCCTCAAGATTTGGCACTTATAAGGTTCAAGCTTTCAAAGAAGGGGCAAAAGAGCACCTCGTGATCTATAAAGAGCCTTTAAGCGAAGTGGTAAATCTTAGAATTCACTCTGAGTGCCTAACTGGCGATGCGATCGGAAGCCTAAAGTGCGACTGCCGCGATCAGCTTGAAGCGAGCCTAAAATATATCGAAGAAAATGGCGGTATGGTCATCTACCTGCGTCAAGAGGGCAGAAATATCGGGCTTTTAAACAAGATAAACGCTTACAGCCTCCAAGACAAGGGCTTTGACACCATTGAGGCTAATCACCAGCTAGGTTTTAAGGCCGATGAGAGGACGTATGAAGTGGTTGATTTTATCCTAAATCACTACGGCATAAAAGAGGTAAATTTACTCACAAATAACCCTTTAAAACTTCACGGACTAAGCTCAGTAAAGATCGTAAAACGTGTGCCTATCGTTATAAAACCAAATAAATTTAACGAAGGCTACTTAAAGGTCAAAAAAGAGCAAATGGGACACATCTTGTGAAGAAAAATGGGCTCTGTTTGCCAGCTGAATTTAACGAAAAAGTAAAGGCTTACGCTCAAATTTTTGCTAAATTTAACAAAGTTCATAGCTTAAGCAACTATAAAGATATAAGCGAGCAGGTGCTTGATAGCATAAAGCCGCTTGAAATTTTTGACCTAAGCGCCAAAACGGCGATCGATGTTGGTAGTGGAGCTGGCTTTCCAGCGATATTTTTAGCCCTTGCGATGCCTCAAACGAAGTGGCACCTTTTTGAGCCGATAGCCAAAAAGTCATCATTTCTAAGCTACGCTAAGATCGAGCTTGACTTACAAAATTTAGAAGTTCATAGCCAAAAGATCGAGCTTGTAGATAAATTTATGGCTGATCTCATCACCTCAAGGGCGCTTAGCAAGACAAAAGAGCTTATAAAAATTTGTGAGGGATTTTACGATGAGAGCACTAAATTTCTCATCTACAAGGGCTCAAGCGTCATGGATGAAATTTCAGGCATCAACGCGCAAATTTATAATGAAAAAAATAGAAACTACATATATTTTAATATCAAAAACCGAGGGGAGATACGTTGAAATACTTGCTTTTTGTAGCGATTTTGGTTGCGATTTACATCATATTTTTTAAAAATAGAAAAAAAAGCGACAAGATAAGCACCAGCAACTTCGAAGAGTGCAGCAAATGCGGTGTCTTTAGCGACATCGATCAAATGGTGCTAAGGGACGGAAAATACATCTGTAAAGAGTGCATAAAGGGTGAGAGATGAAAATTTTAGGTGATGAGCTGATAAAATTTGAGCCGCTGTTTCTTTGCAAATGCGAAGATGAAATTTCAAACAGCAGGCAAAATCTCTTTAAATTTGATAGAAATTTGATAAAAAGAGCGCTAGAAGCTGGAGCAAACTTTAGCATCATCGCAAATGACATAAACGAAGCCATCATCGCAAACGGCGCTGGAGCAAAATTTATTATTGCCGATATTACGCTAGCTAAAGATCTGGCAAAAGTTGCGCAAAACTACTTATTTGACGCACTTATCGCTGTTTTGATAGAGAGTGAAGCAAGCCTTTTCGAGCTTGCGAAATTTGAGATCGACGCAGCGATCTTACCAAATGCTATAAAATAAGGACAAAAATGGAAATTTTCAAAACCGCTTTTTTAATGGTTGCTTTAATGCTAGTTTTCATCGCTGTTGGAGGCTATGTGGGCGGCGAACAAGGCATGATGATCGCCTTTTTGATGGCAGCTGGCATGAATATCTTTTCTTATTTTTTCAGCGACAAGCTCGTTCTAAAAAGATATAACGCCATCCCAGTTGATGAGAGCAACGCTCACGGCCTTTACGAGATCGTCTCTCGCCTTACGCAAAAGGCGAATTTGCCGATGCCAAAAATTTACATCATCCCAGAAGAGGTGCCAAATGCCTTTGCCACAGGCCGCAACCCAAGCCACGCAGCCGTCGCAGTTACTGAGGGGCTTTTAAAAATTTTAAATGAAAACGAGATCGAGGGCGTGCTAGCTCACGAACTAAGCCATGTAAGGCACTACGACATCCTAACTGGCTCAGTTGCTGCCATACTAGCTGGGGCTATCGCGATGGTCGCAAATTTTGCCAAAATAGGCACCGTCGCTGGTCAAAATCAAAACTCGCAGCGAAACGGCAACGCGGTATTTATGCTAATCATAGCTGTCGTCATGCCACTAGCTGCCACGGTCATACAAATGGCGATCTCAAGGGAGCGCGAGTACAAAGCCGACAAAGGCGCAGCCTATCTAACGGGACACCCAGAGTGGCTAGCCAGCGCACTAACCAAGCTTGAAAACTACTCAAATTCTTACGTCATGCAAAACGCAAGCGAACAAAGCGCGCATATGTTTATCGTAAATCCATTTGGCTCGCTAACTAGCAAGCTTAGCGTGCTTTTTAGAACACACCCAAGCACCAGCGACAGGATAGCTGAGCTTCAAAGACTAGAGCAAGAGATAAAAAGAGGCATGTAGAATTTAGCTCTTAGTAAATTTGGGCTAAATTTTTCGTTTTTTGGTTTAAATTTTAAATATAGTAGTCAAATTTTAAGGCGAGTATTTCGGCTCTAAAATTTGAGCTAAGCGGTAAGCGAAGTTAAAATTTAGCAGTCGCTCATGCAAGCGTTGAGACTTTAACAAATTTTAAAATTAGAGCTGGCATATCATGGCTCTAAATTTAGTACTAAACGCAGTGCAGCCTAAATTTAGTAGTCTGCTAAGGCGAGTGAGTAAAGTTTTAAAATTTGTCTTGCGATGCATGCATTTTATTGAAATTCCAGTAACTTTAAAATTCCATGAATGAGTAATTTCGACTCTAAAATTTGAGCTAAGCAATAAGCAAAGCCAAATTTTAGTAGTCAATTCTTGCGAGTGAATGGGATTTTAAAATTTCTAAAGCAATCTAACCAAATTTATAAATTTGTTTTATCCAAAAATGGAGACAATGGGACTTGAATTTTGCTTCGCAGGCTTGAAACTGCAAAGCAGACACGAGGTCGCCCTTATCCCCCCCCCTCCTTTTTAAATCCCCCGTCTGCTTGCAGTTACGAGACGAAGCCCCGAGTAAAAATCCCCCTCGCACGTTAGAGGTGCATGCAATTGTGCTAAAGCACTGCATGCGTTTTGTGTCATAGAAACTCAGGCAAATTTTAAAATTTATGAACTAGCATATCACGGCTCTAAATTTAGTAGTCTGCCAAGGCGAGCGAATAAAGTTTTAAAATTTGTAAAATAGCTTTATCAAGTCAGATAAGTGTCAGCAAATTTTAAAATTTCATGAACGAGTAATTTCGACTCTAAAATTTGAGCTAAGCTATAGGCGAAGCTAAATTTTAGTAGTCAATTCTTAGGGGTGAGTGGAATTTTAAAATTTGCTTTGAGATATAAATTGATTAAAAGGGAGACAAGGGGACTTGAATTACGAAGCCGTCCCCTTATCTCCCTTTAGATCCCACAATCCCCTCGCACGTTAGAAGTGCATGCGATAGCACTATCGTGCCGCATGCGTTTTATCCAATAAAATTCCACCAAATTTGCAGGACAAAAACTGAAATTTATCCCCAAATTTCACTGCAGTTTCTTACAGTCTTCGTCCTTTATAGTGTATTCAAAGATTAGTTCGCCGTTTTCTGAGTAGAAAATTTCATCCAAGCTAACGCCGATGCTTAGCATATTTAAAATTTCTTTATCCTTGCAAGCGGTTCTTAAATTCTCTTTTTTTATAGCCTCGATAAATTCCAAAAGCTCTTTTTCTTCAAGCCTTTTGATCTCTTGTTTTCTTGCGTGTTTGACGGCGTATCTGTAGATGAGCGTGTCGCCGACGTTTAAGATATCATTAAGAGTTAGCGTCGGCGTGCAGATAAATGGGAGCTTTTTTTTGTAGTATGTTGCGTGATTTTTCGCTACCATATCTGGCGTCAGAGCCAGAGCTAGCGAGCAAAAAACCAGAGCAAAAATGGCTACTCGCAACTACTCTTATCCAGCTTCAAATCAAAAAGATGCCTGCCCTCAAAGCCATAGCTACCACTTAGCGTGATGCCGCGATTTAGCGCAGCTCTTGCCATGCCTGAGTTGCAAAGCGCCTCTTTTCCGTTTTGATAAAATTCATCTTTTAAAGCCGAAATTTGAGCCTTGTTATAGCCTTTTAGCTTCTTTGTCTTGGTCTCATTTAAGACAAACTCGCCATGTATATTTAGTCCGTCACTGCTTACATCTTTTAGCGTGATCATCTCATCGACCCTGCTTGGTAAATTTGGCTTTGCGGTTTGGACGACAAAGGCTGGGATCTGCTTTGTATCAAGCTGATTTAGTATCTGCTCATAAACTTTAAACTCACTCTCTTGCAAACCAAAAGCAAGGCTTGCAAGAGCTAATAAAACGATCTTTTTCACATATTACCTTTATATAAATTTTCTAGTGATATTTGGCGAGAGTTTGACCAAGATGTCGTAGTTTATCGTGCCAAAAAAGTTAGCCCAGACATTTGCGTCCTCAAAGACACAGACCCACTCGCCACTATCCTTGCAGCTAAAGCTATCCATCGAAATTTTGCCAAGTATCAGCTCGCCATTTGCAATCCTTAGCTCACCAAGTCCATTGTATCTTAGCAGTCCGTCGCCATATCCAAGATCATAAGTAGCGACGTTTATATCATCTTTTGCTATAAATTTAGCCCCATATCCCACACTTTGACCACTTTTTAAGACCCGCCTGCTAACGCGCTTTGCCCAAAGTGAAAGCACTGGCTTTAAATTTAAAGAGCTATTAAACTGAGCATATCCATACTGAGCGATGCCTACGCGCACCATCTCATCTTTTATCTCGCTCGCTCTTTCAAGGGCGGCTGAGTTGTGAGAGTGAAAGATCGGTTTTTTTATACCAAACTCATCGCAAAGAGCTAAAATTTTCGCTTTTGCGGCGTTAAAATTTTCTCTTTGCACGAAATAATCAGCATTTAGTTCATCGCTTGCGCGAAAGTGCGTATAAGCGCCAAGAAGCTCTAAATTTCTTCTAGCTAAAATTTTAAATGCATAATCAAGCTCGCTTATATCAAGCCCATTTCTATGCATGCCTGTGTCGATGGCGAGGTTGATTTTTGTATTTTCTTTTATCTTTAAAAGTGCGTCTATGTCGTTTATGGCGTAGGTAAATTTAGCGCTCTCATCGCCTGTTGGGATGTGCGAGAGGATCAAGATATTTTCAAAGATATCAGCGATCTCATTGGCTTCAAATTCGCTCTTTACAGCGCAGTTTTTTATGCCAAATTTCTTAGCCTCGCTAGCTATGAGCCTTGCGCCATGCCCATAAGCGTTATCTTTTAGCACGACGATCACTTTTTCTTTTCCGCCAGCTTTGTCACAAATTTTAGTTAGATTGTGGATGTAAGCTGCTTTGTTTAAGCGTATCTCAGACATTAAAATTCACATCATAAGCTTTATAAACATCAGGCAAGAGCTTTCTTACGTTGTAGTCAAATGCATAAAATTTAGCGTAAATTTCTTTTAGATCAGCCTCTTTGACCTTGCTAAAGTCAAAGACGTCAGTGCCATTTTTCTTTGGCACTTGGCGGTCTAGCTCAGCAAAAAATGCAGACCTTGCCTCTAAAATTTTCTCTATCTTCTCTTTTACTTCTTGAGATTTTTCCACTTCTACTCCTCTATAAAAATTTTCATCTCATCGCCATAAAGCTTGACATAAAGGGTCTTTTGACCTGCAAATTTATGCGTATCAGCAGCATAATCCTCATAAAAACTCACACGAAATAGCTTGTCGTTTTTAAGGTTTGGATAAGGCGTGATGAGAAAATTTGAAAAAGCGATATGTTTTTTCTCTTTTTTAGAAAAGATCGCTCGTTTCATATTTTTAAAATTTTCTAAGCTCATACCGTCATATCGCTCAAAATCTTTATCATAAAATTTCAAATAGCTATCGATGTCGCTCTCGCTCCAAGTCTTTTTCCAGTTAAGAATTCCAGAGATGATCACTGCTATGTCGTTCGCGCTTGCTTCTGGGCGCTTGTCCTCGTAGATAAATGCGAGCGTTTTTTTGTGGTCTATAACTTCGTCAAATTTCATCAAGATGTCATTTTGCATAGCCACGCAGCCTTTTGTCTTTAGCTCATCTGTCCTTTGACCATCGAGCGGATAGCCATGTATCCAGATGCCGCTGCCATTACGTTTGGCAAGTTTATCAAGTAAATTTGGATATGAAAGAGAAAAAGCAAGTGGGCCAAGATATCTATCATTTGGCGTAAATCTACGTGTGAGCTGATAGACGCCAACTGGCGTTTTTAGGTCGCCCTCAAGCAGTTTATCGCCATTTTTGCCAACGATAACGCTTGAGCTAAAGAGTTTTTTTGTAACTCCGTCTTTATAAGAGATGACCTCAAGCTCTTTGTCAGTCTTATCAACCACGCTTAGAAGTATCTCATTGTCGTAATATCCGTATCTAACGTCCTTGTCTTTGAGCTTGTTTAGCCAGTAGTCCTTACTTAAAATGTTCTTTTCAATGGCTTCTATGACGGCAGATGGGCCATTTTTTAAGTAAATTTCTTCGTAATTTTGGGCAAAAAGACAAGGCGCTAACGCGATGAAGAAAAATAGTATCTTTTTCAAGTGAAGTGTCCCAAAAAGTAAAATTTAGTGCGTAATTATAACCTAAAAAATTTCAATTTTTAAATTTTAAAGGGAATTTTAGTTTCTTTATATGTATAATCTGAAAACCATTATTAATTTACCATAAAGGAAAAAATATGAAAAAACTTGTTTTTGGTGCATTGCTTGCGGCATCTACACTAATGGCAGCTGACATCAGCCTAGAAAATGTCAGAGCAAGAGACACAAAGCCTGGCACAAACAATAGCGCTATTTTCATGAATATCAAAAATGCTTCAAATGCCGATGTAAAGCTAGTTGGCGTTCATTCAAGTGTTTGTAAAAGCACTGAAATTCACACTCACAAGATGGAAAATGGCATGATGGCTATGGTTCAGGTTGAAGACGCTATTATCCCAAAAAATGGCGAGACAAAGCTAGCACCTGGCGGTCTTCACATCATGCTAATGGATCTAAACAAACCCATAAAAGATGGTGACAAGGTTGATCTGGAGCTAAAATTTAGCAACGGCGAGAGCATCAAGCTTGATAATATCGGAGTAACTAAAAACTTTAAATAATGAAAAAAATTCTAACCCTTTTTTCACTCATCTTTATAGTAGCAGGCGCTTTTTGGATGGGTCATAAATTTATGGTCAGTAAAGAGGATCCGCCTGAATTTGCCGATGTAAATACATCGCTTGATCCTTTAAAATGCGATCTAAACAAAGATGCTTGCGAGGTGAAATTTAATGGCGTTAAGCTAAAGATAGACATCTCGCCAAGACCAATCTTTGCGATGAGACCGTTTAGCTTTAAGATCATTAATGGCAAAAATTTAGGGCTAAAAGATCCAAATCTTGTAATCGATGGCATAAATATGAACATGGGTTCTATAAAGGCAAGGCTTGATCAAAGGGGCGATAATCTAATAGCCCAAGTCGTGCTAAGTGCTTGTGTGGTCGATCTTATGAGGTATAGATTTAAGCTGCTTGATGGCGAAAAAGATACTGGATTTTTTGTCGATCTCGATCTAAAAATGTAAGGGCAAATGATGAAAAAGACACTTTGGGGCTTAATAATAATCTTAATATGCGCAGGTCTTGCGATGCTTTTTATAAAGCCAAACAAGTATGATTTTAAGGCGCTTTCAGAGCATGGCGAAGTGAGCCTTAAAAACTATAACGGCAAATATAAAGCGATATATTTTGGTTATCTTTACTGCCCCGATGTCTGCCCTACTACGCTCTCTCTTGTGGGCGATGAGCTAAATAAACTAAAAAGAGACGACTTTGAGCTACTTTTCATCACGCTTGATCCTGAGCGTGACACGCCTGAAAATTTAACCCTAATGGCTAAAAATTTCTACAAGGACGCAGACGGACTAAAGCTAAACGATCTGCCAAAAGTCGCTAAAAACTACGGCGTAAAATACCAAAAAGTGCATCTTAAAAACTCTGCTATGGGCTACTCTGTCGCTCACAGCTCTGCTATCTATCTGCTAGATAAAGATGGAAATTTTTACAGCGAAATTTCAAATTTAACTAGCGAAAATATCAAAGAAAATCTTTTAAATTTAATAAAAGATAGACCATAAATTTATCTTGTAGATCAAAATTTCTTATTTTTAAAGAAAAATTTCTTAAACAGCTATACAATTCTTTTTAAACTAGCCGATATTGCGACAATGTAAATCATATGTAAAGGAATTCGTGTGAAGTCAATCACCAATAAAATAGCACTAATGCTAATAGTTGCTCTATGTATCTCGTTTGTGGCTATGTCAGTCGCTAGTTACTACACTGCCCAAAACAAGACAGTCGAGCTAGTCATACAAACTCAGCGTCAAATTCTAAAAGATGTAAAAAACGCTATGAATACATTTTTTAACAGCAACACGCACGCTGCAAACGGCATCGCCCAAAGGCTAGAAAAACTAGAGGATAGAAGCCAGATAAATGAAGTTTTAAGCACAGGCAAACTCATAGTCTCACCTGAGATCGAGAGAATTTTTGCAGGATATGAGAGTGATGGAGCGATGTACCGCTCAAATGGTAAGAATGAGATGCCAAAAGACAATGGCTACGACCCAAGAACAAGAGATTGGTATAAGATCGCAAAAGGCTCAAAAGCAACTTTTTCTGATCCTTACAAATCATCAAGCTCAAATGCCATGATGATCGCATTTTCAGCACCTATCGGCGATAAAGGTGTCGCTGCTATGAATGCTGATATCTCAAGCCTTAGCGACGAGATCATGGATATTAGCAAAACCGACTATAGCTATGTTTATGTGATGGACAAAAACGGCAAGATCATCATCCACCCTAATAAAGAGCTAGTTGGCAAAGAAAATGCTACAACGACAAAGCTGGTTGAAAGATATAAAAATAAAGACTTCAATAAAAATGGCCTTATTGCTTATCAAAACTCAAAAGGCGAAGAGAGATTTGCTGACTTTATCGAGCTAAATGATCGTGGCTGGATAGCTATCTCGGCTATGCAAAAAGATGTATTTACGTCAAATACTATCCCTCTCCTAAAGATCCAGCTAATCCTAGCAGTGCTATTCATCGTTATCCTCTCAGCATTTGTCTATTTCTTACTTAAAAAGTCTCTTAACCCTATAAAAATCATCCAGTCTAAGCTTGATGATGTATTTAAATTTGTAACTTACGAAGCAAAAGCACCAAGCAAGCTAGAGGTAAGATCAAATGATGAATTTGGTGAGATGAGCAAGGCGATAAATGAGAACATTGACAAAGTCATAGCTGGCATCAAAAAAGATAGCACTATGATAGATGAGCTAAATAAGGTAGCAAATTTGATGATCAAAGGAAACCTTGGAGCAAAGATAGGCTCAACTCCAAACAACCCATCACTAAATGAACTAAAAGAGCTACTAAATAAATTCTTTACATCTATCTCGGCAAATTTAAAGGGCATAACAAATGTTCTTAGCTCATATACTAAAAATGACTTTACAGCAAAGGTTGAGATAAATGAGGAGCTAGAGGCTGACCTAAAGGCTATGATACTTGGAGTATCAAACATGGGAGAGGTAGTTTGCTCTATGCTAAACTCAAATTTAAGCCAAGCACAGCTACTTAAAGAAAAAGCTACAACTTTGGCTTCAGCTATGAAAGAGCTAACGCAAGGCGCTAGCACGCAAGCAAGCTCACTTCAAGAAAGCGCAGCAGCAGTTGAGCAAATGTCTAGCTCAATGAATGCCATCTCTCAAAAGACAGCTGATGTTATAAGACAATCAGATGAAATTAAAAACATCATAACTATCATTAGAGATATAGCAGATCAAACAAACCTTCTAGCACTTAATGCTGCAATAGAAGCAGCTAGAGCTGGAGAGCATGGTAGAGGATTTGCCGTTGTTGCTGATGAAGTAAGAAAGCTAGCTGAAAGAACTCAAAAATCACTTGGTGAGATAGAAGCAAATACAAATGTATTAGCTCAATCAATAAATGAGATGAGTGAATCAATCAAAGAGCAAAGTGAAGGCATAAATATGATAAATCAATCAGTTGCTCAAATAGATCACCTAACAAAAGAAAACGTTGTAATTGCTAATAAAGCCAATGAAGTAACAAGCGATGTTGATAATATGGCTAAGACAATAGTAAGTGAAGTAAGAAAGAATAAATTTTAATCAAACTGCTTCATCAACCCTCATAAATTCCAACCTAGTTTAAGCTGGGTTGGAATTTTAATCTTTTAAATTTAATCATTTATATAGCCACTTTAAATTTTAAACTTTAAATTTAACATACAAAAAGCTTCAAATAAATTTTAAAATTTATGAACGAGCATATCACTCTTCTAAATTTAGTGGCGAATGGCTATGAGACCTAAATTTGGTAAGTTGCTAAGGCGAGTGAGTAAAGTTTTAAAATTTGCTTTGAGATGTAAATTTATCAAAAGGGAGAAAAGGGGACTTGAATTACGAAGCCGTCCCCTTATCCCCCTTTTTAAATCCCCCAATCCCCTCGCACGTTAGAAGTGGCATGCAATGGTGCTGGTGCACTGCATGCGATTTGCTATGTTAAATTTGAAATTTGTTTGGGCTTACTAAAGTTTAAATTTACACCCCAAAACAAAAATTTAAATTTATCTCACCTTATAATGCACGCTACCGCCATATGCGATATCTTCGGCTTTTACGTCATCGCTTGTCAAAATTTCACTTATCTTGCCGTTTGCTTCAAGCCTTTCTCTATTTTCCTCGGCGTCCTCTTGATAGCTATAAACCATCGCAACGCTCACCACGCCGCTAATGCCCTCTATCATCTTAAAAACTCTGATCTCATCTTCGATGCTCTCTGAGCTAACGACCACCACGATCCTATCTTCTGCGTCAGTGATGATCTCGCACTCTTTTAGTTTGCTTATTTCGCTTTTGACGCTCTCATTTTTATTATCTGTATAGACTATCAGGCTTGAAATATTCATCTAACTCTCCAAAATAAAATTTTCTTCTCATAAGCAGAGGTTACGACCTCGTTGTCGCTTATGAAAACTATGCTATTTATCGTGCTTTGACCAGTTTTTAGCATCGCGATCTTATCCAAAGTGACGCTATCAACCAAATTTACATCGCTCATCTCGTCGCTCATATACGCTGCGATCTTACCGTCGCTACTAAGCCCAACACCATAAACCAAAAAGCCAGTATTTATCTTTTTTAGCGTTCCAGCTGAGAAGATGCCAGCGATCCTATCGGTGCCTCCGCTGATCATGACGCCATTTTTGTAGGCGATGTCGTAGATATTATCAGTATGGATGTCTAAAATTTTGTCCATCTTTTTAGTGCGAACGTTGTAAAAATAGACCTTGCCACTCTCACAAGCGATCGCTAGCGTGCCTCTATCTTCGCTTATCTCCATGTCTGAGAGCATCGCGATAGAGATCTTAAAGCTATTATAAATTTCGCCACTTTTTAGATTTAAAAAGTAAATTTCATTGCTGATTGAGGCAAGTGCTATATGCTCATCATCTAAAAATAGAGCCTTTTTTATCGCTTGATTAGCCATTTTTATGCTTCTCATCTGCCCATTTTCTCTTATATAAAGCACCTTTGTGGCGTAGTCACCCTCGCTTAGGATGAGCATCTTGCCATTTAGCTCATCGACATTTAAAATTTTTGGCCTCTCATGGTCGCTAACGTAGGTTTTTATATCATCCATTTTGATGATCTCATCAAATTTAGACTCTTTTGGATCGTAAATTTCAACCGTGCCACCATCAGTTGCGATAAAAAGTTTGCCATTTATCAGCGTGGTGCCAAGCACATTTGCACTAGCTTCTATCTCTTTAATAGGCGTTGTGATCTCATTTGCAAAGACAAAATTTAACAAGCAAAAAAAGAAAAATAAAACTCTCATAAAGCCTCCATCTCAAGCGAATTTTTAAAACAAACATCAAAGCACTCGCCGCAGCTGACGCAATTTTGATTGATTATAGGGCGAAAAACACCAAGAAACTCAACCGCTTTAAATTTACAAGCATCAAGGCAGTTGTAGCAAATCGTGTCATTCCACGCTAGGCAGCTAGCGACGTTTATGCTAACCTTTGCGTTTATGCTCTTTGGCGAGTTTAAGCTTAGTGTCAGGTGACCACTACTTTGACAAGCTTTCGCGCACTCTTCGCAAAAGTCGCAGCCTAGCTTTTTAACTTTAAAAACAACTCTTTCATTTTCAAAGCTAAGAAGCTCTTTTTCACACGCACTTACGCAGCTAGCATCGCATCCTGCGCAGTCAAATTCTCCGCTAAAAAATGGTGGATCTATAAATTTGGGAGCAGGTTTTGCCCCCAAAATTTTACTAATTAGCTCTCGCCTGCTTTGCATTACTTAACGCCGTCATTTAAAACGTCTAGTAAATTTGACTTATGTGAGCCGTTTTTATCTCTAAAGTCAGGCTTAAATTTATTGCCAACAAGCTGAGTTACACCATTTTGTTGTTCGACGTGGCAAGTTGTACAGTTATATCTCTCATCATCAAGCTTGCCTGCAAGATCTTTTTTGTTTCTGATGTCATAAAGGTGAGAAGCTGGGATAGGAGTAGCTCCGCTATCTTTTGCAAACTCAGGCATGTGGCAGGTTACGCACATATTTGAATCTTTTGTGATAGGCACCAAACCCTCAGTGTCGTGTGGGATAAACGGAGGTGCATTTTCAAAAGATCTGTCAAATCTCTTTGCCATACCCGCTGGCTCTTTTGTGTAGTTGATGTCTTTTAAAACAACGTCTTTATCATCTAACAAATCGACATTTCTAAGGCCGATTTGCGAATCGCTAATGCTTGGATTATTCAATGCACATGCCGCTAAAAAGGCAGCGCATAGTGCTCCAAGCGCCATTATTTTCATTTTCATTTTTCTCTCCTTAAATTTCTAATACTAAAATTTAACGCCCCGTCGCCGCAAACGTCGATGCATCTACCGCAGCTTATGCACTCGCTTGAGCTAACCGCGCGGCTCTCTTTACCTATCATATCTAGCACTTGCACCTCTGGGCAGACGAGCTTGCACTTCATACATTTTGTGCAGGCATTTGCGTCGTGTTTTACTCTGATGAGTGCAAATTTTGATATCACCGCGTAAAATGCACCAAGAGGGCAGATGTGTGAGCAAATTCCGCGCTTTAGCACGAACATATCAAAGGCAACTATGCCAATGGCGATGCCAATGGCGCTAACTGAGCCGTAGATGATGCCACGCTGGATGATACCAACAAAGCTAATGCTCTCAAACGCTGGCATTGACAGAGCAAGGCTTAAGATAAGAGTGAGCGCTAGCAAGTAGTAGCGCAAATTTTTACTTACGTTTAAAATTTTCTCACCCTTAAAGCCAAATTTCTCTCTTAGCTTGTAAGCAATGTCGGTTAGTAAATTTACTGGGCAAACCCACGAGCAAAATGCCCTTGGGGCGATGAGCGCGTAAAATGCAAAGACGATAATAGCGCCAATTATTGCATTTATGCCTACGCTAAAGCCTGCTAGTAAAATTTGAAGCACCGCAAATGGATCGCTTAGTGGAATTTGTCCAAAAAGCAAAGATGAGCTTAAATTTCCGCTAAGTATCTTAACTCCATAAACATTTCCTAGGATAAATAGCACTAGGATAGAAATTTGAGTTATTCGTCTTAAGATTAAAAATTTCATAGCTCACCGCCATTTAGATAGTCAGTCGCCTTTTTGATGTCGAGCTTTATCTTGCTGTTGGCATCATCCACGCGCCTTTCATCTTCTTTTATCCAGCCTTTGACGTAGTTATCGCCAACTTTACCAAGCACAACCTCACGGTTTAGCACAGTAATGGCTGCTTTTTCGGTGATACAGGCTCGTTCGCATACGCCGCATCCTGTGCAGATATCGCTATCAACTACTGGGAGTAAAAATGCATGCTTTTGCGTCCTTTCGTTGCGGCGATACTCAAGATACAAGGCCTTATCTATGAGCGGACAGGATCTGTAGCAAGCATCGCACTGTATGCCCCAGTATGCCACGCAGTTTTTCATATCGACCACTGCAACGCCCATTTTGGCTTTATTTATGTCTAGTTTGCCAGCTGTGCTAACTAAATTTGCGTCCAGTGCCCCAGTCGGACAGGCTGGCACGCAAGGGATATGCTCGCACATATGACAAGGAATTTTTCTAGGCTCAAAATAAGGCGTACCGACACTTATACCATCTTCAAGAGTAGCGAGTTTTAGCGTATCAAATGGACAGGCCTCTACACAAAGCCCGCATTTGATACAGCTCTTTAAAAACTGCTCCTCTGCTTTCGCACCAGGCGGTCTAAGAAGTATAAGCGGTGAGGCTTTGGCACTAAGTGACCACACAAAGCCTCCGCCAAGAGCTAAGATCGCTGCCTTAGCTCCAAATTTCAAAGCTTCACGCCTACTTGAAAATTCCATATCAGCCACTTTTATGCCTTGTAAATTTTAACCGCGCACTTTTTATAGTCTGTCTCTTTTGAGATCGGGCAAGTAGCGTCAAGGCAGACTTTATTTATAAATACGTTTTCGTCAAAGAAAGGCACATAAACAAGACCTACTGGCGGCTTATTTCTACCTTTTAGATCTACCCTTGCTTTTACCTTTCCGCGGCGTGACTCGACCCAAACGATCTCATTTTGAAGCACGCCAAGCTTTTTAGCGTCATCTTCGTGCATGTAGCAAAGTGCCTCTGGGACGGCTCTATAAAGCTCAGGAACACGCATAGTCATCGTACCTGTATGCCAGTGCTCTAGGACACGGCCAGTACATAGCCAGAATGGATAATCTTTGCTTGGCATCTCGCATGGATCCATGTAAGGGCGGAAGAAAATTTTTGCTTTGTTTGCAAGAGGAGTTTTCTCTTGATTTTTTACGCCTTTTAGATCGCCTGTTGGAAGGGCTGCGTTTTTGTTGCCGTAGAATGCAAATTTATCATTTGGAGCAGCTTTTTTAGCGTATGGGTCAAATTTAGTGTTAAATCTCCACTGAGTCTCTTTGCCATCAACTACCGGCCATCTTAGACCTCTTACTCTGTGGTAAGTGTCAAAGTCAGCTAGGTCGTGACCGTGACCAACGCCAAATTTTCTATACTCTTCCCAAAGATATTTGTGGATGAAAAATCCATATCCTTTAAATTCTTTACCATCAGAGCCGATAACTTTTCTGCTGTCGCCAAAGACTTCTGTATTGTCGTAGTTTTCCATGATCGGATCATTTGCGCTAAATTTCTTAGCATCTTCATTTGCAAAAAGCACGTCAAATAGCGTATCTTCTTCGCTATATCCCATAGCTTTTGCAGCTTCAAGCACGCTTGGAAGTGTCACTTTGTCATTTACTTTTTTCTCACCCCAAACATCTTTTAGCTTAAAGCGTTTACTAAACTCAAGCATTTGCCAGATATCAGGCATCGCTTCGCCAACAGGGAGCACTTGCTGTCTCCAGTGCTGTGTCCTTCTCTCAGCATTACCGTATGCGCCCCATTTTTCGTAGATCATCGCAGTTGGGAGGATAAGGTCAGCTACTTTTGCAGAAATTCCTGGATAAGGGTCACTTACGACGATGAAGTTGTCCATTTCGCGAGCTGCTTTGATCCAGTGGTTTGCGTTTGCAGTGTTTTGCCATGGGTTATTTACTTGAACCCAGATAAATTTAACCTTGCCATCTTCAAGATCACGCATCATTTTTACATAGTGTGAGCCTGGAGTGCCGCTTAGTGTGCCAGCAGGAAGTTTCCAAAGTTTTTCAGTGATCTCTCTGTGTTTTGGATTAGCGACGACCATATCAGCTGGTAAGCGGTGAACGAATGTTCCAACCTCTCTTGCAGTTCCGCACGCACTTGGTTGGCCAGTTAGAGAAAAGGCGCCTGAGCCTGGGAGTGCTTGCTTGCCGAGCAAGAAATGCACCATATAAGCTTGCTCATTTACCCATGTGCCACGTTGGTGTTGGTTAAAGCCCATAGTCCAGAAGCTAACGACTTTGCGGTTTTTCTCGATGTAAAGATCAGCAAGTGCTTTTAGTTTTTTCTTAAATTCATTGATATCTTCGTTTGGATCGCCTTTTGCTACCTTAGCTGTAAAGTCAAGTGTGTAAGGCGCAAGAGCTTTTTTAAACTCTTCAAATGTTATTTGCCAGTGTGCATCAGCCTTGGCAGCATTTTTGTTTTCTAGTGTATCGCCAGCTTTTAGTCCAAGATATGCAAGTGTAACACCCTCAGCCTCGCTTAACACCTTTGACTTCTCAGTCGCTGCGGTGTCTAGCTCGCTTGGAGCATATTTTTTGTGGTGGATGTCTGGACGTAAGCCATATCCGATGTCAGCTGGACCAGTTGTGAAGACACAGTGTTTTTTAACAAATTCTTCATCGATCATCTCAGGGTGATTATAGACTATCTCACGAGCGATGTAGTTCCAGATAGCAAGGTCAGATGACGGAGCAAAAATGATCTCGATATCGGCTAAATTTGATGTTCTAGTTGAGTAGGTGCTTAAATTTACAACCTTTACTCTATCAGGATCACTAAGCTTTCTATCGCTCACGCGTGCCCAAAGGATCGGGTGCATCTCAGCCATATTTGCTCCCCAAGCTATGATGGTATCTGTTAGCTCGATGTCATCAAAGCAGCCTGCTGGCTCATCGATACCAAAAACTTGCATAAAGCCAACAACCGCACTTGCCATACAGTGTCTTGCGTTTGGATCGATGCTGTTGCTTCTAAAGCCGCCCTTTATAAGCTTAACTGCTGCGTAGCCCTCTGGGATTGTGTATTGACCAGAGCCAAGCACGCCGATACCGTGAGGTCCAAGCTCGTTATAAGTCTTTCTAAACTGAGCTTCCATCACGTCAAATGCTTGCTTCCAGCTTACTTGCTTAAATTTGCCTTTTTTGTCAAATTCGCCCTTTTCATTTACGCGCAAAAGTGGATGAGTGATCCTATCTTCGCCGTACATGATCTTAGCGTTAAAGTAGCCTTTGATGCAGTTTAGACCGCGATTTACTGGTGCTTCTGGATCGCCTTTTACGGCTACTATCTTGCCCTCTTTTGTAGCAACCATGATGCCACATCCGGTTCCACAAAATCTACAGGCAGCCTTATCCCAACGCCAGCCTTTTTCAGCTTCATTTGCCGCACTTAGCGAGCTTGGCACAGCGATACCGGCACTAGCACAAGCAGCACTAGCTGCAGCACTTTTGATGAAATCTCGTCGATTCATTTTTTCTCCTTAAAAGATTTAAACAAATTTAATAGATATTATCCTCATTAAACTTATTTACCCCTGATTTACATAGATAAAATTTTTAATAAACTTAAAATATAAAATTACATATTAGTTTAAGAAAATTTATATAAATAGCCCTTGATAAAAGAGATGATGTGATAGTTTAAAGCAATTTTTCTACATATTTATGGGGATTTTACAAGTAAATCTTAAAAAATAAATTATAATTTATTTAAATAGCTGAGTAGAAATGTAACACATATAATAGGATGAAAATTATGTTTTATTTGGTAAATAGTGTAATTTATTAAATATCTTAATTATTTTTATAGATTAATTTAAAGCCCTCCTCAAGCATAAACCCGGTGAAAGAGGATAAAAAGGGATAAGGAGACGGGCTTTGCTTCACTAGCTCGCAACTGCAAGCAGAGCGTAGTTTAAGCCCCCTTGTCTCCCTTTTAATAAATTTATATCTAAAAGCAAATTTTAAACTTTCACTCACTCGCAAGAATTGACTACTAAAATTTGGCTTCGCTTACCTCTTAGCTCAAATTTTAGAGCCGAAATTACTCGTTCATGAAATTTTAAAATTTACTTGAAGTTTCTTTGTCATAAAACGCATGCAGTGCTTCAGCACCATTGCATGCACCTTGAACGTCGTAGGGGTTGGAGGATTTGTTAAGGGGGAAGGGAGCTCTTTTGCTTCGCAGGCTCGCAACTGCAAGCAGACCGTAATTCAAGCCTCTTCCCCCTTAATAATAAAATTTATAATTTGTTTTGTAGTCTTGTTTAAACAAATTTAAGTTTGTTTATTAAGAAGTTAAAACCTCTTCTTCCTAACCTCTTCAACTATAGCTTTAGCCATCTCATCTACTTCTGATGTGACTTCATTAGCTTGGTTAGCAACTACCACATTCTCTTTTGTTAGATGATCTATTTGAGCAACTGATTGATTTATCATATTTATGCCTTCACTTTGCTCTTTGATTGATTCACTCATCTCATTTATTGATTGAGCTAATACATTTGTATTTGCTTCTATCTCACCTAGAGATTTTTGAGTTCTCTCAGCTAGCTTTCTTACTTCATCAGCAACAACGGCAAATCCTCTACCATGTTCTCCTGCACGTGCAGCTTCAATTGCAGCATTAAGAGCTAGAAGGTTTGTTTGATCTGCTATATCTCTAATGATAGTTATGATGTTTTTAATTTCATCTGATTGTCTTATAACATCAGCTGTCTTTTGAGAGATGGCATTCATTGAGCTAGACATTTGTTCAACTGCAGCAGCACTTTCTTGTAAGCTATTTGCTTGAGTGTTTGCTGAGCTTGCTACTTTAGAAACTGAGCTTGCTAGAAGTTTAGCTTTTTCTTCTAGTACTTGAGCTTGGTTTAGATTGTCATTTAGCATTTTAGATATTTCTATGCCTAGAGAGTTTATACCACTTGCTATCTTACCATCATCATCAAGTCTTTTTGTAAAGTCTTGGTTTTTATAAGTGTTTAGTAGATCAAGTACATCTTTACCATTACTTGATATTGCATTTTTAAGAGCAAGTTGTAGATCTTTAAATGTGCTTTTTAGTTGATTTAGAGCTGGGTTATTAGTATCAGCTTCTAAGCTTGCTTCATAGTTACCATCTTTTATCTCATTTACAAAGGTGTTGGCTTTTTGGATGAAGGTGTTTTCTTTTTCTTTAGATGTTTGGATCTTTTGGATGTTTTCGTTTATAAGAGAAGACATAACGCCAAATTCATCTTTAGAAACGATATTTGACTTAACTGGCTCTTTGATCTCGTAGTTTAGAAATTTAAAGAACGAAATAAGCGAATCAGATATCTTTGAGAGTGGCTTAAGCGATCTGCTAACGATAAATATAAGAAGCGCTACGATGACTATTATAAATATAACTGATGAGATGACTTGTGAGACAAGTGTTTTGCTAAGGCTTGCGTCATAATCGCTCCAAGAGTTTGCAGAGCACACAAGCCAGTTTGCTTGATCGTAAAGCTCGCAAGCAAGAAGCCTCTCTGTGCCTCTAAGATTGTAAGTAAATGTTTTATCTCCATTTTTCTTATACTCGTTTGAGTAGTCGTCAATGATCTTCATAGCTTCGCTAGCATCAGATAAAACAAGATCCTTATGAACAAAATGAATTATCTTTTTATGCTCTAGATCAAATAAAGCTATCGCGCTACTTGGAGTTGGTTTTATCTTATTAAGCTCATTGTCAAGCTTATCTATGCCCATATCCACGCCAAAGACACCAACAACCTTGCCATCAACAACTATCTTTTTAGCGATAGTTAAATTTAAGCCACCAGCTGAGCTTGTATATGGAGCTGAAAAGATAATGCCCTCTTTTGCAATAGCGTCCTTGTACCAGCCTTTAATCCTCGCATCATAGTTTTTTCTCTGATCAAAAACCATAAATTTACGCTCTTTGCCATCAAGCACAGCGTTATAAACAGCACCATCAGCCGCATAACCAAAGTAAAACTCAGAAAAATCAGTAACCTGTGCTGCGTTCATCAGCACTTTTTCTAAAGCCTCTTTGTCATCTAAAATTTGCGGATGCGCCTCGATGTAACTAGCAAAATTTTGAACGGCTGCAAGCTTGTCTTCAAAAAATGCATTCATATAAAACTGCAAAACTTTTGAAGATGAAGTCTTAGACTCCTTTGCTAGATCGTAAATCCTCTCCTTGGTATTTGTGTAATTCACCGTTGAAAACACGCCAAGCGAGACAACTAAAAGCACCACGATAATGAGTGCAATCTTGTTTGCTGCTTTTTTCATAAACAAAATCCCTTTGTGTAAAATTTTATCTTTATATCGGCAAAAAATTTTTATGGTTAATAGCTATTTACAATTATTTAGGTGTGAAATTTCAAGTCAAATTTCACATAAATTTTAGTTTCTAGCATCTGCTAAAACAAGCGCAAAAAGCACATCAACGCCTGCTTTTTGGAGCGTATCTCTAGCTTCTAGTATCGTTGTGCCAGTGGTTACGATGTCATCTATCAAGATAACTGGCGCCGTGATCTTTTTTAAAATTTTAAAATTTCTTGGATTGTTTTGTCTAAATTTAAGATCCTTGCCGCTGTAGCTGACGTTGCTTGTCGCATGCAGGGCGTGAAAGATGGGTTTAAGGTTTTTAGCACGAAGTTCATTTGCCAAAATAGCCGTGTGCGAGTAGCCATGATGCACTCTATCATCTATCGGCAGAGCATAAATTTGCTCTGGAAAGCTAAAGCTTTTAGCAAATTTCTTAAAAGCAAATTTGGCTAAATTTTTATAGATAAAAAGTCCGTGCATTTGGTGCTTTGAGTAGATGAGCTCTTTGATCTCAGAGTAGCCGTAAAAGCTATAAATTTTAAAGCCCTCCAGCTCTCTTGCCACAGGGCTTGGCTCGCTTAAAATTTGCGAGCAGGTTTTACAAAATGTCTTTAGCGTAAAGCTCTTGCAAAACGCACAAAACATCAGCTATTTAAGATAGCGATCGCAGAGCGCTTAACAGCGTCATTTATGATGTCTGTTAAGAATGGCTTAAATGCTCCGCCAGTGCGAACTAGCTCAAATTTGGTTTGGTTGTTTGAGATATTTTTGATGATGCTTTGATCGCCTTTTTGGATTTTAAGAGTGATCTTTATCTTGCCCCTTGTGTTGTCGCTGTTATATCCGCTCATATTTGCTTCAAATTCGTTTATGAAAACTTCAACCACAACGCCACCCATGCCATTTACATTTGCGCCACGTGCTGCAAGCTCTCTTTTAAGAGAGTCGCTAAAGTAAGTCGCAAGATCGTTTTGAAGCACGACATACTCTTTTACAGTGCCTCTACCATCGGTTATAGTTGCAATAGTGCTTTTGTTTTTGCGATTATCATGCACCGCGCTTATATAGACTTCAAGGCCGTTAGCTTGCTGACTTGCAGCAGTTTTGTAAGGATCGAAGGCAACTACTGTCTGAGTAGGCGCACAACCGCTCAAAAATAGGACAAAAAGTCCAAAGATAGCTAGAAATTTAAATTTACTCATATTTTTCCTTTCAAAGTTTAGTGATCTCATCAGCCACTTTTATGGCAGCTTGCTTGACTAAAAGCGCGATAAAGAAGTCAAACTGACCACTTTTTGACGCCTCAAGCTCCTCCACGTGGTGTCTAGTCGAGATAGGAATTCGTTTTTTGAAATTTATATCTGAAAGCACGAGCTCGCCGTATAGATGTCCGTTTAAAATTTCTGAGCTTCTTGAGTAAGTGCCTCTAAGCTCGTCAAATCTAAAATCAAGCCTATATGTATAAGGCGATGTTTGCGTATCCACGACCACGATGCCACGCGAATTTAGCTCACGTTTTAAAAACATATAAAAGAGCACTTCAAGGCGTGGGTTTGAGTTAAAGACTACGCCACTACCATCTTCTCTTGTGTAATAAATCGACCTTGCGCTGCTTCTAGCATCCACGATCCTATGAAAATATACCTTTTTTAGCCCAACATTTATGTCGATCATATTTTTTTCCAAGCAGCAATTTATCGCCACGTCGCTTCTATACTTGACGCCATTTATAAAGACGCCATCGCCCCTGCCCCTGCAAGCGCTGCAGTCAGCTGGGATCCTCATAACCTCTTCAAAATAGGTCTTATCTTCGCTACTTATGCTTGCACTTTGCACGCCGTCTATGCCCTCGCACGATAGACAAAGGCTAGCTTTTGCCACGCAGCCAGTTAGAAAGACGGCTGCAAAAATTGCTAATAATGTCGCTCTTAGCATTTCACTTCCTTTTGCTCTTTTTGTTTTTTGCGGAGATTTTTCACGCTCTCGCCAGCGATGCCGTAGTTGTTCGTATCGATCTCATCGATAATGACAACGGTATTTTGAGCGCTTCTACCTAAAATTTCGCTTATTAGTTTTGTAACTCCGCTTATCATCTTCTCTTTTTGCTCCACACTTGGGCTATCATTCTCTTTTGTCACGCAAATTTTCACAAATGGCATGATGCTTCCTTAATTTCACGTAAATTTAGCATTTTAAATTTAATCAAAAACCTATTTGCCAAAATAAGATCCTTGCTGCGGCAGTATCGCAAAGTCAGACGAGGCGTGGGTAAAATTTACGACGGGAGTTACCATGGCAGGTAATGACCGAGTAAATTTTAGTCACAACGAAGTATGACAAAGCGAGACAACGCATTAGTCTATTTTTAAAACGCTCAAAAAGGCTTCTTGCGGCAAATTTACCTTTCCTATCGCCTTCATCCTCTTCTTACCCTCTTTTTGCTTCTCAAGCAACTTCCTCTTACGAGTGATATCGCCGCCGTAGCACTTGGCTGTGACGTTTTTACCCATTGATTTTACGGTTTCACGAGCTATGATTTTGTTGCCGATACTCGCTTGTATCGCCACCTCAAAGAGCTGACGTGGCACGATCTCTTTCATCGCCTTTACAAAGTCCCTGCCCTTTGTCTGCGCCTTGCTCTCAGGCACGATGATAGAGAGCGCATCGACCGTTTCGCCAGCTACTTTTACATCAAGCTTTACTAGATCACCCACGCGGTAGTCGCTAGGCTCGTAGTCAAAGCTCGCGTAGCCTTTGGTGCTTGATTTTAGCTTGTCATAAAAGTCCATCACGATCTCATTCATCGGTATGTCATACTCGAGTAATACGCGGTCAGTCGTAATGTAGTCCATCTTTGTTTGTATGCCACGGCGGTTGTTCAAAAGCGTGATGATGTTGCCCAAAAACTCGCTTGGCGTGATGATAGTGGCCTTCACGTATGGCTCAAGGATAGAGTCTATTTTATTGACTGGTGGTAGCTGGCTTGGGTTTTGAATTTTTAAATTTAGCCCATCAGTTTGGATGACTTCATAAGTCACAGTCGGCGCTGTGGCGATGAGATCAAGGTCAAACTCACGCTCCAGCCTCTCTTTGACGACCTCCATATGAAGAAGACCCAAAAAACCAACCCTAAAGCCAAATCCAAGTGCGACCGAGGTCTCTGGCTCATAACTAATGGAGCTGTCATTTAGCTTTAGCTTATCCAGAGCGTCACGCAGATCTTCAAATTTATCAGTTTCAATAGGATAAAGTCCCGCAAATACAAACGGCTTAGCCCTCTCAAAGCCGCCAACTGGCTCTTTTAAGGGATTTCTTGACCGCGTTATCGTATCTCCAACTTGCACGTCGCTAACGTTTTTAAGCCCCAAAACAACGATACCAACCTCGCCAGCGCTAAGCGTTTTAGTCTTGATCGGTGCGATCGGATTTGGGTACATAAGGTCAAGCACGATATGTTTTTTGCCCGTGCCCATGACCAAAATTTCATCATTTTTTGAAATTACACCATCATAAACGCGCACAAGAGCAAGCGCGCCAAGATAGTTGTCAAACCAACTATCGTAAATGAGCGCCTTTGTAGGCTTGCTAGCATCGCCATTTGGTGCAGGGATCCTCATGATGATCGCTTCAAGCAGCTCTTTTATGCCAACGCCTGTTTTTGCGCTCACTTCGATAGCTCCTGAGCAGTCAAGTCCGATGATGTGCTCGATCTCGTCTTTTACCCTAGCAGGGTCAGCCGCTGGTAGGTCGATCTTATTGATGACTGGGATGATCTCTAGGTTATTTTCAAGTGCGATATAGACGTTTGCGATGGTTTGCGCCTCCACGCCCTGAGAAGCATCCACGACAAGTAGTGCGCCCTCGCAACTAGCCAAAGAGCGGCTCACCTCGTAGCTAAAATCAACGTGTCCTGGGGTGTCTATCAAATTTAGAACAAAATTTTGCCCATTTAGTGCGTAGTTTAGGCGGACAGATTGGGCTTTGATCGTAATGCCACGCTCTTTTTCTATATCCATCGTATCCATGATCTGCGAGCTCATCTCACGGTCGCTAACAGCGCCACACTCCTGAATGAGACGGTCAGCAAGCGTGCTTTTGCCGTGGTCGATATGAGCGATGATGCTAAAATTTCTAATGTTTTTCATGAAATCCCTAGTTAAATTTTAGGCGATTTTATAAAAAAAATCGTTAAAGTTGAGTAAAAATGAGTTTGCTAGGCTAGCAAGGCTTAAATTTAAAGCTCAAATTTAGCTCTTAAACTTTTACACAAAGCGCAGAGCACAACGCAAAGTGAATATAAAAAAATAGGCACAAGCCACAAGTGGCAAAAAGCCTAAAAATGCCGAGGCATAAACTAAAACTTTAAGCCCATAAGTCGCATTTGCAAGCGCTGGCACGTGATAAGTCCAAAGCTCTGGTTGTTCAAAAGGGGTGTCTATGACATTAAAATATAGAGCAAAATTTAGCACCACCAACAAAATAAATATATAATCCTTTTTCATGCAAAATAGAGCACAGATCAAGGCTACTGCAAATTTAATACAACAAAACTGCTACCAATAAAAGCACAAATTGACGACTATTAGACAATTATTTTATACGCAACATTAAATTTAACTCTTTTACGTCAAATTTCACTCAAATTTTAGTGATGATGCCCAAAGTGCTCGTCTTTATGCTCGCTTTTTAGCTCGCAGATGAGATCGTCTTTGTGCCCAAGGCTCTCGCTCTCAAACTGAAGCGTGACGTGGCCGATGCCAACGTGAGAAAGCTCGTGCTCGATGCGCTTTATCATCTTTGAAATTTCAGCTACGCTTAGCGCGTCATCCACCACTACATGAGCTATGAGCGCATTTGTGCCGGCATTTATCGCCCATATATGCAGATCATGCACGATTTTAACGCCATCTACGCCCTTTATAACGCCTAAAATTTCATCAGTATCAAGCTTAAGCGGCACAGCTTCGATTAGGATATTAAAGCTATCTTTTAGCAAGCTAGCACCGCTTTTTATGATGAGTATCGATACAAAGATACTTGCGATGCTGTCAGCCTGCGTGAAGTCAAATTTCATCACAAGAAGCGCTGCAACGATCGCTCCAACCGAGCCAAGCGTGTCACCAAGCACGTGCAGATAAGCACCTTTCATGTTTAAATTTTCTTTTGTATCAGCACTTTTGTGCATGTAAATAGCCACGACTAAATTTATCACAAGCCCCAAAATACTAACAAAAAGCATCGTTTCAGCTTTGATCTCTGGCTCGTTAAAAAGCCTAATGATCGCTTCAACTACGACAAAGATAGCAAGCGCGATAAGAGCGATAGCATTTATGAAAGCAGCGATTATCTCGACCCTTTTGTAGCCAAAAGTCTTTTGCAAATTTGCCCTTTTTTCTGCGATCTTAAAAGCGACCAGCGACAAAAAGAGAGCCGCGGCGTCTGAGAGCATGTGAAATGCGTCGCTAATAAGCGCAAGCGAGTTTGAAACGAAGCCAAAAACGGCCTCAACTATCATAAACGTGAAAATTAGAAAAAACGAATTTCTAAGAACGCTCTTGTTGTGCATCATTGTCCTTCTTTTGGGCGTCGACCCTCTTACCGATATCTTTTAAATTTGAAAACTCTTCGATGAGCTTTGGCGAGTCGTCAAGACTGATAATAAAATAGCTCATCGCTTCCCTGTTTGAGATCGCTATACGAAATTTAGAAACGACATCATAGTGCCTATTTAGCGTGCTTTTATTAAAAACACCTATCACCTTTGCCTCTTTTTCTAGGCGGTCATTTAAGCGAAGATAAAGGTCGTCATTTTTCTTGATATATCTTGGTAAAAATATAAGAAAAAAGGTCATCACTACAAAGCACGCCACAGCGACCTTTGGCTCGACAAAGATGAGCATAAACGCTGAGCCGATGATCGAAATAACCGATGTAAAAAACATAGGGAAATGCGTCTCAAAGAAATTTACAAACTCTCGCGAGAGCGCTACTCTGGCGATGATGGCGGAGTCGTCTTTGGCATTTTGTTTTTCATTCATGATGACATTTACAGCAAGCTTTGCGTAGATATTTGCAAAAACTTGCGTATCCACGCGGCGCCTAATGGCTCCTACAAGCCACGCTACGAGCACAAAAAGTGCGTAAATGAGGGCATTTAACGTATTTCCTTGCATGATTGCATTGATCGCAAAGCTCGCAAATATCGGGTATGCTAGAAAAAGTCCGTTCTCTGCTAACACTAAAGCAAAGGTTAAAATGAGCTTTTTGTTGTGCTCGGTCGCTATGCTCTTTAGCGTTTTAAAGGTGTTATTTTGCAAATTTACTCCTAAAAATTTTGCGAATTTTAGCTCAAATTTATAAATTTTGATAAATTTTTGTTGTAACTCTTGACATTACAACAAAAAATCACTATACTTCGCTCATCGGTTGTAAATAAAAAGATTACAACACAAAAAACAAGGAGAACAAAATGAAAAATTATCAGGTTGCAAAGATCACAAACGAGCCAAGAGTTGAGCTAAAAGAGGCTTTAAATTTAACTGGCTGTGAGGTATCTATAAACGAGCTTCCAGCAAACGTGAGCGTGCCATTTGTCCATGCGCACAAGCAAAACGAGGAGCTTTACATCATCATTGAGGGCGATGGCGAGCTTTTCATCGACGGCGAAGTGATAAAAGTAAGCAAAGGCGACGCGGTGCGCATAGATCCAGATGGCAAAAGGTGCTTTAGGGCTGGCAAAAACGGCATCAAAATGATCTGCATCCAAACAAAACGCGGTAGCCTAGAGCAATACACAATGAGTGACGGCGTGATAGTTGATGACGTAAAGCCAAGCTGGCTCTAAATTTAAAGACAAATTTAAAGGAAAAACATGAAAATAGCAATCATAGGTGCAAACGGCAAAAGCGGTACAAATTTAGTAAATGAGGCACTAAAACAAGGTTACGACGTCACAGCGATCATTAGAAACAAAGAGTATAAAAACGAAAGCGTAAAGGTCGTTTATAAAGATATTTTCGAGCTTACAAAGGCCGATCTAGCAGGCTTTGACGCCGTTATCAGCGCATTTGCAGCATGGAGCGAAGAAACCTTCCCACTTCACAAAAAAGTGGCCGCTCACCTAGTAAATTTACTAGAAGGCACTAGCACAAGACTCATCGTAGTTGGCGGCGCTGGCACGTTATTTGTTGATGACAAGGGCACTATGCTCATGGACACCCCAGACTTCCCAGCGGCATATATGGGCGTGGCAAAGGCTACGGCGGAGTCTTATTTTGTGCTAAAAGGTAGCGCAAACGTGCTTTGGACATATGTAAGTCCAGCAGCCGACTACGATGAAAATGGCGCTCGCACCGGCAAATACATGCTTGGCGGGGACGATCTCATACTAAACTCACAAAATGAGAGCTACATAAGCTACGCAGACCTTGCGCTTGCGATCATCGATGAGCTAAAAAATAAGAAATTTATCCAAAAGCGCTTCACTGCAGTTGGCGAGAGAGCGTGAGTTTATAAATTTGACAGCTAGCAAAGGCTCGTAAGTCAAATTTAGCTGGCTGTCTTTGGCAGAAAATTTAAGTATAATCACGAAAAATTTAAGGACGATCATGCAAGTTGGCATTAAATTTTCAACCGCAATACACGCGCTTTTGTGTGCTAAATTTTTTGAAAATGAGAAGGTTACAAGCGAATTTATAGCTAGCAGCATAAATACAAACCCAGTTATCGTTAGAAAGTTACTTGGCGTCTTAAAGGCTGCAGGGCTCGTAAATGTCGCAGCTGGAGTTGGTGGAGTGAGCCTTGCAAAAGAGCCAAAAGATATAAATTTACTTGAAATTTTTAACGCAGTAAATAATAAAGAAAAACTTTTTAAAATTCACTCTGATTCACCAAAGGCCTGCCCGCTTGGTGGCAGGATAGAGGAGCTTTTAGGCGGACACTTTTTAAGGGCACAAACTGCGCTAGAAAACGAGCTAAAAAGCGTTACTTTGCAAGACTTGCTAGACGAACTTGCAAGGTAAATTTAGGCTAGGGCTTGATCCTTTCTAGCCAAAATAAATTTACAAACTACTCCTGCACCGAGATCCATTTTTGTGCGATCCTTACAGCATTTGTCGCAGCTCCAACGCGGATCTCATCGGCACTGCACCTTAAATTACGGCTTATTTAAATTTTAGTAGCTAGCGTATAGAAATTTAGTGGCGAGATTTCATTGCGATTTTTGTTTATTTGACTTCAAATTTAGGCTTGTTACAAGCAGGATTTTAAGTCTTTTGGGCTAGAAATTTAACCCAAAAGATAAATATCAATCAGCCAAATCGGATAAATTTAGTAGGCTAGAGATCCAGCCTGCAATGGTTACTAAAACAAGCTATTTACGCTTTCATTGTGATAAACACGGCGTATCACTTCGCCAAAGAGTGAAGCTGTGCTTAGCACTTTTATACAAGGGAGTTCTTCTTTTAATGGGATCGTATCAGTCACCACTAGCTCGTCTAAAAAGCCAAGTTTTAGCCTATCATAGGCTGGTCCGCTAAGCACTGGGTGCGTGCAAAACGCCATTACGCTAGTTGCGCCACGCTCTTTGAAAATCTCAGCTGCTTTTACTATGGTGCCAGCGGTGTCGATCATATCATCGACCAAGATCACATCTTTGCCCTTTACGTCGCCAATCACGTTCATCACTTCGCTCTCGTTTGCTTTCTCGCGGCGTTTATCAACGATGACCATATCTAATAAATTTAGATTTTTCGCCAAGGCTCTAGCACGAGCCACGCCTCCTACATCTGGGCTTGCGACGACTGGGTTTGGTAAATTTTTAGCTTTTACATAGTCGTTAAAAACGATACTACCATAAAGGTTATCTACTGGGATGTCGAAAAATCCTTGAATTTGTCCTGCGTGAAGGTCCATAGTAACGACCCTGTCGATGCCTGCTGTTTGCATCATATTTGCCACTAGCTTTGCAGTGATAGGCACTCTAGGAGCTGCTTTTCTGTCTTGTCTAGCATAGCCAAAATACGGCACAATCGCTGTTATAGAGCTTGCGCTACTGCGTTTTAAAGCGTCAGTTAAGATAAGAAGCTCCATTAAATTTATATTTGCTGGGGCACATGTTGGCTGGATGACAAAAACATCTTTCCCACGCACGCTTTCGCCGATCTGCACGCTGATCTCACCATCGCTAAATCTTTTAATGCTAGCTTCACTGAGTGGAAGCGACAAATATTGCGAAATTTTCTTCGAAAGCTCGATGTTTGCGGTGCCTGAGAAAATTTTATAGCCTCTCATAATAGTAACCTTTTTTAGTAATTTTTATGTTGTGATTTTATCAAAATGAGCTTTAAATTTAAATTTATTTACCAACTATTTTTAGTCAAATTTTCTACTCCAAAAGCCAAAATTTACACCAAATTTTTAAACCATTTTACATTTGTAAATTTATGAGGACTAAGATAACAAACATGTTTAAGATATGTAGAATTTACGACTTTATTAAAAGCGACGACGAGAAATTTAAAGGTGTCTTTATCGATAGACTTTATCCTAGGGGCGTGAAAAAAGAGATATTTTCTAGCTTTATCTGGCTAAAATCAATCACTCCGTCAAACGAGCTAAGGTCATGGTTTCATGAAGATAAAGAGGCTAGGTTTGATGAGTTTTGCAAAAAATTTAGGCAAGAGCTAAATGGCAAAGAGGAGCAAAAGGGGCTAAAAGAGCTTAAAAAGCTAGAAAAAGAGTATAAAAACGTGGCGCTTCTAACTGCTGTCAAAGAGCCAGAATTTAGCCACGTCAAGGTGATAAGAGAGGCGCTTAGTTCTTTATAAAGCCACTTGCAATGACGCGGTCACCCTCATACATCACGCAAAGCTGACCTTGCGCTACGCCAAGTGCGTTTTGATTTAGCGTTAGCTTTGCGGTTTTGCTAGCTTTATCAACCTCTACAAAAGCCTCAAGTTTAGGGCTTCTATATCTTATCTTGGTTTCGCACTCAAATTTATCTTCATCTATAAATAAATTTACATTTTCAAGCTCGACCGTCTTTTGAGCAAGGTCGTCCTTCGTGCCGACAACGATCTCGTTTTTTTCGGCATTTATCTTGATGACAAAGTGTGGCTCATGAGCGCCAAAAACCTCAAAGCCACGGCGTTTGCCGATAGTGTAGTGCATGTAGCCTTGATGGCGGCCGATGATATTGCCGTCTTTACCCACCACATTGCCTGGTAAATTTGTGTTGTAGTGCTTGTTTAAAACCTCGATGTAGGTATTTTCCACAAAGCAAATTTCACTGCTTTCTGCCTGCGTAGCGAACTCTTCAAGCACTTTTACGCCTCTTGCTAGCTCTTTTATGTCTTTTTTAAATTTGTCTCCAAGTGGGAAAATGACATCTTTTAGCACCTCTTTTGGCACCTGAGCTAAAAAGTAGCTTTGATCCTTGCTAGGATCCTTGGCGCAGGTTATAAAGCCATCAACCACCTGCACGTAATGCCCAGTAGCAAGCTTCTCGCAGCCATTTGCCTTTGCAAAGTCAAGTAGCGCTCCAAGCTTTATAAATTTATTACACAAGGCGCAAGGATTGGGCGTTTTACCCTCTTTATAGAGCCTGACAAATGGATCATAGACATATTCGTTAAATTTATCCTGCAGATCGAGGATATGCACTTTGATGCCAAGGTATTCGCCCACTTTTTTGACTTTTCTGATGTTTTCTTCGTGGTATCCTGGCTTTTGATGAAGCATCATGTAGCAGCCTTGCACCTCATGCCCAGCCTCTTGCAGAAATTTAGCCGTCATCGTGCTATCTACGCCGCCGCTCATTGCAACCATTATTTTCATATTTTTACCTTTTTTAAATTTAAAGGCGATATTTTATATCTTATTTTTAAATAGCCAAAATTTCGCTTACGATAAGCTCTAGATCATCGGTGATTTTATATAAATTTAGATCTTCTTCGTTTATCGTTTTTTGAGGGATCAGCGTCTTTCGTATAAACTCATCAAGCCCTTGCCAAAACTCGCATCCATAAAGAAAAATTTTCACTTTTTTGCTGCCAACATGAGCTAGCACCAAAATTTCAAATAGCTCATCAAGTGTGCCAAAGCCGCCAGGAAAGACGACAAATGCGATAGAGCTGTCAGTTAGGGCAAATTTTCTTGGGCTTAAATTTGAAAAGAGATATTTTGCGGTGACGTATGGATTTGTTTGCTGCTCAAATGGAAGCCTCACGTTTAGTGCAACACTAGGGGACTTTGCGCTGTCAAATGCGCCCTTATTTGCAGCTCTCATTATGCCATCTCCTCCGCCAGTTAAGATAGCAAAACCTAGCTCATTTAGCTTGTAAGCTAGCTCGTATGCCTTTTTGCAGTAGAAATTTTCTTCATCAAATCTAGCCGAGCCAAAGAAGGTTACATTTTTGTTTTTATACTTTAAAACGCTTGGAAATTTTAAGAGATCATTTACTAATTCATTCATTATTTTAACTGCTGAAGCCTCTCGCGTTTTGAGCCTATCTGCGTGATCTGGATGCCAAAGTTACCGTCTATTATAACCACTTCGCCAAGGGCTATCACCTTATCTCCTATCAAAATTTCAAGCGGGTCGTTTGCAAGTTGATTTAGCTCGATGACTGAGCCTATATCCATAGTGAGCACATCTTTTAAGAGCATCCTTTTTGAGCCGATACGAACGCGCATTGGTAGCCTTACGTCCATGATAAGGCCGATGTTTCTCATCTCTTCTGCGCTAAATTCGCCCTTTAGTGCATGAGGAGCAGCTGCGGCTTTTGCAGCATCTACTGGCTCGCTTTTAGCAGGCTCAAAAAATCTCATAAGCGTGTGATCGCAGACAAAAGCCACATGCTCATTTAGATCCTCGATCTTTATGTTAAACAAAAAAAGCTTTTCAAAAACGCTAAAATCAAGCGATGAGTTTTCATCTAAGAAATTTACATTTATCACCTCAAAGCTGATCTTTGGCATGCCTTTTTGTGCTCCAAGAGAGGTGCTAAATGCACTAAAAAGGTTTGAAAATATCTCTTTTGCAGCGTCAAGCTCGTCGCTACCGAGGTTTTCATTCTTTGAAATTTCCTCCTCGCCCATCATCCACTCGCTAACTGCACTTATGAGCACTGGCGTGCAGGCGATCTCAGCTTTTGCATTGATGTCGCCACTTAATGTCACGCTAGCCATGACAACTGGCGGTTTTATACCATTTTGCGCTGGTGCGTCAAATTCATTTCTCTCGCCGATCTCTGGCGCTCTGCCAGTTAGCCCTTCGATGGTCGCTTTTAACTCATTTGAAAAGATGTTAAAAAATTCATTCGTCATTATCTTCGCTCTCTTCTTCGTTGTTGTGTTCGTTGGCCTCGTCGTATGCCATTAGTTTTGCTTTTCGCTCTTCTTCGTATTTTTCTAGGATGTGTTTGATCTCGTCTTTGTCAGAGCGGATTAGCTGCTCAATCTTGATAGACTTTCTAAATCTATGAAGCCCAACTTCAGCTAAAAATACCTCTTTTTTATCGATACAAACGATCGCCTTATCATCAGCTCCTCTATCAAGCCTTAAGATATCGCCCTCTTTTAAATTTAAAAACTCATTTACGCTAACGATTGATTTACCAAGGATCGCCTCATAAAGCACCTCAGCACGGCCTATTAGCGTTTTTAGCTCTTTGTTTCTGCTCTTTTTAGCGCTCGTTTCGCCAAGCATGATGTCCCTGTTTGCAAGGCGCGAAAGGATCGGCTCTAGGTAGATGACTGGATAGCATAAATTTATCATGCCGCTTGAGCCACCAACGATGATCTCCATGACGACCATGATGACGATCTCGTTTTGAGAGACGATCTGCACGACGTTTGGACTGCTCTCTTTTGCCTCGACGTTTGGATACATATCAGTTATCATCGACCAGCTCTCTTTTAGGCGCTGCATGATCATCCTAAGCACCGCATCAAGTAAATTTACCTCGATGTCAGTTAGCTCTCTGTTTGCCTCGAAATTTTCACCAGTTCCGCCAAGCAAACGATCTATCATAGGAAATGCTATGCTTGGGTTTATCTCTAAGATGCAGTTTCCATCAAGTGGCTTGATAGAAAAGACGTTAAAGCTAGTTGGGCTTGGCAAACTCATCAAAAACTCGCCGTATGTCATCTGATCTACGCTGTGAAGTCTAAGCTCGACGATACTTCTCATAACGCTTGAAATTTGACTAGCCAAATTTCTAGCAAGCTTATCGTGGATACCTTTTATCGCACGAAGTTGCTCTTTACTGACGCGGTTTGGACGCTTGAAGTCATAGATAATGATCTGTTTTTGCTCGCCTTGCGGGCTCTCTTCTATCTCGATATTGCTCGTATCGCCGTCTTCATCGACGACTTCAAGTAGCGCATCTATCTCTTCTTGACTTAAAATATCAGCCATTAAACCCCCAAGCTGCGTCTGATGCGATCAAGCAAACGTTTATGAATTTGTGAAATTCTACTCTCGCTGATGTTCATTATCTCGCTGATCTCTTTTAAATTTAGCTCTTCGTAGTAATAGAGCTGAACTATCATCTGATCACGCTCATCAAAGTCTTTTAACGCACTTTCGATCTTTAAGATAAGATCCTCTTTTTCTACGCTTTTTTCAACATCGCTTTGACCGATTAGCTCCATTTGCTCGTCTATTGGCAGGATGGTGATGATGCCACTAACCCCCCTTGCCTCTCTTATCTTTTCGATATCTTCATTTAGTTTATCAGCCAGATACTCGTCGCTTGGCTCTTCTTCGTGTGTGTTAAAGTAGTTATCTATCTCGGTATTTATGCTCTTTACTAGCTTTCTATCGCTTCTACTAACGACGTCAAGAGCTCTTAGGTAGTCAAGCATTGAGCCATAAATTCTCTTTTTGCCATATCCCCAAAATGAGTCGTTTTGCTCTTTGTCATACTTCCTGCTAAGCTTTATCATCTCTTCAACGCCAACACTTATAAGGTCGTTTACGTCGATACTTGAAGGCAAGCGCTCCTTTAGCCTAAACGCCATAGCGCGCAGAGCTGGCATGTATTTTAAGACGATCTCGTCTTGCTCTTTTTTAATGGTGCTTTTATAAGCGTTAAGCTGCTTTTGCTTTAGTTCGTACATTTTGCTTACCAGAGTCTAAATTTTCGGTGGTTACTTTTAGCATGATATTTTCCATCCGTTTTTCCCTAACGTTTAGCTCAGAGATGAGATAGTCTGCGATCTCCTCATGTCTTTGCTTGTCAAAAAATTTCTTCAAAGTCCTTTTTACATCGACGTAGTTCATTATCACGATGTGAATTATAAGGTAAAAAAATAAAGTAATAACTAGCGTATAAACGAGCATTTCGATAGGCTCGCTCACCTTTAGCAAGGTAAAAACTATGCCTATGAAAAATCCACAAACCGTAAAAAATGCTATAAAATTTTCTGCACGCAAAGCTCAATCTCCATTAAAATTGTTCTATCAAACGCTTAAAGAAGCCCCCAAAGCTCCTGCTTTGCTCATCTTTAAGCACTTTTCGTTCCAACCTATAAAGCAAATTCGAAGCAATCTGTTTGATCTGCACGCTAGCAGAGCCGTAAGCTTCGTCATCTGTAAAGAGTGTCCTTTGTTTTATACTCCTTGCCACGCTCTTATCAGAAGCCACGTAGCCAATTAGCTCTAAATTTAAGCTTGGCCCGATATTTGCATTTGCAACTCGCTTTACATTTTCATAAATTCTAGTGGCCTCAGCCTCGTTTTTTACCATATTTAAAAGCAAAAGCTCGCTATTTTTAAACCTTGAGACGATCTTTATGACCGCATACGCGTCGGTTATCGCCGCAGGATCAGGCACAGTCACCACGACAACCTCATCAGCTGCTTCTAAAAAAAGCTGCGTACTGCCGCCTATGCCAGCTCCAGTGTCGATGATCAAAAAGTCAAGCCCATCAAGCTCGCTAGCCTCATCTAAAAATCTCTCAAATAAAAATTGATTGTTAAATTTCAAAATTTCATCGCCGCTTTCGCCAGGGATGAGGATCAAATTCTTATTTATAGGTATCAAGATATCTTTTAGACTGCACTCGCCTTTTAACACGTGAAGCAGGTTTTTGCCCATTTTAACGTTTAAAATAACATCAAGGTTTGCAAGGCCGATATCAGCGTCAAAAAGCCCTACTTTATAGCCATTTTGCGACAAGATATTCGCCAAATTTGCACTTATCGTGCTCTTGCCAACGCCACCCTTGCCGCTTGTAATCGCTATAAAATGCGTATTTTTAGCCTTATTTTGAGACTGGACTAAATTTTGTAGTTTTTGCGCTTGGTTATTCATCGCTAGCCTTTTGCTTTGTAAAGCCGTCAAACACGCACTCTACTAAAAATTCGCTCTTTGCCTCTACAAGATCATCAGGTACCTCTTGACCCACGCTAAAGTAGCTAACTGGCGTGTTTGTCTCATATATCAGCGAAAATACGTTGCCAAAAATTTTGGTCTCGTCAAATTTGGTGATTATTAAAGTATCGATCTCTAAAAATGAAAATCCATTATAAATTTCTATT
Organism: Campylobacter concisus; assembly: GCF_003048675.2. Taxonomy (NCBI): domain Bacteria; kingdom Pseudomonadati; phylum Campylobacterota; class Epsilonproteobacteria; order Campylobacterales; family Campylobacteraceae; genus Campylobacter; species Campylobacter concisus. The sequence goes on along the minus strand of NZ_CP060707.1, from coordinate 616,594 downwards.
AGATCCTCGACCTTCGAGCCAGCTGAGAGGACTAAATTTACATCGATCTTTGCACCGCTATGCTTTAAAAATTTATCAAGTCTTTCAAGTTTTTCTTTGTCATACTGCGAATTTCCAGTGGTGTCGATTAGTATCACGTCGCAGTAGCTAAGCTGCTTTATGGCGTTTTGAAAGTCCTCGACCTCTATGACGTCAAGGATCGGTAGCTTCATCATCTTAGCGTACTGAAATAGCTGCTCGACTGCCCCGATACGGTACGTATCAAGCGTGATGATGCCCGTTTTATAGCGCTTTTCGTTGCCGTAAGCAAAACGAGCCGCGAGCTTTGCAAGAGTCGTCGTCTTGCCAACTCCAGTTGGGCCAACTAGCATCATTATGCGCTGTTTTTTATCGTTTAGCTCTTTTCTACAAGGTAGCATATTTCTCAAAAGCGAGTAAAAGTACCTTTTTACTGCGGTTGGGTTGCTTTTCATAGAAACAGGCAAATTTTCAAGCGTAGTTTGCATGATCGCCTCTAAATGCTCCTCTTTCATGCCGCTTTGTTTTGCGAGCTTGTAGATAGTAGCAAACTCTGGCGGGATCGAGAGATTGTTGCGATTTGGGGCTTTTTCGTCCCAGATCATATCTGTTATCAGCCCTATTTTCTCGCTTAGCACGCTTACTTGCTTTGCCACATCATCTATTTTTTTATTCATGCCATTTGTATTTGGCTCTTTGATCTCGTTCATATCGACATTTGCGATCGCGCTTATCTCTTTTGCGACGTCTGAGATATTTAAAAGCACGCTCTCATTTGGATCGTAAGGCTCAGGCGACGTCGTCTTTGCTTCAAATTTAGCAGGCTCCTCTTTTATCTCAAATTTTGGCTTTAGTGGCTCGTAGTTTTTGCTAAATTTAGAGTAGGCATTTTCATAATTTATTGCTTTTACATTTGGCTTTGGCGGCTGTTTTACCTCGTCCTCTTCAACGCTTACTAAAATTTCATAAAGCGGCTTTTTGTTTATCGTTTTGGCTTGAATTTGCTTTGTGGTAACGAGTATGGCCTTCTCGCCGCACGTTTCTTGAGCCTTTTTCAAAGCTTCGATAGTGCTCTCGCCTGTAAAAGTATGAAATTTTGTAGCCATTTATATCCTTTAACCTCTCATAAGCCCTAGTGGCACGATCACGCTAAGCCTCTTACTAGCCCCTGGGTGCGGGACGATAAGGCGTGGCGTCTTATAGACTTTTTTACTAAAATACAAAATATCCAGATCAAGCGTGCGTGGCGCATTTTTAAACGTTCTCACACGCTTAAATTTACTCTCATAATGCCCCAAAATTTTTAGCAAATTTCTAGGGCTCATAGATGTTTGTAAATTTATAACAGCGTTACTAAAATCATCCTGCGCTTCGTAGCCAAACGCCGCATTTATAAGGATCGGCGAAACTTCAACCACATGAAAACGCCTATCTTCACTAATCGCTCTTATAAATTTATCAAACCTCTTTGCGCTATCGCCGATGTTACCACCCATGCCAACTAGCGCCTCATACTTAAACTCATCTCTTTTATGAAAAAAACTAGGGCAAAAACGGCTTTTTACGATCTTTCTTGCTCCAGCTAGCCTCATAAAATTTCGCACCCACCTTCTCTTGCGACCACGACGTCTTCGATACGCACGCCAAATTCATTTTCTAGATAAATTCCAGGCTCCACGCTAAAGACCATGCCCTCTTTTATGAGCGTTTCGCTCCTTGCTGAGATGACTGGAAGCTCGTGTATATCCACACCCACGCCGTGTCCTGTCGAGTGAAAAAAGGCCTTTTCATATCCAGCCTTTGCTATCACACTTCTTGCTGCAAGGTCTATCTCGCACGCCCTAACGCCAGCTCTAGCGACCTTTATCGCAGCAACCTGAGCCTCTTTTACGATCTCGTAAATTTCTTGCATCTTGGCGTTTTTAAATTTTTGCTCCTTTGAGAAGTTAAAATTTTCATCAAAGCAAGCAGTTCTAGTGCGATCAGAGCAGTAACGCTTAAATTTAACCCCAGCGTCAAGTAGCAGCAAATCACCCCTTTTTAAAATTTTATCACCAGGCAGCGCATGCGCCTTTGCGGCATTTTCATTTATCGCTACGATCGGATCAAAGCTAAGACCTAGCTCGTTTTTTTGCCTAAAGATGAGCGAGGCGTTAAAATGAAGCTCTTTTTCGCTCATTCCTTCGCCATTTTCACGCACAAATTTAGCAAATTCGTCAAAGCATTTCGCTCCAAATTCGCTAGCTTTTTTTAAAATTTTTATCTCATCTTCGCTCTTGCAAATTCTCTTTAGCCTAGAGAAATTTGCCTTTGGCTTGAAATTTATCTTAAATCCCTTGCTAAGCGCATTAAACTCGCTTAAGCTTAACTCGTCAGGATTAAAAACGAGGCTGCTTGGCTTCATCTTTCTTAAAAATGCTCTAACCTCGTTTATTAAATTTCTCTGCGCCAAAAGAACGACCACGCCTGCATTTACGCAGCTTTTTGCCTCAAAATAATACCTCGCGTCCGTGAAAAAGTATTTCACGCCATCAAGGCATAGCAAAAACTCATTGTCGCAGCTGTAGCCGCACTCGTAAAATACGGCGTTTTCGTCCTTTAAGATGAAATTCATTGTGCTTTTTGATTTGCTCTTACTGCTTTGATTTGCTCAAAAATTTGAAGCATGCCTATCATCGCCAAATGGTAGCCAACTGGTCCAAAGCCCACGATCTGGCCTGCTGCAACTGGTGCGATGAGGCTTTTGTGGCGGAACTCTTCTCTTCTATAAACGTTGCTGATATGCACCTCGATAACTGGTAGCGCAACCGCACTTAACGCATCACGGATAGCGATAGAAGTGTGAGTGTAAGCGGCTGGGTTTATGATGATGCCGTCAGCATCGCCCAAGCACTCTTGGATCTTATCGACTAGCTCGCCCTCAAGGTTGCTTTGAAAAAACTCTATCTCAACGTCATTTTGATCGGCAACGATCTTCATTTGAGAGTGGATATCCTCCATCTTCATAACGCCGTAAATTCCTGGCTCTCTAGCGCCAAGCATGTTGATATTTGGGCCTTGGATAACCATTATTTTTAGCTTCTTATCCATGTCACTCCTTTTTGATTAAATAGCCCAAATTATACATTTTCGTTCCTAAATTTTCGCTACAATAACAAAAATTTAAGGCTAGAAATGGAAATTTTAAAAGCAAAAAAGATCATCACTGGCGGAGAAAATCCAAAAATTTTAAGAAATTCTTGTCTAGTCATCGATGATGATAAAATTTTAGAAATTACAAGCGAAAAAGAGGCGCAAAAGAAATTTAAAGATGCGAAAATTTGCGACTTTGGTGATAGCGTGATCGCCCCAGCGTTCGTAAATACGCACGTTCATTTGGAGTTTAGCTCAAACGTTAGCACTCTAAAATATGGCGACTTTATAAAATGGCTTGGCTCTATCGTCGATAAAGGCGGCGAGCTAGCTAAAATGGACGCTAAAAAAGCGATGAATGAAGCCATAAATTCGCTGTTAAAAAGCGGAGTTTGTACCATTGGTGAGATATCTAGTTTTGGCTTGGAGCTTGAAATTTTAGCCGCTAGCCCGCTAAAAGTCGTGCTTTTTAGTGAAATTTTAGGCTCAAATGAGCAGATGGTTCAGCAAAATTTGCAAAATTTCTTAGCTAAATTTGAAAAAACAAAGAGCTATAAAAGCCAAAATTTCACCCCAGCTATCTCGTTGCACTCGCCCTACTCTGTGCACCCAAAGCTCGCCAAAGCCGCCCTTGAGATAGCTAAAAAGGATGGTCTTCTTGTAAGCACGCACTTTTTAGAGAGCAAGGCTGAAAAGCAGTGGCTAGAGCACGGCAGCGGTGGCTTTAAAAAGCATCTTTTAAGATTTAGCCAAGATCCAAGGCCGATGTATGACGCGCAGGGCTATTTTGCGATGTTTCGTGAGATAAACACGCTCTTTACGCACTGCGTTTATGTGAGCGATTTTGCTAAATTTAAGCCTCACCACAGCGTGACACACTGCGCTGTTTCAAACAGACTGCTTGGTAAAAAGGCGCTAAATTTAAAAGAAATTTTCAAAAATAACGTCAGTCTAAATATCGGTACAGACGGCCTTAGCTCAAATATCAGCCTAAATTTCTGGCATGAACTAAGAGCCGCCCTTTTTACCCACGCTAGTCTTGATCTAAACGAGCTTGCCACTAGGCTTTTTGTCGCTGCAACGCATGGGGGCGCAAAGGCGCTTAGGACAAATAACGGCGAGATAAAGGTAGGGCGTGCGGCTGATCTTGCCGTCTATAACGACCTAGAGTGCGATGATAGCGAGCTAATACTTCAGCTCATACTTCATACAAACGAGGCTAAAAAACTATATATCGGAGGCAAAATTTGCAAATTTTAAGGCTTATTTTTAGAGGGATTTTGGGAATTTTTAAATTTATAAATAGCTACTTTAAAGCGCTCATATTTTTACTCATATTATTTTTTATTTTCGCGCCAGATAGCAAGATGAAAGAGCCAAATTTAGCCCGCATAGACATCACCGGCACGATAGTGGATACTAGCGAAATTTTAGACGAGCTCGAAAAAGCAAGAGCTGATAGCAACATCAAAGGTGTGCTGCTCTACATCGACAGCCCAGGCGGCGCGCTAAGCCCCAGCGTAGAGCTAGCCATGGCGGTCAAGCGACTAAAGGAGGGCAAAAAAGTGCTCGCATACGCCGCTGGCAACATGGCAAGTGGTAGCTACTACGCTGGCGTAAATGCCGATACTATTGTAGCAAACCCAGGCGCTTTCATCGGTTCTATCGGCGTCATCATGCAAGGGGCAAACATCGAAAATTTAGCCAAAAATTTAGGCGTGAGCGAGCAGGTAGTAAAGGCTGGCGAGTTTAAAGAGGCTGGCACCTTTATGAGGAGCTGGAGCAAGCAGGAGCGTGAGAGCTTGCAAGGGCTCGTAAATGACGCTTACATGCTCTTTGTAAGCGACGTGGCGGCGGCTAGAAATTTAGATATCAATAAAAAAGACGAGTGGGCAAATGCAAGGGTATTTTTAGCGCACAATGCCCTAAAAATGGGGCTAATAGATAGCCTTGGCAGCTACATAGACGCTCAAAATGAGCTAGCTAAAATGAGCCTCGTAGATGAGCCCGTCTGGCAAGAAAAACCGCAGCTCGAAAAGATAATGGAGAAATTTACAAAGCAAGGCATAAACTCACTTTTTAACGCATTTTTCGAGACAAAGCTTAGATAATGAAAAACCAGCCAAGTTAAATTTAACTGGCTGGCCGCTAAAGTTTTAAATTTTTTGTTTATAACTTATACGCTTACCTTTAATTTAACCAGCCTTTTTACGAGTAAAATTTCTTCAAATTTATTCTACTATCAATTTTTTAAGAAAATATCTTTGTTTGCTTTTGAATTACTTCAATTTTGTGTTTTATGCTAGTTTAAAAAACAATCTTTCCTTTTTATAATTCAAACCAAATAATAATTTAACAATATTACGAAGGAAAAAAACTCTTATACTCTATAATTACTTCACCACTAGTGTTGATATATCCATATGCACCACCTATTTCAACATAAGCCAAACCTTCACTAAAACTCCAAGCATTATCAAATTTATACTCTATGACTTGCTCACCTCTAGTGTTTATAAATCCCCATTTACGATCTTTTTTAACCTTAGCCAAACTCTCACTAAAATAACCAACACCATCAAATTTACACTCAATAACTTGCTCACCTCTAGTGTTTATAAATCCCCATTTGCCATCTTCTTTGACACTAGCAAAGCCCTCGCTAAACTCATTAGCATCATTAAATTTACACTCTATAATTTCTTTACCTTTAATATTGACAAAACCATACTTATCGTCTTTTACGGCTAAAGCTAGGTGCTCTTTAAAATTTGACACACAATCAAAGTCTCTTGAAATTTCTATTCTATTTTTATTTTCATCCAAGACTATAAAATCACCATTGATGTTTACCTTATATGTTTTATTATTAATTTGAACCTCAGCTAAACCTTTACTAAAATTGCAAGCATCATCAAATTTATACTCAATAACCTTCTCTCCCTTGGTATTTATAAATCCCCATTTATGATCTTTTTTAACCCTAGCCAAACCCTCACTAAAACAACCAACACCATCAAATTTACACTCAATAACTTGTTCGCCTCTAGCGTTTATAAATCCCCATTTACCATCTTTTTCGACTACGGCAAAGCCCTCATTAAAATTGTAAGCATCGTCAAATTTGCACTCTATGACTTCCTCGCCTTTGGTATTTATAAACCCGCGCTTACCATCTTTTCTTATTACAATTAAACCCTCGCTACACTTTAAAGTGTCATCAAATCTACTACATCCTATGACCTTTTCACCATCAATATTTATATACATCCATTTATTATCTTTTTTAACTTTAGCAAAACCATTTCCAAAATCTCCAGCATCATCAAATTTATACTCTATAACTTGCACACCATTTTTGTTTATATATCCATATCTATCATTTTTTTTAACAGCAGCTAAGCCTTCTTTAAAAGAACTAGCATAATCAAATTTGTATTCTATAACCTGTTCCATTTTGATGTTTACAAATCCCCATTTGCCATCTTTTTTAACGCTTGCAAAATCCTCACTAAAGTATTTAAAATCATCAAATAAACATCCATTGATCTTCTCACCATTAATTGTAAAAACATCAAATTTACCATCTTTATTAAGTGCAACAAATCCGTTTTTAAAAAAATAGACGTGGTTAAACTCGCACTTTATAATTTGCTCACCTTTGGTATTTATAAACCCATATTTATAATCTATTTCAACCTCTGCAAAACCATCTTTAAACTCGCCAATATTATTAAATTTACATTCTAAAATCTGTTCGTTTTTTGTATTAATTAATCCCCACTTACCATTCTTTTCAACCTTAAAAAAGCTATCTTTAAAATCACAAGCATCATCAAATTTACACTCTATAACTTCCTCGCCTTTGGTATTAATAAAGCCATATTTACCATTTTTTTGGACCTTAGCAAAGCCATTTTTAAAATCGTCAACATAGTCGAATTTGCACTCTATAACTTCTTCTCCTTTGGTATTTATAAAACCATATTTACTATCTTTTTTTAAACTAGCAAAGCCCTCATAAAAAGTGCTAATAAAATCAAATTTACACTCTACAATTTCTTCTCCTCTAGTATTTATAAAGCCATATTTACCATTTTTTACAGCCATTGCTAAACCTTCTTTAAAATCACCAACATAATCAAACTCTTTTACCATATAAGCCTCCTTTGTTTTTTAAATATTGTAATTTATATTTTTTAAAAAATAAGTAAAATTTCAAATAATATTTAAATCGTAGAATAAAAAAGAAATTTAAAGTAAGATGGTGGAAGCGAGGGGGATCGAACCCCTGTCCAAAAACAAAATCCATACAGCCTCTACACGCTTAGCAAAAGTGAAAATTTCATCTAAAAAGGCTCACTTTCCAAAACCAAAATTTAGACTAAGACTAAAATTTCAGCTAGCAAGCAGTCACTTTGCTGGCCTACTCTAGCTAAATTACTCGCTTACATCCTAGCTAGAATGAGACAAAGCGAGGCTCAACTGAACTTACGCAGCTTTAGCGTAAGCAGGAGCGAAATTAACGTTGTTTGCGTTTAAATTTAATTTGAGCTTTTTACGCTTTGCTCAAAGCGACGTGCCACCGTACACACTCTGCTCCTGTCGAAGCCAAATCGCTCCCATAAAAAATGAAATGGTTTAGTTGGATTGTTTAGTCAAGTTTTGCAGGTACGTCAATGATCTTTGGCTCAAGGACGCTAAAATACTCTAGGTCTTTCTCGACGTCGCCTTTGTATTTATGAAACTGATCGCTAATAAGCAGCAACCAATCTATAAATTTATCATTTGCTGGACCTTTTAAGCTTCTAGCCTCTTGAGTGACCTCTTCAGCCAAAGTCGTTAGTTTCAAGATCGGGTCAAGATGCATAAAACCTGCTGCTGATTTGATATTGTGAAAGATCCTAGAAAGCTCTAAAATGCTCTCCTTATACTTGTCAGCTCTTCCTAAATTTATTATCAAAGGCTCAAGTAAATCGCACATCAAAGTGTAGTGAGAGAGAAACTCCTCAACTATATCATAAGAATAATCGACTTCAAGCCTTTTTAATATACCCATTTTCATGTCCTTAAGAAATTGGCGTAATTGTAGCAAAATTTTGATAAAATTGTTAGCATTATCACAAAATTTACCGGACTTAGCCATGAAAGATGAAACAATCGCAAAGAAAAAACTCACTATAAATGATATAAAAAACAAAAAAGGCGTCGAGCCTATCGTGATGATAACCGCCTATGATGCGCTATTTGCGAAGATTTTTGATGATTATGCTGATGTTATCCTTGTTGGCGATAGCTTAAATATGAGCTTTAACATGAAAGAGAGCACGCTAAGTGCCGATATGAGCACCATGCTTTATCACACAAAGGCCGTTTGTGCCGGTGCTAAAAAGACTTTTATCCTAGCTGATATGCCATTTGGCAGCTACACAAACGAAAAACAAGCGATCAAAAATGCGATGAAATTTTTTAAGCAGACAAATGCCGATGCGGTGAAGCTTGAAGTTGGCATGCATCAGGTAAATTTAGTAAAGCGCCTCTGCGAAGAGGGCATAAACGTGATGGCTCACATCGGACTAAAACCGCAGTTTTTTAAATTTGAGGGCGGATATAAGATAAAAGGCAGAAGCGAGCTTGAGGCAAAAAGGCTGGTTGATGAGGCTTTGGCATTTGAGCAAGCTGGTGCGTTTGGCATACTGCTTGAAGGCACGCTTAGCAACGTGGCAAGCGAGATAACAAGGCAGGTTCGTGTGCCAGTTGTGGGCATAGGCTCTGGGTCAGACGTCGATGGGCAGGTGCTTGTCTGGTCTGATATGTTGGGATTTTTCGAGGACTTTAAACCTAAATTTGTCAAGCGCTATCTTGACGGAGCCACTCTTGTGCGAAAAGGCGTGCAAAGCTACGCTAACGAAGTAAAAAACAAAATTTTCCCAAGCGAAGAGTTTTCGTATCAGGGTTAAATTTATACTCCAAATTTAAAAGTAGCCCATAAAAACTCTGCAAAAAGCTCTATCAACACCAAAGCGCTAGAGCATACTTTTTAAATTTAAAAAAGCTCTTCTGATTCAAGATAGTTTTGCGAGATATTTCGCTCTTTTTCGTCGGCATTTACATGAAGGACGTAGTAGCCTATCTGCGTGTTGCTAGCATCAAGTAGCGGCACAACACAAAAATAGTGTGTCTTATATACGTAAAATTCATACTTTTTAAGGTCTATGTCACGCAAAATTCCAACTATATTTAAATTTGCACTGCTCAAATTTTCGATGTAATAATCCCTTAAAATTTGATCACTCGGCGCGCTTTTGTGTGCTGGCATCTTATCTTTTGATAGGAGCACGAAAAGGTCTATGCCTTGCGTTTTATAAAAATTTCCAAGTGAGTCGTAGTTTAGCAAAACCTCGATGCTACCGATGTTTTTACCCTCATGCATCACATTTGAAACAGCCCTTATATGCACTCCAGCATACCATGCCTCGATGCCAACCATGGGTCTATCTTGACGCCTTGACTCTTGGACTAAAAACCTACCACTAGCGATCATATCGCCATATCTGTTTAGATCCCAGCTTCTTACGTAGCTTTTTAGATCTTTGTCGTAAAGATGAAGCTTGATGTTGTTATACATCGACGCTGCGCCAAGAGTTTTGGTCAAATTTTCGATGTTTTTTACGCACTCATCGCGGTTTTGACCCAGCAAACACATCTGTATAGACTCATTTTGAGCAAGCAGGATCGAGATCGCCATTGATGAAAATTTCTCATCATCGATGCTTTTGTTTAGCTGCTTTACGTGGTAGTCAAAAAAGACGCGCATATTGTTTTGCTTTTTTTCAGCCATGTATGAGCTGTAAAGAAAGTAAAATAGGCTGCCAAGTAGCGCAAAAACGACTAAAACGATATAGATATTAAAATATTTTTTGTATTTACTCAAAACTAAGCCTTAGTTTTTTTTCTAAAAATTTAGCAAACTCATCAAATTTAGGCAGCTCAAGCTCGCTTTTTCTTTTGGGGCTAGCCCAAACGCTATCTGGGAAAAATGCATCATTTTCAAATCTCGCAATGACGTGAATATGCACGTGTGGCACGTAGTTTCCAAAGCTCGCGATGTTTATCTTAGTTGGTTTATAAAACTCAAGCATCGCCTTTTCAGCCACCAGCATCGCCTCAAAAAGCCTAGCTCTACTCGCCTCATCGCAGTCACTTAGCTCGCGGTAGGGCTTAGCTGTAAAAATTTTCACCCACGGAAGCTCGTTCTCTTCGCGCTCAACCCTTATAAATTTATCTTCATATATCATATTTTGCCCCTATTTTATACGAAATTTCTCTCTCGCAAAAGCGTGTAAAGCTTGATCGTTGAGACAAAAAATGTCACGATCGCAGGCCCAAGTATCACGCCCCAGAAGCCAAACGTCGTGATACCAGCAATCATCGCAAAAAAGATGAGTAGCTCATTTATCTTTGTTGGTATCTTGACTAGTTTTGAGTTTATAAATTTAATGACAAGTGGCTTTAGCAAGGTATCAGCGCCAAACGAGATCACGATGATGGTGTAAAGTGCGATCGTGATAGCAGCTGCTGTATTACCATTTGCAAACTCATAAATACTAATAGGCGCCCAAGCTAGCAGACCGCCAACGACTGGGATGAGCGAGGCGAAGCTAAAAAATATGCCAGTTAGCACACCGTCGTAGCCGTAAAAACTGGTGATAATGGCAAATAAAAAGCCTTGGATGATCATATTTGCAATGGTTGAGTAAAAAACGACGCTCATCACGTTGCCAACCTCGCTTAGCAAAAACTCAGTGTCGTCTTTTTTAAGCGGCAAAGACTCTTTTAAATAGTTGATAAGCTCGTTGCCATAAAGGTTGCAAAAGAAGAAAAAGACCAGGATGATGATCATATCGACGCCAAATTTAAGGCTTAGCTTGCCAAGGCTCGCGAGATTTGCCGCTAGTTGTGAAAAGAGCAGCTTAAGATCAAGGCCACTTATAAATTCCTTTATCCTCGGCTCTAAGAAATTTATCGACTCTGGCAGGCTAAAATCATAGTTTTTAATAAATTCAATGGTCTTCGTGACGTTGTTTATATCAAAGCCAGCTGCGTATTTTGCGATCTCTACGACTGCGTAAAGAAGTGGCGCGATAAACAAACAAAGAAGTGCAAATGTCGTAAGTCCTGACGAGAGCGTTTTGCGGTTTTTAGTAAGCGTTAAAAATGCGATCTGCACGTTTGCAACAGCCACCGCGAGCAGTGCTGCGATAAAAATGTCAAGTAAAAATGGTTTAAAAAGATAGACCACCAAAGCCAAAGCACAAAACGCAAAAATTCCAAAAAATAGCCTATTATTCATCTCGCTCCCTTAAAATGGGGTAATTATAGCAGATTTATCAAAGCTACTCATTTGCTTGATAAATTTGCTAAAACGCTTTGGCACCAAATTTGCAAAGAGTGGGCTTTTGGCATTTTAGCGTGGCACTGATGCTTAGCAAATTCAGATAAATTTATGCCTTACGTAAATTTTCTAGCTCAAAAGCTTCTATAAATTTAACCTTTTACGTGCACTGGAAATTTGCTCCGACGACCTCGCACTCATCACAAATTTGCATATAGATCGTGCCCTCGCCGTCTATCAAAGCACCAAAAGGAATTTGCGCTAGATATCTCATCGTTTTGCCACATTTTGGGCATGCTAGATACTCGCTGTCTTGCTGCCACTGCGGATATCCTCCAAGCAAAATTTCACCATCAATCATAGCCGCATAGTGCATACAGACCTCGTTTGCTAGCTCAAATTTCTGCCCGTCAAGCGTTGCCACAGCCTCTCTTACATAGTCTTCGCTCTCACCATCACCAACGGTGTCAGTTTGCACACTACTGCCATCATTTTGGCAAAAGTACTGCACAAAACCAACACAGGTTGGACAAAATTTAAGCACAGCGTCATTTTTAAGCTCTAGCTCAAGTCGCTTTAGGCTCTCTTTTTTGATACTAAGCTCCACCATTTCGCCGCTACAAAATTTACACTTTTCATCATTTGCTGCTTTAAATTTAACGCTTGCGTCTGCGCTTTGACTTGGCTGGCAGGTAAAGCACTTATCAAAAACTAGGCTTCTTCTCTTGCCACTGCTATCAAAGCTCCAGCCAGCAGTCTGCGAGTATCCATCAGTGTCGGCATAAAGCTTCGTCTTCCAAGGCTTTGGCGCACCATAAAGCTTAAAAAATAGCTCCCTTACTACCTCATCGCCCTGCCAGGCAAGTGCCGAGAGGATGTGATTTAGCTTGACTATATTTTCTTCGTTTGAGAGCCTGCTTATAAGCTCATCTCTGATCTTTGTTGAAGCCTTTTTGTAAATTTCAGGTGGATAGTACTCGCCGTTTTTTGTCAGCTCATTAATGATCTGCTCATCGCAAATGTCATGCAGATAAAAAATATATGTGAGGTCGCTGTAAATTTCATCAAATTTATCTAGCTCGTCAATGTGAGCGAGGATATTTTTCTGCCTCTTTTTGATCTCGTCCTCGCTTAGGCCCTCGTAAAATTCCAGCTTCTCTTTTTGCCTGCACCAGTAGCAGATCCCGTCAAAGTAAATCGTCCTTTGCTTGCACTTAGGACAAAGATGTGGCTCGCCCATTTTTGCTCCAAATTTAAATTTCGCTACTCAAAAAGCCCTTTTTCGATGTCGATCTTGACGTTAAAGGTCTCAAAACACTTCGCACTTGCGATCCTGCCCTTTGCGGTGCGCTCAATAAAGCCATTTGCAAGCAGATATGGCTCTATGACGTCCTCAACCGTGCCCTCGTCCTCACTAAGTGCCGCTGCGATCGTGCTAAGCCCCATAGGACGGCGCCTTGCTTGCATTAAAATTTCTAAATACCTAATATCCATCTCATCAAATCCAAGCGAATTTACACCAAGCGCATTAAGCCCCTCTTTTGCGCGCTCGTGACTGATGATTTGCTCGTCATTTACCTCGGCAAAGTCGCGGATACGCTTTAGCAGCCTAAGGGCGATCCTTGGCGTGGCACGTGAGCGTTTGGCGATCTCAAGCGAGGCATTTTTATCGCACTCTTTGCCAAGCTTAGCAGAGGCGATCTGCACGATACGGCTTAGCTCGCCGCTTGTGTAAAACTGCAGCCTAAAGTCCATCCCAAAGCGGTCTCTTAAAGGCGCCGAGATCATGCCAGCACGAGTGGTCGCGCCGATGAGCGTAAATTTTGGCAAGTCTATCTTGATAGTCTGAGCTGCAGGCCCTGAGCCTATGATGATGTCTAGCCTAAAGTCCTCCATCGCAGGATAAAGCACCTCTTCGATAGCTGGGCTTAGGCGGTGTATCTCGTCGATAAAAAGCACGTCGCCCTCTTGTAAATTTGTAAGGATCGCCGCTAGGTCACCGCTCTTTTCTATCATCGGCGCTGCAGTCATTTTGATACTCACGCCCATTTCGTTTGCGATGATGTGAGCAAGGGTCGTCTTACCAAGCCCTGGAGGGCCGTAAAATAGCACGTGATCTAGGCATTCGTTTCGCTTTTTGGCTGCTTTTATAAAGACGTCTAAATTTTGTTTTATCTTTTCTTGACCGATATAGTCTTCAAATTTGCTAGGTCTTAGCGAGACTTCAAAGTCATTTTCAAAGCTTACTTTTTCGATTTCAACGATTCTATCCAAAGTTTTTCCTTCTAAATTTAAGGCTTCATTTTACGCTTTTATGCTTAATCTAAGCTCGTTTAAATTTATAGTAAAAGGTGCTGCCCTCGCCATAAACGCTATCAACGCCGTATAAAATTTCATGTTTTTGGCAAATTTCACTGACGATATTTAGCCCAAGACCAAAACCGCCTTGAATTTCATCCTCTCTCACGTATCTTTTCCAGACCCTTTTGACGTCCTTTATCCCCTTACCAAAGTCCTGCACGCTAAGATTTATGCGATCTGCTTCAAGCTCTAAATTTACTATTATCTCACTCTCTTTTGGGCTGTATTTTATGGCGTTTGTGATGGTGTTATCGATGATGCGCTGAGCTTCGACCTTGCTTAGCATAGTAAATGCCTCGCTTGCTAAATTTGTCTTTATCTCGATACTCTTGACCTCCGCCACGCTTGAGAGAAATTTCACTCGCTCTTTAACATACTCGCCTAAATTTAGCCTCTCAAGTGGAAATTTGATGTAGCCACGCTTTATGAAATACTCGACATCTTCGTAGGTTATTTGCATCTGTTTTAGGGCGTTTTTGATGCGGGTTATATACTTGTTTTCAAGCCCCAGCATCTCAAGGTTCATGCCAGCCACGCCAAGGGGTGTCTTTAGCTCGTGCATAGCGTCGTTAAAGAAATTATTCATATACTTTTGAAACTCTTTATAAGGCTTAACGCTGCTTAGATATAAAAAATAGACGATAAATAGTACTGCCACAAGGATAACAAGCAGCATGATAGCTGTTAAAAAGAGGCTCTTTTTATTATCAAGCTCCTTTTCTACGACGATGTAGTAAGGGGTCTTATCTTTTATAAAAAAGCTCTTGTAAAAAAGGTACCCGCCCTCTTCTAGAGTTACAAATTTAAAGCTGCTTGGCTCTTTGGTAAGGGTTGAGATGATGGGTTTAAAATTTACGTCGTAAATCGCAAATTTATATTTTAATGAGCTAGCTATATTTTCGTTTTTTAGAAATGAATTTTTGATGATGGTTTCATGCTTCATAGCACCAAAAAGGGCTTTTGAGCTGCTGTTTTTCTGGCTTAAATTTAAGATCACAAAGCTTTGAAAGCAAAAAAGCGACATTATGACAAATGTCGCTATGATCTGGATCTTAAAGCTCTTGTGCATCTATCTTGTAGCCTATGCGCCTCTTTGAGATGATAAAGTCGTTTGTTGTCTTGTTTCTTATCTTTAAAACGTGCATTCTTATATCAGCGCCCTCGATATCTTTGTCATTCCAGACAAGATCTCTAAGCTCCTCCATACTGACGTAAGAATTTAGATGTGAGACCAAACACTCGACCAAAGCGACCTCTTTTGCACTAAGATCAACAGCTTTGTCGTTTTTATATAGCACACGCTTGTTTAGGTTGAAGCTAAACTCGTCATTTATCTTAACTATGTTTTTATCGTCAGTGCCATAGTATTTTCGCATAAGCTCAGCAACTCTAAATTTAAGCTCAGCAAGCTCAAATGGCTTTTTTAGATACTCATTACAGCCAAGCTCATATCCGATCGCCATATCATCAATATCAACTAAAGATGTCGTTATCATGATAGGAGCGTTTGGATTTAGACTTCTTATATACTTGATGACTTCGTGACCATTTACTCCAGGCACTTTTATGTCAAGTATAAAAAGGTGATAGAAATTTTTCTCTATCAGATCGCAAGCCTCTTGACCGTCGCTCACCGCTGTAACTTCATAACCAAGCGTCTGTAAAAACTCACAGACGCTCTCTTGAAACCCCAAATCATCTTCTAAAAGTAAAATCTTCAAAACGCTCTCCTAAAAACAAACTTTAATAAGATTTTTATCTATTGTAATACTTAATAGGTAAATTTCAAATTAAAATTCTTTTTTAAGTATTAAATAAAAATTTGTCCTGCATAGACTATGTAATATCTTAGCAAAAAGACACCACAAATGACTAAAATAGCGTTAAGCACGGCAAATTCGCGTTTGAAATCATGCACCTTTAAAACACTTAAGTCTAAAATGATAGGCACAGCCATACCAAGACCTATGACGCCGATATAAAACATCAGCCCAAGAGAATTTGCACTAAGTGCGTTTGCTACAGCATCTGCGCCGCTTGCACTTGCACCTTTTACGACCATAAAAAGAGCAACTATTAGCAAAAACTCGACTATTATCGCAAAAAAGTCAAATTTTAATAAAAAGTGTGCAGTTTGATTTTGCTCTCTTGTTTCATCTTTTAGCACTCCAATAAGCAGCGTAAATGCACCAGCACAGCTTAAGCCAGAGACTAAGAATAATAGTGGCAAAACTGGCGTGTTCCAAAGTGTGACCTTGTGAGCTGCACTTAGCAAAAAGCCTGTATATGCGCCAACGCCGATGCCTAAGATGAAAAGCAAAACTCCAAGCAAACCTGAAAGCTTGCTAGCTAAATTTGCAAGCGCGTCAAAAAGAGAAATTTTAAGCATTGCTATCTCATTTTTAAACGCACCAATCGCGTATATAACGCTAAGAGGCGTATAAACTAGAAGCAGTGCAACGCCTATTGACATAACTGAGTCAAAGTTGTAAAGCAAGAGTATCCAGTAAAAGCTAAGCGGCTTGCCAAGATCAATCACCAAAAGAGCAAGTCCAAGGACGATCGCCACTGGAGCGATAAGAGCGGCTGCTTTAAAGTAGTAGTTATCCTTGCCAAATTTATTTGAGATAAGCACAGCAACGATGCTAGCACCTGCACTAAGTCCTGCTAAAAACAGATAAAAAGCTATGGGCCAGCCCCAGTAAATTTCTGTGTATTGAGCTAAGCTTCCTGACATGTTATTCATGGTGTGCTCCTTTTGTATTTGCGATCATCGCAAGTGAAGGTTTTGTGTTTAACTCCGCTTTTGGCAAGTAATATTTGCTCTCTTTTAGTTTCTTTGAAATTTTAGAGTTTTCATCATTTACGTCGCCAAAAGTTAGTGCATTTGTAGGGCAGACGCTAACACAAGCTGGGTCTTTGCCCTCTTCTAGCCTGCTCTCATAGCAAAATGTGCATTTGCCTATCTCGCCATCTGGCAAGACGTAGCGAGCGTCGTATGGACAGGCTAGGATGCAGTACTTGCAGCTAACGCAAATTCTATGATCAAGCAGTGTCACGCCATCAGCCGTTTTAAAGCTAGCGCCAGTTGGGCAAACCTCAACACAAGGTGCATCTTCGCACATAACGCAGCTTTGACGTAAAAAGTCAGTCTTTAAATTTGGAAATGTCCCACTCATCTTTGCATGCACCTGAAAGCGGTAAACGCCCATTGGTACTTTGTTTGCACTTCTGCAAGCTACCGAACAGCCTTGGCAGCCGATGCATAAATTTTCATCATGTATCATCATATATTTTTTCATTTTCTATCCTTACGCTTTACTTATGCTAACGCCAACATTTGTAACCATAGTCGCAGCCACCGGACCCTCAGCTGGATCAAGAAGCACGCTTGTGTTAAGCCCTACGTGATCTATGCTTTTAAGGCCTGGCGTGATGTGTCCAAAGCCGTGATAGATAAAGAGTGTATCTTCTCTAATGCCCTCAGTCACCATAAGCTTGCCCTTTTGCTCGCCAAATTTATTTTTGACTAAAACCGTGTCGCCGTCACGTAAATTTTGCTTTTTAGCTGTGTTTGGATTGATCCAGATAGGGCTATCGCTCATAAGGTCATTTAAAAATGGCACTGCCTGAGTGTGGCCGTTGGTATGGATAGGCGTTTTGCCGCAAGTTAAGCAAAGCTCGTGTCCGTCAAATGTGTCCATATCTTTGTCATTTAGCGCGCCATACCCTGCAAACTGTGCCTCGACATCAGGTAAAAATAGCTCTATCTTGCCGCTTTTTGTTTTAAGCTTAGCCATATCGTCCATTAGGCCATTCTCGCCTACAAATTTAGATGCGACTGGATATTTAGCGATAAATTTATCGATCATACCTTTTTCTCTAAACAAAATTCCCGGCTCATCCCACGTGATAAAACCGTCTTTTTCTAGTGCGGCAAGTAAATTTACATCTCCGCCGGCTTGTTGCATCCTAAACTCGCGTATGTCGTTCCAAGTGTAAAGCTCATCTATCTTCATGCGGCGTGCTAGCTCTCTAAAGATAAACGCCCCATCTTTCGTGTCGCCAACTGGATCGACGACTTTATTTCTTATCATATAAGCTGGTTTTAGACCTGACTTGTCCTCTATGCCCTCGTCGCGCTCTAGGTAGCTGCTCTCAGGCAAGATGACATCAGCAAAGGTCGCCATATCGTTTAGATAGACATCGCTCACTACGATTAGCTCAAGCTTCTTCATCGCCTCTATGCTCTTCATCGTCTCAGCAACGTTTATTAGGTGATTAAATCGGATATTAAACCAACCTTTTATGGCGTATGGCTTCTCGTTTAAGATAGCGTTATCTATATCCATCAAAACGCCATGTTTTCTGCTTACAAATTTATGCCTACCAGTCTCGCCAGCGAAGTCTAGTCTAGTGACTTTTGGCACTTTAAATTTCTCATCTGGGTTTTTAAGAACTGGAAATTTATCCTCGCCAACTAGCTTGTTAAAGGTCTTTGCGTTTTTGCCACCAAAAAGACCGCCCTTAACCTCCCAGTTGCCCATCATCGCATTTGCAACCATGATGGCTTTTGTCCTCATGTATTCAGCTCTTGTGGTAGTTGTCTTATGCCCAAAATCAAAAATAACTCTTGGAGCAGCTTTATAAATTTCATCAGCGATGCGTCTAACATCACTTGCTTTTATGCCAGTGATTGTCTCTTGCCATTCAGGCGTTTTGCCCTCTACGCTTTTAACAATCTCATCAAAGCCAGTTGTAAATTTCTCAATAAATTCTTTATCGTAAGTGCCATTTTGTATCCAAGTGTTGATGAGCGCTAGCACAAAGGCAAGGTCAGTGCCTGGTTTAACTGGTAGCCACTCATCAGCCTTTGCAGCTACAACGCTAAATCTTGGCTCAAGCACAAGTAGCTTTGTATCCTTGCTGGCTGCAAATTTAGCAAGCTTTTTGGCATCAGCTATGACGATACCCTCAAAGAGGTTGTGACCAAAATTTACAACGTATTTTGCATTTGCAAAGTCTCTTTTTAGCTTAGCAATACCATACATCTGCTCACAGACCATTTGGTAGGTGATCGGACAGCATGAAAAGTGTGAAAAGCAGTTTGGCGAGCCATAAGCTGAGGCAAAATTTACCATTAGCTTGTGTGTTTGCGAGCTTTTACAGGTAAATATAAAGCTTTCAGGGCCATACTTTTGCTTGATATCAAGCATCTTTGAAGCGACATAGTCAAGCGCCTCATCCCAGCTAACCTCGCGCCATTTATTTTCGCCTCTCTCACCAGCTCTGATTAATGGCTTTTTGATCCTATTTTCATCATAGAGCTGACTTAAGCCTGAGCCACCCCTTGCACAAAGAGAGGTTGCTGTGCCGCCAGCTTTTGGATTGCCACTTAAAAAGCGAACTTTGCCATCAACGACTTTTGCTTCGATAGGACACCTTGAAGAGCACATCTCACAAAAGCTATGAACGTGTTTTTCGCCTCCATTTGCAGCACCTTGCAAAGCACCACCTGATAGAGATGATGCAGCCGCGCTAACTCCTGCACTGAATTTTAAAAATTCTCTTCTATTTAAGCTCATCTTTCTCCCTTTAAAAGAAATTTTACTTTTGTTATTTTATTATTTAAAGTTGAAACTAAAATTAAATTTTATTTAATAATTTTTTTTAATTTTAATTTTTTATGATATGTGATATTAAATATCATAATAGAGCAAATTTTAAAAATGATAAATTAAGGAGGATTAAATTTTAGAGCGATTTTTGCGTGATTTGTAAAAATAAAAAATTTAAAATTTAAAAAGAGATATTATTTAAGGATTTGATATAAAAATTGAAAATTTAAAGAAGAATAAAAAGCCGAGATCTCTCTCGGCTTAAGTTTTATATAAGAACTGGAGCTACTATAAATCCAAGGATAACTGATAATGCAACCATTATAGTTCCTGGGATGAAGAATGAGTGGTTAAATACAAATTTACCAACTCTTGTAGTTCCTGTATCGTCCATCGCTATCGCACCTAGTGTTGTAGGATATGTTGGCAATACAAATAGACCAGAAACTGCAGCAAATGAAGCTACAAGGATCCAAATTTGACCTGAATTTTCAGGGCTAGTCATACCAAGAGCAGCAGCAACAGCAGGCATCATAACCTTTGTTGTAGCAGCTTGTGAGTATAGCAAGCAGCTTAAGAAATAAAGCGCAACAGCTAGGATAAATGGATACTGAGTAACGAAGTCTTTTGCAGCCTCTTTGATAGCGTCAAGGTGTCCATTAACAAATGTTGTACCAAGCCATGCGATACCAACAACGCAGATGCACGCATTCATACCGCTTTGGAAAGTGCTAGTTGAAAGAAGTTTGCCTGTCTCAACTTTGCAAGCTACTGCTATCGTAAAGCCGATAGTTAGCATAAAGCTAATGATAGCTGCATCTCTTGAAAGGATAGGTTTTTCTACAAGACCTAAGCTCTTTGAGATATATAGTGCATAGCAAACAACGATCAAAACACCAACTGCAAAGATCGCAACTGATCTTTTTGCGTATGGTTTTGGCTCGTGATACTCGACATCCTTAACCTCTGCAACCAAACCTTTTGCGAGTCTATCTTGATAGATAGGATCTTTTGAAAGGTCAAGATCGTAAAATTTATTGATAATAAACGCAGTGATAATCATAGCCACAAATGTAGTTGATATACAAATAAATAGCAACACTGGATAGCTAACACCTAGCTTCTCACATAGACCACTCATAGCAACAAATGCAGCTGAGATAGGGCTCGCAGTGATCGCTACTTGAGAAGAGACAACCGAAAGCGCAAGTGGAGCTGAAGGTTTGATGTTTTGTGTTTTTGCAACCTCAACGATAACAGGGATCATAGAAAACGCAGTGTGTCCAGTTCCTGCAAGGATAGTTAAAAAGTAAGTAACTATCGGAGCAAGAAAGTTGATTTGTTTTGGATTCTTGCGTAAAATTTTTGTTGCTACTTGAACTAAATAGTCAAGTCCGCCAGCAACTTGCAAAGCTGTGATCGCTGAGATAACTGAAGCGATGATCAAGATAACATCCATAGGGATGTCTTTCATATCGACTTTCATACCAAGTAAAGCAAGTATCACAACGCCTAGACCACCTGCGTAGCCAACGCCCATACCACCTAGTTTGACACCAAGATAGATGCCGCCAAATAGGACTATAATCTGTAAGATCAGCATTATATCCATCGAAAACTCCTTTATTAAATTTTATTACTAAAATCACCACTTAAGCGTGTCAGAATTTTGGCACGCTTTTAATAATACTTTGCTTAAAATTTTACTTAACCATGCTCGGATTTAGCATATTTTTAGGCTCTAAAATCTTATCGATCTCTTCTTTGCTTAGATAGCCTCTCTCTAGGCAGATATCGCCAACAGCTTTGCCTGTTTGAAGGGCTTCTTTAGCGATACTTGCTGATTTTTCGTAACCGATATATGGGTTAAATGCTGTTACGATACCAACTGAGCCAAGAACTGATTTTAGGCAAGCCTCAGGGTTTGCTGTAAGTTTTTTGATAGCTTTTTGGGCTAGTGTTTTCATAGCATTTTCAAGGATAAATATAGAGTTAAATAGCGCATAAGCGATACCTGGCTCAAACGCATTTAGCTCAAATTCGCCTCTTTCAGAACAAAGCATGATAGTTACGTCGTTGCCAATAACCTCATAGCAAGCTTCTCCAACAACCTCAGCGATAACTGGATTTACTTTACCTGGCATGATTGAGCTGCCTGGTTGCATTTGAGGTAAATTTATCTCACCAAGACCGCATCTTGGGCCAGAGTTCATTAGTCTTAAGTCGTTTGCAATTTTTGAAAGTCTAACAGCTGCGGTTTTAAGCGCACCACTTACGTGTACGAAGTCTGCAGTATCTTGCGTAGCAGCGATGAAGTCATCAGCTTTTTTGAAATCAACGCCAGTGATCTCTTTTAGTTTTTTAACAACTACATTTTTATACTCTGGGTGGCAGTTGATACCTGTACCTATCGCAGTTGCGCCCATGTTTAGATGTGTCATTGACTCACGAGCAGCTGTGATCTTTGCAATGTCGCTTTTGATATAGCTTGCAAATGCGTTAAAAGTGTTGCCAAGTGTTGTAGGGACGGCATCTTCAAGCTCTGTTCTACCCATTTTAATGATATCTTTAAATTCTTTTGCTTTTTTCTCAAGCTCATCTTTTAGTAAATTCATAGCAGCAAGCAAGTCAGTAAGTTTTGCATAAGTTGCTACTTTAATAGAGCTTGGATAAGTATCATTTGTGCTTTGTCCAAGGTTTGTGTGATCATTTGGATGGATGTATTGATACTCGCCTTTTTTGTGACCAAGGCTCTCAAGTGCGATGTTTGTGATGACCTCGTTTGAGTTCATATTTGTACTTGTTCCTGCACCACCTTGAACCATATCAACGACAAATTGATCTAAAAACTCACCAGCTATTACTCTATCAGCAGCTTTTGCCAAAGCATCAGCTATCTTTGGATCTAAAACGCCAACCTCTTTATTTGCAAGCGCAGCAGCTTTTTTGATCTGTGCAAATGCCTTTACAAAGTATGGATACTCTTTTAATGTTCTGCCACTCATGTGGAAGTTTTCAGTAGCCCTAAATGTTTGGATGCCATAGTAAAAATTGTCAGAAATTTCCAACTCGCCAATAAAATCATGTTCTCTTCTGGTTGCCATAACAGCTTCTCCTTAGTAAAAAATTGTTACCGAGTGAAATTATATAGGTATTTGAGTTTTTAAATATTAATGACTACTTATTTTTTTTAAGCTTTAAGTTTTTGACTTGATATGGCGCTCTTTGAAAGAAAATTATATTTCATATTTAAGCTAATTTTTAGGAATTTGCTTGTCTAAATTGTTATATTACTAATAATATCACTTTTTTATTATATAAAAAGGGTCAAATTAACTCAGATTTTATCCTACACTTTAAGTTTAAAAGCCATTTTTGAGAAGTAATCGAATAAAATATTAATATAATTCAAAGTTATCAAAATAGTAAAATAGTAATCTTAAGTTATATTTTCTTTATAATATTACTTCGTGACACATTTATATGATGAAAATTTAAAATTTACGGTTCTATCTAAATTTACAAACTCGCTATGAATGGTAAATTTAAGGGGATAAATTTAAGCTGCCCCTAGAAATTTCCTAGAGGCAAAGTAGCATTTAGCCTTCAAGGCCTAAATTTGCTCTATACTCTTCATATGTGCCTTTAAAATCAACGACTTCGCCATTGCCTTTTAGATGTAAAATTCTATTTGCAAAGGCGTCTATCAGCTCCCTGTCGTGGCTTACGCAGATGACTGAGCCATTAAAGTTGTAAAACGCCTCGCCAAGCGCGATAATAGCCTCAAGGTCGAGGTGGTTGTTTGGCTCGTCCATGACAAGTAAATTTGGTCTATGAAGCATGAGCTGAGCTAGTCTTACTCGGTGTTTTTCACCACCGCTTAGTGCGCCAACTGCTTTTTCTTGCTCGGCACCGCTAAAGAGCATCCTGCCAAGGCACTTTCTGATCTCGTCGATGTCCTTATTTTTGGCATCTTGCAAGTACTCATAAAGCTTTAGCTCTCCATCTATCTTATTTACTGTATCTTGCGCAAAATATCCTAGCTCAATGGTCGCGCCTATATGCACCTCGCCCGCATCAGGTTTTATCTCTCCCATTATGATCTTACAAAGTGTGCTTTTGCCAACGCCGTTGTGGCCGATGATGGCTAGTTTGTCGCCCTTTTCGAGCTTAAAGTTAAAATTTTCAAATATCACTTTATCATCAAATTTCTTACTAATGTTCTTTAGCTCAATTAGCTCATTGCCTATCTCGCGGTTTGCACGAAACAGAATGCTAGGATCACGTCTGCTTGAGACTGCGATCTCGGCGATGTCGAGCTTTTCAAGCTGTTTTGCACGTGAAGTCGCCTGCTTTGCCTTGCTCGCATTTGCTGAAAATCTCGCGATAAATTTCTCCAGCTCCTCTTTCTCTTTTAGTTTCTTATCACGCTCCATTTCGTGCTGCTTTGCGATCAAATTTGCAGCCATGTACCAGTCGTCGTAGTTGCCTGAAAACTCGCGAATTTTCTTAAAATCCACATCCAAAATGTTTGTGCAAACTCTATTTAAAAAGTGCCTGTCGTGGCTAATAACTACAAGTGTGCCCTCATGGCGGTTTAGCTCGTTTTCTAGCCATGCGATCGCGTCTATGTCAAGGTTGTTTGTCGGCTCGTCTAAGAACAAGATGTCTGGCTTTGGAAATAGCACTTGAGCCAGCAAAACCTTAACTTTATCTGAGTTTTCAACCTCGCTCATTAACTTATCAAATTCATTTAGCCCAAGCGAGCTTAGGATTTTTTCTATCCTAGTCTCGTACTCGTAGCTTGGGTCTTCTTCAGCGCTTATCATCTCAAGTTCGCTTAAGCGCTCATTTATCTCATCTGTAAATTCCTCGCTCATATAGAGCTTTTCTTTCTCTTTTACAGCGTCGTATAGGCGTTTGTTACCATAAAGCACCGCATCTTTTAGAGTGAAATTTTCAAACGCAAACTGATCTTGCCCAAGCACGCCAACCTTTAGTCCATTTTCTATGATGATCTCGCCGCTAGTTGGCTCGATAGCTCCGCTTAAAATTTTTAAAAATGTCGATTTGCCAGCGCCATTTGCGCCGATTAGTCCGTATCTGTTGTGGCGATTTAGCTTTAAATTTACATCCTCAAATAGCAAACTGCTTGCAAATCTTTGAGTAAGTCCCCTAACTTCTAACATTATTTTTCCTTGAATTTATTTTTTGCGATTTTGCCTAAAATTTGATTAAAAAGCCATTTGCTACTTTAGCCTAAAATGCCCAGTGATCTTGTAGCTATAAAGTATGTTTTCTTCTTGCACACCAGAGCCGATATTGTGGATGACAAGCGGCGTTTTGGCATAAAATTTATCTGAGATCACGCCGATGTGAGGTAAATTTCCTGGTAGCATCCAAGTGACGATATCGCCTGGTAAAAATTTATCATCACTCACCTCAAAACCTTTTCTTTTTAGATAGGTAGCGATGTTTAAAACACGCCTGTGATCGATGTTTTTATCAGCCTTTTTAAGCCCCCATTTTTTAGGATAAACTGAAAAATTTTTACTCATATCTTCAAAAATGAGCCTTTGCAGATCCATATCTTGATGCCGCAAAGCCCTTACTACAACGTCGGTGCAAACGCCCTTTTTGATATCCACGTCGCCCATTGGGTAAGCAAGCCTTTCGTAGCTTGGATCGTAACTTATCGTCACGCCGATCTGCGACCTAGCGTCATTTACAAATTTACTCGCCGAAAAGGCAAAAATTTGCGTGGCAAAAAGAGCTAAAAGTAGAAATTTCTTCATTTTCTACTTTAAAAGCATGGTTTTTAAGATACGTTTTCCTATCTCAACACCTGGCTGATCGTAGGTGTTGATGCCTAGCATGATACCAGTGGCCGAGGTTAGTAGCTCGTAGTAAAAAATAAGCCAGCCAGCGTGAAACTCATCAAGCCTCTCAAGCGTGATCGTATCGACACTTATGCCCTCTTGCACCAGCGCCATTGCCGTCGCGTCGCACTGTAAATTTATAAGATCATTTAGGCTTAGACCCGCTACAAAATCGCACTCTTCAAGCCCTTTTAGGCTTAAATTTGGGATAGTCTTGTCGCTTGCGTGATCTTTTATCTTTATAAATGTCACGCTCTTATCTTTTACACCGTCCATGATAAGCTGCAAAAAGCTGTGCTGATCGCGGCTGCCAACAAGTCCAACTGGCGTAAGTCCGACCCTTTTATAGCCTCTTTTTTTACCAAGGCTCTCCGCCCAAAGCTGCACGTACCAGTCGTTAAATTCAAAAAATCTATCGCAATAGCTAAAAATGACATTTATACTGGCATTTCTGCTAGTGGCGTAGTGGTAGGCTTTAGCGACTATTGAGCTATCTTTTTGCTCGATGTATTGCTTTTTGCAAGCAAGCGCGCCCTCCAAAAGTGCCTTTATATCGTAGCCGCAGATACCAAGAGGCACAAGGCCGATCGCACTTAGCACGCTAAATCTCCCACCAACATTTTTTGGGATGTTAAAAAATTTTATCCCATTTTCTTTGGCGAAATTTTCTAAATTTGTCCCAGGATCAGTTATTATGAGGAAATTTTTGCCTAAATTTTGAGGCTTAAAGTCATCAAGCAAGCACTTAAAAATAGTGATCGTCTCGATCGTGTTGCCTGATTTTGAGCTTATTACAAAAAGTGTCTCGTCAAATTTAACCCCATCAAGCGTGCTTTTGTAGCTGCAAGGATCGACGTTATCTAAAAATAAAAGCTCTCTTTTTATCCCCTTTGTGCCTTCAAGCATTGATTTTAGCGCCTTTGCGCCAAGACTGCTGCCACCAATGCCAACAAGTACTACATTTTTGATATGAGCTAGCCCCTTTTCATACTCCTCGATCTCGCCAAGTAAATTTTGCCCAAGAGCTGGCAAGTGGTAGTAGCCTATCTCGCCGCTTTCGTACTCGTCGTTTATGCGTTTGGCATAGGAGTCGATGACCTCGCTGCTTGCAAAGTTAAATTTAAACGAAGTCTCTATCATTTACTGCGCTCGTAAAAGAAATTTGTAGCCTCGACAAAGCCATCGATGCTGCCGCAGTCAAACCTCTTGCCCTTAAATTTATAAGCTAGCACCATGCCATCTTTTGCCTGCGTTTTTAGTGCGTCTGTGATCTGAATTTCGCCGTTTTTGCCTGGTTTTGTTCGCTCTAAGATATTAAAAATATCTGGCGTTAAGATGTAGCGTCCTATTATCGCTAAATTTGTCGGAGCCTCGGCAGGATCGGGCTTTTCAACCATATCATCAACCATTATAAGATCATCTTCTATAAACCTACCACTTACGACGCCATAAGACTTGGTCTGCTCTTTTGGCACTTCCATCACAGCAACAACGCTGCAGCGGTACTTTTCATAAATTTTAACCATCTGCGAAAGCACGCCCTCGCCGTTTTCATTTATGCATAGATCATCTGCCAAAATGACTCCAAATGCTTCATCTCGAACTAGCGTTTTGCCTGTATAAATGGCGTGTCCAAGCCCTTTCATGGCATTTTGTCTAGTAAATGAGAATGTGCATGAGTTCATTAAATTTCTAACTTCGCTAAGCAGTGACTCTTTTTGGCTGCCTGCAATCTCTTTTTCTAGCTCATAGCTGATATCAAAATAGTCCTCAAGCGCCCTTTTTCCGCGTCCTGTGACAAAGGCCATATTATCCATGCCAGCCTCAAGAGCCTCATCAACGCCGTAGTGAATGAGCGGTTTTGTAAGGATCGGTAGCATCTCTTTTGGGAGCGATTTTGTAGCTGGTAAAAACCTCGTTCCATATCCAGCCGCTGGAAATAGGCAAGTTTGTATCATTTTAGTCCTTCGTGAAAAATTGCAAAATTCTACTATCTTTTCCTTAATAATATAAATTTGTCTGAATTTACAAGGCTTTAATTAGCAAATTGATAAGATTTTTAAAATTTTATAAAAAGAGTAAATTTGCAGACGATTGATAGGATTTTCAAAGCCCAGCTTGATATAAAAAAGTCAAATTTCTTAGCATTTTTATGCCCGATAAGCTCGTTTAAAAGCTTGCATGAGCGCCTAAAAGAGGAGCATTTTAAGGCTGTTCACGTAGTTTGGGCGACAAGAGAGCTAAACAAATACGGACAAATCGTTGAAAATCAAAGCGATGATGGCGAGCCAAAGGGCACTAGCGGCCAGCCAAGCCTAAACGCGCTAAGAGGAGCCCAGCTTATAAACGTTGCTGTCTTGATAGTTCGCTACTTTGGCGGGATAAAGCTTGGCACTGGAGGACTTGTCAGAGCCTACTCAGGGGCTGTGAATGAAGCGATAAATGAAGCCATGAAAGATGGTGGCGTGATGAAATTTGAAATAAAAGATGAGGTTAAATTTTTTACCCCATTTTCGCTGATGAGCCGTTTTGAGCACTATTTTTCCACTAAAAATTTAAGCGAGTGTGAAAGAGAATTTAATGACCTTGGAGCGATATGGAGCGTAAATTTAAACGAGGCCGAGTTTGCTGAGCTATTTAAATTTTGCAAAGAATTTGAAGCAAGCGAGTTTAAATTTCTAGCCTTGCCACTTGATAGCAAAGCGCTGTTTATTTATTAAAAGCCAAATCATTGTAAAATATCAAAAATTAAAGCAAAAAGAGAGAAAATGATAACAAAAGAAAATTTAAGAGAAGTTCTCCAAAAACTAAATTTTACGTTAGACGAAAATGGTGAAATTTTTACTAAAAATTATCAAAACGACAATATCCTAGTAAATTTTAAATCTCAAAAAATTATCTATCCAAAAGAGCTTATTTGTGGCGATAAAACTAGCTCAAATTTCGATCATGCCGAAAATTTCGTTGTTTTAGAGTGTATAGATCGCCTTTTAACTAGCGGTTATACACCTTCAAATTTAGAGATAGAGCGCAAATGGAAACTTGGCAGAGATCAGAAAAGCGGCAAAGCTGACATTATTGTAAAAGACAATCAAGGCTCAACATATATGATAATAGAATGCAAAACTTTTGGTATGGAGTATAAAAAAGAGCTATCCAAAATGAGAGAAAACGGCGGTCAGCTTTTTAGCTATTATCAGCAAGAAACATCTGCAAAGTTTTTGCTTCTTTATACGGCTGATTTTGATAGCAATACACCTAAAAACGAGTACTTTGCGATAGATTTAAGCGATGATGAAAATATAAGTAAAAACACCGATAAAACCTATGAAAATGCTACGAATAATATAGAAAAATTTCAAGTTTGGCGAGATACTTATGAGTATGATGGCTTTAGTGTAGGCGTATTTGATAGCAAGCCGTTTAACATAAAACAAAATCAAAAAACATTACGTAGCTTACAGGAGATTACTTTAAGCGACGTGGGCGGTAAATATAATGAATTTGCGACAATTATGCGAAAGCATAACATTAGTGGACGAGAAAATGCTTTTGACAAACTCTTAAATTTATTTCTTTGTAAGATTATTGATGAGTTATAAAATCCAAACGAGCTTAAATTTAACTATCGCGGAAAAAGATATGACGATATTTATGCTTTTAGCGATAGGCTCCAGCAACTTTATCAAAAAGGCATGATGAAATTTTTGCAAAAAGAGATCGCATACGTCTCTGACAAGCAAATTCAAGATGCTTTTAAATTTCTTAAAAAAGATCCCGACGAGACTAAAAAGACGATAGAAAAATATTTTAGAGAGCTTAAATTTTACACAAATAACGACTTTGCTTTTGTAGAAATTTATAATGAAGAGCTTTTTAAGAAAAACGTCAAAATTTTGACCGAAGTAGTCGAAATGTTTGAAAATATTCGTCTAACAAATAGCGAGCATAATCAATTTTTAGGCGATTTATTTGAGGGCTTTCTGGATCAAGGCATCAAGCAAAGCGAAGGTCAGTTTTTTACTCCGCTTCCTATCGTTAAATTTATTATTCAAAGCCTGCCGATAGAGCGAATTTTAAAAGACAATGAAGACGTTAGAGTAATTGACTATGCTTGCGGTGCGGGGCATTTTATAAACGAATACGCAAGCTTTATTAAAGCTCATTATATAAAAGATGCGGACGAATTAAAGCGTCATCACAAAAATATTTATGGAGTAGAAAAAGAAAGCCGTTTGGGAAAAGTAAGCAAGGTTGCAAGTTTTATGTATGGGCAAGATTTAAACATTATAGATCAAGACGCGCTAGCTTACCATAAAGATATCGATAAAGGAGGTTTTAGCATTCTGATTGCAAATCCGCCTTACTCGGTAAAAGGCTTTTTGACAACGCTAAAAGATGATGATAATTATGAGAAGTACGAGCTTAGCGCATTAGCTAACAATTTGGAAACAAATGACGATATTCAGTGTTTCTTTATTGAACGAGCGGCGCAGATTATGGCTAAAGACGGCGTATGCGGTATTATTTTGCCAAGCTCGCTTATAAATAAAACCGGTAAAATTTACGAGAAAACGCGCGAAATTTTGTTAGGAAATTTCGAGATTATCGCCATTAGTGAATTCGGAAATAAAACATTCGGCAAAACGGGTACGAATACGGTTATTTTGTTTTTACGTCGCCTTGCAAACGAGCCAAATGCCTTACTTCATACCAAAAACCGCGCCGCTAGCGTTATAAACGACAGAAGCTTTTTAGCGCAATATAACGACAGGCTAAATTTAGGCGAATACTGCAAATTTATGGGCTACGACAAAGATAAATACGAAAAATTTATAACGCAAAAAGTGCTTTTGGAAAATGAAATTTTTAGTGAATACGAAGTAGCTTTTAAAAATTCAAGCGAATATAAAAGTATAATTAAAAAGAAAAATTTAAGCAAAGAAGAAAAAGAAAAGCAAATTTCTAATAAGATGATCGAGTTTATAAAAGGTATCGAAATAGATAAATTTAGCATTTTCCAACTTGTAAATTATCAAAATACGCTAATAATAAAAGCTCCAAACGATAACGAAGAACAGAAAAAATTTCTGGGATATGATTGGAGTAATGCCAAAGGCAACGAAGGAATAAAGTATATAACGGATGTAGCTGCTAGTGGTGATGACGACGAAACGATAGAAAATATAAAGAAGATAAGTTCTATCAAAACCACTCTTTATGATCCTGCGGTTTTAGATAATCCCGAAAAATTAAATTTTATCATTCGAGAAGCTTTCGACGGAAAATTGAAACAAATTAATGAGAATTTAAAGCCATATGCGAATTTGGTAAATTTACGCGATTGCATAGATTTTCGCCGTGCTAGTTTCGATAAGGCGATAAATTTAAGCATGAAAAGTAGAGTAAAGATAATGAGTAAGTATCCGATGGTGAAGCTTGGGACTTTGCTTAATACAATAGAAACTGGCTCGCGTCCAAATGGTGGAGTTGGTAATTTAAATGAAGGTGCGTTAAGCCTTGGTGGAGAGCATATCCATAATACAAACGGCATAATAAATTTGGTAAATCCAAAATTTGTAAGCATTGAGTATTATGAAAATAATCAAAAAGGCAGATTAGAACAAAATGATATTTTGCTTTGTAAAGATGGAGCATTAACTGGGAAAATTGCACTTTTAAGAGATGAGCTGAATAACAGAAAAGCTATGGTAAATGAGCATATTTTCATACTTCGAGCAGCCGATATAATTACTCAGAAATATATTTTTTATTTTTTATATTCTCCGTTGGGTCAACAAATTTTAAAACAAAATATTACCGGTGCAGCACAAGGCGGGCTAAATTCTACAAATTTAAAAAAACATAAGTATTCCTTTTAGTAATAATAAAGAAAATAAAAAAGTGTTTCAAAAAATCGTAGCCGAATGCGAAAAAGTAGATAATGAGTTTAAAACTATTAGAATGGAAATTGACGAGCTAAAAGCTAAAATGAGCGAAATTTTTACAAAATTCGGAATAAGTTTTAACACAAATGGGGGGGGGTATGAGCCGTTAAGGAATTTTGGCGTCGTATTTAACCCTTCAAAATCTGAAATTAGAAATTTACCAAATGACTTGCCAGTATCTTTTGTGGATATGCAAAGCGTTAACGAAAACGGATATATAGAAAATAAAATAACTAAGCCATTAAAGGAAGTAAGGATGGGTAGTTACACGTATTTTGCGGAAAACGACATAATAATCGCAAAAATAACGCCTTGTATGGAAAACGGCAAGTGTGCCGTGGCGAGCGGTTTGTCAAACAGCATAGGACTTGGAAGTAGCGAATTTCACGTTTTAAGGTGCGATGCAAGTAAAATTTTACCTAAATTTTTATTCGGATTTTTAAATAGACAAATAGTTAGAGATGAAGCGGCAAAAAGTATGACGGGAGCAAGTGGTCATCGTCGAGTCCCAATAAAATTTTATCAAGACCTAGGAGCTAAATTTCCATCGATTGAAATCCAAAAGCAAATCGTAACCGAATTTGAAAATTTAGAAAGCGAAATTCTGCAAAGAGAACAAAAGCTGACAAATTTACAAGGTAAATACAATGAAATTTTAAATAGACATTTATAGTTTAAGCCTTTACATTATAAAATCCATAAAAAAATAAAGTGAGACTTTATGGAAATTTGGAACGACATTTATAACCACTTTAACCCAGTCGCCTTTAGCCTCTTTGGCTTTAGCGTGCATTGGTATGGGCTTATGTATATTTTAGCCCTTGTTTTAGCGCTTGCCATGGCAAAGTATCTCGTTAAAAAAGATGATATCCCTATCTCAAATCAGCTTTTGGATAACTACTTTTTTTGGGTAGAGATAGGTGTCATTTTAGGCGCTAGACTTGGCTGGGTTTTAGTATATTCAGGTGAAGCAAGCTACTATCTAACGCAGCCTTGGCAAATTTTTAATCCGATTCACAACGGCGAGTTTATAGGAATTCGCGGCATGAGCTATCACGGCGCCGTGGTTGGCTTTTTGCTAGCGACAATTTTATTTTGCAAAAAATATAAGCAAAACGCTTGGCAGCTACTTGATCTTTGCGCCATCTGCATACCTTTTGGCTACACCTTTGGCAGGATAGGAAATTTCTTAAATCAAGAGCTTTTTGGACGAGTCACAGATGTGCCTTGGGCGATAAACGTCTTTGGTCAGCCAAGACATCCAAGCCAGCTTTACGAGGCATTCTTAGAAGGTTTAGTTATTTTTGTCATTTTATTTTTATATAGAAAATATAAGAAATTTAATGGCGAACTCATAGCACTTTATGCCATTTTATACACATTTGCAAGATTTATTTGCGAGTTTTACAGAGAGCCTGATTCTGGACTTGGATTTATTATATTTGGTCTATCGATGGGGCAAATTTTATCACTTATTATGTGTGGGTTGGGAATTTTTGTCTATATTAAACTTTATAAGAGTTTTACGAAAATTTAATGTCAATATTTAAAATTTATTAAAGTAAAGTTCTGATAGCATTAGCTTTATCAATTAATGCTAATGTTTAAATTAGTATTAAGAAATGATAACTTATTTCAAATTTCTTAGGAGGGCTCATGACCGGGCTTATAGAAGGTTTTTTGGGGAAACGGTCGGACGGCAAAAAAAGCCGCACTCCAGCCGC
Source organism: Campylobacter concisus (assembly GCF_003048675.2). Lineage (NCBI taxonomy): Bacteria > Pseudomonadati > Campylobacterota > Epsilonproteobacteria > Campylobacterales > Campylobacteraceae > Campylobacter > Campylobacter concisus. The sequence continues at coordinate 583,519 of NZ_CP060707.1, read as the reverse complement.
TTGGGATAGATGGCAAAGTATTACAGGATTTATTCTAGCCTGTTTCATATTGTGCCATATGGTTTTTACTTCTACTATACTACTTGGCAAAGACGCATTTAACGCTGTCGTAGGATTTGCAGAGGCTAAATTTTTATTTGGTGAGGCTACTTGGTGGATCACAAATGTTATAGCTGCTGTTATCTTTGTAGTTTTTGTTACTCACGCCTTCTTGGCCATGAGAAAATTTCCTGCAAATTACAGACAATATTTAATGTTTAGAGGCCATAAAGACCGCATGAAGCACCTTGATACCACACTTTGGTGGTTCCAGTTTTTAACAGGCTTTGCTCTATTTTTTGCAGCAAGCGCCCACATAATCGACATCATCTTTGGTGGTCACATCACAGCTGATAAGTCAGCTGCTGCGTTTCACAAACTAGAAATTTTCTACTTCGCACTACTTGTTTTCATGGTTGTTCACGCTGGCGTTGGCATGTACCGCTTATATGTCAAGTGGGTAAGTATTGATGGCGCAAACAAACACGAAATGCTTGCCAAAAGAAATAAGGCAAAGACAGTTGTATTTGTCATTTATGGCATACTTGCTGTGATTGCGCTAATCGCCGATTTCGTGTGGATCAGCCATTAAAAAGGAGCTAGAAGATGAATGTAAAATATTATGACGCATTGGTAATTGGTGGCGGTCTAGCTGGTCTTAGAGCTGCTGTGGCTGCTGGAGAAAAGGGCTTAAGCACCGTAGTTTTGAGCCTCATCCCTGTAAAACGCTCTCACTCTGCTGCTGCGCAAGGCGGCATGCAAGCAAGCCTTGGTAACTCTAAAATGAGTGAAGGTGATAACGAAGATGTACACTTTGCTGATACGGTAAAAGGTAGCGACTGGGGTTGTGATCAACAAGTTGCACGTATGTTTTGTCAAACTGCTCCAAAAGCTATCCGTGAGCTTGCAGCTTGGGGCGTGCCTTGGACTAGGATCACAAAAGGCGAAAGAAGCGCTATCATCAACGCTCAAAAAACAACTATCGTTGAAAAAGAAGAGGTTCATGGCCTTATCCATTCACGTGACTTTGGTGGTACAAAAAAATGGAGAACTTGCTACACAGCTGACGCAACTGGTCACACCATGCTTTTTGCTGTTGCAAACGAAGCGCTTAAACACAATGTAGAAATTCACGACCGCAAAGAGGCGATCGCCTTGATACACCAAAATAACCGCTGTTACGGCGCGATCGTTCGTGACCTGGTAAATGGCGAGATCACAGCTTATGTTTCAAAAGGCACACTTATAGCAACTGGCGGTTATGGTAGAGTTTATAAACACACTACAAACGCTGTTGTTTGTGAAGGTATCGGCGCTGCGATCGCACTTGAGACTGGCGTAGCTCAGCTTGGCAACATGGAAGCTGTTCAGTTTCACCCAACTCCGATCGTCCCATCTGGTATTCTTTTAACAGAAGGTTGCCGTGGTGATGGCGGAATTTTACGTGACGTTGATGGATACCGCTTTATGCCTGATTATGAACCAGAGAAAAAAGAGCTAGCTAGCCGTGACGTCGTTAGCCGCCGTATCATGGAGCACATCCGTGCAGGCAAAGGCGTACCTAGCCCTTATGGCTATCACGTTTGGCTTGATATCTCTATCCTTGGACGCGAGCACATTGAGAAAAATTTACGTGACGTTCAAGAAATTTGCGAAATTTTTAACGGCATCGATCCTGCTGACACTGAAGTATATACTGACGAGACAGGACATCAGCGTGGCAAAGGCTGGGCACCGATCCTACCTATGCAGCACTACTCAATGGGCGGCATCAAGACAAAACCAACTGGCGAGAGCCCAACACTAGCAGGTCTATTTAGCGCTGGTGAGGCTGCTTGCTGGGATATGCACGGCTTTAACCGCCTTGGTGGTAACTCAGTTTCTGAGACAGTTGTCGCTGGTATGATCGTTGGTGATTATTTTGCAGATTATTGTGCTAGCCACGAGATCGAGATAAACACAGCTGATATCGAGAAATTTGTTAAAAAACAAGAAGACTATCTAAATAGCCTCGTTACAAAAGAGGGTAAATTTAACGTCTTCGATATCAAAAACAAGATGAAAGAGGTAATGTGGGAGCACGTTGCGATATTTAGAACAGGCAAAGGTCTAGAGCTTGCTGTTAAAGAGCTTGAAGCACTTTATAAAGAGTCACTTGATGTAAAAGTAAGCAACAAAGCACTATTTGGCAACCCAGAGCTTGAAGAGGCTTACCGCGTGCCAAAGATGCTAAAACTAGCGCTTTGTATCGCGAAAGGTGCGCTTGATAGAACAGAGAGCCGTGGTGCTCACTGCCGTGAAGACTATCCAAAAAGAGATGACCTCAACTGGCTAAACAGAACGCTTACAAGCTGGAAAGAAGGCGACACTCTGCCAACTATCACTTATGAGCCACTTGATATCATGAAGATGGAGATGCCGCCAGCATTTAGAGGTTATGGTGCAAAAGGAAATATCATCGAGCATCCAAACAGTGCTATCCGTCAAAAAGAGGTCGATGAAATTCGCGAGAAAATGCAAGCAGAAGGCAAGAGCAGACAAGAAATTCAAGAGGCTTTGATGCACTATGACCTTCAACCAAAATATAAAGCACCAAATGAAAGAGCAGGTATAGGAAATGAGTAGAAAAATAACCATAAAAGCTTTTAAATACAATCCTTTAAGCAAAGTTTCAAAGCCTCATTTTGCGACTTATGAGCTTGAAGAGACTGATGGTATGACGCTATTTATCGCGTTAAATCAAATTCGTGAGAAATTTGATCCAGATCTCAGCTTTGACTTCGTTTGTCGTGCGGGAATTTGCGGTAGTTGTGGCATGCTAGTAAATGGCAAGCCAAGCCTAGCTTGCAGAACCTTAACAAAAGACTTTGAAAGCGGTGTCATAGAGCTTATGCCTTTGCCAGTCTTTAAACTACTAAAAGATCTAAGCGTAGATACTGGTAACTGGATGAACGCTATGAGTAAGCGAGTCGAGAGCTGGATACACACAGATCATGAGACAGATATCTCTAAGCTTGAAGAGAAAGTTGAGCCAGAAGTCGCTCAAGAAGTTTTCGAGCTTGATCGCTGTATAGAGTGCGGAATTTGCGTCGCATCTTGCGGAACAGCTATCATGAGACCTGATTTCATCGGCGCTGTTGGTCTAAACAGGGTTGCTAGATTTAAGATAGACGCACTTGATAAAAGAACTGACGAGGACTTTTACGAGTTAATAGGCGATGATGATGGCGTATTCGGTTGTATGACTTTGCTTGGTTGCGAAGACAACTGCCCAAAACACTTACCACTTCAAAGCCGCATAGCTTATATGCGTAGAAAAATGGCTGCTATAAAGTAGCAAAGGGGCTGTAAAAAGCCCCAAATTTATTTAAAAACTCTGCAAACAGACACCAAGATGCAGATACAAATGTCTAGCGTTGCAAATAAGAAAAAGATAAATATTAAAAGCGGAAACGACAAGACTATGCCCATTATATAGCCAAGCGGCAAGGTAATAAAAAACAAAAGACCAAAGCCAACACTAAAGCAAAAAAATATCGCAAACAATGAAGCGATTACGTTTATAAATAAGTTGATATTTTCAGAGAAAAACTCTGTTAGGCTTACGTATTTCATGCGGTGATTATAGCTTTTAAGATTACAAAAATTGATGAAAATTTATCTAGCATTTTAGAAAAATGAACTATGGGACTGAACTTATAAATAAAGGTCCAGAAGGTGGGATAGATGGCATCATGGATGAGCTAGGACTTTCTAAAATTTACATCCAAGCAAAGAGATATAAAGATGGCAGCAACATAGGCAGGCAAGAGATCCAGCAGTTCATCGGCGCTATCTCAAACAAAAATACTAAAAAAGGCGTCTTTATCACTACAGCAAAATTTACAAAAGAGGCCCAAACGTTTGCCAAAGATAGTCAAAACTTTAGCGTAGTCTTGATAGATGGAGACAGACTGGCTGAGCTAATGATAAAGTATAAAGTAGGCGTTCAAACAAGTCAGATATATGAAATTTGCAAGATCGACACCGACTTTTTTGATGAAAATAATTTTTAAAAATGCTAGCGAATTTAAAATTTGCAAGGCGCTCACATGTGCAGTTTGAAGTCAAATTTTACTTTAATATCACCGAACTCTCTTGCAGTTTTTCTAGCTTTAAAATTTGCTCTTTTGGTTTTGCTTTTAGGCGCTCAAGCATCGCTATTTTTTGGGCGTAAATTTCATTAAATTCGGTCTTTATATCAAGCAAAGTTTTATTTAAAAACGAGTTGTTTGAGCACATAAGATCGTCAAATTCATAAAGGCTAAAGGCATTTAGCATGCGATCAAAAACCTCTTTTGCGCTCGGGATGTAAAGCGGTGTGCCCATTTGCAGGTGCGAATTTAGCGAGTTTTCGATCTTTTGCTTTAGAAAATAAACCGCAAGCTTAAGCGCATTTTCGTAGTTTGATGCGACCTTTACGTCAAGCTTTTCAAAAAAGAGCGATATCTTTTGTGTCGCCTTAAATTTGGCATTTTCATACTCTCTTAAGAAGTTCTCATAGGTTCTGCCAGCGTAGGTGTTTATAGATTTTGTCTCGTAGTTTGAGGCAAACTCATCAAATGGGTTAAAACTCTCATAGCGAGATTTGTAAATAAAAAGCTCATCTTCTAAGCTTTTATAAAGCTCATCAAAAGCCGATATGATCTCGTTTTCAAGCTCTTTTAGATCTTTTTTGTAGCGTTTAAAAAATTTAGAAAAGACGATATCTTCATAGATGAGCTTTAAAAAGACCTCGTCCGTGTCAAGGCTTATCATCTCAAAGTTCTCACGCTTATAAATTTCTTTGTTTAAAAGCGTCTTTACTGGGTTAAATTTTGTCCTAGAAAATGGCTTAAGTAGCTTAAAAACCTCATCGCTTGCAAGCTTTATAGCCTCGCTCATATCGCTATATCGCAGGGCGATTTTAGGCTTAAACTCCTCTTTTATCGCTTCTAGTTTTTCTTCAAGCGTGCCATTAAATTTATCTAAAATTTCACCAGCTGCGTTATAAACTTTGAGGCGATTTTCTTGCTCAGCGATTAAAAAATTTACTATCTTTTTCGCCCTTGCTTTTATGAAATTTTCTTTAAAGTTCGTGTTTAAAAACGCCTCTTTTACCGCGCTTAGTGCTTTAGCAAAATTTGAGCTTTCTAGCTCGCCCTTGTTTTCATTTGTGATGCCATTTAGCGCCTGCTTTGACGAGATGGCGATGATATCTTCAAAAAGCTCGCCATAAGTTTGCCTAGCGTGCTTTAGCAAACTTTCAAGCTCGTCCTTGCTAAGCTTGTCCTTTTGGTTGATGAAACAAAGCGCTTTTAGGTCGTTTGTCCTTAAAATTTCTTCTACACTTTCAAGCTCGCTTGCCTTTGCTGCGTTATTTGCAAGGCTTAGCCAGATCGCACCACAGACCTTTTTTAGCGTGTTTTTGGTCTCTTTTGTGTCGGCATCTCTTAGCGAGTTTAGCCCTGGCGTGTCGATGAAATTTACCTCTTTTAAAATTTCACTTGGCGCGTAAAGTGTCATGCTCTTTATCTGCTCGCTCATGGCGTTTAGCTGGGCAAGCTCGCTGCTAGCTAGCAAGCTCTCGCTGCCATTTGTAAATTTCACGCTAAGAAGCGGCATCTTTGCAAATTTTAGCCGCACAGCCTTTGCCGTGACAGGCGTTAGACCTGATGGCAAGATGTTTTGTCCAAGCAGAGCGTTTAAAAATGTTGATTTGCCACTTGAAAACTGCCCGATGACGGCGATGAGAGGTGGCTCATTTAGAGTGTCGATTAGTAAATTTAGGCTCTCTTTTATCTCATCGCTTGCGTGCAGACTTGGATCATTTAGCTCATTTACTAGCCTTGCTAGCTCGCCCTTAAAGTCGCTTGTAAAAACCTTAAAATATCTCGCCTTATAGGCATTTATGAACTCATTAAACATTTTCTAGCTCCCCTAAAAGCGAGCAAATTTCATCTTGCAAGGCGTTTTGCTCTTTTAGTTTTAAAAGTGAGTTTTGATTTTGCGAGCTAAGCTTTTCTAGCTCATGATCTAGCTCTTTTAGCCTCTTATCAAGCGTGGCTTTTTGAGCGCTTTCATAGGTTTTTATGAGGTATAAAAGGCGATTTTTTTCATGATCAGTTAAAATTTCACAAAATTGGGAGATATTTTTATCTTTTAGCAAGCCCTCTTTTAAGCCTAAAAGTGCTTCACTTGCATCACTTGAAATTTTCGCTCTAAATGCAGCTAAAAGCTCCTTAAATTCAAGCTTTACGCCCATTTGCTCTAAAAAGTCATTGATGTTAAAAACCTCATCTTTACTCATCACATAATCATCAAAATTTAAAGCGATATTTTGCTCGCACGATCTTGTTTGCACTAAAGTTTCGTTTCTAGCCTCTCTCATAAGTGCCATCACACCGTCACGAAGCGTCGTTTTTGCGATCTGCTCTAGTCGCTCTAAATTTAAGCTTTGCTTTTTGCTTTTACAGTAGGCTATCTCGCTTTTTACCTTGTCGTTTAGGTTTTGTAAAAGCGTCTCAAGCCCCATTTTATAGATATTTTTGGTGTTGCTGCTTTCAAGCTTTGCAAGCTCATTTTGAGTTAGACTTTCAAGTTTAGAGAAATTTTCACTAAGTGCGTTTTTAACGCTTGCCTGCTCATTTTGAAGCTTTTTAAGCTCCACCTCATAAGCTTTGAGCGACAAAATTTCAGCCTTAGTAGCTTCAAGCTTGTTATTTAGGATATTTTTTAGCTCCTTTTGATACGAGCTTAAGATAAGGGCTGATTTTTTAGAGTTTTTGCCAAAGAGCACCTCGTAAAGATAGTCTTTAAACTCCTCTACACCGCTATTTGCAGCGCCTTCTAAGTAGCTTTTTGCACTAAGCGCAAAATAATCAATCTCCACGCCATTTATCTGCTCGCCGATCGCTTTTTTAGTGTAGTTTAGCGTCTCGTTTAGCTCTTTGGCACTTAGCTCATCAGCGTGAGTTAGCACCACGGCAAGCCTTACGATATGCGAGTTTTCAAGACATTTTTTCAAAAATAGCGCGTCCTTTTGCGTGGCACTTTGTGAGGCGTTCATTAGGTGGGCTAAAAGGTCGCACTTTTTCATAAAATTTGTAGTGATCTGCTCTCTTAAAATCACCGCATCATCGATACCTGGCGTGTCTATGATGCAGACGTTGTCCTTTAAAAGCTCCAAGTCGTCATAAAGCTCGACGCTTTTTACGAGATTTGCTGTTTTTGAGCTTGAAGAGGTGTAGTTTTTTATCTCATCTATGCCGATATCTACGCTTTTGCTTGGCAAATTTTCGCTTGGTATACCAAGTGCTAAAAGCTCATCTAAGGTGTAAAAATTTACCCTTGCAAAGCTATCTTTGGAGTATTTTAAAATGGTTAAATTTATCGTTTCTGGCACGTTTGAAGCACCAAGGACGGATTTGTTTAAAAGGGCGTTTAAAAGGGTTGATTTGCCAGAGTTTATGACGCCGCTTGCAGCTATGTTAAAAAGCGTTTCGTTTGATCTTTTTTTGGCTGCCACAAGCGCCTCTAAAAATGTTTTTTCATTATCAAACAAGCTTGCTTTTTTGTTTATCTCATTTAAAAAGTCTAGGTTTTTATGGAAGTGATCTTTTGGCTTTATATGAGAAATTTTAGCCTCATTAGTCCCTTTGTTTTTGCTTATGATCTTTTCTAAAAAGCCAAATTTCTCATCATCTATGATCTTTTCATCACGCAATATTTCTAGATATTTTACTATCTCATCGCTTGAAATTTTAGCCTCATTTAGTGCCTTAAGAGTCGCAAGCTGCGCACTTTGTATGCTAAATATATCTAGCTCAACCTTAAGCCTTTTTAGCACCGCTCTAAACTCATCAAGCGCCATAAACTGATCTAAATTTTTCTCGTCGCAAACTAGAAGAAGAGCTAGCAGATCTGGGTAAAATGGCACGCTAGCAGCAGCATTTGTATAAATTTTATTTGCACGCCAAGCCTGTTTTAAAAACTCATCCATAAAGACTCTTTTTGTTGATATTTTAGGATTTTATTAAATTTTTACTTATGAAGCTATCAAAGAAGAGTTACGAGCTTTAGTAGATGGTAAAATATAATTTTAACTTCTCAAAATAACAAATTTGCTCTTATCAAAATAAGCAAGAGCATGCTTTTAAAATGTAATACTTTTAAACTTAAATATATTTATTTTAGTAGCAAAATTTATCTTGCATAAAACATCGCAACCAAACCGCGGTTTATATCTTTCGTATCGCCGTCATCTATCTTTGTAACCTTTGAGATATTAACACTTTTATCGCTATTTATCATGAAGGTAAGCTCAATAACTCTCTCATTTATCTTTTTAGTATTTTCACCAAAATAGATCACTTCTGGCTCTTTTTGCGAGTAGTAGGCAGCGTATTTGCTTTGGACTACGACGTTGTCAAAGACCCATTTTTGCTTGATATCTAAAATTTGAGCAAGCTCATTTTTAAACTCAAGGTCACAGCTAACAGAGGCTATATAGCTAGCGCTTTCTTTCGTCGGATCAAATTTACAGTGCTTGTTTGCGATGGATAAAATAGTCTCTTTATCTATGCTTTTACCGTTCTTTAATATGCTATTTGCGCTATCAAGTGCTAGCTCCAAGCTGTTATCAACTTTTTTTTGCTGAGCAGCCTTGGCATTATTTAGAGCTTTTATGTAGCCATTATTTTTTCTTTTAAACTCATCTTCAAGTACATTTTTCCCCACTACGCAGCTTACTTTAACCACTTTCTTTCCATCGCTACTAATGTCTTGCCACTGAGTACTTGAGCAACCTTTAAAGCTATCTATCGCCGAGCCTATCGTTATTGATTTATTACCTTTTAAAATATAGTTTTTAACAATGCCTATATTGCTTTCCTTGCAGCCCACTAATAATAAAAGTGCGCTAAATCCTAGAAATAGAGCCTTTTTCATCATTTTACCTTTTTGTAAATCTGACAAAATAGTACCAAACTAAAGTTTAAATTATTATGATTTTATTAAAATAAATTACATAAATATAATTTATTAAAATAATTATTTAAATTTTAAGCTTGAAATAGTGCAAATTTGCATTATTTCAAATTTTAAAAATAGAAGATTTTAAATAAAAGTTTTTGAGGAAATTTAGATATCTAGCTCAAACTTCTTAAAGCTAACCCTTGGATTTATAGTTAGCTTATCATGTGAGATAAACTCTTTTTTTAAGTATTTCTCACGTCCAGCCCTTGCTATCATCAGAGCATTATCAGAGCAAAACGCAAGTGGAGCTAGCAAAAGCTCGCACCCATTTTTTTGACAAAGCGCTTCAAGTCTTTTTCGTAAATTTAAATTCGCGCTCGCTCCACCAACCACGCCAAAGCGCTTAAAGTTTCTTAGCTTGAAAACCTTTTTAAGCTTATTTAAAATGTGCTCGCAAGCCGTATTTTCAAAGGCATAGCAAATATCTGCAATATCTTTTTGTGTGATGGTTTCAAGCTTTGAAATTTCAACTCTGACTTGGTTTTTTAGCCCTGAAAAGCTGTACTCAAGGCGTTTGTCGTAAAGAAGCGGGACAGTAAATTTAAACCTATCTTTATCCTCGCATAAAAGTGCGTTTTGCTGCACCACAGCACCCCCTGGATAGCCAAGATCAAGCATCTTTGCCACCTTGTCAAAGCTCTCGCCAAAGCTATCATCGCTAGTGCTTGCAAGCTCTAAAATCTCGCCATTTTCGCTAATCTCAAGAATCATCGTATGTCCGCCACTTACTAGCAAAACGCCAAGCGGAAAGGTGGCTTCGCGGTCTAAAAATAGCGAGTAGATATGACCAACTAGGTGATTTACGGCGATTAGTGGGATATTTAGGGCGATACTTAGCGATTTTGCCATGCTCACACCACCTATTAGGCTCACGCTTAGCCCTGGCTCGTTTGTCACGGCGATCGCGTTTATATCTTTTAAATTTAGCAAGATATCATTTAAAAGTGCTGGCAGTGCCTTTGTGTGAAGCCTCGCTGCAAGCTCTGGAACCACGCCACCAAAGATAGCGTGCTCCTCTTCTTGTGAGATCTTTTTATAATAAATTTGCTCCAGCGTGCCTTCATCTATGAGTGCGACAGAGCTGTCATCGCAGCTACTTTCGATGCCAAGTATCATCTAAACTCCGCTAGTATCATGCCAGCAAATTTCTCTTTGCCATTTTCGCTTTTGTAAAACTCAACTCGGTAAATTTTGCCATCTTTATCTATGCTATAGCTTTTGTTTAGGCTGTTTTTATCGATGTCCTGCTCGCTCTCATCGATGCTTTTAGTACCATATCCTATAACATTTACGCGCACGTTTTTGAGTGATTTTACTTTAAAGCTCTTTTTAACGCTAAATTTGTCGCCACTTTTTAGCACCTGCTCGTTGCCATCGCTCAAAAGAGAAATTTTATCAAGCGGCTTTGCAAACTCGAAGTATTGCGGTTTTAGCCTTGTGACAGAGCGGTTACCATACTGCACTTTGTAAGTGTCATTCTCTTTTATGACGGCGATTAGTGGATTTGGCGAGTGGTAGTTTAGCTCGCCCTTTTTAAATGGCACGAAGCTTATCACTGGTTTTAAATTTTTAAGGCTAAGAGCGTAGCTGTCAAATAGCTCAAGTCTGATCTCTTTTTCGATCGCCTTTTTCACGCTTTTTACATCAAGCTCAAATGGCCTAGTAAAACTAATACCAGCCTTTTTCATATACTCTTCGATCGCCACTAGGTGATAATATGTCCTTTGCTCGGCATTTAAATTTTTACTAGCTTCGTTTGCAAAGGCTGACTTATTTTGCGTGATAGCGTAGTAGGTGAGGCTTTTTAGCATCTCTTTATCGCCCATCGCGGTGTGCGTATTTTTGACGTGATACCGATGTTTTGGGTCTATAAGGTGCTTATTTAGCACGTCTTTTACGCTTGAGGCGATGCTTTCAAGCTCTGGGTACTTTGAGCCTGGTAGCGTGCTTTGGTCGATGATGCAGGTGTTGCCCCATTTGTCTGGATTTTCATCCTTGCTTATAAATTTATCTCTATAATATCCGCTACCATCGTGTAAATTTAAGATGAGAGTGACGTTTTTGTCGGTGATGACGTCTTTTATCTTCATCACTGAGTTGTAGTCTGGATCGTCCTTTTCGACATGGGCAAATTTTCTATTCATATCGCCCTTTGTGCCGCGACTTCGCTCGATGATGCTTGGGAAATTTAAATTTGGCACGACCCAAAGCGAGCCTTTTGTGATGTTATAATCAGTCGCCACGATAGAAGCCGCCAAAAAACCGCCTGGCTCGTCGCCTTGTATGCCTCCGATTAAGAGCATAGTATTGCTACTTGGCTCACCTTTTTTGATAAGTGCATAGTCCAGTGCGCTTGCATTTGCAAGGCTTGCAGCCACTAGAGCTGCCAGAAAAAGTCTAAATTTACGCATTAATATCCTTCGTAATGCTTTGTCTTTGGCAAAAGCAAATTTAAAACTATACCAGTAACCGCGCCAAGTCCGATACCTGAAAATTTAACCGCTCCAAGGTCAAGCACCATGCCACCGATGGCAAAGATGAAGATGAGGGCTACGATTATCATATTTCTAGGATCGGCAAGATCGACTTTATTTTTTATAAGTGTCTCCATGCCAACGCTTGCAATGATGCCAAAAAGTAGTAGCATGATACCGCCGATAACTGGTGCTGGGATGGTCGAGAGCACCGCACCAAGCTTGCCAACGAAGGCTAGCACGATAGCAGTGATCGCTGCAAAGGTCATGATCGCTGGATTATACGCTTTTGTAAGGCTAACTGCACCTGTGACCTCTGAGTAGGTGGTGTTTGGCGGACCACCAAAGGCAGCAGCTAGCGAGGTGGCTAGGCCGTCGCCTAAAAGGGTATTTTTAAGGCCTGGATTTTTCAAAAAATCCTCTTTTGTGACGTTTGAGATAGCAAGCATATCGCCGATGTGCTCGATCGCTGGGGCGATGGCGATAGGTATCATGTAGATGATCGCTTCGAGTTCAAATTTTGGTGCGCTAAAGCTTGGCACTCTAAACCAAGGAGCGTTAGCGATGGCGCTAAAATCAACCATGCCAAAGCAGTAAGCCACGATGTAGCCAGCGATGATGCCAAGTAGGATCGGTATAAGTCTAAACATCCCACGTCCTAGCATCATGACAACGATAGTGGCTATAAGCGATGTGGCCGCTACCATCATAGCTACGTTTTGAGTGTAGGTCTCAGTAGCTGAAGTTGCCATTTTGACGGCATTTGGAGCTAGTATGAGGCCTATGGTCATGATGACTGGACCAACAACGACTGGAGGTAAAATTTTATGCAAAATTTTCTCTCCGCCAAAGCGAACAACAAGACTTAGCGCGACATAGAAAAATCCAGCAAATATAACTCCGCCCATGGTCACTGGTATACCCCATTTTTCGATGCCGTACTGAAGCGGAGCGATGAAGGCAAACGAGCTTGCTAGAAAGATCGGCGGGACATTTTTTCTAGTTATTAGCTGAAAAAGCAGCGTGCCAAGACCAGCGGTAAAAAGCGCTACGTTTGCATCAAGCCCCGTAAGGATAGGCACGAGCACGAGCGCACCAAAGGCGACAAATAAAAACTGCACACCGATCAAGCTTTGCTTAAGATCAAATTTATACCCCTCATACCTTTGCATTTAGCATCCTTTTTGCGTATTCTCTAACCTCTTTATCAACTTCATAAATTTCATCTATGCTTGAAATTTTTATATCTTTAAATTTTTTAGATGAGCCCAAAATGAGCCTTGATATATCTAAAAATGAGCACTTTTTCTCTAAAAAGCTAAATACTCCAACCTCGTTTGCAGCGTTTATGACGACACCTAGATCAGGACTAGCTAAGACTTCATCTTTTAGAGAAAAGACTGGATATTTTTTAAGGCTGATCCTCTGAAATTTGATATTTTTTAGATCAAGTAAATTTGCGTGTGAAACGATATTTTGCTCAACTTTTTCAAAGATAGCATGCGAAATGGCCAGCTTCATATCTGTGCGTGAGAGATGCATAGTGCTTGAGCCATCGATAAACTCAACTACGGCGTGGATGGCTGAGGTTGGCTCTATCACGGCCTCAATATCTTTTATGCCGTAAAGCCAGTAGGCCTCCATCACCTCAAAAAGCTTGTTTGTCATCGTCGCGCTGTCAATCGTTATCTTTGCGCCCATATCCCAGTTTGGATGTTTTAGAGCGTCGCTTGGCGTGGCATCTTTTAGAAATTTGATCGGTTTTTTATAAAATGCCCCACCGCTTGCTGTGATGATGAGTTTTTTGGCTGGAGTTTTGTTTTCTAGTAGAAATTTAAGCCCAAAATGCTCGCTGTCTATTGGCAAAATTTCTCTTGTTTTTAGAAATTTACCGCCAACAACAAGGCTCTCTTTGTTTGCAAGGGCGAGCCTTTTGCCAAGCGCTTGTGTCTTTAGACTAGGAGCAAGCCCAGCAAAGCCAACAAGAGCATTTATCACCTTTTTTGAGCTTGAAATTTCAAGCATCTCAAGCAGTCCAGCCTCGCCAAAAAAGATATTTCTTGGCTCAATATTTTTTACATTTTTAACTAGCTTTTCGTCGCCCACACAGACAAATTTTGGCTTAAATTTTAAAATTTGCTCATTTAGCAAAGCTACGTTTTTAGCGCAGCTTAGTGCCTCGACGCTAATGTCAAATTTCTCGCAGAGCGCTAGAGTATTTTTGCCGATCGAGCCAGTGGAGCCAAGTATTACCACGATAGCGACCAAAGTAGCGCAACAACGCCAAATAAATAGCCATCTATCCTATCAAGCATACCGCCGTGTCCTGGAAAAAGCGTGCCGCTGTCTTTGACTCCGCAAAGTCTTTTTAGATAGCTCTCAAAGAGATCTCCCCAGACCGCAAAGACGCAAACCAAGAAGCTTGAAAATAGAATTTGAAAAAAGCCTTCTGTTACGAAATTTCCAACGACGCAGCCAATTATGGTGCCCACTACCACGCCGCCAACTGCACCTTCGATGGTTTTGTTTGGTGAGCTTGGGCTAAATGGGTGCTTGCCAAAGGCTTTGCCAACGAAAAATGCGCCACTATCGCTTGCAACTACGCTTAAGATAAGCCACGCAAGATAGCCCATGCCATACTCCGAGTAGAGCATCCACATCATAAAAATAGGAGTTGTTGGATAGACAAAAGGTGCAACTAGCTTTAAATTTTCGCTTTTTATGTGCGCAAGGATAGATGCCACTAGCATGATCGCAAGGATCGCGATGAAGATCGGATTTGTAAAATATGTAAGCACGTAAAATGCGAGCGCTGCATAAACTAGCTGTTTGTGATCGATGCCATAAAGCTTGAGCGACTCATTAAAGGCAAAGTAAAGCACAGCGCCAAGCAAAATAAAATTTAAAATATAATTATCTATAAAAAAAACTACCAAAATAGCAACAAACATCAAAACGCCAGTGATAATGCGTGAAGACATACACTCTCCTTAAAATCGTTATTTTGCCGTAATTATAACACTTAAAATTTAGACGGCGTTTATAAGAGTGAAATTTGGTTTAAAATGTGTTTGAAAATTTGATACGAGCATGGAAGGATGTTTGATAGAGCTTAACATTGCATGCGTTTTATTAAATTTTTAAATTTCATGAACGAGTAATTTCGGCTCTGATTTTAGTGGTAAGCTTTGCGAGACCTAAAATCAGTAGCCAATTCTTACGAGTGAATGAAATTTTAAAATTTGAAAATACTAAATTTCTATTTTTAAGAATATAAACTTTAAATTTAAAAGATTTTGTTCAAAAGGGAGACAAGGGGACTTGAATTACGAAGCCGTCCCCTTATCTCCCTTTATATCCCACAATCCCCTCGCACGTTAGAGGTGCATGCGTCAGTGCTAAAGCACTGCATGCGCAGATATATCAACCAAATTTACTTACTCTATCTTACCTCTTGCTAAAACTGGCACCTTTTCGCAGACCTCATCGCCGCTTACAAGATAGGCGTAGTCGTACAAATTTACCACCGGGCAGATGTGATTTGGATATATGCGCACGAGATCGCCCACGCGCACACTTTTTGCAAATTTCTCGTTTAAGATGATCGCATGCTCGTCAAACAGGCTATCTATCCACACTTCATGCTCTGCGATGAGCCCCATGCCAGGCGTCGTGCAAAAGCCCTCACTGCGCCTCTCTTTTGTTAGAGCCTTTGCCCCAGCATCAAGGATCGTGCGGGTCGCAGTCGGCCTTGAGATCACGACGCTAAGCACGCTAGCAGCGTTCATATCAAAGCTACCATAAGCATTTGCCTGCGACGCATCCATAAATATATATGTGCCAGGGCGCAGCTCGGTGACGCCTTTTGGTATCTCAAAGTCGTTTATGAGTGATGGCGTCGAGCCTATGCTAACAGTAAAATTTTCATATCCAAACTCGCGCGCGATATCAGCAAATTTTAGCGTTCTCATGGTTGCCACTTTAAAAATTTGCTCGCATTCACGCTTATCTTTTGCCTTGTACGAGTGGCCCTCATGCGAGAAAACGCCGCAAAATTCCACGTTTTTGCACTCTTTAAAAGCACTCATCAAAGCTCTAAAATCGTCCTCTTCTATGACGCCTGAGCGGTTTTCGCCAACTTCTATCTCGACAAGTAGCCTAGCTATCTCACCAGCCTCGCCAAAGACCTCATCAATGAGCCTTAAAACGCCCACGTTATCGACGCCAAAGCTCACTTTTGCGCCAGATTTTAAGAGAGCTATAATGCGAGCAAATTTCTGCCTTGTAACGATCTCATTTGCGATGAAAATGTCGCTTAACCCCTCTTTTGCCATCACTTCAGCCTCGCCTACCTTTGCCACCGTAACGCCCTTTGCGCCGTGAGCCACTTGCATTTTCGCAAAGTATGGCATCTTATGTGTTTTGGTATGTGGTCTTAAGCTTACATTAAATTTATCAGCATATTTTTGCATTTTTTCTAAGTTTTTTAACACTATATCTTTATCTATGAGCAGTGCTGGAGTGTCTATTTCGGTGATTTTCATGAGCTATCCTTTCTTTTTTCTTAGATTTTAACTCTAATTATTTTAAAAAGGATAGCTTTTAGCGCTTTAAATTTTCAAAGTGTTACTTTTAGGCCTTTCTTGTGCCGATCTTTGGTGCGTCAAACGCCCTGACACGTTTTGGCGTGCCCTTAAATTTCTCGACCTCGACAAGGCTCGTGTGGGCGGTGTTGCTCTGGCTCATCTTGCTTGATGGCACGTCTTTTGTGAGCACGTTTAAATTTCCGTGCAAGCAAAGGCTCTTCTCGCCTGGCACATCTGGGTCATACCAAGCGCCCTCGCTCACGATAACGACGTTTTGTGGCACGTCCTCGGTCACAAATGCACCGCATAAAATTTCGCCCCTGTCGTTGTAAATTTTCACCACGTCGCCCATTTTTATCCCTCTAGCCTCGGCCGTTTTTGGGTTTATGAGCACTGGCTCACGCTCTGCGATCTCGTTAAAATGGCGAAGAACAGAGTTATTTAACTGCGAGTGAAGTCTAAATTTAGAGTGCGCACCGCTGATAGCGATAGGGTATTTTTTATTTTTTGCGCCCAGCCACTCAAATGGCTCAAGCCAAGTCGCATGCGGTGGGCAGTCATCGTAGCCAAAGCCAGCGACCGTTTCAGAGTAAATTTCTATCTTGCCAGATGGCGTTTTTAGCGGATTTGCAACTGGGTCGTCGCGGAATTTCTTGTAGTTTGTAAAGTAGTGTTTTGACTCATCGACCTTATCAAATCTAAAATAACCCT
The DNA here is from genome assembly GCF_003048675.2 of Campylobacter concisus. Lineage (NCBI taxonomy): Bacteria > Pseudomonadati > Campylobacterota > Epsilonproteobacteria > Campylobacterales > Campylobacteraceae > Campylobacter > Campylobacter concisus. Next base: position 566,655 of record NZ_CP060707.1, on the reverse strand, counting down.
TCTGCCAAAACTCATCAAAGCTTGGCATGCTCTCATATCCAAGCCCAGCGGCCTTTTTAACGGCATCTTCGTAAATTTCCTTGACCCACTCCAGCTCAGTTTTACCCTCGCTAAATGCCTCTTCTCTGCCCCACTCTTTTGCGATGAGCCTTGCGATCTCGAAGTCGCTCTTGCTCTCGCCAAATGGCGTGACAAGTGGCTTAATGGCAAAGAGATATTCGCTAGTTGAGTTTGCCATCTCGATGTCCGTTCGCTCGCACTCAAGCGCAGCTGGCAGGACTATGTCGCTAAATTTGGCCGTGCTCGTCCAAAACGGCTCGCAAGTGATGATCGCTTGCACTTTTTGCATAGCTTTTATCGCTCTATTAGTCTCTGGATGCCTTGTAAATGTCGAGCCGTTGGCGTTAAACATCACTCTGATTTTTGGTAGCTTGTAGCTCTTGCCATTTCTAGTTATTTCCTTGCCAGGGATTAAAAGCGCGTCTATGAGTCTTGAGTTTGGCAGCTCGTAGCCCTTAGTCTTTGGTACAAGGCCGCTGTCAATAAATTTTTGTGGCACCTTCGTCTCAAAAGCCGCTAGTTTAGGCGCTATGAAGCTTTCATCAGCATTTTTGTGCATGCCGTCATTTGTGACAAAGCCACAACCCTCTTTGCCGATGTGTCCAAGCATCGCATTTAGCGTCACAAGCGCCCAGTACGCCATCTCGCCGTGATCTTGCCTTTGTATGGCGTAGCCGCTAACTATGACTGAGTCGTTTTTGGCTAGATCCTCGCTAAATTTCGCCAGTTCTTGCTCGCTCACGCCACAAATTTTACTTGCCCAAGCTAGGTTTTTATTGACTCCGTCTTTTGTGCCAAGCATGTACTCTTTAAATTTATCAAAGCCAACTGTGTATTTTTCTATAAATTCTTTGCTGTAAAGCCCCTTTTCAAAAAGGTAGTTGCACATACCTATCATCATCGCCGTATCGGTGCAAGGCACGACTTCAAGGTACTTTGCGCCAAAATATCTTGCGCTTTCGTTGTGATAAACATCTACGCTATAAATTTTCATCTCGCCGCTCTCGCCCTTTTTTCTGATCTCATCGTAGTATTTATATGAGTTGTGAAGCGGCACGCCAATGGCGATCTTGTTTGAAACGACTGGGTTTGTGCCCCAAAATACGATCGTTTTGGCATTTTTTAAGATAGCCTCCCACTTTGTTGGTGCTAGTGTTGGGTCGATCGAGCCAGTGATATGAGGCATGATGACAGTCGCTGCGCCGTATGAGTAGCCACCAAGCTCATTTACATATCCGCCAAGCACGTTAAGTAGCCTCTTTGCGGTCTTTTGACTGTGACCAACTTTGCCAAGGCTACCCCACTGATAAACCTGTCCGTATATCGCTTCAGAGCCGTATTTATCGAAATTTTCTTTTAAAATTTTCGCACTTAGTTTTATCGCCTCATCCCAGCTAACGCGCACAAACTCCTCTTTGCCACGAAGCTCTGGCTTTGGGTTGTTTGGGTCAGCCAAAAAGCTCTTTCTAACAAATGGATATTTTACACGGCTTTCGTTTTGGATATGATCAAGAAGTGCGTTATTTAGCTCATTTGGGCACGCGTCCCCCTCAAATGGCTCAGTCTCTACCACGCGCCCTGCGATAGTTTTTACATAAAATGGGCCAAATTTGTTCGCACATAGTCCGCTTTGCTTATCAAAAAGAGCCTGAGCTGCTCCGTCAAGCTCTTTTGCTTGAAGGCTTGCTGCGCTTAAGGCACCAAGTCTCAAAAAGTCTCGTCTTTTCATTTTTTCTCCGATTTTGGTTAAATTTACTGTTTTTGGTTGGTTTTATGAGTTATAAATTTAGTATTTTGTATCATCTTGTCATGAAAAGGCCTTGTAATGTAATACGCAAACTTGCGTCTAAATTGCGTTATTTTAGCCAAAAAAACATTAAAGGATAGGCAAATGGTAGGATTTTATGTAAATGTAAAGTTAAAAGCTGGATGTGAGGCGAAATTTGAAGAAATTTTAAAAGAGATCGTGCCAGCTTCTAGAAAAGACAAAGGCTGCATAAGCTACGAGTGTGGCGTAGTTGTGGGCGCTAAAAGCGAATACTGCTTTATGGAGAGCTGGGAAAATTTAGAGAGCCAAAAAGAGCATATGAAGAGCGCTCACATGGTGAAAAACGCAGCTGCTCTGGAGGCTTGCAAAGAGAGCCAAGAGGTGAAAATAATAAATTTTGTAAGCATAAAGGAATAATATTTGCTTAAAAAGGGGCAAAATTTAGAAAAATGAGCGAAGAAAAGATGCTTGAGATGATAAACGCGACTGCCGATATTATGTTTATGGCTATACTTAGAGGGCGTGTGAGCCTTGAAGCTTGTAAAAAGGACAAGGAATTTATCGACGCTCTAAGAGAAGAGCTGCTTAGCAAAAACCCAAACAAGCTCAAAGTCGCGCAAGACTCGCACCAGATGATCGCCATTTTCGAAAAATACCGCAATAAAAAATAATCCATTTAAAATTTAAATCCATTTGCCGATATTGTGTTGAAAGGATTTGACATGATAAACGCGCTAAATGGATTTAATCAAAGCTTTAACTATCAAGACGCTTTTAATAAGCAGCCAACGACTATCGCAAATTTAGGCAAAGTAAAAATTTCTCCCAATACCCTAGACATCAAGCATCTATCGCTTTCTGGCTACTCGTCAAATGATAAAATTTCTATCTGGGGCAAGATAAATGGCATTGATAGCAAGATGGGCAAAGATGAAGTTGCTAGCCTTAAAAATTTCGTTGATAGCACGAAGCTTTGGCGAGCAAGCTCCATCCTAACTAGTGAGAAAAACGGCTTTAGCGTAGATGAGTTTAATAAAACCTACAATATATCCGCTAGTGCCACCGACGCTCTTGGCATCATGATCAATCACAATAATGGCGCGCTTTATCTAAGCCCTGAAGCTAGAAATTTGCTAGATTCTGATCTAAGCATAGATGAATTTAAAGACAAATGGCTGGAATTTACCGCCGAAAGGATACTTGGCGAACATGCAAATGTGAAAATTTCTTTTAAAGATGGCGCTCTCTCTTATGAGCAAACATCAGCTAAGAAGCGCATAGAGATCTTAGGTCAAGCGATGCCACAGCGTGTAAGCTACGCTGATAAAAACAGCAAAGATGAGTTTTTGAAATTTCTAAAAACAAGTTATGAAAAGGGCGAAAATATCGCTGATGTGCTGCAAAATATCGCTCTTGTGCCAGTTAGGGAAGATGGCGATGAGGATATAGAAGAAGAGAAATTTAAGCCTATGCAAGTTACCAAAAAGAGCGTGACCTACACGGATAAGGATATAAAACGCGAGTTTTTTGAGGAATTTATCAGGCGTGAGGTCGAAAATGGCGCAAGCTTTGATGATCTAGTGCAAAAGCTAAACAAGCTAAAACCAAAGGATATACTGGCTTAGCTTTAGGTTTAAATTTTGGGGCTGGCTTAGCTCTTTAAATTTCTACTCAGGTTTAAATTTCTGGAGGCTAGTTTCACTTCTCAAATTTCTGCTCAGACTTAAATTTAAAAAGCTAGCCAGCTTAACCTACTAATTTTCTACTTAGTCTTAAATTTTAAAGAGCCAGCTTTGCCAACTAGATTTTTATTTAGATTTAAAGTTTTGCGAGCTGCCTTGCACTTTAAATTTCTATTTAGATTTGAATTTAAAGAGTTAGTTTAGCTCCAAATTTTCTACTCAAGTTTAAGCTTAGCTCCAAAATTTCTACTCAGGTTTAAAATTTAAAGAACCAGCCAGCCTAGCCCCCAAAAAATTTCTACTTCGGATTATTTATACTTATCACCATATTTTTCTCATCAAGATATAGCTTTGCGGCCTCTTTGATGTCGTCATTTGTGAGCGCTTTGACCGCATCTATATACTCATCAGCCGTGTAAAGTGGCGTGTTAAAAATTTTATTTGAGATGATGAGATTTTGCCAAAACTCAGGCTTTTCATAATCTTTCTTTATAGAAATTTCACTTTGCGCCTTAAAATCCTCCAAATGTTTTGGCAAGAGCGCGCCACTGCGCTTGATGCTAGCTATTATCTCCTTTATCTCGGCGATGATCTTGTCCGTGTTTGCAGGGTCGCAAGTAAAGCCGATCACCACCTTTGAGTGCTCATACGGATAGCGAGCGAGCTTGGCGTTTAGGCTAAAGCCGTATGTTTGCCCCTTCTCCTCTCTTATCTTTTCTCGAAGCGCTGTTTTTAAGACCGAGCTTAGCGCCCTTAGCTTGACCACTTCTTTGAAGCTATATTTTGTATCTAAATTTATTATATCCACGCTCACATCGCTTCTTTTTGTGCTTTGATACTCTCTTTTAAATGTGTGCTCTCCCTTGATGCTTCGCACGCCGTCATCTTTAAAATTTTCAGCCTCACCAAGCTTTGGCAAGGTGGCGATATACTTTTTAACAAGTGGCAAAAGCCTCTCCTCGTCGGTGTCGCCGATGATTACGAAGGTGTATGAGGCTGCGTTTGTAAATTTATCTTTGATGACCTTTTTTAGCTCATTTAGCTTTAGCGCATCGATCTGAGCCATCTCAATGGGTGCTACACGCTTGTTGTTTTCGTAAAAAAACTTGCTAAATTCGGTGCTAAATTTATATTCAGGCAAATTTTGCTCTTTAGCTAGCTCATCTTTTGCTCTTTGTTTTATCCTCTCAAGCACGTTTGCATAGGCTCTTGGTGAGCTAAACTCTAAATTTATAACAGCTAGCAGCGAGCTAAGATCACCACTGCTTGAAGAGCCGTAAAAGCCCTGCGTAAGCGCCTCTATGCTCTTTTCGTAGCTTACTATCTTGTCGTTTAGCACCTTTGAAAGCTCGTAGTTGTTAAATTTGCCAACACCACTTTCATTTGTGAGCGCAACCGCAAAACCGCCAAGCTTAGGATCAGCTAGATCTGAAGTGCCGCCCTTGCTAATGGCTGCAAACAAGATGCTATCTTTTTTGGTAGCTAGTGGCTTAAAGATGACTTGCGAGCCATTTGGCAGCTTATAAGTGTAGATGCCATGCTTTTGGTCAAATTCGCTAGAAAGGATATCTTTTGGCTCTAAATTTTCATTGCCAAGGCTCTTATTTAGGCTCTGGTTAGCTAAATTTGTATCGTAAGGTTTTGCCTCATCCTTTAGCTTCAAAAAGGCATCTTTGCTAAGCTTAAAGCCATCTTTACCAAAGACCCTCACGCGCTCATCAGGTATGGCTAAAATTTGCCTAAATCTAGCATTTACCTCTTCAAGCGTGATCTCGTTTAAGAGCTTTAGGCTAAGGTTTTTGCTATCTTCATCGCTTAGCACAAAGCCGCCATTTTCGATCATGTTTAAAATTTCACCTGCATAAACACTTGATTTTTTAGTTTTTGAGCGTTTAAATTTAGCCTCCACGTTTGCCACAAACGCCTTTTTCACATCGCTAAAGTCGCCTTTATTAAAGCCAAATTTCTCAATACCCTTTAAAACGCTTAACATATCTTTAAGGCTAGCGTTAAAATCATCCCCGATCACATTTGCCTCAAAACTATAAATTTTTTGCTTTGCTTGAAGCGTTTGCACCATAAAATCAACGCTTAAATTTGATGAATTATTTGCATTTTTTTGCTCATAAAGCATATTTATAAGGCTTGCTATTAGCGCATCTTTTAAATTTCGCTTCATGTCAGCCTCGTCTGAGACTGGCTTAAATTTATCAAAAAAGCTAAGTCTTACAAACTGGGCCGCCGTCTCGTTTGCGTCGTAGTTAAAGACATTTAGCCCATCTTTAAAAGCGATGCTTTTGTCTGGATGAGCGTAAGAGTTGCTATTTTTTGCTGCGCTAAAGCTTTTTTTTATCAGAGTTTTTATCTCGTTTTTATCAAAGTCGCCAACTGCCACAAAGCTCATAAATCTTGGCTGATAAAGCCTCTCGTAAAACTCTTGCATGTGCTTAGCATCCACGCTTTTTATCACGTTCATATCGCCTATTGGCACTCTTTTTTGATAGATGCTACCTGCAAAGATGTCCTTGCTTTGGGCAAGATAGAGCCTATAAGCTGGCGTGTTTCGCTGGCGCTCCTCCTCCATGACGACGCCACGCTCCTTATCAAGCTCGCCTGCATCGATCTTTACGCCATCGATCCAGTTTGAAAAGACCTTGAAAACATCCTTTAAATTTTTCTCATTTACATTTATACTTAGCGTGTAGCTCGTCTGATCGTAGCTGGTTTGCGCGTTTAGATCAGCGCCAAATTTGACCCCAAGGCTCTCAAGCTGTTTAATGAGCTCATTTTTGCTAAAGTCGCGGCTGCCATTAAACGCCATGTGCTCCAAAAAGTGCGCAAGCCCCTGCTCGCCCTCTCTCTCATCGGTCGAGCCTGAGTTTACGACTAGGTAAAAGATGGCTGTATTTTGTGGGAGTTTATTCTCTTTTATATAGTATTTAAGCCCGTTTTCAAGCTCGCCACTTAGCATATCTTTGTCATTTTGCAAGGCAAAGAGGCTAAGCGCTAGGCATAAAAGTAGCAGAATTTTTCTCATAATCCGTCCTTTAAATTTCTATGTAAAAGCGGATTTTAGTATAAATTTTAAAATGCAAGATAAAGCTAGCCTGCTAAAATTGCAGGCTAGTTGGGAGGTGTTATTTTAGTTCGTATTTTTTAAGCAGTGCGTCGTAACTGCCGTCTTTTTTCATCTCCTCTAAAATTTGATTTATCTTAGCGATAAGCTCACTCTGCTTATTTTTATCAAAAGCGATTGAAAAGCCCTCGCTGCCATCAACCTCTTTGAAAAATGCCTCTACTTCAGGGTTTTTCTTGATAAAGCCATAGCCGATCGAGCTATCAAGGATAACCGCGTCAAATTTGCCAACTTTTAGCCCCATGATGAGCGGCACAGTATCTTCTGAAGGCACTACTTTTGCACCATTTATCGCATTTGCAGCTAGCTCTTGAATGGTGCCTTGTTGCACGCCTACTTTTTTGCCAGCTAGCTCCTCTTTAGCTTTTAAAGCGTCGTTACCTTTTTTCTTTAGGTAGATGTTTTCAGTTAGATAGTATGGCTTTGTAAAATCAATCGACTTTAGTCTATCAGGAGTCGCACTCATCGCACTTATGATGCCATTTATCTTTCCAGCTTTAAGCGCTGGGATGAGGCCATCGAAGCTCATATTTACTATCTTATATGAAAAGCCAGCACGCTTTGAAATTTCATCTATCAAGTCGATATCAAAGCCTGTTATTTTGTTGTTTTCATCGATGTATTCAAATGGCGGGTAGTTTGCCGCTGTACCAAATTTTAGCTCGTTTGCACAAAGAGCAACAAAAGCTGTCAGTAAAAGAGCAAAGATCTTTTTCATGTCTATCCTTTAAGGTGATTTAATGCCCTAATTATCGGCATTTATCTATTAAAATTTGTTTAAATTTAGCGTAATGACAGAAATTTACATAAGCTTGTAAAGTGTATAAACAAATACGCTAAAAGAGGTCAGGCAAATTTTAAAATTCCTTTTGCTCACACGAATTGGCTACTAAAATTTATCTTCACCTATCGCTTAGCTCAAATTTTAGAGCCGAAATTACTCGTTTATGAAATTTTAAAATTTGCTTGAAGTTTCTTGAGTGTTAAATTTAAGATTTAGAATTTAAAAATATTAAACCCCAACCCAGCCTAAACCAGGTTGGAGTTTATTAAATTCAGTAGTTTGCCTTAAACAAATTTAAGTTTGTTTATTAAGAAGTTAAAACCTCTTCTTCCTAACCTCTTCAACTATAGCTTTAGCCATCTCATCTACTTCTGATGTTACTTCGTTTGCTTGGTTAGCAATTACTACGTTTTCTTTTGTTAGATTATCTATTTGAGCAACTGATTGATTTATCATATTTATGCCTTCACTTTGCTCTTTGATTGATTCACTCATCTCATTTATTGATTGAGCTAATACATTTGTATTTGCTTCTATCTCACCTAGAGATTTTTGAGTTCTCTCAGCTAGCTTTCTTACTTCATCAGCAACAACGGCAAATCCTCTACCATGTTCTCCTGCACGTGCAGCTTCAATTGCAGCATTAAGAGCTAGAAGGTTTGTTTGATCTGCTATATCTCTAATGATAGTTATGATGTTTTTAATTTCATCTGATTGTCTTATAACATCAGCTGTCTTTTGAGAGATGGCATTCATTGAGCTAGACATTTGTTCAACTGCAGCAGCACTTTCTTGTAAGCTATTTGCTTGAGTGTTTGCTGAGCTTGCTACTTTAGAAACTGAGCTTGCTAGAAGTTTAGCTTTTTCTTCTAGTACTTGAGCTTGGTTTAGATTGTCATTTAGCATTTTAGATATTTCTATGCCTAGAGAGTTTATACCACTTGCTATCTTACCATCATCATCAAGTCTTTTTGTAAAGTCTTGGTTTTTATAAGTGTTTAGTAGATCAAGTACATCTTTACCATTACTTGATATTGCATTTTTAAGAGCAAGTTGTAGATCTTTAAATGTGCTTTTTAGTTGATTTAGAGCTGGGTTATTAGTATCAGCTTCTAGGCTTGCTTCATAGTTGCCATCTTTTATCTCATTTACAAAGGTGTTGGCTTTTTGGATGAAGATACTTTGATCTTTCATGCCATCTTCAATGGCCTTTGTATTTTTGTTTATTAGCTCTGCCATTTGGCCAAATTCATCTTTAGATGTTATCTCTATAGGCTGGGCTTTGTTTGTCTTGTGATTTAGTAGATCAAAGAAAGATAGCAGGCCTGTTTTTAGTTTGAGGATGATTTTTAGGAGGTAAGAAGATAGGTAAAGTGAAAGCAATAGTCCTAAAATAAGCACCACTACAAGTACTCCGACAGATGCATAAGCAAGTGAGTTTAGATCCTCTAAAAGCTCATCTTTGTCAAGCTCGCCGATAAGATACCAGCCCATACTTTTGATATATTTTGAGCCGATCAATAAATTTCTGCCATCTTTATCTAGCGAAATGTAGCTGCCATTTTCGTTGATTAGCTTTTTAAGGTTTGCATCGCCAACTAAATCTTTTAGATTGCCGCTTGCATCTTTACCGATCTTGATGTCGCCTTTTTCATCGACCAGTAGAAATTTACCGCCACGACCTATCTTTTGTGACTGGACAAAATTTACTATCTCACTTAAATTTACGCCAGTCGCTGCGATACCATAAAATTTATCATCTTTTTGAACTTTATAGTTTATATACATCATTATCTTGCCACTGCCATCTTCGGCCTTGTTGATGTCGATTAGGCTTAGGCTGCTGCCATCTTTTAAGGCGTAGTACCATTTGTCATTTTCTGGGTTAATGACCTTTAAAATTTTATCTTCGACGTAGTAGTTTAGGGTTCTATCTGAGCCAAACATTATCGTATCTAGCTTTAAATTTTTAGCAAGAGTTTGAAAATAGTCAAACAAGACCTTTCTGCCGTGCTCGTCCTCGCCGTTTTTAACCCAGTCTATTAAAAAGCTATTTTGAGTTATTTGATAAGAAGCGTCAATTATCTTATCGATGTAAGATTCTATTTTATAACCAACCTCATTGACAGCAAGTGGGAATTCTTTACTTTCGACCCTGTCGGTATATAAATTTTTAGCCATGTTATAGGTCACAAGACCAACCACACTAACACAAACCAAAAGCATGACACTTAGCACAAGTGCCGTTCTCATCCTGAGTGACTTCATTATATTCTCCTTAAATTAAACGAGTAATTCTACAATATTTACTTTATATTTTCTTAAAATTTAAAAATTAGAAATTTGTGAGATTTTTTGCAAGAAGCATCTTGCCTCTTGCAAATTTATATTAGGATTTATTTTTTAAGGCCGTATTTAGCGAGCATTTTGTCAAATTCGCCAGATTTTTGTAGCTCTTCGATCGCAGCATCTATCTTTTTGATAAGATCAGTATGTTTGCCCTTATCAAATGCCATCGCAAAGCCCTCTGTACCGTCAGGAAGTCTTAAAAACTCTTCTAAGTCTGGATTTTGTTTCAAAAACTCAACACCTATTGGGCTATCGGTTAGCACAACATCGATTTTGCCGGCATTTAGTGACATTATAGCTGCCGCTACATTTTCAGCTGGGATTGACTGAGTTGTGATATTTTTAGCTGCCTCTTCTTGAAGCGTGCCAACTTGAGCTGAAATTTTCTTATCTTTAAGGTTATCTTTATTTACATCTGAGCCTTTTTTGCGGATAAATAAATTCTCTGAAAAATAATATGGCTTAGTAAAATCAACAGACTTTCTTCTCTCATCAGTCGCACTCATGCCGCTTATCGCGATATCGATCTTACCTGTTTTTAAAGCAGGTATTAGCCCATCAAAACTCATATTTGCCACGTCAAATTTGATCCCAGTTTTTTTAGTGATCTCATTTAGAAGATCGATCTCAAAGCCAACGATTTGATTTTTATCATCAAGATACTCAAATGGAGGATAATCAGCACTTGATCCAACTTTATAAACTACCTCTTTGCTAGCTTCTGGCGCAGTTGCAGCTGTTTTTTTGCCACTATCATCACCACAACCTATAAAAAACATAACTAACCCTAACGCTAAAACTTTTAATAAATTTTTCATTTTACTCCTTTATTAGTGGTTTAAAATTTTGCCTAAAAACTCTCGCAGACGCTCGTGCTGCGGATTTGTAAAGACATTTTTTGGCGTGTCATCAACTGCTATCTTGCCTTTGTCCATAAAGAAAATTCTATTTGCCACGTTTCTTGCAAAGCCCATTTCGTGGGTCACCACAAGCATCGTTATGCCCTTTGCTGCGACATCTTTCATGATATCAAGCACCTCGCCGATCATTTCAGGATCTAGCGCACTTGTTGGCTCGTCAAATAGTATCACCTCTGGCTCCATAGCTAAGCTTCTAGCGATGGCGATACGCTGCTTTTGACCACCTGAGAGCTTGTGCGGATAGGCAAATTTCTTATCGCTTAGCCCAACGCTCTTTAGCAGCTCATCTGCCCTCCTCTCAGCACTCTCTTTGTCTAAGATCCCAGCTTTTATCGGAGCTAGAGTTAAATTTTGCAAGACGTTTTTGTTTGCAAAAAGGTTAAAGTGCTGAAAGACCATGCTCACTTTTTGGCGAATTTTATTTATGTCTGATTTTTTATTGAGGATATCTTCGCCATTTATCTTGATATGCCCGCTATCTGGCTCTTCAAGGCGGTTTATGCAGCGCAAAAATGTACTTTTTCCACCACCACTTGGACCAATTATCGCTATAACTTCGCCTTTTTTGATATCTACACTGATGTCATTTAAAACACGTAAATCGCCATAGCTTTTGTTTAAATTTTTAATCTCAATCATGGCGATTTAATCTCCTCTCAAGTAGTTTCACCAAAAGGGTGAAAAATTTAACACTCACATAATATACAATGCCCGTAAAAATGACTGGCTCTGGGCTGTAAAAGACCGCTTGAAGGCTCTTGCTTTGCATCGTAATATCAACGACGCTTATGTAGCCAACGACTGAGGTCTCTTTAAAAAGCGATATAAACTCATTAGCAAGCGCTGGCAAGATATTTTTAGTAGCTTGTGGAAAGACTATCTCACGCATCGAAACGTAGTAGTTTAGCCCCATCGCCCTAGCTGCCTCCATCTGACCTTTATCGACGCTATTTATGCCACTTCTTACGATCTCAGCGACGTATGCTGAGCTATTTAAGCCAAGTGCGATCACAGCTACATAGAAGTTATCGCTCCAAGTGGCAAAAATCACCACAGAAAATATTAGAAGTTGAAGTATTACAGGCGTTCCACGCAAGATATCGATATACTCGTCTATGACGAAATTTAAAACCTTGATATCTAAAAATTTAATAAAAGCTAAAATAAATCCAAGTGTTATACCTATAGCGATACCGCCTATCGTAAGGCCAAGTGTTACTCCGTAACTTTTGATATATGCGATCTCTTGCGCCTCGCTGAGATCTCTTGGATAGAAAAAATATGTTCCAAGTGAGACAATTATTATAAAAAATAGAAATTTGGCTAAATTTTGAGCGTTCAACTTCGTCCTTTCTTTAAAATGTAGCCTTAAATGATACGAAAAAAAATATATCATTTTGCTTAAAAATTTTTAAGGAATGAGCCCGCTCATTGAAATTTAAATATTTTTGTAATAACATAACCGTTTTATTTTATTTGAAAGGAATTTTATGAGCTTTGGGTCTTATTTAGCCATCGCCATCTATTTTGGTTTCTTGCTCTTCATCGGACGATATTTCTACGATAAAAATGCAAGTATGAACGAATATCTGCTAGATAACCGTCAAATGGGTCCAGTCGTCACCGCACTTAGTGCTGGCGCTTCTGATATGAGTGGTTGGATGCTACTTGGCGTGCCCGGGGCCTTATACGCAACTGGCGTAGCAAATGTCTGGATGATAGCTGGTCTTATCGTGGGAGCTTACTGCAACTACCTATTTCTAGCAAAAAGGCTTAGGGTCTATACTGAGGTCGCAAGCGACAGCATCACGATACCTGATTTTTTAGAAAACCGCTTTAAAGATAGGACTAAAATTTTAAGGATAGTATCTGGCCTTATCATTTTGATATTTTTCACGCTTTACGTAAGTAGCGGCATCATCGCTGGTGGCAAGACTTTTGAGAGCTTTTTTGGCTTAAAATTTGCATACGGAGCGGTCTTTACACTCATAATCGTGGTTTTTTACACATTTTTTGGTGGATTTAAAGCCGTTAGCATAACTGACGCATTTCAGGGTCTTTTGATGTTTTGTGTCCTAGTCTCGATCCCAGTCGTGGCATATCTAAATTTAGACCTGCCAAGCGATACAAATTTGATAAAAGAGATAAGCAGGCTTGATGCAAATCACCTAAATCCATTTAGAGATCAGACTTTCTGGGGCATTTTGGGCCTTCTAGCTTGGGGCTTTGGCTACTTTGGACAGCCACATATCATAGTTAGATTTATGGCGATACGTAACTCAAAAGAGCTTGCAAAGGCAAGAAGGATAGGCATTGGCTGGATGACGATCGGCCTACTAGGTGCAATTATGAGCGGACTTATCGGCTTTGTCTATTTTAGCCAAAGAGGCGGACTTAGTGATCCTGAGACCGTGTTTTTAAAGCTTGGTGAGCTACTTTTTCCACCATTTTTTATAGGTATCATCATCTCAGCCGTGCTTTCAGCGATCATGAGTACCATCTCAAGCCAGCTCTTAGTCACTTCAAGCTCGGTCACAAAGGACTTCATCTTTGCCTTTTATAAAAAAGAGGTGAGCCAAAGCACGCAAACAGCAATCAGCCGCTATGCAGTCGTGGTCGTAGCGCTAATTGCCACAGTGCTTGCCTTTATCTCTACAGATAACGTTCTAAACGTTGTTGGCAACGCTTGGGCTGGATTTGGCGCGAGCTTTGGACCAGTGCTTCTTTTTAGCCTTTACTGGAAACGCATGAGCGCACTTGGAGCGCTTGCTGGCATGATAGCTGGCGGTGCGACTGTGATATTTTGGATAACATCAGGGCTAAATGCCTATGTTTATGAAATTTTACCTGGCATTTTAACCTCAAGCCTAGCCATCATCATGGTCAGCATCTGGGGCGACGCGATAAATAAAATGACTAGTGAGCCACACGAACAAGTGATAAAAGATGAATTTGAAAAGATGAAGACAAGGCTTTAGGTCTTAAATTTACAAGAAATTCCTAGTGCTGGCTGGGAATTTCTAAAATTTATTTTACCGTATTTATTAGATAATCATTTAAATTTTAAGATCGAAAAATTTAAATCATAAAGCACTCTCGTTAATCATATAAATTTACAAAATAAAAATTTGTGGTGTTTTTTATTTCTCTCTTGTATGCAACAACACTGCAACTTCTAAATTTGCACTTTAACTATTCTAAAATTTAACTATTCATATTTATTTTTCTTCCATCTTATATGCCACAATCCATCTTGCAGTTTCTAAGTCTTAAGGGTCGTGGATTGTACTCTTTTTAGTGTCTTTTTTCATATCTTCATCAGTAAGAGCAAAATCAAAAACTTCTATTTTGTTTCACGCGCTCCTTCTTTACAGATTTTGGGACAACGATGACATTTCTTTGGATTAGCCATCTTAGCATAACCTGCCCTGTAGATTTATTATATTTTTCCCTATTTCTTTTAGTATATCTACATTAAAAACATCATTATTCCCCTCTGTGTATGAGAAGTCCAAGCCATAGACTCTTTGTCTTGCTCAAACTGCGCTTCACCCTCTATGACCCAAGTTAGACTATCTACAGTGATCTAGCTCCTCTCTTTCGTCAAATGCGTATATATCGACGCTTGCGTTTTTATTTTGAAAGAGCCTTTTGCTAACAACGCTTTTTTCAACTATATTTGTGTCGGCGTTTAGATTGTAAATTTTACTCATTTTGTTCATTTCGTAAATTTACGCGTCATTGTAGCTAAAATTTTTGGGCGATTTATTGATAAGGATTATCTCTTGTTGGTAAATTAGAGCTACTTTTTCAAATTTACGCAAGCCAAGAAAAACGTTTTTTCGGTACATCTTTAACCTGCGCCAACCAAGCCTTTTGCTCAGTCTCGTAGCTATCCATAATCACTCTAAACATCAACCGCTCAAAAGTTTTTATGCCGCAAACATTAAAAACGCAGCTTTTTTAAATTTTCTCCAGCAAGCCACTAAAAACCTCGTTTTTTCTAGCTTCCTGAGTGCTAGATGCATTAAAAACTACAGCGATTGCGATATTTAAGAGCCCTACCGGAAACTCACCACTTCTATCACCCTATGCGAAATCACAGGCAGCGCCCCTGCCTAAACACTCAGTCAATCCAGCCTTTGAGGCTGGTGAGTGGCTCGCCCACACTAGTTTGGATGGACAATTGGGTTTTTGATGTCTTCTGGTACGCTTTTAGTAGCTCGTCATCGCTTTTATCGCTTACGAGTTCGGCACCAATAATATCCGGATTAAATTTCTTCTTGTACAGATCATAAAAAATTTAACCTCATAGTCGTTATTTTACATGATTTCTACCACAACATTCGCGATGGCTGAGTTTAAGCTCTTTTCATAAGGATACGCTAGGATGATGCAGATTTGTTTCATTATTTGTTTTTTTTCGTACTACTATTAAATTTCTAACTTTCTTATAATTTCTCTAGAGAATTTTGCATATTGACTTGATGTATATGGAAAATTATCTTTTGAAAAATCGAAATCTAACTTATTTAAAAGCTCATCATAAAATTTAAAATCTTTAATTCCATATTTATCAATAAGTGCAAGATAGCTCATAATAAACCCATTTATAGATGTTACAGATAATATCTTAGATTTAGGATCATTCCATTCACTATTGAAATGTTTTCTTATTACCTTAAAATATATTGAGATTTTTCTACACAAAATTCTTTTATATTTATTCAAGGTTGCATCATCCATTTTTAGTGCCTCTTTATCGCCATCCCAGTGAAAGAATAGATTTTTTTCTACCATCCTTGGGATCTAAAGTTATTAAATAACGCAACGCAAATTTTAATTATTGACGCAATTTTAATTTTATTTTCATCCAATAATGACATTTCAAATTTATTTTTGAAAAATACTTTTTATTTAGGAGATCAATGATTGACCTAGATAAAACCAAAAAATCCGAAATAGGATCTTTTAACCATTTGAATATGTAGTAATACATCTTGAGATACTGGTTTGGAATTAGAATTAATATCTAAAAAAATATTTCACTCTGTATCTTTATTTTTGAGTATCTGACATACCTTTTTGGAAAAAAATAAGACCCGTAACTAATAAGTGTAACTCTTTTCTTAACTGTGATATTTTAGACTCATCACTATCTGTTTCCAAACCTTCATAATGAGCATAAATACGATGTTGTCCATCGATAATACATATACTATTCATACAATTTGGGATAAGCATAGTGCATACATCAAGCTTATTAATTTCATCAATATTAATAGGTGTATTATCTCTTTTAAAGGAAATATCTTCAGGCAAAGCTACAATAATATTATTATAAAAAGCTTCTTTATTTGTTACTAAAAATTTTCTTATGCTGTTAATTCTTTTATCCTGAATTAGACGTTGATAAAGCAAAGAAGAATCTTCCCAGTTATCTTTTCTTAAGACATAGGAGTTTTTTATTAAAGTCTCTGCAGACATCATGAAGGATACTATTCTTACATTGTCTTTAATGCCGGTAAACGACTTTGGAGTAATTATTGTAGTTTTTATTTCTTTCTGGCTACTTTCTGTAGTAACAATACCTATGTCATCATCATTTAATCCTAAGAATCTAAAAATTTCATATCTGGCCGACCTTTTTATACATTTTGACATTTTAGATAAATACATTAAAGCATTATGGTCAACAAATTTTATCAATGGATATAATTTATAATCATCATCACTAAAATCAAGTTTTTCTTGAGGAAAATACAAAAACTTGATTTTATATCTATCTAATGAATATTGTTTAATAAATGAACCTTGAAAATTATCATATAGCCATTGGCAAAACTCTGCTGTATTGTTATTGATTTCTACAAATCCCTCATGCTTTTTTCTAACATGATCTTTAATTTTATCTGTTTTTGTTGCTGTATCTTCACAAATCAAAATTATATTCTCATAAATAAATATAAAATCTAATTCTACAGTCCTATGTCCTACTTTAAAGTGTTTATTTAGTGTATTTAAATATTCAAAACCAGCCATAATAAAAGTATTTTTTATACTATTCCTAAAAATTCTAGACAATATTGCTTTTTTTATCTCTTCCGGAGATTTTTTTGATTTTCTAATACTTTTAGGCATTTATACTTGTCCTTCTCTAATTTTACGGAATCCTTCTGGTAACATCGCAACCGAACTATTTAAGTCAGGCTCCATAACTGGTACATCCTTTCTGACTTTTATAACCCCATCAATAGCTTCCTGAATACGCGTTTTGGCAATATTAAAGTATTCTTTTTGTATCTCTGCTCCCACAAAGCATCTCTGCTCTAGTATGGATGCTACACCTGATGTTCCAGAACCCATAAACGGGTCCAAAACTATTCCATTGATGGGCGTTAATGCTTTAATTAGCCTCTGTGGGATAGCAATTGGAAATTGACATGGGTGCTTTGTTTTTTCTATATGGTTGGCCTTAACATTTGGTATATCCCACACATCCGATGGGTTCTTACCCAAGGGGTTACCGCTAAATTCCCCTTTATTCCCTCCTTTATATGAACGTTTGCCTGGGTATTTTTGTGGTATACGTACATTGTCTAAATTAAAATTATATTCTTTGCCTTTTGTAAACCATAGTATTGTTTCATGTCTTCCGCTAAAACGTTTTGAACTATTTAGACCATGTCCAAAAGTCCAAATAATTCTATTTCTTAAAACAAGTGGGATTTTATGCTTTAAACTACTTTCATAAAACACCTGATACACATAGTAGTCTAAAGGAAATATCTCTGCCTTGTTAACATGATATCCCACCTGCCAACATAAACTACCACCAACTTTTAAAACCCTATAAATATCATTAAATATTTTTGATTGTTGCTCCTTAAAACTAATAATATCATCATGAATATTTTCATACTCTTTGCCCATGCAATATGGGGGTGATGTAATAATTAAATCACAAAAATTGTCTGGAATTGCCTTTAATAATTCCAGACAATCTCCATTAAAAATAGTTACTCTATTGTCTATTGCAAATTTTTCGTTTACTTCCATTTTGTATACCGATGTAAATTTTACTCCCACTCTATCGTTGCAGGTGGCTTGCTTGAGATGTCATAAACTACGCGGTTTATACCATTTACTTCGTTTATGATGCGGCGGCTTACGTTTTCAAGCAGATCATAAGGAAGCCTTGAAAAGCTTGCAGTCATGCCATCACTTGCATCTACCACGCGCACGCAAACAGCGTTTTCGTAGGTGCGATTATCGCCCATAACGCCAACAGAATTTACATTTAAAAGTACGCAAAATGCCTGCCAAGTTTTGTTATACCATCCACTACTTTTTAATTCATCACGCAAGATCACATCAGCTTTACGAAGTAGCTCAAGGCTTGGTTTATTTACCTCGCCCATGATGCGGATAGCAAGACCGGGTCCTGGGAAAGGATGGCGGAAGACTAGCTCGCGGCTTAGTCCAAGCTCAAGTCCTAGCTTTCTAACCTCGTCTTTAAAAATTTCTCTTAGTGGTTCTATTAGCTCAAATGTCATCCAGTCAGGCAAGCCTCCAACGTTATGGTGGCTCTTTATCGTCTTGCTTGAGCCGACAACTGAGCTTTCGATGATATCAGTATAAAGAGTGCCTTGAGCGAGAAATTTTACATCGCCATGCTTTTTAGCCTCTTTTTCAAAAATTTCTATAAATGTCTCACCTATGATCTTGCGTTTTTTCTCAGGGTCAACGACGCCGGCCAAGCGACCTAAAAATATCTCACTCGCATCTATGCTAACTAGCTCAACGCCAAGTTTCGTTCTAAATGTAGCTTCAACTTGTTCTTTTTCGTTTGTTCTAAGAAGTCCGTTATCGACAAAAACAAGGATCAAATTTTCAGGCACAGCGGCTGCTAAAAGTGCTGCAGTCACAGAGCTATCCACACCGCCGCTAACCGCGCAGAGCACCTTGTGAGTACCCACTGTTTTTCTTATCTCTTCTATTTTGTTCTTAGCGAAGCTTCCCATATTCCAAGTGCTCTCGCAGCCGCAGATATGTTTAGCAAAATTCTTTAAAATTTGCGTGCCATACTCGCTGTGTTGTACCTCTGCGTGAAACTGGATCGCATAAAATTTACGTTTATCATCACCAAAGGCGCAATAAGGCGAATTTTCGCTGACCGCAATCGCCTCAAAGCCCTTTGGTAGGTCTTTTACATAGTCGCTATGGCTCATCCATACGATTTGTTTTGAAGGTGTATCTTTAAAAAGATCGTGCTCTTTTACGACGCTAAGTTCAGCCTTGCCGTACTCTTTGTGATCAGCTGCTAAAACCTCAGCACCATGCGTGTGAGCAAGTAACTGCATGCCGTAGCAAACGCCAAGTATAGGGATATTTAGCTCAAAAACGCCATTATCACAAAAGTAAGCATCTTTAGCATAAACGCTAGCTGGACCACCACTTAAAATGATACCTTTTGGATTTTTTGCCTTTATATCGCTTAGTTTTGCGTTAAATGGCAAAATTTCAGTATAAACTCCCTCTTCTCTTAGCCTTCTAGCTATTAGCTGAGTATACTGCGAACCAAAGTCCAAAACTATAATCGTATTGTTCATTTATAACCTTTTAAAAGTAGATGTGAAAAATTTCAAACTGCACATACCAAACAATGAGTGATACGATGTATCCCAAAACTACCATCCATGCATATTTCATATGCGCACCAAAGGTATAAATTCCTTTTAATTTACCCATTACTCCAACGCCAGCTGCTGAGCCAAAACTAATCATCGAACCGCCGATACCAGCTGTAAGTGTCACAAGTAGCCACTGACTCATAGACTCGCCTACATCAGCTCCCATGGCTGGATTTGCTTTTAGCACAGCTGACATAACAGGGACGTTATCAACGACTGCTGAGAGGAAGCCAACACCGATATTTACAGGTGTTGAGCCAAATTTATCATAAAGTGACACAGCGTAATTTAAAAATCCAGCAAAGTGAAGAGCGCCAACTGCAGCTAAAATTCCAAAAAAGAAAAATAGCGTGTTGTTCTCGATCTTTGACATATAGTGAAAGACATTCATAGGTTCTTCGCCTTTGTGAGCTTTTTTGAAATAATATGTATAAAGGCTAAGTAGCGAGAAGCCAAACATCATGCCCCACATAGCTGGCAAGTGAAATAACTGGTGCATCATAACTGCACAAAAGATAGTAAATGCACCTATAAAGATAACCGCTTTACCGCCTTTTTTCATAACCACTTTTGGCTCATTTGCGACGTCAAAATGAGGCGCAGTATTTGGCACGATGCGTGAAAGTAAAAACGCTGTCACAAACCAGCCGATAAATGAAGCTGGGAAAAGTGCGAAAAAGTCTAAAAATGGTGACTTGCCAGCTGCCCAAACCATAAGTGTAGTGATATCGCCAAATGGACTCCACGCTCCGCCTGCGTTTGCTGCTACGACGATGTTTATCGCGCCTGCGACTAGGAAATTTGTATTATTTCTATCTATCGTTAAAAGAACGGTTGATAGGATAAGCGCTGTTGTTAGGTTATCAGCCACTGGGCTAATGAAAAATGCCAAAATTCCAGTTAGCCAAAATAGCTTTCTGTAGGTGTAGCCTTTTGAAACTAGGTTGTATTTAAGTGCGTTAAATACATCTCTTTCAACAAGTGCTTCGATAAATGTCATCGCTACCATTAAGAAAAAGACGATCTGAGCTATCTCTAAGATCAGGTGATTTACCTCGTGCTCTAGCGAATGCACATCCATGCCGTTTATAAGCATATAAACGCCGATTAGCAAAAACATAAAAGTGCCGATAAAAATGGCAGGTTTTGCCTTGTCGATGTGAAAATTCTCTTCTGCTGCTATGAAAAAGTATCCAACAACAAAAATGATAAGCGATAAAATTCCCGCCCATGTAGTAGTTAAGTCAATAGCCGCAGCTTCTCCGTCAGCACCAAAGGCTATAGCAAAAAACAAGCCTAGAAGTCCAAATAACCTCATATACTCTCCTTGTAAGATAAAAATTTGCGTATTTTACTTAAATGAGCCTAAAATTTAGGTTAGTTAAATTTATTAAGCTTGCATTACATTTTTATCTTACGCGAAATTTAAGATCAAATTTTATTGATCTTGTCAGTTTTTTTCTCTTTCACAGGCGCATCGCCATAAAATGGATCGTCCTTGTAGCCGCAGCCACTAAGTGCAAAAAGAGCGAAAATTAAAATAAAAGATGATAAGATTGCCTTATGAAAAACGCCAAATTTATGATAGATGCTATCCACGAAAATCCTTTGTATAAAGAAAAATTAAGCATGGCAGACGAGTGCCAAGAGCTTCTTCGCCTCATGGGTAAAGCAAAGCGATTTTACATAGCTTTTTGCTATGTTAGAGAAGGCATATTAACCTTCGTTCTCACTCATCCCTCAGGGCTTTTGGAGCTTAGACGTGATAGTAGTATAAATGATATAAAAGGGTTATTAAAAACCTTTTGCAAATTTAATAAAGATAGCATTTTTGCAAGCGTCATCGAGCCAAAACCTCTTAGCGAGATCAACTATATAAAAAACAAAAAAGAAGAAAATATAAGATTTATCGTGAGCAAATATCTAAAATTTTTCACGCCTCAACCTACGCAAAGGTCAAATTTCATCGCGCCAGCAAGCAAAGGCGAGTTTAAAAATTTAGCCACAAATGAGCAAATTTATAATAAATTTGAAGAGCTAAGAGAAATTTTGCTAAAGAAAAACGAGCAGGCAAGATGCTAATAGACGAGATAAGAACGCTTCCAAATGAGCCTGGCGTATATCAATATTTTGATACTCAAAATAGACTTTTATATGTCGGCAAGGCCAAAATTTTAAAAAACAGGGTCAAAAGCTACTTTAAATTTACCCCAAGCTTAGCTCCAGCTGAAAAGCTAAGCCCAAGAATTTTAAAGATGATAAGCGAGGCTGTGCATCTTGAATACATCGTCACGCCAAGCGAGGCAGACGCGCTCATACTTGAAAATTCATTCATCAAGCAGCTTAAGCCAAAATACAACATCTTGCTTCGTGACGACAAGACCTACCCTTATATCTTTATAAATTTAAACGATGAATTTCCGAGATTTGAGATCACTAGAAAGGTTGTAAAAGGCTCAAATATACGCTATTTTGGGCCATATTTTAGTGGAGCAGGAGAGCTTCTTGAGGCGCTTTATCTAAATTTCAACCTAGTTCAAAAAAAGTCCTGCATCAAAGGCAAAAAAGCCTGCCTATTTTACCAGCTAAAACGCTGCTACGCCCCATGTGAGGGCAAAATTTCAAAAGAGAGCTACGCTAAAATAGTCGCTGACGCCACAGCCGCTTTGCAAAATCCAAATTTGTTAATCGCCCGCCTTGAAGAGCTCATGCTAAACTACGCCAAAGCCGAAGACTACGAGCAAGCAGCCGCGACTAGAGATAAGATGCAAACGCTTAAAAATATGCAAACAAAGGTTGAAGTTGATCTAGCCAAGCTTGAGGACTTTGAGGCCTACTCGGTCGCTTGCGTGCATGATATGATCTGTGCGGTGAGATTTAGCGTGCAAAGTGGCAAGATAACAGGCGTAAAAACCGATATCACGCAGGCTAAAAACGCTCAAAAAGACGAGATAAACGAGGCTTATAAGCAGGCCATTTTAAAAAGCTTTATCGCTGGTCAGCCAATAATTAGCACCAAAATTTACGTCAATGAAAGCTTTGAAGATAGCGAGCTTGTTGAAGAAATTTTAAACGAGAGGTTTGGGCGTAAATTTAGCATCACTTGCCCAAAAATAGGCGACAAGCGTAAAATTTGTGAGATCGCCACCAAAAACGCTGAAGTTAGCATCGAAAAATACCTAAAAACGCACGACAACGAGCTACTAAATGAGATAAAAGAGTATTTTAATCTAGCTCACACGCCTTACGTGGTCGAAGCCTACGACAACTCGCACCTTTTTGGCGAGGCAAGTGTTGGGGCGATGGTGCGCTATGAGCATGGCGAGTGGACGAAGCAAAACTACCGCCACATGCACCTAAATTCCAAAAACGACTACGATCAGATGAGAGAGAGCCTCACTGCTAGAGCACTTAGGTTTGACAAGCTTAGTCCGCCTGATCTTTGGGTCATTGATGGTGGCGAAGCGCTTTTAAATTTAGCCTGCGAGATTTTAGCAAGTAGCGGGGCAAACGTCGATGTGATCGCTATCTCAAAAGAAAAAATAGACGCCAAAGCTCACCGCGCAAAAGGCGAGGCGAAAGATAAAATTTATACAAAAAATGGCAGCTTTAGCCTAAGCACGAGCGATAAAAAGCTGCAGTTTTTCCAAAAAATGCGCGATGAGAGCCATAGATTTGTCATCAGTTTTCACAGAAAAACAAGGCAGAAAAACGATATGCAAAGATCAGTGCTAAGACAAGCTGGCGTTTCTGAGGGCAGTATCGCGAAATTAATCAGCTTTTACGGAAGTTTTGATAAAATCAGCGAAGCAAATTTAGACGAAGTGGCAAAAATAACAAACAAAAGCGTAGCAGCAAAGCTTTTAACGCTCAAAGAAGGAAATTTGAAGTGATAATATACGACAAAAACGGTCAAATTTTAGCGATGGGAGATATCTCTCTTGGCCTGCTTGAATTTAAAGATATAAGGGAGTTTTTAAGCGAGCATAAAGACATTGACGAGCTAGTTTTAGACTACAAAGAGTCTGGAGTTTTTATAGATTATCTAGCTAAAAGACCAAATTTAAGAGTAAATTTAAAGACCAAAAACGGCAAAATTTTAAATGCGACGCTTAAATTTTCAAAGATCAGCTCAGTAAAAAATGAAGAGTATTTTGAGCTTTTAATCCTCGATCAAACAGAAATTTACAGCCAAAACCAGCAAGCTGCGATAAAAGCAAAGACCAAACTTCGCTTGCCAAATTTAAGGGTCGATGAAAAAGAGCTTTTAGACAAAGAAGAAGAGGTTTTAAACGAGAGCTGGTTTAGCGAGACGGCTAGCTTTTTAAATTTAAGCAAAAGCGAGTTTGCGACCTATCTTAGTATATTTTTAAGCAAGGCAAAAGACAAGATGATCTTTATCCAAAGTGCGGTGCAAGCAAGAGATACTAAATTTTTAGAAGAGAGCATAAAGATCTTAAAAGAGCCAGCTCTAAATTTAAAGATCACTCCGCTTGTGGCAAATTTCGATGCGCTACTTACCAGACCAAACAAAATGAAAAAGATCGCTCATATCAATGAAAGACTAGGCGAAATAAGCACGCTTTGCAATAAATTTTCAAAAAGGCTTGGTAATGAGGGTCAGTAAATTTTTGGTTCTTTTGCCGATATTTTTGGCGGCTTTCGCTTGCTTTTACAATGGCGTGCTCTACTTTGATAATTTTAGGATCTCTTATGGCATAAATAGCGAGGTAAAAAGAGAAAGTTTAGTAAGAAGCGCTGCAGCTTCTATTATCTCAGAGAGAAAAGCCTACGAAAAATATAGTCAGACTAGGTCACCACAAGACGAAATAACACTAAGAAAAGCAAATGCTGCTAAAAATCTAGCTGTAAAAATATTTTTAAATAGTCTCTCCAACACTTCAGATGATACAAGGATGAGAGATAGGCTAAATGAAGTTTTAAAAAACGCAAATGCAAGCTGGGAGAGCTTTAACCTCTCGTTTTATAGCTTCGTTGAACTGGCAAATTCTGCGGTAACAAGTGGGCAAGTAGTGTTTAAAGATGTTGCTTTAGATATTGATATCAAGCGCTATATACTCTCTTTAATCAGAACCTATGAGCTACTTCAAAATGTAAATACCGCAAAAGAGCACATCTTAGCTGTGCTTATGGGTAAAGAAAAAATTACTGAAGGTTCGTTAAAACAAACTCTAAATGGCCTTAAATACAACGATATAAATGCAAATTTACTCCCAAGTGGCGATATAAAAGATAGCATAATAAGAGATATAGAAAGGCTTGACAATATAGAGATCTCTCAGGGCTATGACGAGATCCGCTTTAAGCTAAAACTAAACAATGAGCTAACACGTGATGAGATCTTGCAGATAAATAATTTTGAAAACAAAAGAGCTGATCTTTTTGGCAAGATAGCAAATCTCTTAAGCGACGGGCTAAAGAGGCAAAATGACAATTTTAGGATAAAGGTGCTTAGTCTAATATTTTTGATGTTTTTTCTATCGCTTTGGCTCTTTTACGCTGGCTATAAAACATACATCTGGCTAAAAGATCTGGAGAATTTAAATCAAAAAATGAAGCTTATAAGAGATGAGATTTTAAAAAGAGGTGATAGAAATCCACAAAATTTAATAGAAAGCTTCATAACCCTATATAAAGAGCTGCTTCAAAAGTATGAGCAAGAAAGAAGCTTTGCTGCGATAAAAGATAGACTGCTTGTTAGGCTAAGTAAGAAATTTTATCAAGCAAAAGAGCAGATCTTTAGCTCGGTCGCTACCCTAAAAAAAGATGAAAACGTGGTAAAAAATGAGCTTCTTTTTGAAAATTTAGAAAAAAATAGCCAAATAATCGCGCTAAATTATAGCAATATAAAAGGCTTGCTTGATAGCAAAAATGGCGAAGTTGGACTAAATTTAAAGCCATTTAACCCACAAATTTTATTTTCAAACATACTTGAAGCACAGATACCTTTTACGCAAGAGAAAAAGCTAAATTTCTTAACCTATCTTGACGCAAATATTAGCGACGAGCTAGAGGGAGATAGCGAGAAGATAAGCGTTGTATTTGGCTCTATCATGCAAGCTATCGTGACAAAATGCGATAAATTTGCCAACTTGATAGTGGAGATAAAAAATGTCAGCGACGCTCTTAGCCAAAGTGGTCTTTTGCTCATCGAAACAAAGATAAGGACAAATCAAATTTTCATAAATGAAGAACAGATAAAGGCTTTAAGCGCAGAAGATGAAAGCGAGATAAATGACGAAGAGAGCGAGTTTTATCTAAGACTTGCTAGCTTTTATCTAAAGCTTTTTAACTCAAGCCTTGACATAAGCACGCTAGGCGGAGCTGGTAATGAGTTTAAATTTATCCTCAGTCTAAAAAAGGTGCAAAAACTGCAAAATTTCAGCCTAAATCACGAGCTAAGGATCGCGTATCTGCCTGATATAAATGCAAAATATAATGAATTTTTCGCAGCTACTTTAGAAGATATGGGGCTTAGGTTTCAAAATATCATCTCAAACAACCAAGCACTAGCGAAAAACTACGATATCGTCTTTGCAAGGCAGAGTGCGAGTAAAAATATAAATATAAAAAATGTGGTCTTGTTAAAAGATCCACTAACTCCACTTAGCGTTGCGCGGCTTGTCTATATGGAGAAAAATAGGGGCGAGAGCTTGGCTGAAGAGAAGGTGCTCTTTTTGCTTTGCGACAAAAACCCACTTAGCCTTGAGATGTTTTCGCGCGCTTTTAGTTTCTTAGACTGCGAAGTCATAGGCGTTAGCAGTCATAAAGAGCTTAAGCAAGCACTACTTTTAAATAGGTTTAACGCTGTTTTTATCGACGCTTCATTTTTTGAAAATGGCGTGGCAAATTTCGTAAAAGAGATAAGATCGCTTCAAGAAGAGAAGATAAATTTAGTCGCTGTGGTCTCAAACACCTCAAATATCCCTGAAAGAGAGCTGCTACCTGCTTTTGATGAGAAGATCAGAAAGCCTTTTAGCAAAGATGATCTAAATCAAATTTTGCCTAAATTTATCAAAAACTATAAGCCAAGCAAAGAGAATAGATACTTTAGCAAAAATGAAAATATAGTGATTTACAAGAGCACGAAGCTTGAAAATAAGATATTTGCTGGCGCTCTTGGCGAGTTTCAAAACACGCTTGAGATCGCAAATAGCTTTAGCGAGCTTTTGATAAAGATAAAGACAAAACCTTGCTCGCTAGCGCTTGTGGATGAAACAGCGGAGGGCTTTGATATAAAAGAGCTAATAGCCACGATATCTGAGCTTAGATCGGGACTAAAACTAGATGCTAGAGTGATACTTTTTAGCAACAACTTGGAGCTTAAAAATCAAAAAGAGTATATAAAAATCCTATCTCCAAGCGTGAGCAAGATAGAGCTTACAAACTTCGTAAAATCAGAGCTTAGCGAGATAAATTCGACCCAAAATGAACTAAAGAACAACTTTAAGTTTATAAAATTTAAGGTTTGAGTTTTTGCTTAGCCTATAAATTTAAACTAAATTTATAGGCTTGTATCTTTAGTAAATTTACGTGAGATAAAATTTAAATTTTTGCTGGGAAATTTGCCGCTTTGATTTAAAGTGACTTGCGTTTTAGCAAAACTATTTTAATCAAATTCTGGCTAAGGATTTGTAGGTTTTTGAATTGATCTAAGCTGCCAGTAGATCAAATTTGTTTTCAAAGTGGCTTAGGTAAAAATAGAAATTTAACTAGCCTGTAAATTTGACATCAGGCTAGCCCTGGATCAAATTTACTCTTTTATCCTACCGATAGCTTCAGCAAATTTAAGCTCTTTGTTTTCAAAGAGGTTGTACTCGATCGCATCTTTTTCGCTAAGTATGACGATGGTTGAGCCAAGCTCGAAATTTCCAAGACGCTCACCCTTTTTGATGTGTAAATTTTCATATTCATAAATTTGCGTAAAATTTGCCATCGCATTTGTCTGGATACGCTCATCAAAGCAAAATTTCATCTTACCAACGTTTAGCGCACCCACGAAGACTAGCCAAAGTTTTTTGCCATTTTTCATCTCGCAAAGTAGCGCCACACGCTCGTTTTTGGTATAAAGGCTATCGACCTTGCCAAGCCATTTTACTGCCACGCTGTAAAGCTTACCAGGGATATAGACCGCTTTTTTTATCGTAATATCGCAAGGTGTATGATAGTGATGATAGTCTTTTGGGCTAAGATATATGTTGGCAAAGTCAAACTCGCCATCAAGCTCGCCCTGCCCCAAAAGCTCCTTCACACCGTAGTTCATGCCTTTTATGCTAAAAGCTTCTAGCTCTTTCGTGGTGCCAAAACTAAGGCAGGTACCATCAACAGGACTTATAAATATCTCATCTGCTGCGTCAAATTCTCTTGGCTTTATAAGCTCCCTAGTGAAAAGTTCGTTTAAATTTTTATACTCACTTGCTGGCTTAAACTCACTCATGTCGATCTTAAATAGCTTTACATAAAAGGAGTTGATAAGCTCTTGAAGCGGCTTGAAAAAGTTTAATTTAGCAACCTTGCCAAAAAATTGAGAAAAGAGATTGTCCTTGTTCATTTTAGTCCTTGCTTAAATTTAAAATAGCGATCTCACTAGGAGCAAAGATCCTAACCGGAGGTCCCCAAAATCCTGCACCGCTACTAACATAAGCTTGCATTTTATCATTAATCTTATAAAGCCCATGTAAAAAACCTTGATCCAGCAAAACAAGGATACTAAAAGGAAAAATTTGCCCAGCATGCGTGTGTCCGCAAAGAACTAGATCAACATCTTTTTGCATAGTTTTTATAAATTTTGGCTGATGAGATAGTAGGATAATCGGCAAATTTGGGTCACATCCTGCTAGCGATTCGTCTAAATTTGGCTCTAAATTTTTAAATCTTATGCCAGCTAGATCATAAACCCCTGCCAAATTTATACCAGCTATTTTTTCATTTTTATTACCAAGTATCCTAATGCCAAGAGCGCGAATTTTTTCTAGTATCCCATCAACTCCGTGGTAGTATTCGTGATTGCCAGGGACATAAAAGGTGCCATAGGTGCTTTTAAGATTTTTTAATGGATCTAAAAAATCCCCTATAAGTTCAGCTCTCATATCGACCAAGTCGCCAACTATCACCACCAGGTCTGGTCTAGCTAAATTTATCTCTTTCACAAGCTCAGCCACAAAATCCTTTTGCAAAAACTCGCCAATGTGCACATCGGTTATCATGGCTATTTTTAGATCATTTTGTAAATTTTTTATTTTTATACTAACTTGTCTGATCTTTGGCGGAGTAAGTGCGTTAAAAATTCCTTTCAAAAAGCAAGCAACTACAAAAATGACAAATGTCACATCAAAGCAAAATTTAATAAATTTTCGTCTCGTGGAATTAAAATGAGCTTTTGAGCAAATAGATCTAACAACATCATAAAATAAACTAACGCCAAATAAAAATAGAGAAAAACCAATGAGCGTTCCTGCTATCAGATAGAGTTCTATATTTAAAAAAGAAAATCTTAGTTGAAGAACAAATACAAACTCGAGCACACTAATAACATAGAAAAATATACGAATTTTTTTAAGATGTGGAGTAAAAAAAGATACCTTTTTTATAAAACGTTTATATGAGTATAAATTTGTAAAAACACTAAAGATAAATGCCCCAATAATAATCCGAAAAAGTCCCAAAATATCTCCTTGAAAACAAGGATTATATTTTATATTTTTAAATTTACATTATAAATTTTATTAATTATTTAGAACAATTTGTAGTGCTAAGCCGTATGATTTTATAATTTAAATTTACAAAAATAATTATTAAAAGATATTTGCCTTAGGATAATAACTAAAAGATAAAATTTGGAATTTAAAAATAAAAAGGTGGGAAAACTCCCACCTTAAAAAAGATTACTGGACTTTGCCAGATTCAATTCTTTCTTTATAGATTTTGCGAAGTTTTCTAATGTCGTTCTTAACTTCGAATACACCATGCCAGTGTGAATAGTCAGGACCGCCCATTAGAGCGCCTTGTCTCATACGACGACCTTCATGGTGCCACATATGATAATAGACATCTTGGAATTCATCTGACCAAGCATCTTCTAGTAGTAGGTTTTTAGCTTTCAACTCTTCAAGCATCTTAGTTGCTTCAGCGCTATAAACGTTATAAAGCTCTACTTGTTTATCACCCATAATGAAGAAGTTATCTGTGTGAGTTGTAGAGTGGCAAGCTTTACAAACTAGTTTCATCTCAGCACGTGCTTTTTCAGGATCGCCACTTGGGTGACCTGCTAGAGGTGTTCCTATGGTTAGTTTGCCAGTTTTTTCGTAAACAACAGCAGCTTGTTCATCACCAGCTGTTCTTAGCTTACTACTGATGCCCCATAGGTTCCATTTTAGTCTTCTTGAAACGTTGTGAGTTGTTGTTGTTTCACCAACACCGCTCATATGACAAGCTGCACAAGTTGGAGCTCTAAAGTCTGGTACATCCCATGTATCAGGAGCAGCATCAAAGTTCCATTTGTGAGCTTCGCTGTTGTAGATATGTCCGTGCATTGAGTTGTTGAATATCTCAATATCTGGGTGATCAGGTCCAAGGTGACAAGACGCACAAGCAGCTGGTTTTCTAGCTTCAGCTACGCTAAATGTGTGCGCGCTGTGACATGATTTACAGTTACCTACGCCACCATCAGGATAAACATTGCCTATACCATAGTTTGGCCAAGTCTCTTTTGTAGGTTTGTGATCAGCGTCTAGTTTGATGACGGTTCCGTGGCACTGAGAACAACCAGTGGCATCTGGAGCCATTTTGTATTCTGGATGATCCATACCTTCATAGTGATACATTAGTTTTACCATCGCAGGGTTAGCATACATTTGCATAGCAGCTCTTGCGTGACCGCTCTTTACTAGTTCATCAACTTCGTTTTCGTGGCACTTAGCACAAGTTTTTGGGCTAACTAGCATTGAAACATGGTTGTTAGAATCTTTTGGATGCACCTTAACTGAAGCCATAGGATTATCTGCATTTACAGAGTGGCAATCCATACAACTTACGCCAACGTGAGCGTGGCGACTATTTTTCCAATCGGCAACTATGCCGGGTGTCTCTTTAGCGTGGCACTCAACACAGCTTTTTGATAAGTCTGACATTTTGTGAGCAACTTTAATGTTTTTTACAACATTAAGGTTTAAAGCGTCAGATTTATTTGCATCCATGTTTGCGGCAAAGCCAAAAGACATTAGACAGGCTAATAACATTAGCGACTTTTTAAACATCTCTCCTCCTTACTTGGTTTTATTGTTTTCTTGTTTTTTAATTGCTTCAAATTTATCCATTTGTAGTCCTAAATCCTTGTGGCCAACATGCTCATGGCAATCAACACATGATTTCTTATTAGGATTTCCAAGAACGAAATAATCTCTATGTGGCAAGAATGATTTACCAGCTTGAATAACATTTTTTAAATTTGAGTGGCAAGTCATACAACCACTATCATAGACAAAGTGAGATGCATGCTCGCGTTTTTTAAGCCAGTCGATCTTGTCTGTATCTGTAAAAAATGTCTTATAGCCATCATTTATCGATACTTTAAGTTTTGTAAGTACATAGGTATAGGCACTTGTGTGGTCCAGGTGACAGGCTGAACATTCAGCTTTTATGCCAAGCTTGTTATTGCCACCATGTACATCTTCATGATATTGCAGCATCATAGGATCCATCGTGTGACACATGGTACAGACAAATCCACTACCAGTCGCATGAAGTACATCAGCTATACCCATAGACGCAATAAGTCCGATCACAATGCCGATAACAACAGATGACCAAACAAAAAATTTCTTCTTAACTTCAGCCAAAATTTCCTCCTGAATTTATCAATATATCGTAAATTTTTACGAAAATTTTAGGTGAATGTTATCCAAAAAAATATAAATTTTTTCTTTAAGTAAATGAAAATATTTATTTGATATTAACTTTCAATAAGAATAAATTTCTTGTAGGCCACCTACATCTTTTTCCAGAATTTGGTTCTTCTCATCAAGTTTAACCAAACCATTTGTTTTAAATTTATTTAAAATTCTCGAAAAAGTTTCTGGAGTCATATTGAGTATTGATGAAATTTTTGTATGCTTTAGCTCATTAAATAGATCTTCGTGATTTAAAATGAACCTAGCCACCTTCTCTTCGGAGCTAAGTATTAGTTCCTGGTGGAGTAAATTTGTAGTTATTCTTATCTTTTGAGCCATTGATTTTAGAAATTTCATGCAAATTTCTGGCTTTGTTAAAAATTGTGCTTCAAATTTTTCATAATTTATCTTTAAAACCTCGCCAGAGATAGTAAAAATGGCGCTCGCTGGATAAGGGATATTTTCAAAATTTACAACTTCAGCTACAAAATTCATAGGTGCAAGCTGATGGATAAAAATTTCTTTACCATTTGCCGTAGTTTTATAAAGTTTAACCGAGCCAGTTATCAAAAATGTAAGCCACTTTGGCTCCTCGCCCTCCATAAATAAAAACTCACCTTTTTTATATTTTTTAACAACGCTTATTGCTTCAAGTTTGGCTAGGTCCTCGGCGCTAAGACCTTGAAAAAATGGGATTTTTTCTATCATATTTCACTCGCTTTTAATATAAAAAAGCATTTTAGCATAAAAAATAGGACAAAATTTAACGGATTTCAAAGGGAGCTTTATCCCTTTAATTTAAGAATTTATTTTTTAAGAAGATCTCTGATCTCAGTTAGAAGTGCTATATCAGCTGGAGTTTCAGGCTCTGCAGGAGCTGCCTCTTCTTCTTTTGGTAGTTTATTTTTAAGTGTATTTAAAGCTTTGATAACGCAAAAAATACAAAATGCAATGATTAAAAAATCAACCATTGTTTGTATAAATGAGCCATAGTTTATCGTAACAGCTGGCGCACCTTCTGCTGCTTCTTTTAGTGTTAGCTTAAGATCAGTGAAATTTACACCGCCTGTTATAACACCGACAACTGGCATGATAATATCACCAACTAGCGATGAAACGATCTTTCCAAATGCCCCACCGATAACAACACCAACTGCCATATCTATGACATTTCCGCGCATCGCAAATTCTTTAAATTCGCTTATAAAACCCATTGCTTTCTCCTGTAGATAGTTAAATTTTCGTGCGGATTTTATAAAAAATATGCTTTGCCTAGCCTAAAAATTTAAAATTACATAACTTTAAATTTATCAAGCTAGTGTTATAATCCAAACTTCAAATTTAACGTAAGGAATGAGCTTATGTATCGTTTTGCACCCTCTCCAACAGGAGATATGCACATAGGAAATTTACGTGCTGCTATTTTCAACTATATTTGTTCTTTGCAAGATAAAAGTGGTTTTATTTTACGCATAGAAGATACCGACAAAGAGCGAAATATCGAGGGAAAAGAGAAAGATATCTTAGAAATTTTGAGCAAATTTGGCATAAAACCAGAGCAAATTTACATCCAAAGTGAAAATTTAAAATTCCACAGACAGCTTGCATCAAAGCTTCTCATCGATAAAAAGGCCTTTGCTTGCTTTTGCACCGAAGAAGAGCTTGAGGCAAAAAAGCAAAAAGCAAAAGAGCAAGGCGTGGCATATAGATATGACGGCACCTGCGAGAGGCTAAGCGACGCTGAAGTTTTAAACTGCGAGAAGCCATTTGTCATCCGCATGAAAAAACCAACACGCACGATGAGCTTTACAGATGCGATCAAAGGCGAGCTAAGCTTCGAGCCAGACGCAGTTGATAGCTTTGTCATCATGAGAGCAGACAAAACTCCGACTTACAACTTCGCCTGCGCGGTTGATGATATGCTTGAGGGCGTGACCTTTGTCATACGCGGCGAGGATCACGTGAGCAACACTCCAAAGCAAGACCTCATACGCGAGGGCCTTGGCTACACTGGCAAGATGAACTACGCACATTTACCTATCCTTTTAAATATAGAGGGTAAAAAAATGAGCAAACGCGAGAACGAATCAAGCGTAAAATGGCTCTTTGAGCAGGGATTTTTACCTGAGGCGATCGCAAACTACTTGATACTTCTTGGCAACAAAACTCCAACTGAAATTTTTACGATAGAAGATGCAGTAAAGTGGTTTGATATAACCAAAATTTCACGCTCACCTGCTAGATTTGACGTGAAAAAGCTTGAGCAGATAAATAGAGAACACATCAAGCTTGCTTCAAAAGAGCGCATAAAAGAGATCTTTGGCGTAGATGAGAGCAAGGTTGAGCTAGTTAAATTTTACACTCAAGAAAGCTCACTAGTACCTGAGATAAAGGCAAAAGTAGAGGCTATATACTCACCGAAAATAGCTCCAGATGAGTATAAAAACGAATTTGAGATCATAAAAAAAGCAGCTCTAAATTTAAAACCGTGCGAAACATTTGATGAGTTTAAAAAAGAGCTTATGAGCGCTACAAATTTAAAAGGCAAAAACTTTTTCATGCCGCTACGTGCGCTACTTACAAACGACCTTCACGGCCCTGAGCTAAGCGAGCTCTATCCGCTCATTAAAGATGATCTAGCAAAAATTTTAATCTAGGAGCAAAAATGATACTTTCCACCCTATTTTCAGCGGTCGCAAACATTTTGCACCTTATCATCACGGTCTATACGTGGATCGTCATCGCAGCGGCTCTCATTAGCTGGGTCAAGCCTGATCCTAGCTCGCCAGTCGTGCAGCTACTTTATAGGCTGACTGAACCTGTTTATAGCTTCATCAGACGTTACATCAAAACAGAATTTAACGGCATCGACTTTGCCCCACTCATCGTGCTTTTAGCACTTCAACTCATAGATCAATTTTTAATAAGGCTTTTATTTGTTTTTGCTGCGTCACTTTAGTATCATCTCTTTAGCCTGCGTCGCTCTTTTAGCTAAAATTTACACCTACGAGGAGCTAAAAAACGAGCCAAAAAGCCTTGCAAAAGACTACTACATAAACCGCCTCATCAACGAGGGCAGCTACACAAAGGAGCAGATAGCAGAGCTTTCACGCGACGTTTTTAGAAAAAGTGGCTTAGTTCAAAAATCAATCAATAAAATTTTACCTCCCAAAGCAGCCCCTAGCAAGTGCCCTGGCATAAACGCAAACAACATCACAAGTGCTAGCTTGGCTTGCCAAAATTTACTAACAACGATGAGCTTTTCTCTAAAGCTTGATAGCAAAACTCGTGAAATTTTAGCGGCAAATCTTGCAAATACAAACCCAGAAAAAGCTAGAATTTTACGCACTTTAAACGAGCCAAATCCAGCTCTTAGCTTTGCAAATGCAAACGATGCAAAAAGCTTTTTAGAGCTTTTTAACGCCTCAAACCCGCAAAGTAAAAGTGAGCTTTTTAGCGTAAATTTTGAAGCAAATTTTATGAACAAGCTCTACATGCAAAAGGGCTTTACAAATTTATTAAACGATGTCGTATTTAATAAAAAATATGAAAGCTTTAGAAGAAATTTACTTAGCATAGATCCAGCTGTCACTGAGAAGAGTGACGCATTTACCCTTGGATTAAACGCCATCTTGCTTGGTCAAAATGACATTGCATTTAGTTTTTTTACAAGAGCTAAAAGCACCTTTGATAGGGCTTGGCAAAGGGACAATGCCACATTTTGGCAGTATGAACTAAGCGGCGATGAGAGTTTTTTAAAAGAGCTAAGTGCTAGCAAAGATGCAAATATATACTCACTTTATGCAAGAGATTTGGTCGGTGGAGAGCCACTTGAGGTGATCGTGCCAAGACCCAGCAAGCAAAATATCGAAAATTTTGATGTAAGCGATCCATTTTTATGGAACAAAACCGCTGCCCTTGCAAAGGATATGAACGCCACGCAAGCAAGCGAATTTGCGATGAGATTTTACACAAACGAGAGCATCGGCGCATACGCATACTTCATGCAAAAGGCACATGGCTGGGAGAAGCAGTACTTTTTGATGCCAAACTCGCCTGAGCTTGAGGGCATCAGCACTGAGCGAAAGTCGATGATCTACGCACTTGCAAGGCAAGAGAGCCTCTTTATCCCAAGTGTCGTTTCTACCTCTTACGCCCTTGGAATGATGCAGTTTATGCCATTTCTTGCAAATGCGATCGGCAAAAAAGAGCTAAAAATTCCAAATTTTGACCAAGACGATCTTTTTAAAACCGATGTTGCATTTAAATTTGCAAATCACCACCTAAACTACCTTGATAAATTTCTTTACCATCCGCTCTTTACAGCCTACGCGTATAACGGCGGTATCGGTTTTACCAAAAAAGTCATCACAAGAGATGATATGTTTAAAGAGGGGAGATTTGAGCCGTTTTTATCGATCGAGCTAGTCCCTGTGGCTGAGACTAGAAACTACGGCAAGAAGGTGCTTGCAAACTACGTGATCTATATGGCGCTTAATGGTTCCAGTATAAAGATTTCGCAACTTTTCGAAAATTTAACAAAACCGGCTTTGACTGATAAATTTCGAAACTAAGCGCAAGGTCATCGCTTTGCTTACTTGGTGCGGTCACTTCATAATAGACCGCCCAAGGCATAGAAAATCCAGCAAATTTAAGCATCTCGTCACTTTCATCAAGCAGCCTTGCATTTGTGGCATTTGAGTCACCATTTACCTTTATGTTGCTCAAATTTTGCGCATGCTCTTTTGGGTTTATGGCTACTAAAAAGTGCTCTTTGCTCTCGTCTAAATTTGAGTTATATATAGGATTTAAATAGGTTGCGATTATAAGCGTTCGCTCGATGCCATCTATGATCTCGCTCTTGCTTGTGTAGGCTAAAAGCTCATTTTTTAGTGGCTCATGCACGATCACTTTTTGATCAGCGCAGCCAAATATCATCAAAATAAATATAAAAAATAGTGTAAATTTTCTCATAAAAAACTCTTAAAAGGTTAAATTTTCTCGCATTTTAGCATTTTATTTTTTAAATTTCACTCATAAATTTTAAAGCCAATATGAGCTATAATCGCAAGAAATTTTAACGAAAAAGGCTCTTATGAAAAGACTTGCCATTGCTTTTTCTGGCCCTTCAAATAGCGGAAAAACGACGCTTATCTTAAAAGTCGCAAAAAAATTTATAGATGATGGGCTAAAGGTCGTTGTGGTCAAGCACGACCCAGGCGACAAGGCCAAATTTGACGTTGAAGGCAAGGATAGCTTTAAATTTTCCCAGGCAGGAGCCGACGTAGTCGTGATGAGTCCGACTAGAACGACTTATTTTTCACAAAGCTCACAAGAGATAGACGAGGTCATAAGGATGATCGGCGAGTTTGACATGCTCTTGGTCGAGGGGCTAAAGACGCTACCACTGCCAAGACTAAGTGTCTTTAAGGGCGAGATCGACGAAGCATATCTTAGCTTTTCAGACGCGATCGCCACTTATAAAAAGCAGATCCCATACGAGATCACAAATCTAAATTTAGACGATATAGACGCCATTTGTGCGTGGATAATCAAAAATGCAAAGGCTGTATAATGCAAGAACTAAACCAAATTTTTAATACGATAAAAGATATCGCAAAAGAGATAAGCGAAGTCATAAAATACGCCGATCTTGGCTACACAACTCACGAAAATGCAACTGGCGACACCCAGCTAAAGCTTGATGTGAAAAGCGACGAAATCATCACCGCTAAATTTAAGCAGCTTTCATGCGTAAAAGCGCTAATTAGCGAAGAGAAAGAGGATGAGCTTGAGATAAACAAAAATGCTAAATTTATCATCGCTTACGATCCACTCGATGGCTCAAGCCTAGTTGATGTAAATTTCGCCGTTGGTTCGATCTTTGGCATCTACGAAGACGAGGTAAAACCAGAAAATTTAATAGCCGCAGCTTACAGCATCTATGGTCCAAGACTTGAGCTAGTAATTGCTGAGAAAAAGGGCGCTTTGCCTAAATTTTACAGGCTTGGCAAAGATGGCGAGTTTAAATTTGTAAAAGAGCTTGAGCTAAAAGAAAAAGGCAAGCTAAATGCCACGGGAGCAACACAAAAAGGCTGGAGCCAAACGCATAGAAATTTCATAAACGAGCTATTTAACGAGGGCTACAGGCTAAGATACTCAGGTGCGATGGTGAGCGACTTGCATCAAATTTTACTAAAAGGCGGCGGTCTTTTTAGCTACCCAGCAACGAGCGATCACCCAAATGGCAAGCTAAGGGTTGTCTTTGAAGTGTTGCCATTTGCCTTTATATATGAAAACGCAAAGGGCGCAACCTCAAACGGCAAAAACCAAACACTTTTTGATATAAAAATAGAAAAAATTCACCAAACTACGCCATGCTTTTTTGGCTCGCGTGATGAAATTTCACTTTTGCATAAATTTTACGAGCAAAAATAATGCAAGAAGCACAAGCAAACGAGCCACTTGACGCATTTGAGCTAGCCCTAAAACAAAAAGCTAAAATCATGCAAGAGTGCCAAGAGCAAAAAGGTCGCAAAAGCTGTTTTAACTGCGAGGCATTTTTTGACTGTGAGATAAGGATAGAGTATGTAAATAGCTGCTACAACTCGATGTCAAAAGGCAACACCGGCAGTGACGGCGGATTTGATTTTTAAATTTAAAGGAAAAAAATGAAAGAAAAAGCTTATATAACCACTCCGATTTATTACGTAAATGACGTGCCACACATCGGCCACGCCTACACGACTATCATCGCTGATACGCTTGCTAGATTTAACCGCTTACAAGGCAAAGAGACCTACTTTATGACTGGCACAGACGAGCATGGTCAAAAGATCGAGCAAGCAGCTCGCGCTAGGGGCAAGACGCCAAAAGAGTATGCTGATGAGATCAGTGCGAAATTTAGAACACTTTGGGATGAATTTGAGATAAGCTACGACCACTTCATAAGGACAACCGACGAAGAGCACAAGCAAACCGTGCAAAATGTCTTTGAAAAGATGCAAGCAAACGGCGATATCTACAAGGGCGAGTACGAGGGCTTTTACTGCGTTAGCTGCGAGACATTTTTTAACCAAAGAGACCTGCTAGAGGACAACCGCTGTCCAGACTGCGGCCGCGTGACATC
This sequence comes from Campylobacter concisus, assembly GCF_003048675.2. Classification (NCBI taxonomy): domain Bacteria; kingdom Pseudomonadati; phylum Campylobacterota; class Epsilonproteobacteria; order Campylobacterales; family Campylobacteraceae; genus Campylobacter; species Campylobacter concisus. The sequence continues at coordinate 528,225 of NZ_CP060707.1, read as the reverse complement.
TTTAGTCAAAGAAGAGAGCTACTTTTTTAAGCTTTCAAAATATGAAGACGCGCTTTTAAAATGGTACGAAAACGACGAGCTTTGCGTCATCCCAAAGGGCAAGAAAAACGAGGTCGTAAGCTTTGTAAAAGGCGGACTAAAAGACCTCTCTGTGACAAGAACGAGCTTTGATTGGGGCATAAAGCTACCAAAGAGCGCAAACGACGACAAACACGTTATGTATGTCTGGCTTGACGCGCTCATAAACTACCTAACAACACTAGGATACTCAAGAGATAACGCTAGAATGGACTTTTGGCCGCACACCACACACATCGTTGGTAAGGATATTTTGCGCTTTCACGCAGTTTATTGGCCGGCATTTTTGATGAGCCTTGGCTTGCCACTGCCAAAACATGTCGCAGCGCACGGCTGGTGGACGATAGATGGCGAAAAGATGAGCAAAAGCAAGGGCAATGTCATAAACCCAAGAGAGGTCGCAAATGCTTATGGACTTGAAAATTTCAGATACTTTTTGCTTAGAGAGGTGCCTTTTGGACAAGATGGCGACTACAGCCAAAAAGCCTTGATCGAGCGCATAAACTCAGAGCTTGGCAACGGACTTGGCAACTTGCTAAGCCGAATTGTAGGCATGAGCGCAAAGTATAGCGACTACAAAATCGACTCAAAAGATGTCTCAAGACTTCACGGCACCGAGCTTGATGAGGCGAAGGGCTATCTTGACGAGGCGATTAAAAATTTAGAAAATTTAGCGACAAACCGCTACTTAGAGGATCTTTGGAGGGTCGTAACGCTTGCAAACGCAGCCGTTGCGAAGTATGAGCCATGGTCACTTGTAAAAGCTGGCAAAAGTGACGAGGCAAACGCACTTGTGGCACTTTGTGCAAATTTACTTGCAAAAGTGGCGATACTACTTAGCCCAGCTATGCCAAAAACTTGTGCCAAGATAGCTGACACGCTTGGCTTTAGCATAGATACGGCTTCTTACGATAGCCTTGTATTAAAAAATGAAATTTCAAATTTTATGGCAAAAGCCACTGAGCCACTCTTCCCAAGGATAGAAAAAGAGCTAATGGGCGAGGCTAGCAAGCCAAAAGAAGAAGCAAAAGTAGAGGCAAAAGCTGAGCCAAAAGAGGAGAAAAAAGAAGAAGGTACCATTAGCATCGATGACTTTGCCAAGATCGTGATAAAAGTAGGCGAAGTGCTCGAGTGCGAGAGGGTTGAGGGTAGCGAGAAACTGCTTAAATTTAAGATAGATCTTGGCGAGGAGCAGCCACGTCAAATTTTATCAGGCATCGCCAAATACTACGAGCCTAGCTCGCTTGTGGGCAAGCAAGTTTGCGTTTTAGCAAATTTAAAAGAGCGAACGATGATGAAAAAATATGTCTCACAAGGCATGATCCTAAGCGCATCAGATGGTTCGCTAACGCTTCTTGGCACGCAGGGCAAGGTCAAAAACGGCGCGATCGTTGGCTAAATGACGATAGAAAATTTAACCCACATAATAAATGGGCAAATTTTAAACAACCCAAGCATCTCAAGCGTGACTAGCTTCGCGTTTGAGGCTAAAAATATAAAACGAGGCTACGCTCTCATCGCCACACAAAGCGATCAGATCGCACCTGCGATAAAGCAAGGCGCCTACGCTATCATTAGCGAAGAGGACATCACGCCAAGCGACGAAGAGATAGCCTTTATCAAGGTAGCAAGCCTGCAAACGGCTATCATCAAGCTCATGCGCTTTGAGGCGATCCATAAAAATATCAAATTTTGCGCGGTCAATCCCTTCATAAAAGCGCTTTTAGAGAAGTCGCACCTTGAAAAAAATGCCCACGTCATACCTGAAAATTTAACCGAGCTTTTTTACAAAATTTTTCATGCAAATTTGTTTGACACATTTTTTAGCGACGATACGAGGATACTTCAAAGACTCTCACTACTTTACGAGACAGCCTGGACTGACACAAACATAAGCGTGCTAAATCCAAGCTCGATCTTTTTTACAACGCTCATTTACGACGACAAATACTATCAAAATTTATCCATCCCTAGAGTTTTTGCTGGGATGTTTTGCGGACTTCTTGGCTATCTTAAGAAAAACAATATCGGCTTTAAAGTGACAGAAAGCAGGATTTCATCGCACTTTGACCCAGTCTTTATCGACAAAGACTTTAAGCCAGTTGGTTTTGGCAGCAGTTTTAGAGCGGTGATAGCCGAAGAAGACGAGGAGTTATTTTTGACTGAAAGTATATTTCTAAGGCGAAATTTCAGCGAGAGCGAGCTTAAATTTTGTCTGCCAAAAGATAGCACGCTAAAGGTTGAAAACGCCATTTTTTATGAAAATTTAGACGAGATAAAGAAGCTACAAAATTTCGTCTACGCCCTTGTGCTTTGCAAAAAAGAAGAACTACTTGATAGCCTAAGTCAAAGTAAAGAGCAAGGCGGGCTGTTTTAAATTTAGAGCCAGAGCCTAAGCCCTGGCAGTTTTTTACTCACCTAAGAAGTATTTTAGATCAGCTTGCGCGTCGCCGCTAATTGGTCTAACGTTAAATTTATCCACTAAGAAATTTATGATCTCTTCATTGAAAAATTTAGGCAAGCTTGGTCCGACGTTGATGTTTTTGATGCCAAGGCTAAATAGCGCTAGCAAGATGATGACCGCTTTTTGCTCCATCCACATTAGCACGATAGAAACTGGTAGGTCATTTACTGCGATGCCTGTTGCCTCGCTTAGCGCAAGAGCGATCTTAACTGCGCCGTTGCTGTCGTTGCACTGGCCAAGGTCGATGTAGCGTGGTAGCTCGGTGCCTGGGACGTTGCCAAAGTCGATGTCGTTAAATCTAAATTTACCGCAGCTTGAAGTAAGTATCACACAGTCTTTTGGAAGGCTAGCAGCTAGCTCTCTATAGTACTCACGTCCCTTGCCAGGCGCGTCACAGCCAGCGATCACGAAAAATCTGCGGATCTTACCAGTCTTAATCGCGTCTAAAATTTGTGGGGCTAAAGTTAGTATAGTCTTGTAGTGGCCGCCAGTTACTAGGCTCTCGTCGCTATCAAAGCCGCTAACGTCGCCACAAGCTAGTGCACACTCGATAAGTGGTGTGAAGTCGTCGTTTTCGATGTGTTTTACGCCGTTTGTGCCTGCGATCGAGTAGCCAAATAGCCTGTCAGCGTATGTACAGTTTGAGCGTAGTGGCACGATGCAGTTTGTTGTCATTAGTATCGCGCCTTTAAATTCGTTAAATAGCTTAGTTTGGTCAAACCACGCCTTGCCGACGTTACCTTTTAGGTGGCTATACTTGCGTAGTTCTGGGTATCCGTGAGCTGGTAGCATCTCTGAGTGAGTGTAGATGTTTATGCCTTTATCCTTTGTCGCTTCAAGTAGCGCTTTTAGGGCGTGTAAGTTGTGACCGCTTACTAAGATCGCCTTGCCCTCGACCTTGTTTTGGCTCACCCTAACTGGCGTTGGGATACCAAATTTAGCCGTGTGAGCCTCGCTTAGCAGGTTCATCACCTCAACGCCAGCACCGCCTACTTCAAGAAGCTGTTTGATGTGCTCGTCGAAGTTGAAATTTGAGTTTGTAAGCGTAAAATAAAGCGTATCAGCCATAACGCGATCGACATTGCTAGTATCAGCGCCTAGCTCGTGCGCGTGGTGACGGTATGCACTAAGTCCTTTTAAGCCAAAAACCATCGTATCTTGCAAAAGCGCTAGCGTGTCGCTCTTGCCACAGGTGCCCATAGGCTGGCCCTTTGCACCGCATCCATCCTCAGCGCTCATCTCGCACTGATGGCAAAACATCTTCATATCTTTCATCTTTTCTCCTTGTGAATTTAAAAAATTTAAGTGGATTTTATCCTAGGTGGCTAGTCATTTTGGTTGATAGCAGTCAAGGAAAATTTGAAATTCTTTTTAATTGTTGGGTTTTAAGATTTTATGATTATGGATATCAAAATATAACTTTGAAATTTGTCACAAAGAGTTATTACAAAAACGATTTACATTTGAAAATTTATTTAAAAGGATGAAAATGAAAAATTTATTACTGGCGATATTTGCCGCCTTTATGCTTTGTGGCTGCGCTCCAAAGGGGATATTTGTGAGTTTGCCAGACGAGCAAGCACCTTCAAGTATTAGCAAAAAGACAAAAATTTACATCGAAAGCGTCAAGGATGTAAGAACCTTTGAAAACGACCCAAAACAAGCAAGCACCCCATCTTTATACAAGCACAATGTAAATGAAGTTAGTGCAAAAGAGAAGCAAAAATACATCGGCAGGACGAGAAATGGCTATGGCAAAGGGCTGTGGAACGTCATTTTAGAAAACAACCAAAACGTGAGCTTAGTGCTAAAGTCACGCATAGAGGAGGCCTTTAAGGAAAACGGCTATCAAGTCGTAAAAGACAAAAGCCTAATCGATGAAAACACGCTCACCGCAAGCGCAAGGGTAGTCAAATTTTGGTCGTACATATCGCTTGGTTTTAGCAAGGTTGGGCTAAATATGGATATAGACACGCTTTTAAGCGTCAAAGACAAAGAGATAAAGACCGATCTTAAGCGCTCTGAGTTTTATTTTCTAGTGACAAATGATGACTTTTCAAACATCATAAAAACGTCTTTAAAAGAGTATAAAGAGAAGCTTGCAAAACAGATAAGCGAGCTAAATTTAGAATAAATTTTAGGCTAGCTACTAAATTTATAGTGGCTAGCTTTTAAATTTCAAGGCAAATTTCACTTTTTATAAGGGATTTTATCAACGGCGTTTGCTTTTTTAAAGCCATTTAGCCTTAGCCTGCAACTATCACAAAGCCCGCAAGCCTCGTCCTCGCTCTCGTAGCAGCTCCATGTAAGCTCTATTGGTGAGCCAAGCTCAAGCGACTTTGAGACGATATCAGCCTTGCTTAAATTTACAAGTGGCGTGATGATCTCGCAAGAAAAATCAGCCGACGTTCCTAAATTTATCGCCTCATTTATGCTTTTTATAAAGCTCTCTTTGCAGTCAGGATACCCAGAGCTATCCTCCTCGACCACGCCTATGTAGATAGCCTGCGCCCCCTCTTTTTCGGCAAGCGCGGCGGCGATTGAGATAAATACGCCATTTCTAAACGGCACGTAGGTGTTTGGCACGTCCTTACTAACGCCTTTTTTTCTTATCTGCATGCTCTTATCAGTTAGCGAATTTCCGCCTATTTGAGCGATGAAACTAACGTCTAAATTTATCTTTTTAACCACGCCCAGTCGCTCACAGATCTCGTCAAACGCGCGCTTTTCTCGCTTCATAGTCCTTTGGTTATAGTCAAAATGAAGTGCGACCACATCATATCCAGCCCTCTTTGCCATCACAGCGCAAAGCGTGCTATCCATGCCGCCGCTCATTATACAAACTGCTTTTTTCATATTTTGCCCTTTAAATTTGCTAAAATTATACAAAAATTTACTAAGGACAAGCCAAAAATGATACTTTGCGAAGAGAGTTATCCAGAAATTTTAGATCAAATTTGCTCATATCTAACGCCTGGAGAAGTTGAGCTTCTATTTATCAACAAGGATGAGATGAGAGAGCTAAATAGATCTGAGCGTGGCATAGACAAAACCACTGACGTTTTAAGCTTCCCCTTAGAATTTGTCATCCACGCCCCACTTGGCTCGGTAGTCATAAACAAAGATATGGCAAAAGAAAAAGCTGCGGAGCTAAATCACAGCGAAGATGCCGAAACTGCGCTACTTTTCACACATGGCTTGCTGCATATCTTAGGCTTCGATCACGAAAAAGATGATGGGCAAATGAGAGAGAAAGAGTGCGAGGTAATAGCTAAATTTAACTTGCCAAAGAGCCTAATCGTAAGAAGCGAGGACGTTAGGCTCATTGATCTTATAAACAAAAAGGGCTGATAAAGCCCCTGATTTAAAGAGCCTCTTTTTTTGTCTCTAAATTTTCAACTTTTGGCGCAAAAGCCTTGTTTATCTTTCTTATCCAAATGATGAGCGAGATAAATAAGATGAAGTAAAGCACGTAGCTAGCGATAGGCCAGCTGGTGTTTGTGCCGCTATCTTTTATCGAGATCACGTTTCTAAACTCATTTAGCATAGAAATTCTATATCCGTAGTACTTGATAGTGACGTTGTTGTCGCTATTTGCAAAGCCTTGAGCCATGGCTTGGATGTCGGCTGAGTTAAATTTAAAATAAAATGGAAAGCCCCACGCCGTATCTTCATTTCTATAAGCCATCACCTTTTGGTCATTTTGCGCATCTTTTGCGTAGATAAAATAGACATCTCTTACAGGCCCATCGGCTGGGTTTTTAGCGTCTATTATGCCATCTTTGTCCATGCGTTTTACGTCGCCACCAGTTATCTGCACGCTTGCGTAGTGTGGGAATGAATAATCAACTACAAGAGCCAAAAATAGGTGCAAAAGCACGACAAAACTAACGCAAATTCTTTTTATAAATTTGATCATTTCTATCCTTTAAATTTGCGCTATTTTATGAAAAGATAGCTTAAACAAAGGGGCAAAGCGCCCCCATAAATTTAAGCCTTTTTGTTAAGCATAAATTTTAAAAGCTGAGCAAAGAAGCAGATGCCGCCGATTATCAAGATCGTGTCGCCAAGCATCCTTAGCCATCTTAAATTTTGCAAGTGTGACTGCTGTAAAAGCTCAGCGCTTCTAGCATACCACATACCTTGATCTAGACTTGCAAATGCCTGATAGATGCCTATTGGAAGTAGTGAAAGCACGATCATTAGCATAAGTCCTGCATTTAGCCCCCAAAAGCCAACTTTCATCAAATTTTCATCAAATTCTTGCCCTTTAAATAGATAAGTAGCCACAAGCCAGACAAAGCCAAGCGCCAAAAATCCATAAACGCCAAATAGCGCTGCGTGTCCGTGAACTGGCGTTGTATTTAGCCCCTGGATGTAAAATAGTGAAATTGGAGGATTTATCAAAAATCCAAAGACGCCAGCGCCTAGCATATTCCAAAAGGCAACTGCGATGAAGCAGTAAAGTGGCCATTTAAGCGTTTTGGCCCAGCTTTGAGCAAACTGAAGTTTGTAGTGCTCATACGCTTCAGCGCCAAGAAGCACCAAAGGCACGACCTCAAGCGCTGAAAAGCTTGCACCAACTGCCATTATAGGCGTTGTAGTGCCTGCAAAGTAGAGGTGGTGGAAGGTGCCTGGGATCCCACCTATCATAAAGAGTGACGCACTTGCAAGCGTTTGAAATGTCGCAAATCTTTTTGAGACAAGACCAAGGCTAACAAACACAAAGGCAAGTGAAGCAGTAGCAAAGACTTCAAAAAAGCCCTCAACCCAAAGGTGTACAACCCACCAGCGCCAGTACTCCATCACTGGAAGCGGGCTTCTTTGACCATAAAATAGCCCTGCTCCGTAAAACAAGCCAACCGCAATCGCTGACATAGCAAAGATAGCTAGTAAATTTTTATCTCCTTTGTTTTTAAACCCGCCTGCAAATCCACGAAGAAGCAGAAGCATCCAGATGACAAGACCAACAAACAAAATGATCTGCCAAACTCGTCCAAGATCGATGTATTCATATCCTTGATGTCCAAGCCAGAAGCTTAAATTTATAGGCATGATGTTTGCGATAGCTAAATATTCACCCACAAAACTGCCAACTACAAGGATAAGTAGCGCATAAAAGAGCAGATCAACGCCAAGCTTTTGAAACTTTGGATCCTTGCCGCCATTTATGATAGGAGCTAAAAATAGTCCAGCTGCCAAAAATCCAGTCGCTATCCAGAAGATACTAGCTTGTATATGCCACGTTCTAGCAAGCGAATAAGGAATGTAGGCTGATAAATTTATGCCATAAAATTCTTGTCCTTCGACTGTGTAGTGAGCTGTAAAGCCGCCTATTAAAATTTGAAACGCAAATAGCGCTAGCGTGACAAAGAGATACTTTTTAAGCGCCTTTTGTGATGGTGTTAAATTTAGCTTTTTAAGCGGATCTTCACTGATAGGCTCAAGCTTTTCATCATCTTTTTTGCCGTAAAATGAGCTAAACCAAACAAGCAAGCCAATGCCAGCTAGAAGTATCACGACGCTTGCAATCGACCAAAAGACATTCTCACTTGTTGGCACGTTATCGATTAGTGGTTCGTGCGGCCAATTGTTTGTATAAGTTGCCTCGCTACCAGGTCTGTTTGTCGCTGTCGCCCAGGCTGACCAGAAGAAGAAGTTGTTAAGATCGGCTCTGTCGCTAGCATTTGGAAGTGTATTTTCTTTCATTGCATAAGCTTCTCTTAAAGGCTTAAACTTAGGGTCATTACCAAAAAGCGCAGCATACTCGCTAGCTACTTGACTTATTGCCTTTAGCCTATCAGCGCTTAGCACAAATTTATCGTCCTTTACGCTATTTTCTCTATACTCTTTTTTGAGCAAAACCTTTAAATTTGCTTTTTGCTCGTCATTTAGATCAGCGTATTTTAGATGATAAATTTCATCAGCTTTGATCTCTAAAAAAGCAACTAGCTCTTTGTGAAGCCAGTCCGCACTCCAATCAGGCGCTTGATACGCCCCATGCCCCCAAACAGAGCCAACCTGCATACCGCCTATGCTTTGCCAAGCCTCTTGACCTTTGTAGATACTCTCTTTGTCGATTACGACCTTGCCATTTTCGTCAGTAAAATTTACAACTGGAGGCGAATTTCTATAAACCTCAACGCCATAGTAGCCTAAAATACTAAAGCAAACTACCAGCACAGCAACAAGTGCGAGCCAGTATCTTTTGTATTCACGCATTAATTCTCCTTTTTTAAAATTTAGGAGAAAGTTTATCTCATTTCAAAATAGTGACTAATGATATATGTCAATAAAAAGAGAATATTTATCCTATTAGCTTTATATGAATTTACAAAACATGCAATTTTTTCACAATGAACATGCAAATTTTACATAACATTAATGTAAATAGCAGTAACATATCAACCAAACTATTTCACACGAAAAAAGGAAAAAATATGCAAATGAATTTCATGCACAAAGTGGCTAAAATAGGCCTTGTTGCTTCACTTTTTGCAGCTCTTAGCCTAAGCGCAGCTGAGTCTGCTAGAAGTATCACAGATATGAAAGGTGTCAAAGTAAGCGTGCCTGAGAAGGTTGAGAAGATCGCAGCACTGTGGAATGCAAACAACGAGATCATCCTAGCACTTGGCGGTATGGATAAGGTTGTAGCCACAACTGATCTGATCAAAAACAACAAGTGGTTTGAGCACGTCTATCCAAAACTTAAAAATTTGCCAGCCGCACTAAACGGCAAAGACCTTCAGATCGAAGAGCTTGTTAAACTTGCTCCTGATGTTATCATAGTTTTTAACAAAAACTACCAAGATGAACTTATCAAAAATGGCTTTAGTGCTGTGAATTTGATCTTTAGAGACTATCCAGATATGGAGAAAAGCATCTACGCAACAGCTGAAGTCATAGGCACTGATGACGCTAGAAAAAAAGCTGAAAAACTTGCTAATAAAATCCACGATAACTCTGAGTTTGTAACAGCAAGAACAAAAAACATCCCTGATGCTAAACGTCCAAAAGTACTTCACCTTCTTGGTGGAGCGAATTTGCTAAAAATTGATGGTACAAATACTATCCAAAACACTTGGATCAAGCTAGGTGGCGGCGTAAATGCTATCAATACCGAGGGCTCAATGATCGAAGTTAGCGCCGAAGAGATCATCAATGCAAATCCTGATATCATCATCGTTGGTGGCAACGACACAGACGCACAGATCAAAAAGATAAAAGAGCACCCTGCATTCTCTGGCTCAAACGCTGTTAAAAACGGCAAAGTTTATGGCAACCCAAAAGGTGTATTTAGCTGGGATAGATATGGTGCTGAAAACGTACTTCAAATTTTATGGGCAGCAAAAACTATCCAACCATATCTATTTAAAGATGTCGATATGAAAGTAAAAACAAAAGAGTTTTATAAAGAGTTCTTAAATCACGATCTTACCGACACAGAGTATGGCTATATCCTAAAAGGTCTAAATCCAGACGGTAGCAGTAAATAAGATATGAAAAACGCAAATTTTTCAATAGTTGTTATCTTTTTAGCTCTACTAACGCTTCTTTGCGCCTTTGTCGCACTTGGCGTTGGTAGATTTTACATACCTTTTAACGACGTCTTTAGCGTGCTGGCTCACAGCTTTGGTTTTGGAGATGGCGCCGCTAGCAACATCACAAACGTGATAGAAAATTTACGTATCCCACGTATCATCGCAGCCATCCTTGTTGGAGCTGCTCTTAGCGTGAGTGGTGCAGCCTATCAAGGCGTCTTTAAAAACCAGCTAGTTAGCCCTGATTTGCTTGGCGTCTCGGCTGGCGCTTGCGTGGGAGCTGCCACTGCGATCATATTTGATCTATCGCTATTTTGGGTGCAGGCTTTTGCCTTTGGCTTTGGCCTAGCAGCCGTTGCTATCACGCTAGCCATACCAAAGATGATGGGACGCACGAGTACGCTTATGCTAGTGCTTTCTGGCATCATCGTAAGCGGTCTCATGGGCTCAGTGATCGGCTTTTTAAAGTATGTCGCCGACCCTGAGACAAAGCTACCTGACATTGTTTATTGGCAGCTTGGTAGCCTTGCAAAGCTTGATAGTGACAACTTAAAATACATAGCTCCAGTGATGATCATCTGCGCCATTTTACTTATCGCCATGAGCTGGCGTATAAATTTGCTCTCTCTTGGCGACGAGAGTGCGGCAAGACTTGGCGTAAATGTCTCATTTGAGCGCGCTGTCATCATCATCTGCGCTACGCTTCTAACAGCCTGCAGCGTCTGCATAAGCGGCATAGTCGCTTGGGTGGGACTTCTCATGCCACACTTAGCGCGTATGCTAGTTGGCGCAAATAACATAAAAAGCATGCCTGCAAGCATATTTATGGGTGCGATATTTTTGCTATTTGTCGATACTCTAGCGCGTAGCATAAGCGTGAGCGAAGTGCCTCTTGGCGTGCTTACTGGCTTTATCGGCACGGTATTTTTCGTCTGGGTTTTATGGCGAAATAAAAAGGTTGCGTGATGCTTGAAGTTAGAAATTTAAACTTTAGCTACCCAAATGGGGCTGGCAAACTAGAAAATGTAAATTTAAAGATAGGTGCTGGAGAAATTTTAACCATACTTGGTCGAAATGGAGCTGGCAAATCAACAACTCTTGGGCTAATAAGCGGCTCGCTAAAGCCAGTTTCAGGAGAGATCTTTCTTGATGGCAAAAACGTAGATAGCCTAAGCAACAAAGAGCGCGCTAAGATCATGGCGTACGTGGCTCAAAGCGAGGTTACTGAGTATGACTACACCGGACTTGAGTTTATCACGATGGGTCGCGCGGCACACCTTGGTATCTTTGCAAGACCTAGCAAAGAGGACGAAGAGATCGCTAGAATTTACACTAAAAAGCTTGAGATCGAGTATCTTGAGGATCGCTTTATCACGCAGATGAGTGGCGGTCAAAAGCAGATGTGTATGATCGCTCGCGCGATGGCTGCGCAGCCAAAGATGATCATATTTGACGAGCCAACGAGCGCGCTTGATTTTGGCAACCAGTATAAATTCCTACGCACCGTCAAGTGGCTAAAAGAGCTTGGCTACTCGGTCGTGCTAACCACTCACAACCCTGACTTTGCCGTGCTTCTTGGCGGATATGTGGCACTTGTTAAGGGTGATGGCGAGGTTGGATTTGGCACGGTTGATGAGATCATTAGAAGTGAGAATTTAAGCAAGCTTTACGGACTAAATTTAAATGTAAGCTACATCGACGAAGTAAAAAGAAACTGCTGCCTCACTTATCCACTATAAATTTATCTGCTCTTAGTTTTTAAGGGCAGATCACTCGTTTTATCTAAAAAATTCTACTTAAATTTGCTAACCATAAATGCTAAAATGCAAAATAAATTTAAAGGAAAAACTATGGCTTACCCACTACTAGGCACAAAGATCGTGATCGATGAAGAAAAGGTTATAAGAGAGAAAAAGTATAAGCTAGACGTGATCTATGAGTATTTAGACAAACTTGCCAAGCAGTGTGACTTGATCAAGATTGACAAAAATACTTTTCACGCAAAAGGCGATGAAAATGACTTGGCAAATTTGGGTCTGTTTGTTTATAAACACGCCATTAAAAACGAGTGGATAACTAAAAATGTTAAAGAGTGGGTTTGGATTAGCGAGCGAAGTGGCGAAGAAGACATGGTAGCAAGGTTTAAAAGAGAGAATATAGGAGTTTGGGAGTGAGCGACAAAAAAGAGAGAATTTATCCTGCCATATCAAATTTTCATGTAAATTTTAAAAAGAGCCTGCAAAAGGTTAGATAAGGAAAAACAATGGCTTACCCACTACTAGGCACAAAGATCGTGATCGATGAAGAAAAGGTTATAAGAGAGAAAAAGTATAAGCTAGACGTGATCTATGAGTATTTAGACAAACTTGCCAAGCAGTGTGACTTGATCAAGATTGACAAAAATACTTTTCACGCAAAAGGCGATGAAAATGACTTGGCAAATTTGGGTCTGTTTATCTATAAACACGCCATTAAAAACGAATGGATAACTAAAAATGTAAAAGAGTGGGTTTGGATTAGCCAAAAAGAGGGCAATAGCAATATAATCGGCGACGATATGGGAGTTTGGGAGTGAGCAAAAAAGCCAAAGGCAGATTTATATCGTCATCAAATTTCATATAAATTTTAAAAAGCCTGCGAAAAGGTTAAATTTTGCTAGGCAAGATAAATTTAGATATAGCGCAAAAACAAAGGCGCTTTTAAAACCCTGAGCCATTTTGCCACAGAGAGCCTAGACTGGTTTGCTAGCAACCTTTTTTTAACAGCAATATTGAAAAGTCGCGATAAAGCTAAATAAGCCGCGTAATAGTTGGCCATTTTCTATCAAATTTAAAACTAGTCATGAAAGCTTATAGCCTTACCTTAAATTTGACGCAAATTTAAATCCTCTTAGCCAAAAGTAATTTTCTACTCTAAATTTAACGCAATCCGCAAGATCAAATTTGAGCTTTACTTTTAAGCTCAGCCACTCTCGCCTTTGCAGCCTGCGTGATATCATCCTCGTAGTCGTAGAAGTTAAAGGTCGCTCCGTGCTGGAAAAAGCCATTTAATATGTCGCCACTTTGTCGGTTTTTCAGATCAAGCTCGGCCACCTTAAAGCCGTCATTTGTCGCGCAAAATTCTTTTAGCCTAGCTGGCGCCTCTTTTAGCTTGGTAAATAAAAAGCAGTATCCATCGCCGCCATTTCGCCCCACTCTACCGCGCAGCTGATGAAGTGTGGCAAGCCCAAGCCTCTCAGCGCCCACGATCACTATCGTGTTTAGTCTTGGTAGCGAGATACCGACCTCAACAACGGTGGTTGAGAGCAAAATTTCGCCCTCTTCTCTAAATCGCCTTAAAATTTCCTCTTTTTCTTTGTCTTTGCCGTGCGTGACGAAGACATTTTTGAAATTCTTTAGCCAAAAGCCCTGCGCCTCGCTTAGACTTTGGTAGTTTGAGCTCTCGCTGCTCTCAACTAGCGGATAGATGATGGCTACTTGAAAGCCGCCCGCAAGCTGTTTTTTGATGTGAGCGAGCAAAAAGCCAAACTCGCTAGCGCCTAAAATTTGGCTCATTATATTTTTCTTAAACGGCATCTGCTTTAAAAAGCTAAAATTTACGATCTCAGACTGGATTAAACTTAGCGTCCTAGGTATTGGCGTAGCTGAAAACTGCACGAAATTTGCCCGCTCCTCCTCGTTTGAGGCAAGCTCCTCTATCTTTTTGCGCTGGTTTGAGCCAAAGCGGTGCTGCTCATCGACCATGACAAGCGGCGAGTTTGGCAGCTCGTGAAAGAGCAGCGCATGCGTGCCAACGATCAAATTTACCCCGCCAAAATCTATCTTTTTCTCCCCGCTTCGCACCAGCATCACGTTCATAAAAGCAGGCAAAAGCCTCTTTGCTTCATTATAAATTTGCTCGCTTAAGATGCTCGTTGGCGCCATCAAAATGGCACTTTGCGGATAGACGCTAAGAGCAGCTGCTAGGATCACAAGCGTCTTGCCGCTTCCCACATCGCCCATTATGACGCGCCTTTTTGCCTGCACAGCACTAAGGTCGTCTCTGATGTCATTTACTGCGTTTAGCTGATCATTTGTCGGCGTAAATGGCAAGCTCTTAAGCCAAGAGCTTATGTCAAAAAGTTTGATTTTTGGGCTTTTAAAGTAGGTTTTTTTCGCACTTAGCTTTTTTATGTAGTTAAAAATTTCTACAAATTTTAAGATTTCCACGCCCTCGCCCTCATTTTTTAGGCGGTATAAAATTTGAACGCTTTGCTCATCTAGCCGCTGCAAATCAGCTAGAAATTTAGCCTCTTTTTCATTTAAGCCCTCATCAAGTAAATTTTGCAAATTTAGATATTTTAAGATGAGTTTTTTTAGCTCCTCATCTTTTAGCTCGGTCTTAAATTTAGGCACGATCTGACCTATTTTTGTGGTGATCTTTGGATTTACTATCTGCCAAGAGCCAAAGGCGTGCGAGCAAAGCCCATATATCGCCATCTCTTTGCCAAGCTTAAAAGCGCCGTAATGCCAAGACTTTGCGTTAAAAATGACGATCTTTACGCTACTTTGCCACTGCTCGCAAAAGGCAAGTGCTGTCAGCATGCCAGGGCGTGAGGCGAGCGAGGTGATCTTTACATTTATGCAGACCTGCCCTTCTCTTGGGCTCTTAGCGATCGTCGTATCCTCAAAGCCCTTTGGTAGCACGAGAGCAAGGTCAAGAAGGCCAAGCACGCCTATTTTTAGAAGTTTTGCTCTGTCGCTTGCTTCAAATTTCATTTTTTAGGACACAAAAACTTAGCTCATTTATCTCTGCGTGGGCTTTTATGAAGCTATTTAGCTCGTTTAGCGAAAGGCTTGAAATTTTATCAAGGTCCTTTAAAAATGCCCCAAGCTCGCCATATTCGTAAAACTCGCCTTGCGCGATGTCAAGGCGTTTAAAAAGCGTCTCAAGTCTAAGAGGCAACGAGCCAAGTAAAAATTTCTTCGCCTGCTCAAGCTCGGCCTTGCTAACGCCTTTTTTGCTAAATTTTAAAATTTCCTCTTTTATAACGGCGATCGCCTCGTCTTTTTTCTCATTTTTTGTCTGCATGTAGCCGTAAAGCTGGCTGTAAGAGAGATTTAGCAAATTTCTAGCGTAGGCGCTGTATGCAAGCCCTCTTTTTACGCGGATCTCCTCCATGAGCCTCGAGCCAAAGCCACCCTCGCCTAAAATAAATGTCGCCACTGCCGCCTTGTATTTTTCTTCAGGTTTTACATTAAACGGCGCGCCAAAATAGATGTATGCCTGCTCGCTTTGCCTTATGATCTCGCTACTTTCGCACTTGTTGCTTGGGCTAAAGCGCTCTAGCTTTCGCTCCTTGCCAGGTTTTAGTATCTCTAAAACACTTGCAAGCTCTTTTGTCTGCTTCTCGTCGATGTCGCCACCAAGCACGCAAAGCAAATTTGAAAGGTCTAAATGCTCGTTTAAAAATTTCCTCACATCTTCAAGCGTGATCGCTTTTATGCTCTTTTTAGTGCCGATACTAGGCTGTGCAAGCACGCTTTTTGGATATAAAAGCTCAAAGAGTCCCTGCCTTGCCACGTAGTCAAAGTCGTTTTCATTTGCTGCGATCTCGCCAAGTGTGACGGTTTTGCACCTATTTAGAATTTCATCAGTTAAATTTGGAGCGCTTATAAGCTCTTTTAGCTTGCCACACGCAAAGACAAAGTGCTCTTTTAGGCAGTTTAGATCGATGCAAAATGTCTCAAAGCCGCAGCTTGCGTTTAGGCTAATAGCCCGCACTTCAAGCTCTTTAGCAAATTTAGCCGAGCCTAGCTTCATATCGCCCTCGTTTAGCAAATTTGCACTTAGTCTTGCAAGGCCTGCTAGCTTGCCATTTTGCGAACTACCAGCTGCTTTGAAAACTAGTTTTAGGCTCACTACTGGCATCGCTTTTGAGCTTTCAAAAACGACTGGAATTTTTACATTTTTTACATTGATATCTAAAATTTTCATCTAAAATTTCTCCAAAATATCGTAGTTTGTGTTGCGCTTAGCTGGAATTTCTCCGACATCTTTTATAAGCTCGATCATCTGGTCTTGATTCATCCTAAAGCTTGCTCCTGCGGCCTTTACGACGTTTTCTTCCATCATCGTGCTACCAAGGTCGTTTGCACCAAAAAGAAGCGCTAGCTGGCCTACGTAGCTGCCCTGCGTGACCCAGCTGCTTTGGATATTTTTAAAGTTATCCAAAAAGAGCCTTGAGACTGCAAGAAGCCTTAGATAGACGTTTGAGCTTTGCTTTTTGATCTCTGGGAATTCTTGCATGAGCTTTGTATTTAGCCCTTGAAAGCTCCAAAGTATAAATGCCCTAAATCCAGCCGTTTCATCTTGTAAATTTCTGATATGCTCCCAGTGTTCCACGATCTCACGAGTGCTCTCAACCGTGCCAAACATCATCGTCGCAGTCGTTTTCATGCCAAGCTCGTGCGCCTCTTTGTGTATGCGAAGCCAGTCTGCGGTGTCACACTTTTTAGGGGCGATGATGTCACGCACTCTGTCGCTTAAGATCTCCGCTCCAGCCCCTGGCATCGAGTATAAGCCCTTTTCGTTTAGGCGTCTTAAGACCTCTTTTGTAGAAATTTTTGAAACTCTTGCGATGTAGTCGATCTCAACGGCAGAAAAACCATGTATCGTGATGCTTGGATAGTGCTTGCTGATGTAGGCGACAAGCTCCTCGTACCACTCGATCTTTAGCTTTGGATGAACGCCACCTTGAAATAAAATTTGCGTGCCGCCAATGGCGATTAGCTCCTCGATCTTCTTGCCGATCTCCTCAAAACTTAGCACATAAGCGTCCTCTTCTTTTGCGTGGCGGTAAAATGCGCAAAATTTACAATCCACCCAGCAGACATTTGTATAGTTGATGTTGCGATCTACGATGAAGGTCGTTATATTATCTGGATGAAGCTCTTTTTTTCTAGCTAGCGCCATCTTGCCAAGCTCGTAAAGCGGTGCATTTTCTATAAGATCGATGGCTTCATTTACACTAAGTCTTTTCAAATTTAACCTTTTATTTTGCTTATTTTTGGGCGAGAGTTTAGCCAAAAATGCTTTTAAATATGATAAATCAGGCGTTATGAAAAATTAATTTTTAAAGGCTAAAATGTGAGAAATTCTTTAAAGGAGCGAGTTATGAAAAAGGTGATATTTGCCGTTATCTGCGGGCTATTTTTAGTTGGTTGTGCTAAAAATGAGCCAAAGCCAGCTGGGCCTCAAGGAGCAAGTTGTGGATGTGCTCATCATCAAAAAATGATGCAAGAAAATATGCCAAGCTGCCAACATCACGGCATGCAAGGTGCGATGCATGAGCAAATGCCAGCAGGCTGCCCAGTTCACGCAAAATAGATAAAGTGCCAAATGGCACTTTATTTTAATATAACTTTGTCGCCTTTAGTGCCTAAAACCTGCACTTTTTCGCCATTTTTTAGCGCTCCGTCATACTTCCAAAGAGTGCCTTTAAAATAGACCATATTTTCTCTGATCTCACCAACGCCAGCTTCGTCTAAAAATTCCTCATTAAAGCTCTCTTTTTTAGCCATAAATTTACTCTTTAACGGCGCTTTTAAGAGCACAAGCAAGATAATGGCAAGTGCTGCAACACCTAAAATTTGATATGGCCACTCAAAATTAAAACCAAAATTTATCGCCCCAACGATGATAAAAGCGACGCCAAAAAAGAGCAGATAAAACGAAAATAGCATAAGCTCAGCCACGCACAAGAGCGCGCCTATGGCTATCATTATAAAAGGACTTATCACGCCTTATCCTTAGCTAAGAAATTTTTTAAAACACTAAGCGAGCCGATGAGTTCAGCCGCCTCATAAGGGACTAAAATTTTATCTTTTGAGCTATTTTTAGCTAGCTCGCTAAACGCCCCGACCCTGTCGCGCGCAAGCAAAAATTCAGCCGCATTTGCGTTTTTGCTCATGCTGTCATTTATCATATCCATAGCCTCTTTTTGAGCCGTTGCGATGGCGATTTGCTCGTATTTTTTCGCATCAGCCATACGCTCTATCGCCTCTGCTTGAAGCACTTTTTCTTGTTTTAGTGCCTCTGCGTTGCGGATGAGTGCCTCTTTTTCAGCCAAGGCTTTTAGCTCGATCGCGCGCTTTTCACGCTCAGCCTTCATCTGCATATTCATCGCCTCTTCGATGCCAAGTGGGACAGAAATTTCAGAAATTTCAACCCTCATGATCTTTACGCCCCAGTTGCCAGCTGCGTCGCCAAGGGCTACTTGAAGTGCGGCATTTAGGCGGTCACGAGAGCTTAGCGTATCATCAAGATTCATCGCGCCTATCTCGCCACGAAGCGTTGTCATGGCTAAATTTGCAATGGCACGCTTGTAGTTATCTACGTTATAAACCGCCATTTTTGCGTCAAATACCTTTAAAAAGACGATACCATCAACGCTAATATTAACATTATCTTTTGTGATAACTTGCTGTTTTGTGATATCAACAAGCTGCTCTTTTATAGTTATGATAGCTCTTATCTGATCGACAAATGGGATTATGATGTGAAATCCCCCGTCAAGCACCTTGTGAAATTTACCAAGTCGCTCGATCAGCAAGTTATCTGCTTGCGATACGATCTTGATGCCAGCTTTTAAAAACAAAAATGCAAAAATGACCAAAACAACGACTAAAACGCCAAATGTCTCAACTTGCATCTTCTCTCCTTTAATTTATAATTTGTTATTTTCTTAAGTATTATAATACATTTTAAATTTTATTTTCAAAAAGGATCAGCATGAAAAATTTTATCTTTGCACTAAGTGCGGCTCTACTATTAGCAGGTTGCGCTACGTCAAACCAAAGCGCGAGCGTTCCACAAGGCAAATGTGAAGTAAAAGGTAGCTGCATGGCTCCAGTAAGCAGCATCGAAGGCACTTACAAGGCATTTTTACCTTGTGCTAGCTGCATGGGCATAGACTCAACCCTTACACTAAAAAAAGACGGCACATTTGAAAGTGTGATGAACTACAAGTCAAAAGATAACTACAAAGCCGTTAGCAAGGGCAAATACTCGGTCAAAAATGGCGTTATCACAACCGTTGATGAGTATAAAGAAAAGAGCTTTTATAAGATCGATGGCGAGAACCTAAAGATGCTTGACATGGATCAAAAAGAGGTCACTGGCGAGCTAAAAGATAAATACATCTTTAAACGCGTAAAATAAATTTTAAAGGCAAAATGATATAATTTTGCAATTTTTAAGGAGTTGCAAATGAAATATCTTTTTGCCATACTTATCTCATTTTTCATCATCGGCTGCGCGAAAAATGAAAATTTAAAGCCACAAAACCAAGAGCAAACACAAAAATCAAAAGAAGAAAAACCACTTCTTAGAGACGAAAAACCCAAAAAACCAGAAAAACTAATACTTTCAAACTCTATCTACACGAGCTACTACACGACCTTGCCATGCTCAAACTGCGAGGGCGTAAAGACTATCTTAACTCTAAATAAAGACAAAACCTACACAAAAACTATGCTTACGATGGATAAGGCTGCTACCTTGGTAGAAAAAGGCGGCACTTTCGATGTCGATGAGAGCGCTATCGTGCTAAAAGATGAAAGTGGCGCACTAAGCTACTTTGTGCCAAACAAAAACTCACTTCTTCAGCTTGATGATAAGAAAAATAAGCGAGTTGGCGTGCTAGCTCAAATTTATAACTACGAGCCAGTAAATAAGGCTTATAAAGATAGTTTTTTTGCTAGATTTTCTAAATTTAAAGACAAAAATGGCTTTTTAGAGCTTGTGCTTGTGCCTAGCAAAAACGGCGCAAAGATAAGCTTTTACTCATCGCTAAAAGATGGCTCGCCACTTTGTAAATTTAACTCAGAGCTGCTTTACGACAAGGGCATTTTTTACCTTTTGGATGAAAAAGGCGTGGCTTTAAGCGTGCATAAAACCGCTAACGACATCTTCGTAATCGCAAACGATAAAATTTGCAAAAATGCTCACATAAGCGGACACTACAAAAGAGAAAAAGGCAGATCTAGCCTCTTTGGCAAGGGCTTTTTTGCGAAACTTACAAACGAGTCAGCAAATGCTGATGTGATGAAATTTTATGGCGCAAAAAACATAAAAAGAGACAATACTAAAAAAGAAAATAGCTACATCGTCACAAATAAAAACGAGAGAATTTTTGAATACACATTGCTAAATGGCATCATCACAAGCATCGAAATTTACTCAAATGAGTTTAAAACTCCTGAAAATATTAGCCTAAAATCAAATTTCAAAGATATAAAAAACGCACTTGTCATCTCTAAATTTCAAAGCGACGCAAACAATATCTATCTAAAAATAGACAGCCACGACATGCTCATAAAGCTTAAAAATCCGCTCGCACAAGATATAACAAGCTTAAGCCAGATATCAGACGAGGCGCAAATAGAGCAGATAACTCTGATGTGGAACCAGTAGCTTGAAAGAGTATCTTAAGCTTTTAAAGGACGAGAGAAATTTCCGCCTTTTAAGCACCATCCAGCTCATGTGCTACTTTGGTGTGTGGTTCTCGCACACTGGCATCTTTACGCTACTTATCTCGCTTGACGCTCCTGTATGGGCACTCACGCTAAGTGCGGCGATGGCATTTATCCCAGGTGTTGTCATCGCTCCATTTAGTGGCATTTTGGTGGATAAATTTAGCCCAAAACCTATGCTTGTGATCATGATGGCGGTTGAGACCATAAGCGTTTTTATGCTGCTTTTTATAAACTCACTTGATTTTTTATGGCTACTTTTGCTTATCATTTTCGTTAGAAACGGCGTTGGCGGGATGTATTTTCAAGTAGAGATGAGCGTGCTACCAAAAATTTTAAGCAAAAAGAGCCTAAAGCTCGCAAACGAGATCCACTCGATCATCTGGGCGGTCTCATACACCGCTGGCATGGGGCTTGCAGGCGTTTATATACACTTTTTTGGCATCAAAAGCGCCTTTTTGCTTGATGGAGCTCTTTATCTTTGCAGTTTTGGCTTTTTATATCTTTTAAAACTAGACGAGCTAAAGCCAGAATTTATAGAAAAACCTCTAAAAATGCTCAAAAATGGGCTTAAATACCTAAAAGAAAATAGACTCATCGTGCATCTTATATTTTTGCATGCCTTTGTTGGTATCACAGCTTATGACGCGTTTATCGCACTTTTGGCTGACTATAGATACGCAAATTTACTCTCAACTTCACTAGTTATTGGCCTGCTAAACGCCTCAAGGTCGATCTCGCTTATGTTTGCACCGGCCTTGCTTAGTAAATTTATGAACAAAAAAACGCTCATCTACATCTACATCGGTCAAGGGCTTGGCATCATCATCTGGGCGCTCTCTTTGCGAAATTTTTATCTCTCACTCATTGGCATCATCTTTGCAGGATTTTGCACGTCAAGCCTTTGGAGTTACACCTACACACTACTTCAGCAAAACTGCCAAAAAGAGTTTTACGGCAGAGTGATCGCGTATAATGATATGATTTTTCTTGGATTTAGCGCACTTATCTCATTTGCGATCGGCTTTTTATACGAGCTTGGACTAAGCGTGGAGATGATCGCAGCCTTTATGGGAAGCCTCTTTTTCGTTGGAGCCTTTTACTACCACGTAGTTTCAAAAAGGTATGAGATAAGGTAAAATTGATCTATCTTTTAAAGAAACTAACTAATAAAATTATAACTATAAAGATAACTACTGAAGACAAAAGCTCATGTTCAGAAGACTCTTCCTTCTTACCCTCACTCTTTTTCTCCTTTTCCTCAAACCAATCTCTAACATTGTGTTTAACAGAACCTTTTTTTAAACTCCCACTACTACTAGCTTGTGATAAATTTTCTTTTTTATTGGCTTCATTGGCTGTAACAGTATTGCCATTTTTTGAAATTTCTGATTTTTTACTTTTGTCATCTTTTATCATAGTATCTTCATCTTTTAAAGGTACTACTTTGATATCATTTTGACCAAATTTTTCCTCGCCATCTATTTCTTGCCATTTGCCATTTATATTAATCATATTTTTAACGACAGTTGAGCTCTCTTTAGAGACTTTCATATCGCTTGGATTTAGAGGAATTTCTACTTTGTTATTGCCATCAATGATTACAGCGTTGCCATCCTTTGAAATTTCTATTTTACTATCTCCATCACGGATCACAAATGTGCCATCTTTTGATGGAATGATCTTATTGTTGTCTTTATCAAAAAACTCACTCTTTCCATTGACACTAACCTTGGTCCACTCTTGAACCTCACCATTAGATAGCATATCTTTAAGAGCGTCAGGTCTTGCAAAATTTATTGGGAGTTCTACTTTATTGTTATTTTCATCAACTATTACAAAATTTCCATCTTTTGAAATTTCTATTTTACCTTCGCTGTTAGTTGCACCTACCTCATGCCATTTTCCATCTATCTCAACCATATTTTTAACCATAGTTGAGCTTTTAATATCATCAATTTTTATTGACTTTTCTACTTTGTTATTATCACTAATAACTACATCGTCTTTTGAAATTTCCGCTTTATTTTCAGATTCATCTTTTTTAAGCTTGATAACATCAACATTGCCAATCTCTGTTTGAATTTCTTCGCTACTCTCACTGACATTAGGATCTTTTCCGCTACTATCTATCTCAAGCCATTTGCCATTTACTTTAACCTTTGCATAGCCATTGCAAAAATCGTTTGCATCATCAAATTTACATTCAATTACCTGAACACCATTCTTATCTATAAAGCCAAATTTGCCAAATTTTTTAACCCTGGCCAGCCCTTCACAAAAGTCGCTTACATCACTAAAATTGCACGCAATGACCTGTTCTCCTGCTTCATTTATAAAACCATAGTTGCCAAATTTCTTGATCCTAGCTAAGCCTTCTTTAAATTCGCCAACTATCTCAAAAGTCTGCTTCATCCTTCACCACCTTTTTTTGTGACTATTTTATTTATATTTTTTTAAAAAGATACTAAATTTAATATTTTAAAAAGAGAGTGCAAGAGCATAAGCCCTTGCAATTTTATAGATAAACTGGGATATTTGTATGTTCTAAGAAAAATCTTGATGTTCCGCCAAGGACCATCTCCATTAGTCCGTTTTCGCCGTATCTGCTAGCTACGATAAGGTCTGCGTTTCTATCATTTGCAGCTTTTAAAAGTGCCTCGCCAGGTATCGTTGTAGTTGCTATAACTTCAAAACTAGCACTGATATTATGAATCTTAAAGTACTCTTCAAGTTTTTTAAGATTTAGCTCGGCATTATCACCAAGGCTTGCTTTTGAAGTGATGCACTGAACTTTTTTAGCGCTCTTTAAGAGATCGATCGCGCCAGTTAGGGCTCTTGAGCTTTGAGTAGTGCCTGTCCAGCTTACAAGGATGTTATCAGCCCTAAATTCACGCATCTTTCTAGGGATAACGATCGCATTTTTGCCGCTTTTTAAAACAGCTGACTCAAATGTGCCAGTGATCTTGCCATCAAGTGGCACTGCAGCTACGACTAGATCGCAAAATTTACTCTCTTGCTCAACTATGGCACTTCTTTTTCCATTATGGATCGTGAAATTTGCAGTGCAGACATCTTCGATGACCTCGTCGCTCACTTTTATGCCAAGCTCTGCGCAAATTTTATTAAAAAGCTTTTCGTTCTCTTCGTGTTCAACCGCAAGCTCTGACTTGGCTGATTTTAAGAATTCCTCAAAAAGCACTCCACCACGAAGCGTCATTTTCATATTATAAACCACGCTTGGATCTAGTTGGCAAGTGAGGATCTCCATGTGAGCTTTAAACCATTGTGCAACCTTTAAAGCACCGTAAATTCTTGGCTCGATATCGTCCCCTGCTCCTATTGGAAAAAGCAACTTTTTGTATTTCATCATCTATCCTTTAAAAATTTATTCAACCAAAGAGAGCGAAATTTTGTTTCCTTTTTGCTCGCTCACACACACTTTTACCTGATCGCCTACGTTTAATGGGCTCTTTATCTTTGAGATGTGAAGCAGACCATCAACACCGTTTTTTAGCTCGATAAATACTCCAAAATCAACTACGCTTTTTACGCTTCCAACAAATTCATCTCCGATATTAAATGTCGGTTTTACGCGGTCTTTGTCGTGTTTAAATGGCTTTTTGCCAAATGAGCGAGAGTTCTCTTTTGAAGTGATCGAGATGATGTAGTCTTTTGCCGCATCGACGTTTTTCTTAGCGCCGCCTGCGATTTTAACTTCGCCTTTTTCTCTATCAAGGTCGATTGAAACTTCAAATTTCTCAATGATCTCTTTTATAGTCTTGCCAGCTTGACCGATGATATCTACGATCTTGCTTGGATCAACGCTAAATAGCTCAAGTTTTGGAAGCACATCTTCGTTTATCTCTATATTTTTATCAGCCTGTGTCATTAGAGCAAGGATATGCTCTCTGCCGCGTTTTGCTTGATAAAGTGCCTCTTTTAGCACCTCTAGGCTGATGCCTCCAAGCTTGATATCCATCTGAAGCGCTGTGATGCCATCACTTGTGCCAGCAACTTTAAAGTCCATATCGCCGTCGTGGTCTTCAAGTCCCATGATATCAGTTAAAACTGCGTGTTTATCGCCTTCAAATATAAGACCCATCGCAACACCAGCGACTAGTTTTTGGGTATTGACCCCAGCTGCTCTAAGTGCGAGCGAACCACCGCAAACGCTAGCCATAGAGCTTGAGCCGTTGCTCTCTAAAATTTCTGAAACGACCCTTATCGTATATGGAGAAGCTAGATCGATGCTTGGTGCAAGGGCACGTTTGGCTAAATTTCCATGTCCAAGCTCACGCCTGCCTGGAGCTTTAAGTGGGCTTGCTTCACCTACGCTAAAGCCTGGGAAGTTGTAGTTAAACATAAATTTCTCAACCAAAGCTGTCTTTTCAGTGAGCATATCATACATCTGAGCGTCGCTGTCAGTGCCAAGCGTGGCAACAACTAGCGCTTGAGTTTGACCTCTGGTAAACAAACAAGAGCCGTGAGCGTTTGGAAGCACGTTTGTCTCGATGCTAATAGGTCTAACCTCTTCAAGCCCGCGTCCGTCGGCTCTAACGCCTTCATTTATGATCTGCTCTCTTACTATTTTCTTTTTATATTTACCAAGGACATTTGAGATAACAGCCTCGTCCCAGCCCTCTTTTTGAGCTACCTCATCGCTTGAAATTTGCTTAGCGATCTTGCCAAGCTCGCTAGCACGCTCACTCTTTGCCATTTGGTTGATCGCATTTTTAACCTCTGCTTTATAAAATTTATCGATGTAAATAGCGATATTTTCGTTTTCTATCTCTGGTTTTAGCTCAAGCGGGGCGTCCTCTTTTTTATGCTCTTTAAACGCCTCTTCATAAGCGTTGCTAGCTCTTAATATAGCCTTGCCAGCAAAGTCTATCGCCTCAACCATCTTATCTTCGCTAAATTCATTCATCACTTGCTTTTGCGCCATACTATCGCTTAGGCTTGGATCTATCATCGGCTCGATCGCTACCATCGGTATGAGCTGCGTAGTTTGCTGAGGCAAGCTCCTCATCTCTATCATCAAAAGCTCATCTTTTGTGCCAGCTACATAAAGATCGATCGCACTTTGTTTTAGCTCAGAGTTGCTTGGGTTTATAACAAATTTATCATCTATATATCCAACTCTTACACCACAAACTGGGCGATTTACAGGGATGTCGCTAAGGTAAAGTGCAACTGAAGCCGCATTTAGGCTCACAACTTGCAAATCAACCTCAGGATCAGCCGAAAGCACCATGACAACGATCTGCGTTGGGTATGCGTAGCCTTTTGGGAAAAGTGGGCGAAGCGATCTATCTATGATGCGAGCTGTTAGCGTCTCAAAGTCGCCTGGCTTGGTCTCACGCTTGACGTAACCGCCTGGGATTTTACCAGCAGCGTAGGCTTTTTCGATGTATTGCACCGTTAGAGGCAAAAAATCCTCTTCAACTTGCACATCTTCTCTTGCCACAGTTGCTAAAACTACGGTGTTTTTCACCCTTAAAAGCACTGCCCCGCTAGCTTGTTTAGCTACTTTATTAAGGTCAAAAATTTCGACCTGATTATTGACTTCTATACTATATTGCATTATTTTTATCTCCTTGTTGTTTTTGTAACGGTAAATAGTGAGGGCTCTCTTCTAATATCGACATGATGCGTTCGCTCGTAGCCTCGATCTTTTTCTCGTAATACGAATCCACATCGATAAAATCAACGATCTTGTTTATCGTGTAAATTTCATCGACCATATCATTTAAATTTGCAAAGACATCAGTGGCTATCATCGGCGTTGCGTATGAGATGGATTTTACCTTCACATCAAGCAGCGTCTTTATACAGATGAGTGCCGTCATGCCAGTCTCACACCCTTCATCGATTAGTAAAATATTCTTGCCCTTTAGCTCTCCTATCAAATTTCCTTTTCTGTATTTATAGACATTTTTTAAAATTTTCTCTTCATATTTTCTATGCGCCTCGCCGTAGATGTAGTCATAGCTTATATTAAAAGCTTTTATAAGAGGATCGTTTAGCACGATATCCTCAGTTTCACTAACTATCGCTACGTCGCATTCGCTGTTGTTTGGCGCAGGGATTGGCTCGCTAAAGAGCATCTCATAGCTTAAATTTAACCCCCTGCAAACCACATCAGTCAGGATAACTGACTCAAGCGACATGCAAAGAACTATCGTCTTAGCGTCATTTAGCTCTTTTTTTGGCAAGATCTCGATGAGCTTGTTAGCTGCATCTAGTTGATCTTTAAATTTAACGCTTGCCATTTATCTAGCCATCTTATTTGCTACTTGATGAAGCGGTGCTGCTTTGTGAAAAGTCATAGTGCAAGCCGCCCATCGGATAGAAATTTATAGTAAAGTAGATGCCGCTTTTCTTAGTTGAGGCTGAGCCATTTGTCGTTGTTGTCGGCTCGACATCGTGTTGATAAATTAGCCCGTAGTTCCAGCACTTCCTTTGATGAAGCACGCCAACTCTCCAGCTCTTTGTGTAGCTCCTCTCAAGGTCGTATTGCCAGTCGCCAATTAAGCTATATTGATGCGGGAGTTTCACGCCAGCACTACTTGTAAAGTAGCTATCTTTTGTTGCACTATTTTTGGCAAGGCTGTCGCTCTTTTTCATCGTATGGAGCATATTTATCCAAAATAGATCGTGCGTATAGTAAAGTCCGTTTTGCACCTTTTTAAGCTCTCTGTCTTTGTGTGAGTACTCAAGCTTGTTATAAACGCTAAAATTCTCAAACGGATATAGGTAGATGGCATTTTTTAAATTTGAATACTCATCATCTTTTGTGTAGTAACCTTGTGAGATGCTGTGTTTGACGACTTTTCTGCCACTGCCGTTAAAGAAATACTGCGTCAAATAGCCAGAAACCTCTTCTTTACTTTGATCTTGAGCTAAGAAATTTTCATACTCATTTAGATCTTTGTCATAGATAAACTCGTCGTCTAAATTTCCTTTTCTATAGCCTGGTAGCAAATACTCAGCACCAAAATTTAAAGTGTGATAAAAGCTCTCATACGCCTTTGCAAGGTCTGTGTGAAGGGCAAATTTATGGTAGTTATTTACAAAATTTGCGTGTTTATCTTCTCTTTTGTCATCAAATGAATTTATCTTGTTTTCGTAGTTTATCCTTGAAGCGTAAAGGTACTCGTAAAATGAAAATGTTAGACTATCATCAAACAGTGGCACATGCACTGAAGCTGGGAGTGTAAATTCATACTGAGTTGCTCTAACTCCTATCTTTCTATCATATCTGTGTGATTGAAGGTCGATTGAATATAAGATATTTGGCAAGACTATGTCATCTGTAAATTTATGATACTGAAGCGATGGAAGCTCTTGAAGCGTATCTTTGTTTTCGTTCTTTGAGCCGATCTTTTCGGTATCTATGTAGTATTTTGCATAGGCGCCAAAGTAGTGATCATCATTTGCGATAAAGTAGTTAAATTTAGAGGTGACAAGTGAGTCATAGTCATCGTCCCTGCCCTTTAAATTTAGATAGTCTATGTCATTTAGCTTGGTTGCATCTATCCACATACCCTCTTGCAGATCAGCCTCGCTAAGGTATTTTATGAGTTTATCTCTTTCATATTTTAGCCCGACACCTTTGTGAGTTTTGTTTTTTAGCTCAGCTCTGTTTGAAGTCTCGCCTTTTTGCTTTGCTCGGTAGCTGTTTTTATCAGTAAATGAACCAAAGCTGATCTCACCTCTTGAATCAGGCGAATCAGTAAATCTAAAAGCACCGTAAATTCCAGCGCCTCTGTTTGTTCTTATCTGCGGATCAAACTCTAGATCCCACTCATTATAAGGCGCAAAATATACTGGCTGCTTATAGTAAAAACCCTCTGACTTGCCGTATCCAAGCTCTGGTGGCAAAAGACCTGTCCTTCTTGTGGTATCAGTTGAGAAGCCAAAGTATGGCAAGTAAAAGACTGGCACATTTGCTATGCGAAAGACTGGGTTAAAAAGGTGCAAAAATTTACTCTCTTTATTTAGCATGGCTGAGCTTGAAGTGATGCTCCAGTCAGGATCTTGGACATTACAGCTTGAAACCATAGCCTTTCTTACTCTGTAGTACTCGCTATCAGAGCTACTCTCGTCGCTTCTCATCCACACTTCCATGTCTTTGTTCATCATAAAGAGCGACTCAAAGGCAGCGTTGTTGTTTTTTAAATTTAGCTTGGCATAGTTTGAGCGAGAGACCTCGTCTTTACCTTTCATCATATTGACATTGCCAAAGAGCTCGATGACAGAGCTATTTTGATCATAAACAGCACAATCAGCCGTCACAAGATACTCTTGCGAATATACAACGACGTTTTTGTTTGCCGTTACGATGCCCTTATCTTGCTTCACGTCATCAGCTAATAGCTGAACATCTTGCACTGCTGCACTTAAACTAAAAACACAAATCGGAATTAAAAATAAAATTTTACGCATTTATCACCACTGTTTTTGCTATTTTGTCTTGCCACGTCTGCCTTGCAGGGTTTGAAAGCGCCCACGCAAAGCCAAGATAAAAACAAGCTTCACTAACTATCCTAAAGATCGCCCTAACAAGACTTTGAGTTAAATTTGGCTTATCTAAAATTTCTACATTTATACACATCGTCTTTGTTATCATCTGCCCTAAACTAGCGCCATAATACCAAACAAAAAATGTGTGATAGATGACTTTTAAAGCTACCACTTGCCAAAATAAATTTAATACTAAATTTCTAGCGTCATCATAGTTAGTGCTAGTAGAAAGAGGCTCCCAATAGATGATCATAAAAAGAAATGCAGTTATGGTCTCATCGATAGAAAACGCCATGATCCTCTTAGCAAAAGGAGCAAGTGAAATTTCTTCGTTTTGAAGCTTCTCTTCTATCTGCATACTCATTTTAGAGCCTGCCACGCGATATCTTTTCTAAAGTGTGCTCCGTCAAATTTGACATTTTCGCAAAGCTCATAGGCCTTATCACGTGCCTCTTTTATGCTCTTTGCGGTCGCCACGCAGACTAGCACTCTGCCGCCATCTGCGTAAATTTCATCACCCTCTTTGCTAACACCTGCGTAAGCTATATGGGCATCTTTTACATCATTTAAAACTGAAATTTTAGCCTTTGGGCTACTTTTATAAGGATAATTTTTGCTAGACATCACGACACCAACAGCAAATTCATCTTTTAAACTGATAGGCTTTAGCTCACCCTTTGCAGCATTTAGTAAAATTTCACTCAAATTTCCGTCTATTAATGGCATCAAGACCTCGCACTCAGGATCGCCAAATCTCACGTTAAACTCAAGCACATAAGGCTCATTTTTCACGATCATCAGCCCCACAAAAAGCACTCCACAAAACGGACTGCCCTCGTTTTTCATCCCTTTTAACGTAGGTTTTACAACCTCTTCTTCGACCCTTTTTACTAGCTCTTTTGAAGCAAGCGGACTTGGAGCATAAGCGCCCATGCCGCCAGTATTTGGACCCTCGTCGTTGTCAAGCAAGCGTTTGTGGTCTTGCGCCACTGGTAAGCTTACAAAATTTTCGCCGTCACAAATAGCAAAAAAGCTAAGCTCAAAGCCGTCCAAAAACTCTTCAACCACCACAAATTTACCAGCATCACCAAAGCTAGCCCCACTTAGCATGTCGCTAACTGCTTCTTTGGCTTCTTCTTTGGAATTTGCGATGATCACGCCTTTTCCAGCGCAAAGTCCGTCAGCCTTTACGACCATCGGAGCGCTTAGGGTATCAATAAATTTAAATGCTTTTTCTTTATCATCTGTGTTTAAATATTTTGCAGTTTTTATATTATTTCTAGCTAAAAAGTCCTTCATATAGGCCTTGCTAGCTTCAAGTCTGGCTGCTGCTTTGCTTGGTCCAAAGATGAGCAAACCCTCTTTTTTAAATATATCCACTACGCCTTCGCTAAGTGGCGCTTCAGGTCCCACGATAGTTAGCTCGATACTATTTTTTTTAGCAAATTCAGCTAGTTCATGAAAGTCTTTTATGTTTAAATTCTCACCAAGGCGTGAGGTCGCACCATTTCCGGGCGCAAAATATAAATTTATATTTTTTTCGCTTTTTAGTTTTAGAGCAATGGCGTATTCGCGGCCGCCACTTCCTATTATGAGAATGTTCATATTATCTCCGTAAATTTAAAAACCCGAGTGGGCGTCGCATAGAAGAGTGGCCCATAAACAAAGCCAATCTTGCAAATAGATGAATGCCAAAAGGTTGCAACTTCTCGCTGGTTAAGGCTCAAACGAAGCCACATCACAAGACACCCATACCTTTTCGCTAACAAAAAAGTGTTGGACCCCGTAAAATGCTGACTCGCTTCACTCAGGCTTAGAAATTATATAAATTTTTTGCTTAAAGTAACGTTTTGGCAAGTGCGATACAAGCGTTTATATCTTGGTTTTGGCTCACTATTGGCGTGGTAAATTTTAGCTCTTTTGCGGTGACCTTTCCGATGCTTATCGTCTGATAGCTCTCGTCCCAACCAAAATTACTAAGAAAATTTCTCACATTTATCGGAGATGCAAATATCAAAATGCTATTTTTTGGTGGTTTTAGCTCCATTTTGCAAGGATTTAAGACATTTTCATAAGCGATGATCGCTTTTATATTTACGCCGCCATCTTGCAAAATTTCTAAGAAATTTGAAGCGCTATCTTTGCCCTTTAGATAAAGCACCTTTTTGCCTTTTAAAAGTGGCAAAATTTCTCTTGCAAAGTCATCTCCATGAGCATTTTGCCCAGTGTAAATTTGGGTAAATCCAAGCCCTTTTGCAGCCGCTGCGCAACTATTTGCGATAGCAAAAACTGGCAAATTTATAGGCGAAATGCCATTAAATTTTAAAGCTTTAAAAGCGTTTTTTGAGGTTGCTACAAGCGCGTCATATTCGCTTAAATTTATCTCAAATTTCAAAAACTCGATCTTACTAACGCTTAAATTTATAACGCTCTCATCAGTCGTTTTTGTGTTTGATACAAGATAAATTTTACGCAACTCTTTTTAGTCCTAAAAATGAGATAAAAGCAAGCACGCTGCAAGTTAAAATGGCTATTGATGTCGAGTAAAAAATGTCACCAAGCCCAACTAATGGAGAGATGACGCCGCCTAAGAAAAATGGGCAAAATCCAAGCACTGCTGAGGCCGAGCCAGCGTACTCCCTGCCCTCGTTCATCGCAAGTGATGAGGCTGTTGGTAAGATAAAGCCAGTAAAGAGCAAAAGTAAGAAAAATGCGATGATAACGCCGATCACTTCAAATTTAAAGCAAAGCATGAGTGCAACAAAAATGCTAGCAAACAAGGTGCCAAAAAGCCCAGTTTTTAGCGCTTTTCGTTCATTTAGCAAGCTTGCAAGCCTAGCACCTATGACGATGGCTAGACCATTTGCCCCAAAGCAAAAACCGTAGCTTAATGGACTTAGCGAGTAAAAATCCTGAAATATAAAAGAAGATGCCGCGATATAGGCAAACATCGCGCCCATAGTAAATGTCTGTATCGCGATAAAGAGCATAAATTTCTTTTTTCTTAAAATTTTGCCAAAGACGCCGTAAGTCTGAAGCAAAGGCACTTTTAGGCGGTCTCGCTGGCTTAGACTCTCTTTGAAGTAAAAATTTGCGACAAATAGCACAATGCCAATGATAGTTAGTGCCATAAAGATGCCGCGCCAGTCGGTAAATTTAAGTAGCAAGCTGCCACCTATTGGCGAAAGTATCGGAGCAAGACCATTTACAACCATCATAAGACTAAAAAATTTAGTCATCTCGTGACCCTTGTAAAGGTCGCTCACAACGGCTCTTGAGATAACCAGACTGCCCGCACTTGCAAGACCTTGGATGATACGCATAAAGATAAAAAACTGGATATTTTGCGCAAAAAATATAAAAATCGTGCTAATCGTGTAGATGATGAGTGAGATGGTAAGTGGTGTTTTTCGCCCAAATTTATCGCTGATTGGGCCAATTATTAGCTGACCGATCGCAAGGCCTGCCATCGAAGTAGTTATAGTTAACTGCGTGGCAGAGATACTTGTACTAAACCACTCAGTTATAGCTGGGAGTGCTGGTAGATAAAGGTCTGTGACAAATGGTCCAAAGGCTGAGAGCACGCCTAAAAATATCAGTAAAAATAGTTTGGAATTTTCTTTTCTCATCGCTCTTCTTTTTTAAAAACGATTATATTATGGCTTTGCTTTTTTGATTATTAAAGGTAAATTTAAAGTTAAATTTGTAGTTTTTGATATGAGAAAAGCCCTAAAATAGGGCTTATTTTACATTTTGTCTTTTGTGACGATTAGAAGCATTTTGAATTTGTCTTTCACTTTTAGGCCGTGTGGGATCTTGCCTGGAAGCACGATGCTATCGCCCTTTACTAGATGAAAACTTTCATCAGCTATCTTTAAATCAAGCTCGCCATCAAGCGCGATAAGTAGCGCATCGCCAGGGGCAGCGTGGGTTGAGAGCTCTTGGTCTTTGTCAAAACTAAGTAGCGACATCGAGCCATTTTCGTTTTTGACAAGCGTCTTGCTAACTATCTTGCCACTCTCGTAGCTAACGGTATCTGCGAGGCTAAAAACACTCGCTTTGTCTAAATGATCTATCATAACATTCTCCTTAAAATCTATTAGTAAATATTTTGTCTTCTTTGTAAATTTGAGCTTTCGCCAGGTTTTTGCCTCGATAAGGCAGGCCTCATCGCGCCCAAGCTTCATCTGCGTTTCGCCATACTCAAGCTGTGCTTCGCCATCAATGACGAAGGCAAGGCTATCTATAAAAAGCATCTCGTGATCAAGCTCCTCGCCCTCGTCAAATGCGTATATATCAATGCTTGCGTTTTTGTTTTGAAAGAGCCTTTTGCTAACGACGCTTTTTTCAACTATCTTTGTGTCTTTATCGAGATTATAAATTTGACTCATTTTTTAACCTTTTTTTGTGAAGGATTATAATGCAAGTTTTGATAACAGTTCTTAACATATGTTAAGGAATTTGACTATTTTAGTCCTTTTTTTAGCTTTCTTATCAAAAACCTAGCAGGATGAAGCTCGTAAAATAGCGATCTTTCTATGCAAAGTGGGCGAGCAAGCACAAGATCTATTATCAAATTTGCTCCAAGTATCGCCGTGCCAAGGCCACGTGAGCCGTGAGCAAAATTTACAAAGAGATTTTTTTCGTAGCTTGCTTTTGGATTATTATCTTTATTTTTGCTCCAAAATAGCCCTTTGTAGTTTTGCTTGTAAAACTCCTCGTCGTGCAGGGCACCGATTATCGGAAATCTATCTCCACTGTAACTTCTATATCCCACACGTGAGCCGATGATGGTGGCTTTTGTGGCGTCAAAAAACTCGCTCACGTCGCTTAAATTTTTAGCATTATCCTCGTCTTTTGGCGTGTCGCAAATTTCATTTCTAGCGTAGGTTGCGCCGATGACTTGCACGCCTTTTACGGCTGGGCAGATGTAGCCTTTTGCGCTTAGTGGCAGCTCATTTTTTAGCACCGGTTTTAGGTGCGTAACTTGACCTCTGACGCTACTTATTTGCATGTCGTAACCTTTAAATATCTCGCTACTCTTGCTACCTGTGCAAAAGACCAAGATATCAGCCTCCAAGCTTTTTTTATTTTTAAATTTAACACTTATCTTGCCATTTTTCAGGTACGCCCTGCTCTCATACTCGTGGTTAAATAAAATTTCAAAGTTACTTGATAGAAATTTACAAATTTCTTTTGGTCTAGCGTATGCCGCCTCTTTTATAAATATCCCAGGATATGGCTTTAAACTCTCATCAAATTTAAAAACATCCTCCGCACTTTGATCCTGCCATGAAGCGTATCTTTTAATGAGCTCATCATCAAATGCATAGTCGATGCAGCCATTAAATTTGATGAGGCTTTTTGGCAAATTTGCCTTGTAAAATCTCACTGCTTGCAAAAACGCATTTATATGCATGCGGCCTAAATTTACCCCAGGCTTGGTCACTAGTGGCATCAAGGCACCGCAGTGGTTGCCCGAGCCATTTGTCGCGACCTCACCCTTTGCCTCGGCGATCACCACTTTAAAGCCATTTTTGGCTAGCTCACCAGCTGTTGCAAGCCCAGCCACTCCAGCTCCTATGATAAGCGCGGTTTTACCATTTGCACTGCCAACAGGCTCGCACCTCGCAAACCAAGCGTCCTTTAAATTTTCATCCTTTTTCTCTAGCACGGCGCTACTCATCTGGCGTTTTCTAGCGTAGCCCTCTTTTAGGCTCAGTAAAAAGCCAGCATTTTTTAGCCCATCTTTTACCATTTTTGCGCACGAGTAGGTTCTAACTATCGTGCCAACCCTGCTTAGCCTTGCGATCTGTTTAAAGACATCCTCGCTCCAGATCGAGCCATTTTTGCTTGGGGCAAAGCCGTCTAAAAACCAGATATCAGCGCTAAATTCAAGCTCAGGCAAAATTTGATCTGCCTCGCCGTAGCAAAGATCAAGGGTGATATTTGGGGTGAAATTTATGCGGTGTATGCCTGAGATTAGCGGCGGGTAGAGTGAAACTAGCTTTTTAGCATAGGCTTTAAAAATGCCTAAATTTTCATAAATTTTTAAAAGATCTTCTTTTTTGATAGGACTTTTTTCGATGCTAACGAAGTGAAGTTTTTTAGGGCTATTTTTAAATTTCTTACAAAGTGTGAAGAAATTTAGCCCAGCACCAAAGCCAGTCTCGGCGACTATAAAGCTATCTTTGCTCTGCCAAGTTTCATCAAGTGCGCTCGCAAAGACAAATTCGCTCTCAAGCCAGGGTCTTTCGGTGTTAAAGTAGATATCGCCAAACTCTTCGCTAAATGGAATTTGTCCTTTAAAGCTTAAATTTGCATTTTTCATCTATTTTTTGCGAAATATCCATCTATGCCGTTTGCGATGCCGTTTGCAAGGGCTTTTTGATAGGCCTCGTTAAATAGTTTTTCGCCCTCGACTGGATGTGTGATGTAGCCGATTTCTACAAGAACCGCTGGCATAAGAGCGCCCACGAGTACCCAAAATGGCGCCTCTCTCACGCTACCGTCGCTGGCTGCATAGACCTTTCTAGCGCTTGCTAAAATGTCCTTTTGGATGTCGATACCAAGCTTGTTTGAAGCGATGATCTTCTCGCGGTTTAGCACGTTTAGAAACGTTTGCTGCGAAAAGTAGTTCATCTCTTCGATGTCTGATTTATTTTCAAGCGCGGCTGCGTTTTTGCTGCGCTCGCTTCTTGCAGGCGATAAGAAAAATGTCTCGATGCCGTGCATGCTCTTTGCTTTGGCAGCGTTTGGAGCGGCGTTTGCGTGGATGGAGACGAAAAGATCAGCCATCTTGTCATTTGCAAATTTCGTTCTTGATCTTAAATTTATAAAAACGTCAGTTGATCTGGTGAAATAGACCTTGTAACCGCGAGCTTTTAGTATCTCACCAAGCTTTTTAGCTACGCCTAAAACGGCTGTTTTTTCTTTTAAACTGCCATTTACCGCACCAGGATCCGTGCCGCCATGCCCTGGGTCGATGACGATCGTTTTGTTGCGTGAAAATTTACCCGCTGCAACTGGAGGCAAAGGCTCTTCTACTGGCTCACTTTGTGCTGGCTCAGACTTTAAATTTGGCTCTACTGCGCTTTGTGCTGGCTTTTCATTTTTATTTTTAAGCTTATGAAGTGGCGCTCTTACGTTTTCATTTGAGATGAAATTTTGAGCGCTGATTATTAGCAAGTCCCCAGTTGCATTTGCCTTTATCGTCTTTTGCGCCTTGTCAGAAAAAATGATCCTAACGGTGTTTTTATCATACTGCGAGATGTGGATGTAGTCTGAGATGAAATTTTTATAAGTTAGTGGGTTGCCATTTAGCCTGCCATCAATGTCCATGATGTTTTTGTAGGCGTTTTGCTGTTTGGCAAATGATGTTTTTAGCCTTGCGGTATCTAGCTTTGTGTTAAATTTAAGCACCAAGGTGTCATTTACCTTTGTAGCACTTAGTAGCGTTAGAGCTGGCGAAGCTGCTGGCATGCTAGCACCTTTTACACCATTTATCGAATTTAGATCTCTTATATATGCGCTTGAGTCAAAGCCAAGCGCCTTTGAGCTTGTTATTAGCCTTGATAGCGCTTGTTTTTTCGTGTTTTTATCGTTTTTAATGATCGCATCGACATAGATATTTTTTATATCGTTGTGAAGTTTGATCTTAGCGCTTCTGTTTAGAGTCATAAAATTTCTATCGAAATTGGCAAAAGTCTCCGAATTTGTCGTCGCAAAAAGAAAACTAAATGCTAGAAAAAGAGATATTAAAACCCGTTTCATTCACCATGTACCAGCTTATGCATTAGCTCTTTTACGCTTATTAGCTCTTTTAGTTTGTAGCCATTTGCCCCTGTGAAAAATAGCCCACTCTCTTTTTTGCCGCTATATGCGTCAAATAGCCTATCTGCGATGCAATACCCAACTTGCTTTGCCTCTTTGCCTCTTTGGCAAGGGCTCACGCAGTTGCTTATGCACTGGATCTTTGGACCCATTCTTTTATCGACTAAATTTATCAAATTTGTTCTTATCCCGCGAGCTGGGTAGCCAACTGGGCTCTTTATAAGCTCGATGTCTTTCTCTTCAGCTGCAAGCAAGACCTCTTTAAAGCCAATATCAGCGTCGCACTCGTGAGTGCCGATGAAGCGTGTGCCCATCTGAACGCCATTTGCTCCAAGCGATATCGCCTTTTCGATGTCGTTTTTATCCCAAATTCCACCAGCTGCGATGAGAGGGAAGTCGCCCCACTCTTTGATCTCAGCTTTTACCTGCGGGATGAGATTAAATAGTGAAAACTCAGGATCAAGGCACTGCTCGTATGTAAAGCCCTGATGGCCGCCACTTAGCGGTCCTTCAAGCACGACAGCATCTGGCAAGCGCTCATATCTTTGAAGCCAACGCTTACAGATGATCTTTAGTGCTTTTGCGCTTGAAACGATCGGCACAAGTGCTATCTCTTTAAAATTTTGTGTAAATTCGGGTAAATTTGTAGGCAAACCTGCACCTGAGACTATGATGTTTATACCAGCCTCGCAAGCATCCTTAACCACCCTTGCGTAGTCGTTTGCAGCATACATTATATTTACGCCAAGTGGCAAGTCGCCACAAATTTTACGTGCATTTTCTATGACAGCTCGAAGGCCTCTTGTAGAGTAGAAATTTTCGCTTCCAAAAGGCTTTGCGTTTAGCTCTTTATCTATAAATTTGCGGTTTTCATAGTAGCCTGTGCCAACTGAGCTAATTATGCCAAGACCGCCTTCTAAGCTCACATTGCCAGCTAGTTTGTCCCAGCTGATGCCAAGCCCCATACCGCCTTGAAATATCGGGTATTTTAT
This sequence comes from Campylobacter concisus, assembly GCF_003048675.2. NCBI lineage: Bacteria > Pseudomonadati > Campylobacterota > Epsilonproteobacteria > Campylobacterales > Campylobacteraceae > Campylobacter > Campylobacter concisus. The sequence continues at coordinate 490,274 of NZ_CP060707.1, read as the reverse complement.
CTCGTATTTACCTATTTTTAATGGCTTTAACTCCATTTATTCAACCTTTATCTTCGCAAATTTACGCTTTCCAACCTGCAAGATATACTCGCCTGCTCCTAATTTTAACTGCTCATCACTAATTTTTTCTTGATTGATGCTAACTGCGTTTGCTTTTATATCTCGCCTTGCTTGAGAATTTGACTCACTTAGCCCACACTGAGATAAGGCTTCAACTATCCAAATCGGTGCCTTTAAGCTAAATTCTTTCATATCAGTTGGGAGCTGATTTTGAGAGTGCACGCTGTTAAATTCAGCCATAGCAGCCTTTGCCGCCTCCTCGCCGTGATACCTCGCTGTTATCTCATAAGCAAGATCCTCTTTTGCCTTTTTTGGATGATATTTGCCACTATTTACATCATTCATCAGCTCTTCTATCTCGCCAAGATTTTTTGTGCTTAGTAGCTCATACCAGCGCCACATAAGCTCATCACTTATGCTAAGCGTTTTTGCAAACATATCATTTGCATTTTCAGTAACGCCTATGTAGTTGCCAAGGCTCTTGCTCATCTTATTTACGCCATCAAGTCCCTCAAGAAGTGGCATCATGATGACAGCTTGCTCTTTGCCGATATTATATGTTCGCTGCAAGGTTCTGCCCATTAGAAGGTTAAATTTCTGATCCGTACCGCCCATCTCGATGTCACACTTCATAGCAACGCTATCATAGCCTTGAAGAAGCGGATACATAAACTCTGAGATTGATATAGGATTGCCCGCTTTTATCCTCTTCTCAAAATCATCTCGCTCTAGCATTCTAGCTACTGAAAATGTGCTAGTTAGCTCAATCATCCCAGCAGCGCCAAGCTCATTTGACCATTTTGAGTTAAACATTATCACAGTTTTTTTAGGATCTAAAATTTTAAAAACTTGCTCTTCATAGGTTTTGGCATTTTTTAAAACGGTCTCTTGATCTAGCTTTTTTCTAGTGGCTGACTTGCCTGTTGGATCGCCTATTTGAGCGGTAAAATCGCCTATCAAAAACTGCACTATCGCACCGTGCTTTTGAAGCAAAGCCATCTTGTTTAAAACGACTGTGTGACCTAGGTGAAGGTCTGGAGCTGTTGGGTCAAAGCCTGCTTTTACGTAGAAATTTTCGCCTTTTTCATAATAATTTTTAACTAAATTTTCAACTCTCTCAGCATCGATCATCTCAGCAACGCCGCGGTTTATCTCTTGTAAAATATCATCTATATCTTGAACCATTTTTCTCTCCTAATTATGATATGGGTCGCTTTGCGAAACAAAATCAATAATCTTATATCTATCTTTGATCTTCTCTTTGATCTCGTTTGCATCGATGTTTTCTGCTATTTCGACGCTTATTTCAAACGTATCTCCGCTAAGATCATTTGCTTCGTTTAGCGAGATTGTAGCTAAATTTATATCAAGTCTAGCAAGATATGTTAAAAATTCAGCCAACGCACCTTTTCTGTTTTCTAAATTTAATAAAATTTTATACCTATGTGGGGCATTTCTCGTCCATTTGACAAAGATGATCTCATCGCCTTTATCCATGAGCTTGCCAGCGCGCTCGCAAAGCTTGTGATGCACTGTCACGGTGTGACCATTTTTAAAGCCAACTATGCTATCGCCTCTTTTTGGATTGCAACAATAATCAAACTCGACATTTGAAATTTTGTGATTTGAGTAGATCACTATGTTTTCAAATTTTTGCTTTTTTATCTGGTATTTGTCGCCCAAAGAAATCATAAATGGACGCTCTTTTCTGATGTATTTTTTAAGCATATTTGCCACTTCTTGCAGATACTCGCTATCAGTTGCCGCGCGAAAGACCTTTTTGCCTAAATTTTCGCTCTCTATCCACTCTAAAATTCTATCTTTTGAGACGTTAAATACTGATTTTAAGATATCTATCGCCATTTTGTAGTTTATATCTCTTATCTTTTGCTTGCAAAATGACCTTATCGTCGCCTTTGCCTTGCCTGTTCGCACACTATTTATCCACGAACAGCGAAATTTAGCCTCTTCGCCAGTTACTATCCTAACGATGTCGCCATTTTTTAGCTCTGTTAGAAGCGGCATCCTAACGCGGTTTATATAAGCTTCTTTTGCGTAAAGTCCGATCTCTGAGTGAATCTCATAAGCATAATCAAGCGCCGTAGCACCACGTGGCAACGTAAAGACCTCTCCCTTTGGAGAATAAACTGCGATATCTTCGATATAAAGGCTATCTTTTGCATATTCATAAAGCTCTTCGACATTGCCCTCGTTCTCGCTATTTTGCATGCTGATGTCATTTAGCCAGTCAAGCTTTGGATTTAAGAGGCTGCCCTCGCCATTTTTATATTTCCAGTGCGCAGCAACACCGTATTCAGCGGTTTTATGCATATCATAAGTGCGAACTTGCGCCTCAAAGATGCTTTTGTTATCAAAAATGGTTGTGTGTATCGTTTGATAGCCATTTTGCTTTGGAAGTGCGATATAGTCTTTAAATCTAGAAATTAAAGGGTTGAAATTTATATGTAAATTTCCAAGTGCTAGGTAGCAATCAAGCGGCTTTTGCACGATGATCCTAATGGCAAGCAAGTCAAGCACCTCTTCGATAGAAATGCCCTTTCTTTGCATCTTTAGATAGATCGAGTAGTAGTGCTTTATGCGTTTTTGTATCTCAAAAGTGCCCTCGATAAAGCCATTTTCAAGTAAAATTTGACTTACCTTTTCGTGAAAAGCATTTAGTTTTAAGCTAAGCTGCTGCTTGTTTTTGTTTAGATAACTATCGATCTTTGCGTATTCTTCTGGCATCGCATACTTAAAGCTTAGATCTTCAAGCATGTTTTTGATCGATGAAATTCCCAACCTATGAGCGATCGGAGCATAAACCATAAGCGTCTCTTCAGCTATGCGTTTTTGCTTTTCAGGCCTTAGCGCCTCAAGGGTTAGCATGTTGTGAAGTCTGTCGCAAAGCTTTACGACAAGGACTCTCACGTCTTCTATGGAGATTAAGAGCATCTTTCTAAAAGTTAGCGCCGAGCTTGCCAGTTTTTCGTTGCTATCTGAGCTTGCAAGCTTGTTTTCTCTAATGGCAACTATCTTTGTAAGCCCTTCAACTAGCTTTGCCACCTCATCGCCAAATTCAGCCTGAAGCTCACCTAACGTTACGTCGGTATCTTCGACCACGTCATGAAGGAGTGCAGCTATGACCATGCTCTCATCGCCGCCCATGTTTGCTACGATAGAGGCTACTAAGATGGGATGGATGGCGTATGGTTCGCCACTTTTGCGGTATTGTCCAGCGTGAGATGTGACGCAGCTGTCGATAGCTTTGTCTAAAATTTCACTTCTTTCACAAAGAGAAAAGAGCAGTTTTATCGCTTCTGAAACGTTTTTACAAGCTAAAATTTGCTCTATTAACTGCTCTAAAAAAAGACTATTTTCCTTCAACTATTGCCTCTAAGCCTATTTTGCCCTCAGCCACTTCAAGTAGTGCGATGTCAGCAAATTTCATCTTTGAAGTATCAGCATCAACTAAAGCTATGGCGCCATTTGCTAGCGCTTCTGCACGCTTTGCAACGATAAGTGAAAGCTTATATCTGTCATCTCCTACTTGTTTTAGCGCTCTTGCTGTGATTTGTTCTGTTCTCATTTTTATCCTTTTTGAAATTTATTTTACAACTGAGTATAGGGCTGCTTCTTCTTCATTTATTATTTTTAATAAATTTCCAGCCTTAAACATATTACAAACTAAGATCGGCAGTGCGTTATCTTTTGCTAAAGCTATGGCAGTATCGTCCATAACCTTGATATCATCGCTCATCGCCTTTTCGTAATTTAGTGATTTTAGAAGTTTTGCATCTTTGAATTTTTTAGGATCTTTGTCATAAACGCCATCAACTTTTGTCGCTTTTATGATCATATCTGAGCCGATCTCGATAGCTCTTAGCGTGGCTGCTGTATCTGTTGTGAAGAATGGATTACCAGTGCCTGCAGCAAAGATAACAACTCTGCCCTTTTCTAAATGGCGTTGCGCACGTCCTACGATAAATGTCTCACAGATCGCCTCCATCTTGATCGCGCTTTGCACTCTTACTTCAAGCCCGCTTCGCTCCAAAGCTTCACGCATCGCGATCGAGTTGATGACAGTTGCTAGCATGCCCATGTGATCTCCACTCGTTCGTTTGATGATACCATCTTTTGCAGCGCTCACACCGCGCACTATGTTGCCACCGCCTATTACGATGCCAACTTCGATATCATTTTCTATAAGCTCTTTTATCTCGCTTGCTATAAATTTAAGCACAGCTGTGTCTATACCAAAACCATTTTCTCCAGCCAAGGCCTCGCCTGAAAATTTGACCAATACGCGTTTTCTCTTACTCATTGTCATGCTCCTTGAAATTCACGCATTTTAGCCAAAAAGGCTTTAAATTTAGCTAATAACGCTTACAAAGTGACTATTTTGAGATCATTTCAAGTGGGTCGATATGGTAGTTTCTTTGCGTTACTTCAAAGGTTAGATCGTTTCTAACTCGGCCTATGACGTAGCCTTTTTGCACGACTGAGCCTACTTTTACAGTTGGCGCGATCTGGCTTAGGTGAGCGTAGATCGTGTGGATGCCATTTTCGTTTTCGATGATGACGACATTTTCAAGCATCGGAGTTGCTTTTGCAAAGACCACCTTGCCATTTAGTACGCTTTTAACCTTCGCATCTGGCGTGCTTGAGCGAAGTATGACTGACTCGTTAAAAATTTTGATGTTGTATATCGGATCTACGTAATTGCCAAATTTTTGTTTTACAGAGTAGCTATCAAGCGGAGCGATCGTCCTCGCGCCTGAGTATCTCTTAACTGAGCTTGTCTGATAGCCCCCACCCATTGGCTGGCTCTTTTCGCCTTTTTTGCCACCTTTGCTAGCTGCTCTTTCTTGCTTTTCTCTAGCTGCACGTGCTGCTTCATCCTCTTGCTTTTGCATGATAGCAAGCTGCTCAAGTGTCTTTCTTAGCTCGTCTTGTTGGGCTTGAAGTTTGGCTAGCTTTTTGCTGTAAATTTCTTTATCACGTTTTAGCCCGTTTATTGTATTTTTCTGCGTGCTCTCTAGGCTTTGTAGATCATTTTGCTTGCGCCTATAGTTTTTTATGCTTGAGTTTATCTCATTTATCTTACTTGATTTATTTTTTATCTTTTCTATCGTATCTTCGTAGTTCTCACTAAGCCTTTTAAAGTCCTCTTTAGCTATGGCGTTTAGCTTGGTTAAAATTTGCGACGAGATGATGCTCTCTTCGCTTTGTTTGCCCTCGCTTGCTGACATCATAAGATCAAATGAGAGATCTTCTGCGATGATCCTTATCATATTTTGCTCTAGCTCTTTTTGGGTGCGCTCTAGCTCTTTGTTTTGCTTTGTTAGATCATCAAGCTCAAGAAGCGCTTTTGAAGCATTTGTCTCAAGAACTGAAATTTGACCTTTTAAATTTGTGATATCGCCGCTTATGCCGCGCAGTTTTTTCTCGCCATTTACGATATCGCCAGCCAAGTCATCAAGCTTTTTACTAAGCTGCTCGCTCATAGCCTGCGTCGATCTTAGCGAGTTTTTGGAATCTTTTATCTTCTCTTTAGTATTTGATGCAAAAGCTAGACTAAATGCTAGCAAAAGTGTAAAAATTCCTTTTTTCATATCGTGCTTTTTCTAGCCTTACTCATCACTAAACTAACAGCAAAAATGCTTAAAACCACAGCCACGCCAAATAGGATAAAAATATCTCTTGAAAGATCAAGGCTAGGCAATACTACATCGATACTTGCGGCATTTTCTCTAAAAATTTCAATACTAGGCAAGAAAAAGAAAAACGCACCAACAACAATGGTCGCAACTATGCTATCAACCATGGCTGATTTATAGAGCATGGCTGATTTTAACCAAAATGGCGCTCCAAAAAGTGTCATGATCTCGATGCGCTCTCTATGCTCAAATAGCCAAATTTTAGTCTGCTTAAGCATAAGCATAAGCCCAACAACACAAAGTATCGCCATAAATGCATAAGATATGCTTTTGGCTAAATTTAGCATCTTAAAGACCTTGTCATGGGTCTTTGAAAATGTCTCGACCTTGCTTATACCATCAAATTTCAAAAGCTTTTGCTTTATCTCCTCCATATATTCTGGCGATGGAAATTCGCTAAGTCTTAGCGAGTAAAATTTAGGCAAGGCGTTTTGAAGGATAGATAAATTTTTAGCCGAGATGTCGTTTGATAGGCGATCTATGATCTTTTGCGGGCTTAGTGGCTCGACACTTGCCAGCGTGCTAACCACTGGCTTTAGCACTGGCTCGCTTAGCTCTTTGTTTGAGACCACCACGATGTTGTAGTCATTTCCCATAAGCCTCTCATACTCTCTTACGATCTTGTCTGCTGTAAGGCTAAACTGCACTGAAAATAAAAGCGCGATTAACGGCAGGATAAATCCAAGGTGGTTTTTAAGCGATCTCATGCACGCCTCCATTTTCTATGACGAAGTGGCGGTATGGGATGCGAAGCGTTGATGGGATGTGATGTGTCACCACGACCACGCTTGTGCCTAGAAATTCTCTGGCTGATTTTAGAAGCGACCAGATAACGTCGCTTGAGTATTCGTCTAAATTTCCCGTTGGCTCGTCACATAAGAGCAAATTTGGATTGTGTGCGAGTGCTCTTGCCATGGCAACTCTTTGCTGCTCGCCACCACTTAGCTCGCGAGGGTATTTATCGGCTTTGTGAAGCATATTTACATGTTTTAAAAGTTTAGCCACCTGCTTTTTGCTCACATTTTGATTGACGCCTTTGATGATGAGTGGCAGCATGACGTTTTTTTCGACATTCCACTCATTTATCAAGCGGTAGTTTTGAAATATAATGCCAACTCGCTGCCTAAGCTCGCAAAGTCTTTTGTCATCGATATCGTCCATTTGCGTCATGCAGACATTTAGCTCGCCAGCTAGAGGCGAAATTTCTCCGTAAAATGACTTTAAAAGCGTGCTTTTCCCGCTTCCACTCTTGCCTGTGATAAAGACAAAGTCATTTGCGTAGATGTCTAAATTTACGCTATTGATCACAACCTCGTTGCGCTCATAAGCTAGGCTTAAATTTCTTGCGCTAATTATCTCTTGCATCAGCCAAATACTCCTTCAAAAGCTCGTGTGCTGCTAAATTTTCACGTATTAAGATCGGTTTTTTTATAAAATATTCGCTTTTCTCATCGCTTATTTTGATGAAACACTGCTCTGGCTTGTTAAACGCTCCAAAGGCGACTTTTAGCAAAATTTCATCCTCGTTTATGGTGTAAATTTCTTCAAGATGTAAAAAATGATCCTCTTTTTTTATGATGAAATTTTTGAAATTTTTAATGATATTTTTTACGCTTGTCTTTTCTTTAAAGCTAAAATCCCCAGCCAAAACGCTCTGGCTACTTTCAACCTCACAAGTATAAATGACGTCATAGATATCCTTATCTTGGCGTCTCCAGCGGTCTTCATATTTGCTTGTTACTTCTAAATTTCTATTTTTAAAAGCTTCTATTTTTGAATTTGTAGGCTCTAAAAATTTACTCAAACTAAAGTCGCAATACTCCTTGCTATCAGTCCTTAGCTCAAATTTACCACCCACTTTTAGTATCCTCTCGCACTCAAGCGCAAACGCCGTTGAGACCACGCGTCTATGCTCAGCCTTATCCCACGGCACCGGAAAGTGCAAAAACACTCTATCAACCAAATTTGATCCAACTAGCGAGAGTAAGAGCCTTGCGTCGGTGTTTATGAGACGCACGTTTTCTAGGCCATTTGCCTTGGCTAGCTTTGCTACTTGCTCGATACTTGGTTTATAGACCTCTATGCCGATAACTAGGGCATTTGGATTGTTTTTAGCCTGATAGAGCAAGTGTCTGCCAGAGCCAAAGCCTATCTCTATAAAAATCTCTTTAAATTTATCCTTTAGCTCGCTAAATGCTGGTGCAAACTCTTCAAGGCTTAAAATTTCACTCACTTTTTTGGTCAAATTTGTCTTTTTCACGGCAAATGCTTGGCTGATGATGCCGTTACAACTTTGCTCTTTAAAAAGCTCAAGTGCTTCTTGTAAAAGTCCGACTTTAGCTGGCTTAGTAAGCTTTTCTCCCTTTACGACGACGCCATTTTTACCAGGTTTTACGACTAGAAAAAAGCCTTCATCTTCATTTTTTGTGTAGATGAGCCTCTCGTTTCGGCCATTTGCTTGCCAAAGAAATTTGATCTTGTCGTTACCAAATGGAAACGAGAGCTCTTTTAAGGACGAAGCGATGAAATTTGGCATTATTTTATGCTAACTTCTGCTTTTGATGACTTATCAGATGCGATGCCGTACTCATCAACTGCTACGACGCTGTAAGAGTAGCTAGCTCCTTTTTGGACGCTGTCATCTCTAAGTCCAGTATCACTTATACCGCTAAAGACTTTCTCGCTAGCACCACTTCTATAAACTGTGTATGAGCTAGCTCTATCAACTGCACTCCAGCTTACATTTACACCACTACCATCGTAGCTAGCGCTTATGTTTGGAGTTTTTGGCGCGCCAAGTGTGCTACCAACGATCGGCTCTTCTTGCTTCAAGCTTTCAAGACCGTCTTTATCGACCGCTGTCACTCTATAGTACCTTGTCGCAGCGTTTGTATTTATGAGGTCTTCGTAGGTGTTGCTAGTCGTTTTTGCTAGATATGTGTAAGGTAAAATTTTACTTGTCGTTCTATAAACCTTAAAATAAGCAAAATCCTCAGCTGGCGCATAATCCCACGTTAAGATGATCTTTTTTGGCGCATTTTTGGTCGCCTGAACGTTTGTTACTGATTTAGGGTAACTCCTTTGTTGTGGCACTTATGTTTTGGCTTGGTTTTGAGATGACGCCAGAAGAAGTTTTAACTAATATCCTATACTCATAAGACCTGCCAGGTTTTACCTCAGTATCGATATACTCGGCATTTAGTCTGCCATTTACCTCTGCTACTTGGCTAAATTTATTAGCTCCTGCATCGCTTCTTTGGATGATGTAGCTTGCTACTGTGCTATCAGGATGTGGTCTCCAGATCACTTTTACACGGCCTGGAAGCCCTGTGATAGCTTGCGCAAATGGCACAGAGTCAAGTAGCGGCTTAGTTGTAGCAGTTGCAATCGCACCTGGTTGAGAGATGGCGTTGCTTGAGTAGGTTCTCATCTGATATGAGTAAGTTGTCTCTGGAGCTAGGTCGCGATCCACGTAGTGCGTAGCAAAGCGGTCTTTTATGTTTGCAACTAGTTGCATTTTTGAGTTTGCATCGTTTGGATTTGAACGGTAAAGGTAGTAGCCAACGACGCTCTCGTCGCTCACTGGGTTCCACTCGAAGCCAACTTCTGTCATGTCTGAAATAGTTTTTAAGCTTGTAATAGTTGGTAGTGACGTGCTTTGCTGAGTCGGTACGCTAGAGCCGCATCCCGCTAAGAAAGCTACTAAAAATGGTGTCAATATGCGTAGGGCAAATTTTTTCATCAAAAATCTCCTTGGGAATTTTTTTGTAAATTATTTGGTTAAAGTCATCATACGTTTTTGCGATAAATTCTACCCTTTTACCAGTTCGTGGATGGATAAAATAGAGCATATAAGCGTGAAGCATAACCCTGCTTATTTTATCGCCTTGGCTCTTAAATCCGTATAAATCATCGCCTAAAATGTGGCGATTTATGCTAGCAAGATGCACTCTTATCTGATGTGTCCTGCCTGTAAAAAGCTTTGCTGCTATCAAATTTACTCCGCCTTCGCTTAACAAATTTACAAAGGCGCTTTTGGCAAATTTAGCGTCCGCGACGATCGCTTTTTTTAGGCGGTTGTTTGGGTTTCTGCCGATTGGCTTATCGATGATGACGTCCTCTTTTAGGGGCAAGTCGGTAAGCGCTAGATAAATTCGTCCCATGCTCTTATCACTTAGCTGCTCGCTAAGTTTGGCGTGGGCGAAGTTGTTTTTAGCAACGACGATAGCGCCGCTCGTGCCCTTATCTAGGCGGTGGACGATGCCAGCTCTTACGTCGCCGTTTAAATTTGAGAGCATAAAGCCCTTTTTGTTTAGCCACTCAACAAGTGTCGCCTCTTTGACGCTTGGAGCTTGGTGGACGACGATTTGCGGGGGTTTATTTAGCACTATGAGATCGTCGTCTTCATAGATGATAGGGATGTCAAAATTTACTTCGTACTCGTTTTGCACCTCTTTTTTTGGGGCAAAATTTACGCAAATTTCGTCGTTTTCGTTTAAAATAAAACTTGGTTTTGAGACTGGTTTTAAATTTACGCTTACAAGAGAGTCTTTTATCAAATTTAAAGCTTGATTACGTGAAATTTGAAGCTCCTGTGCCACTGCAACGTCGAGTCTTGAGCTATTTGAAACATTAAATTTAACCAAAATCAAAGCCTTGTTTGTGATATAATCTAGCCCAAAAAACAAGGTTTGCTTCTTGATAAAACTAGATCGGCGTATTTTAACACATTTTGATTTTATTCAGCCGTTTTTAATAATCCCAATCATAGCCATCTCATACATCCTAGTTTCCGAAGCAAACGACGTTTTAGCAAACAAACAGCTTGTGTATTTTGGCATAGGATTTGTCTCATTTTTCATAGCATTTTTGCTGCCTATTAGGCGCATCGACTGGATCATTCCGATGTTTTACTGGGTTTGCATCGTGCTGCTTTTAAGCGTCGATATCTTTGGTGTTAGCAAGCTTGGAGCCAAACGCTGGCTGGAAATTCCATTCGTTCACTTCACACTTCAGCCATCAGAGCTCATGAAGCCAGCTTTTTTGCTGATGCTAGCCTATCTAGTTAAGCAGCGCCCACCAGAAGTCGATGGATACGGGCTAAAAGACTTTTTAAGGCTTAGTTTTTACATACTTTTGCCATTTGCGCTCATCATGAAAGAGCCTGATCTTGGCACCGCGCTCATACTTTTGATAGTTGGCTACACCATCCTTTTTGTAATCGGCGTAAATAAGAAAATTTGGATCTGTATCATCCTTGCCATAGGCTTTTCCGCGCCGGTTTTGTATGAAAATTTGCATGATTATCAAAAAAAGAGGATCCACGACTTCATCGCCGAAGAGCCAAGCTACCACGTAAAGCAAAGCATCATCGCCATAGGTAGCGGCGGGCTAAAAGGCAAGCCAAAAGATGAGGCTACGCAGACGCACTTTAAATTTTTGCCAATTGCCACAAGTGACTTCATCTTTGCTTATAATATCGAGCGTTTTGGCTTTTATGGCGCACTTCTTTTGCTGGGACTTTATGGAGCGCTTATAACGCACTTACTTAGCCTAAACTACGGGCTTAAGAATGATTATTTCACGCAGGTGACCGCCACTGGCATAGCCGCGCTCATCTTTGTTTATGTGGGAGTAAATGTCTCGATGACGATCGGATTTGCGCCGGTTGTTGGCGTGCCACTGCCGTTTTTTAGCTACGGCGGAAGCAGCTTTGTCACCTTCATGGTACTTTTTGGGATACTGCAAAATTTGCTAACATTTAGGTTTGATCAGACCTACCGCTCAGTGAAATTTAAATTTTAAGCTCATGCGTTTTTAATCAACAATAATCGTCGTAGCAAATTTTAAAATTAGAGCTGGCATATCACGCTTCTAAATTTAGTAAGTTATTAAGGCGAGTAAGTAAACTTTTAAAATCTGCTCAAAATGTATAAATTTATAAAAAACTCTGGCAAATTTTAAAATTTCATGAACGAGTAATTTCGGCTCTAAAATTTGAGCTAAGCTGTAAGTGAAGCCAAATTTTAGTAGTCAACTCTTGCGAGTGAATGGAATTTCAAAAATTTGCAAGAACAGCTTGATTAAATTTGTAAATTTCTTTTTATTCAAAATGGGGATAAGGGGACTTAAATTTTGCTTCGCGAGCTCGCAACTGCATGGCAGACACGAGGCTGTCCCCTTATCCCCCCCCCCTTTTAAATCCCCCAAACCCCTCGCACGTTAGAGGTGCATGCGATAGCGCTTTGCGTCGCATGCGTTTTATGTGAGAAAATTTATAGCAAATTTTAAAATTTCGTGAACAAGTAATTTCTTCTCTAAAATTTGAGCTAAGTGATAAGCAAATAAACTTTAAAAATTTGCAAAGCTAAAGTCAAATCATCTTTTATAAAAATTTCCTATAAAGTAACGTCCAAGTTCTTTGGCTTGACCATCAACATAAAGTGCTATCTTTTGTATATTTACCGTTTTATCTGTGTTTACAACAAACATGACTTGTATTTTTTTATCTTTTATCTCTTCTGGTCTTTGATTATAAAATCGGACATCTGGCTCTTCTTTAGAATATTGTGCAACAAATTTCAGATCTTCAAGCAAGTGTTTAAAGTTCATCTTTGTTGCAAGCTCGCCAAGTGCTTTACTATGAGGCTCTTTAAAAATTTCCTTAGCTTTTGTATTTAATTTTTCTTCATCACATATAACTTTTGGGAATATCGGTGCTTGATCTTTTTTTGAGATATCGTATTCACAAAACTCATTTGCTATCTTTAGAACACTCTCTTTGTCAAGATTATTGGTATTTTCCAAAACATCACCAATAGCCTTTTCTAATTTTTGCGCTTGTTCTTCTTTTGCCTTTTGCAAGGCTTCCTCATATTTTGCCTGCACCTCCTTGTTTTCAGCTTCTATTAGCTCTTTTTTGATCTCGCATGTAGCACTTACAAGCTTTAGGTCTTTTGTACTAGCATCCTTCCAATCAACCTTGGCACACTCTATATATCCATCTATGGCCGTACCTACTGTCATTGACTTATCTTGAGGAAAGGTGTAATTTTTAACAGTATTTACATTATCATCACCGCATCCTAATAGCAAAACCCCTGTTAGAATAATAGAAAATTTGCATCTCATATCTTTTCCTTAAAAGTAAAATAAAAACTAAATTATAACTAATTTTTTCTTTTTAACATCAAGTCATACAAAATATTTATCAAGCAAAAATTTAAAAAATTTTAACAAGTTTTTGTAAATTTTTGATATTTTCTTTGATGTTGCGATCTTTGTAGATCGCTGAGATGACGGCGATGAGATCGGGATTTGCATAGGAGAGTGAGCCGATATTTGTCTCATTTATGCCACCTATCACGCAAACAGGTAGGTTTAAAATTTGCTTTGTCTCTCTAACTACTTCAAGGTCGCATTTTGGGGCATTTGGCTTTGTGGGGCTTGCGAAAACTGAGCCAAAAGCGACGTAGCTGGCCCCGTTTTTAGCAGCATTTATAGCTAAATTTATATCGTTATAGCAGCTAACGCCAACGTATGCGTCTTTGCCTAAAATCTCAAACGCCTCTTTTATGCCCTCATCGTCTTTGCCTAGATGAACGGCCTTTGCGCCTATCTTTTTAGCAAATTTGACATCGTCATTTACGATAAATTTCGCGCCAAATTTCTCACATAAATTTAAAATTTCACTCGCAAGCTTCTCGTTTTTGACCGCTTTTTTTGACCTAAACTGAAAAAATTTAACCCCGCACTCCAAAATCTCTCTTGTGTACTCCAAAGCCAAATTTTCAGGCATTAGCACATCGTCACTAATAGCGTAAATTTCAGCCATTAAGCCCCGCTTTATGGTTTATAAGCCGTGCGCCAAATTTACTTTTATGAGCATTTTTTATCCCATTTGCCACAAATTTTTTAGCCATTTTTATGGCGCTTACTAGATCACTTTGCTGCGCTAAAATAGCCGCTAGCGAGCTTGAGAAGCTACATCCAGCCCCATGCATCACCTTTGGCTCAAAAAGCTCCTCGCTAAATTTCATCACTTCGCCACCTTTTAGATAGAGCGTATCCTCGCAAATTTCATCAACCTTCGTTCGCTTTAGCACCATATCGCAAGGCAAATTTGCAAAGTCAATGCCCAAAATCCTAGCCTCATCTACATTTGGCGTGGCGACACTTGCTAGGTTTAAAAGCTCTTTTAGTGCTTTTATCGCTCCATCTTCAAGCAGTTTCGCACCTGACTTTGCCACACAAACTGGGTCTATCACAACTGGCACATTTTTAGCTCTTAACTCCTTTAAAAACGCGCTTACAACGGTTATTATCTCCTCGTTAAAGAGCATGCCAACCTTCACAGCGTCTATGTCAAGCTCAGCTAGCACCATCTCAAACTGAGCTTTCACCATACTTGCTGGCATCGCAAGCACGCTGCTAACGCCATTTGTATTTTGTGCGGTCACGGCTGTGATGACGCTTGCGCTAAAGCAACCAAACGCCTCGCAACTTTTTATATCCGCCTGCACTCCTGCACCGCCGACGCTGTCGCTTCCAGCAACTATCAAAACATTTTTTTTATTCACCCACACACCCACTTATCTCTTTTACGTCAAAAGGGTCTTTGACCTGCCACGAAAGTGCGTATTTCTCGATACTTTTCTTGATCGCACTCACCAAATAATCAATATCTTCAAAGGTATGCGTATAGTGAAGGCTGACCCTCACCCAGCCTGGCTTGTGGGTGAAATTTGGATCCTCTTTTAGCCCCAAAAGGTCGTGTCCGTATGAGCCCGCGCACGAGCAGCCAGCACGTGTTTGTATGCCATACTCTTTGCTTAAAATTTTTGAAAGCTCATATGGAGCTACGTTTTTTACATTAAATGAAAATATCGCAAGACGCTTTAAATTTGCTGGGCAGTAGCTAACTAGCTCTGGGATCTCTCTTAGTCTTTGACAAAAGTATTCGCTAAGCTCACTCTCGTTTTCATAGATGGTAGCAAGTCCTATCTCTTCTCTTAGTCTGTAGGCTAAATTTGCACGTATAAGCCCCAAAATAGGCGGTGTGCCAGCCTCTTCAAGTGCCTCTTGATCCTTTAAAAATATATGGTAGTTTTTGCTCACATAGCTTACCGTGCCGCCACCTGCAAAGCTTGGCACATCGTCATTTGCTAGCACTTTTTTGATTGCCAGTAGCCCACAGCTGCCAACTCCGCCAAGAAGCTTATGCGGCGAGATAAAAAGAGCGTCAAAGTAGTCGCAGTCTAAATTTGCATATGCGCTAAGGCTCGCCACGTCAAATGCCACGATGCCGCCAAATTTCTTAACAAGCGTGTAAATTTGCTTGTAGTCGCTTATGACGCCTGTGACGTTTGAGGCTGCGCTAAAGCTAGCGATGATCTCGCGCCCTGCATTTATCTTTAAAATTTGCTCCAAGTGAGACAGGTCGATGCTGCCGTCTTTTGCAAGCCTTATGCGCTCAACCTCGCAAAGCGCCTCTTTAAAGCTGATCTCATTTGAGTGGTGCTCATAAGGGCCAAGTATGACTAGGGGCGAGTCGTTGTTTGGCTTTAGATCAAACCTTCTTTTGGCAGCTGGAGGCACGTAAAGCCCCAAAAGCTCTTGAAATTTCTTGATCGCACCAGTGGCACCGTATCCTGTGGCTATGAGATAAAAGCTATCATCAAGCCCTAAAAATCGCTTTAGCTCGCTTCTAGCGCTATCATACAAAAGCTGCGTTTTATAGGCATTTGAGGATGTTAGCGAGTGGGTGTTGGCGTAGGTTTTTAAGATATCAGCGACCTCGTCCTCGATAGGCTTATACGCAAGCCCAGAGGCGGTGTAGTCGAAGTAATGTATCCCTTTTTTTAAAATAATATCTCTTCTAATGTGCTCTAAATTTACCAACTTTAGCCTTTTAGTTTTTGCGTGATTATAATTAAAATTTTCTAAAAATATGCTACAATCCGCCACACAAAGGATACGAAATTTTAGCCATAAAATCGACATTTGAGCGGATGAAGCACCTTGGTATTGCTGAAGTTATAAAATTTCATCTTGTTTTTGATGACTTTTTATTAAAGGGCTCATACTACGATGTTTTTGAGGCGATTAGGGCTGAAATTTTAGATGATTATAAAAATTTGATGGCTAGGTTTTACTTTGACGAGGATAGCGACGAGGCCATCAAAATGGCTCTCATTAAGCTTGCTAGAAGCGACAGAAAGAAATTTAGCGTAAATAAAATTTTGCCCCAAAGCATGACAAATAGGGTCTATGCAAAGCTTTTTAGTAAGGATTTTTTAGTGCTTGAAAAGAGCAAAGAAAAGCCACGAGTAAAAAACAAACGTCAAATTTTAAAAAAAAGTGAGCGAGCTTATAAGATAGAGGATAAAATTCACTTCAATAGCCATTTTTCAAGGTTTTGGTTTAGATTTATCGAGCCAAATTTAAGCCTTTTAAAAGAGGGCAGGAGTGAGGAAATTTTAGAGCTTATAAGAAAAGAATTTGACGAGTACGCGAGCCTTGGCTTTGAGCTTTTAAGCGGCGAGCTAATGGCTAAAAAGCTTGGGCTTGATGGCATTTTGCTAAGCTCATTTTGGAGCAAAAATATAGAGCTAGACATGCTTTTTAGCATAAATGGCAAGATAATAGTCGGCGAAGCAAAGTATAAAGAACGAAAAATTTGTAAAAATGTCTTAAATTTAGTCCTTCACAAGTGCGAAAGACTTGGCATAAAGCCTGATATCGTGGCACTTTTTTCAAAAAGTGGCTTTAGCAACGAGCTTTTGGGCTTAAAAGATGAGCGACTTAGGCTTTATGAGATAAAAGATTATGAGGAGTTGCTGTGAGTGATATCGATATACAAAATGGCCTAAAAAGCCTAATAGAGCAGACCTATCTGATAGAGCGTGAGTATAAAAATTTGACCGCTTCTTATATGAGCTTGCAAGGTTTTATAAAAGATATCGTGGAAATTTTGCCAAATGCCATTTGGGTGCTTGATGAAAATGATGAAATTTTCTTACAAAACTCAGAGGCGCAAAAGCTTGGCAAAGCGCTAAATTTCATCCCAAAAGATGAGGGCGAGCTAAATTTTGGCTCACAAATTTATCTAGTAAAAAAGGTGGTCAAAGACGATAAAAAGATCATCTCTGCTACTGACATAACGCAAGAAAAACGCACCGAGCGCCTAGCCTCGATGGGTCAAGTAGCAGCGCACCTAGCTCACGAGATAAGAAACCCCATAGGCTCTATCTCGCTTCTAAACTCCACGCTTTTAAAAAGGGCTGAGCCAAAAATTTTGCCTATCGTCGAGCAGATACAAAAGGGGATCTGGCGTGTTGAGCGCATCATCAAAGCCACACTTCTTTTTACAAAAGGGCTTAGTATCACGCCAAGGGAATTTAACTTTTTAGATATCAAAAGCGAGTGCGAGGAGGCGCTTAAATTTTATGAGTATTCAAAAGATATAAATTTTGAGCTAAATTTCCCTGACGCCCTTTATAGTGGCGACTTTGACCTCATCGCGATGGTCTTTCAAAACATTTTATTTAACGCCATAGACGCCATCGAAGAGGACGAAAACGACGAAGGTGTGGTGAGACTAAGCTACGAAAAGACGCCAAATGAACATAAATTTATAGTCTATGACAGCGGAGTTTCTATAAAAAATGAAAACATCGTCTTTGAGCCGTTTAAGACGAGCAAACTAAAGGGCAATGGCCTAGGACTGCACCTTTGCTTGCAGATCATCGAGGCACACAAGGGCAGCATAGAGATAACCCTTGAGCCAAAGACATTTTGTATAAATTTACCTATAAAGGAGAAGTGATGAGTGAAATTTTAGATGAGTTAAATGCGTGGCAAAATGGCCTAAAAGCGCTTAAATTTAGTGAAATTTTTAAAAATGGCAGCGAAAAAGTGGTCTTTATAAGCGTTGATATGATAAATGGCTTTTGTTGTGAAGGCGCACTAGCTAGCAAGCGTGTGGGTGAGCTCTCAAAGGGCATAGCAGATACTTTTAGGCTGGCAAGGGATAAATTTGACCTTAAAAACTGCGTCCTCATCCAAGATGCTCATGAGCCAAATTCAGCTGAGTTTGCGAGCTTTCCAGCTCATGCTTTAAAAGGGCAAAATGAAGCAGAGGCAGTTGATGAGCTACGAAATTTAGACTTTTTTAATGAGATGAAGACTTTTTATAAAAACTCACTTAGCATTGCTTATTCGCAGGAGTTTAATAAATTTATAAGTAAATTTGATAGCTTTGTCGTAATGGGCGACTGCACCGATATGTGCATCTATCAGCTTGTTTCTCACCTAAGACTTAGCGCAAATGAGCAAAATTTAAAAAGGGAGATCATCGTGCCTGCAAATTTGGTGCAAACCTACGACGCACCAGGGCATAGTGGGGACTTTTATCAAAATGTATTTTTACATCACATGCAAATGGCACTAAATGCACGCGTGGTAAAAGAGCTAAAAATTTAGCCATATATTTATATTAAAAACAATTATCAAATTATAAGATTTAGCGCTTATCTATCGTATTAATATAATTAATAACATAGTTTTGCGCTAATTTCAGATCTATTCTCTTTAAATTTCTTTTCTTATAAAATATTTTTAGGTTACATTTTTACAATATATTTGACATTAACTATCAATATAGTTATAATCACGCTCAAATTTTAAAAATAAGAGGCATTATGGAACTTTTAAAACACAACATTGACTATATAATCATCGGTATTTTGGGCGTTATGAGCTTTTTTGTGCTTTGGTATACGATAGAGCGTATCATTTTTTACTCACGCGTCAATATAAATAGCTACAAAAACATTGAAGAGCTCGATGGGGCGCTGACAAAAAATTTAACCACACTTTATATCATCTACTCAAACGCCCCATATATCGGACTTCTTGGCACGGTTGCTGGCATAATGATCACATTTTATGACATGGGTATGGCTGGCGGCATCGATACAAAAAGTATCATGATCGGCCTATCTTTAGCACTAAAAGCGACTGCATTTGGCCTACTTGTGGCGATCCCGACGCTCATGATCTACAATGGCTTTGTTAGAAAAGTCGATGTCATGATAAACAGATACAAGGCCAAAAATGCGTCTAAATAAAAAAGATGGGCTAAATATCGTCCCATTTATCGATATCATGCTCGTTTTGCTAGCCATCGTGCTAAGCATCTCGACCTTCATCGCCCAGGGCAAGATCGCAGTCGATCTACCAAGTGCGAGCAGCACCGAGCAGATCAAAGAGGACGAGAAAAAAGTGAGTGTCGTTATCGATAAAGATAATAAATTTTTTATAGATGACGCGGAAATTTCGGAAGATGAGCTGAAAGATAAGCTAAATGCCATTGATACTAAGACTTTAGTGCAGCTAAAAAGCGACAAAAACGCTAAATTTGACAGCTTTGTCAAAGTAATTGATATCTTAAAAGAAAAAGGTCACGAAAACTTTGCAATCCAAACAATCTCTGAGTAAAATTTCAAACTATAGTGGCCTAGCGGTATCAGCAATAGTGCACGTGGCAGCGGCTTATTTCTTGCTTTCACATAATTTTAGTGAGATAAAGATAGGCGAGCAAAAACCTATAAAAATAGCTCTAAATTCTTTTACTCCGGTGCCGCAAACTACGGCTCCGCAGATAAGCGAACAAGTGATGATACCAGAGCCAACACCCCCAGCTCCACCACCACCGCCAGAGCCGCCAAAACCAAAACCTAAGCCTGAGCCAAAACCACTACCAAAAACAGAGCCAAAAAAGATAGAAAAGCCTAAACCTGAGCCAAAAAAGGTGGAGAAAAAGCCACTGCCAAAGCCTGAGCCTCGCCCTGAGCCAAAGGTGGAGCCAAAACCTGCTATCACTGCGCCAGCTCCTACCGCGACGCCAGCACCTGCTGTAAATTCAAATTTACCAGCAAATAATAAGTCTATCGCCGCAGCTCCAGCCCAAAAAGTAGCCCAAGAGTTAAATTTATCAAACGCGCAAAGTGATGAGGACTTTAGCAAGGTTATAGCAGCTGTGAAAAAGCATAAAAACTACCCAAATAACGCTAGAAGGATGAAGCATCAAGGCGTTGTTGAAGTTAGATTTTTGCTTAAAACAGACAGCAGCATAGACGAGCTAAAGGTTACTAAAAGTTCAGGCTTTGAGTCGCTTGACAACGGTGCTTTAGAAAATGTCAAAAAAGCAAGCTCTGAGTTTCCAAAGCCAAAAGAAGCTCGCTATCTTCGCTTTCCGATAGCATTTACATTAAAATAAATTTTAAGCTCATTTGAGCTTAAAATTTCTTATATCAAGTGTTTAGATCAGGATAGTCCCAGCAGTTAAACTCAGCGCTCAAGTCGTCATTTTCCTGCCCTTTGCAGCATAGCCACTCAAGCCCTGCACGCCTCTCCATAACGACCTCTTCGTCAAGTCCAGCCGCCTTTGTGCCATTTACTCTTGCATTTACGCACGCCCAGTGGTAGCGATAAACTAGATCGAGCTTACTTAAAATTTCATCCATACTGCGAAGCTTTGAGCGGCTTTTTAGCCCGCCCTCTTTAAAGACATTCATCACAAACTCGCAGTCGCAAATTTTATCCATCTGGCCGATATCTTCGGCTATGCCAAGCGCCCAAAGCAAGATCCAAAGCGACTCATATTTCCAGCCCATATTCACAGCCGTGTCCATATCGGCTCTGTCTTCAACGACCTCTTTTTCTTTTACACTTAGTCCGTCGTAAGCTTCACCTAAAAAGCTCTTTGCCCACGCCATATTTTCTTTGCCCAAAGAGCCCTCATCACGGATCGTGCAAGCACACATGATCGCTGTAAATGAGCAAACTGCGCGCTTTATTATCTCGTCAATATCTCTTGGCGTAACCTCGCTATTTTCATAGCGAAGCGGCAAGCTCTCAAGCACCGCTATGCCCTCTTGCTTTAAAATTTTTATGTTCTCATCTTTTCTTTGTTGTGCTGTTTTTGGCATATCTGCACCTCCTTTAAAAATATCAAACACTCCCATTTTCTACCCAAAAAACTCGGCGTTAAATTTATCTTCGTCGAAATTTTTGCCCAAAAATTTGCAAATTTCCTCCATATCAGCCCTCGCCGTTTCAAAACAGCTAGTAGCCCCCGGGCTTGGCGTCATGTTAAAGCTTATGCCCTCGCCTGTGCTGATCTTGCCCTCACCAAGCTCGAGCCTTTTTTTATTGCGGTCGATCACCTGCGGCCTTACGCCACCAAAATTTACAGCGTAGCTTAGGTCATTTTCGCTTAGACTTGGCACGATCTTTCTAGCGTCTTTAACAAATTCTTTTTTGTTGATAAATGGCACTTCAAATAAGAAATTTCTTAGTATATAGGACCTTATATCCTCGTCTTTTAGTAAATTTGTAAAGACTTCAAGGACATTTTTGTCAAATTTTAAGCACTTTAAAAAGTCAAAAAAGCTAGAACAGCCGTGAAATCTCTCAAGCTTTGGTATGACAAGGGCAGTTGGACCAAAGCGAGTGTTGCCATTAGCTAGGATATCTGGGTCGCCGTGGAGTGCGGCAAATGGCAGCTTGTCGTTTTGCACCATATAGACTTTGCCGTTTAGCAGGCGCTTGTTAGCAAAGTAAAAGCTTCCAGCAACTGGTAGCGTGCTAAGATGTAGCCCATAACCCATCTTGTGAGCTAGAAATAGCGAGTGCGCTCCAGCATCGACTACGACGTAGTTTGCTGTGATCACCTCGCCGTCATTTATCTTGATGTGAAAGGCATCGCCCACCTTTTTCGTATCAGTCACTTCTGAGCTTAAGCTGATCTCATAGCCATCTCCGCCTAAATTTAGCGCATTTTGCACGAGCGAATTTGCCACGCCGCCAAAGTCCATCGTAGTGTACTGGCCATTTTGCGCGCCTATTGCGATGATATTTTCAGGACGTTCATTGCCATTTGCGTCAAAAACGACATTTGGCTCGATCTGCTTTAACTTCTCTTTGTCATAAATTTCAAGATAAGGAAATAACTCTTTAAAACTCTCATATCGCTCCTTGATGCGCTCTACTTCGGCATCTCCGATGGCTAGCGTCATCTTTTGATGAGCAAACATATATTTGCCCTCTAGGTTGTATTTTAGGGCGTATTTTACTGGCATATTTGCCACTTGTGAGACTTTTTTTGCCTTTTCTAGCGTGTAGTTTGTCTCGATATCGCCGCAGTGGATGGTCTGTGAGTTGCCCTTGCCGCTTGAATTTAGCGTCGCTACGCCATCATATTTTTCTAAAAGCGCGACCTTTTTTATATCGCTAAATGCAGCCAACTCGTAAAAGAGTGCCGTCCCGCTAATGCCCGCTCCAACAATTGCCACTTCAAAGTGCTTTTGCCTCATTTTTTCCCCTGAAAGTTTAGTTGCACAAATGATACTATATTAAATTTAAATCAAACAGCAAAAAGCAGAGCGTGAAAAATAGGCTGTGTAAAAGTGAAATTTGGCAAGGCTCTCACCTTGCCATAAAATCTTAGTATGCCCTTTTATAGGCGTTTTCTATCTTTTCGCTTTCGCCAAATTCTTTCATGGCGCCAAAAGAAAAATATGGGTTGCGTAGTAGCTCTCTACCAAGCGCCACGCCGTCGCAGACATCGCCAAGTAGCAGCGCCTCGCACTCGCTTGCCTTTGTGATAAGGCCGACTGCAAAGACTGGAATTTTAACTGCGTTTTTCACCGTTTTTGCGTAGCCAGCCTGATAAAGTGGTGTAAATTTTGGCGCGCTATCAACTTTTGCATAAACTCCGCCAGATGAGACGTGGATAAAGTCAGCTCCATTTTTCTCTAGCTCACGTGCTAGCTTTACGCTCTCTTCTACGTCCCAGTCGCACTTAAGCCAGCTACTTGCACTTATCCTAACACCAATAGTGATATTAGCACCAGCCTTGATCTCTCTTAAAATTTCAAGCAGCAGCCTTATGCGGTTTTCAAAAGCGCCTCCGTATTCGTCACTTCGCTTATTTGTGCCAGCGCATAAAAATTGGTTTATCAAATATCCATGCGCCGCGTGTATCTCCACGGCCTCATATCCTGCGCTCTTTGCACGCACTGCGGCATCTACGAAGCTTTGCTTTACGCTTGCGATATCCTGTGCGTTCATCTCTTTTGGCGTGGCGTAGTCATCGCTAAATTTGATCTCACTTGGCGCAATAATGCCATCACACGTGCCCTTTCTGCCAGCGTGAGCAAGCTGAACGGCCATTTTGGCGCCATATTTAGCGCAGCCTTTTACCAGCTCCGCGTGAGCCTCGATCTGCTCGTCACTCCAAAGCCCAAGGTCTTTTTTAGTGATCCTGCCGCGCGTCTCAACAGCTGTCGCCTCAACGATGATCATACCAACGCCGCCGATCGCCCTTGTAGCGTAGTGTAGCTTGTGAAAGCACCTTGGGCGGCCATCCTCTTTTTTGACCTCATACATGCACATAGGAGCCATGATAATGCGGTTTTTGATCTCGATGCCACCTATCTTAAGCGGCGTAAAAAGCTTATTTTGCATGAAATTTCCTTTAAATTTTTTGGTTATTTTAAGATATTTGTTTAAATTTTTGGATTTGCAGGAATTTATCTCTTGCGACTTAGAAAGTTCAAACAAATTTTAAAATTTCATGAACGAGTAATTTCGGCTCTAAAATTTGAGCTAAGCTGTAAGTGAAGCCAAATTTTAGTAGTCAATTCTTGCGAGTGAGTGGAATTTTAAAATTTGCAAAACTACTAAAATTTATCTATTACTCACCCTTAAACAAAGAAACAAAATACTCATCGATACCAATGCCATCTTTTTTCATATCTTTTAGTCTTAGCCTTACGTCGGCGTCTTGCCAAAGAAGTGGCGGCAACGTAAACATCACCTTATCAAGGTTAAAATCTCTCACATCCTCGCGCCAGCCATCCCAGCGGTAAAGCTCGTAAAATTTAGATATATCCCCACTTAGCGCCCAGTATAAAAACTGCGAGTAGCCAAGCTGCGTATCTTCCCATTTGCCACTATCTGGTGCGTAGTAAAAGACGTTGCCAGCTTTACCAACAAAGGCGCCGCCATTTACCGCGAAAAATCCGCCCAAAACATCGTCCGCCACGAGCAAATAGCCAGGCATCTGCCCTGCTTGGCTAAAGCTTTTGCCAAGGTTGAAGCTGTAAATTCCGCGCTTCATCTGCTCACATCCAGAGCCAAGCACACGCAGCCAGCCGCCATCTATCACTATGCCGCCGCACCCATAAACAAGCGCTCCCATCGGCGAGCGAGTAGTTACCTGAAGTCCCAAAAGCTCACTTTGCGCCCTGCTCTCATCGCAAGGCAAAATTTCATAGTCGTTTTTGGCCTCTTTTAGCCACTCTTCGATCAGCGCCCAGCCTGGCTCATTTGTGTCTATAAGCTCATCTAAAGCTCTCATTTTCTGTCCTTGCGATAAATTTGGTGAAATTTAAAAGAAGAATTTGGCGAGCCGCCCCGCCAAATTTATATATAGGTTATTTTGCGTCCCAAGCTAAGATCGTGTTGCCCTCGGCGTCGGTAGCCACATCGCCCATGCCCATGATGTTATATCCGCAGTCTACGTAGTGAACTTCGCCTGTTACGCCGCTAGCTAGGTCGCTAAGCAGATACATAGCGCTGTTGCCGACGTCTTCTGTGGTGACGTTGCGTTTTAGTGGGCTATTTACCTCGTTGTAGCGTAAGATCATCCTAAAATCGCCTATGCCACTTGCCGCAAGCGTTTTGATAGGACCTGCACTGATCGCATTTACGCGGATATTTCTCGCGCCAAGGTCGTGAGCTAGGTAGCGAACTGAGCTCTCAAGTGCCGCTTTTGCAACGCCCATTACGTTGTAATGTGGCACAAATTTTGGTCCGCCAAGATATGTAAGAGTTAGCACCGAGCCGCCCTCTTTTAGCACCGGTAGCACCGCGCGAGTAAGGCTTAGTAGCGAGTAAACGCTAGTGCCCATCGCTATGTCAAATGCCTCTTTTGTAGTATTTACAAACTCGCCCTCAAGCGCCTCTTTTGGTGCGTAAGCCACTGCATGCACGACAAAATCGATCTCGCCAAGGTCTGCTTTAATGCGATCTGCAAGGCCGTCTAGGTGGGCTTGGTTATTTACGTCAAGTTCGTAGACAAATTTACTTCCAAACTCCTCAGCGATCGGCTCAACGCGCTTTTTAAGAGCGTCATTTAGGTATGTAAATGCCATCTGCGCACCTTGATCGTGACAAGCTTTTGCAATGCCATAAGCTATTGATTTAGCATTAGCGACGCCTACGATCAGACCTTTTTTACCTTTTAAAATCATTATTTCTCCTTTAAAATTTTGCAATTCAAATTTTAAACCAAATTTAATAGCGGCAGTATCACGCAACTCCAGATGTTTAAATTTGCGTTTCGAAATTTAAACAAACCAACAAGCGGATATATCGCTAGGTAAATTTAAATGTTTCGCAGCAAATTTCATCCCAAGACTAGGCAAGTAGCCTGTCGCAGGGTGAAATTTGCAAGATCGTTTAAATTTATCAGCGAGATGCCGCGCTAATAAGCCCTAGAAAATTATTCGCATCCCAGCTGGCTGTCCCTACCAAAACCCCATCGCAGCTCTTTATACCTGCGATATCAGCGATGTTTGCTGCATTGACGCTTCCGCCGTAAAGTAGCGGCACGTTTGCCTTTGTTTTTAAAAAACTTAGCACCTCATCTATCTGCTCTATGCCAGCACTCCTGCCAGTTCCTATCGCCCAGATCGGCTCGTAGGCGATGACTAAATTTTCATAGCCAAGGTCTATATTTTCAAGCTGGCGGCTTAGAAATTCTTTGGTCGCTCCGCTTTCATTTGTGCTTAAATTTTCACCTATGCAGTAGATGATATTCCAGCCATTTTTTGTAGCAAAATCAAATTTCGCTCGCAAAAACTCCTCGCTCTCTTTTAAAATTTCACGCCTCTCAGAGTGGCCGATCAGCACGTCTTTGATATCAAATTCATCAAGCATAGCCTTGCCGATC
The DNA here is from genome assembly GCF_003048675.2 of Campylobacter concisus. Taxonomy (NCBI): domain Bacteria; kingdom Pseudomonadati; phylum Campylobacterota; class Epsilonproteobacteria; order Campylobacterales; family Campylobacteraceae; genus Campylobacter; species Campylobacter concisus. The sequence continues at coordinate 464,474 of NZ_CP060707.1, read as the reverse complement.
TCGCCTGTAAATGCCCCACTCTCGCACGGGTAGAAATTCTGCGCTCCAAGCCTAAAAAGATGCCTTTTTTCATTAAAGGCACTAGCTGGAGCAAATACGCTCACATCATCGTTTATGCTTAAATTTGCATCTAAAATTTTCGCGTACTCTCTAAAGCTCTCTCTTGTGTGGTTGCACTTTAAATTCGCTAGAAATTTCAAGACCTACTCCTCTTTTCTAAGCGGCTTTATGCCAGGCAACTCTTTGCCTTCTATTAGCTCCAAGCTCGCACCGCCGCCAGTCGAGATAAATGTCATCTCATCAGCGTCGCCTGCACGCTCGACCACGTCAGCCGTATCGCCACCGCCAACGACGGTTGTCGCGTGAGTGTCGATGATAGCGTGGCTCATTTTGATGCTACCTTTGCTAAATTTATCCATCTCAAAAACGCCCATAGGTCCGTTCCACCAGATGGTTTGCGCATCGGCGATGACCTCTTTAAATAGCCTAATCGACGCTGGTCCGATGTCAAGCCCCATCCAACCATTTGGGATCTCTTGAGCTGGGACATATTTTACGGCACTTTCAGCTGAAAATGTCTGAGCAGCGACGACATCTACTGGTAGGTAGATTTTCACTCCTAGCTCTTTGCCTTTTTGTAAAATTTGCCTTGCATCTTCGATGAGCTCTTCCTCAAGGAGCGAATTTCCGATGTTTTCGCCAAGTGATTTTAAAAATGTAAATGCCATACCGCCGCCAATTATGAGCTTATCTACGCGTGGCAGAAGGTTATGTAGGGCTTGAAGCTTGCCACTCACCTTTGAGCCACCTACGACTGCGACAAATGGACGTGATGGATGTTTTATCAAATTTTGAGCGAAATTTATCTCTTTTTGCAACAAAAATCCAGCTGCCTTATGCTTTTCATCGTAAAATTTAGTGATCGCTTCAACCGATGCGTGAGCCCTGTGACAAACGCCAAATGCGTCATTGATGTAAAATTCGCCAAAGCCTGAAAGCTCTTTTGCCAAAGCCTCGTCATTTTTGGTTTCGCCCTTTTCAAAGCGTAAATTTTCTATCATTAAAATTTCGCCTGGCTTTAGAGCCGCAGCCTTTGTTTTAGCGTCATTTCCGATCACATCTTCAGCAAATATCACCTCTCTATCAAGCAGCCTTGATAGCCTCTTTGCCACGCCTTGAAGTGAAAATTTCTCTTCATAGCCATTTTTTGGACGTCCTAAGTGACTAGCCAAAACCACGCTGCAGCCATTATCCAAGCAGTAGCGGATAGTTGGTATCGCCGAGCGGATCCTGCGGTCGTCGGTAATGTTTAAAAATTCGTCCATAGGCACGTTAAAATCGCACCTTATAAAGACTTTTGCACCATTAAGCTCAAGGTCGTTGATCGATAAAATATCACTCATTTTTCACCCTTTAAATTTACTTTGTAGCCACGATCTTAGCAAGATCAACAAGCCTTGTTGAGTAGCCCCACTCGTTGTCGTACCACGCAAAGACCTTCACCATATCATCAGCGATAACCTGTGTAGTGTCACTCGCTACGATGCTGCTAAAGGTGCTTGTACAAAAGTCGCTGCTAACTCTGTAGTCGTCATCGACGAATAAAATTCCCTTTAAATTTGACTCTGCAGCCGCCCTAAATGCCTCGTTTATCTCCTCTTTGCTAGCTGGTCTTTTTAAAACCGCCGTTAGATCGACCATTGAGACATTTGCCACTGGTACGCGCACTGCTTGGCCGTGTAGCTTGCCACTTAGCTCGGGGAGCACTTTAGCGATCGCTTTTGCAGCTCCGGTGGTCGTAGGTCCGATATTTAGCGCTGCTGCACGTGAGCGGCGGAAATCTTTAGCCTTTACATCAACTAGGCTTTGGCCATTTGTATATGCGTGGATCGTGGTCATTAGACCCTTTACGATGCCAAATTTATCGTTTAGCACCTTTGCCACTGGAGCTAGGCCATTTGTGGTGCAGCTTGCATTTGAGACGATCGCTTCGCCTGCGTATTTATCGTCATTTACGCCAACTACAAATGTCGCTGTATCATCTTTTGCCGGAGCACTCATGACGACTTTTCTGACGCCGCGAGCAAGATATGGCTCACATTTTTCAGTGGTTAAAAACTTGCCAGTGCACTCTAAAACCACGTCTACGCCGTAGTCTGCGTAGCTAAGCTCGTTTAAATCTCTTGTAGAAAAAACTCTTATCTTTTTGCCATTTACCTCTATAAAATCGTCGCTTATCACCTTAACGTCTTGCTTAAATTCGCCATGCACGCTGTCGTATTTGAGCAAGTACCTCGTCATATCCCTTGTTGCGGTGTCGTTAATAGCGACAAGCTCAACATCATCACGCTCTAAAATAATACGAGCAGCACACCTACCGATACGCCCAAAGCCGTTTATTGCTACTTTAACTGACATCTTAGCTCCTTTTGATATAATTACGCCTAATTCTACAAAAAAGAATTTTAAAACAAATATAAACAAGGCACTTTAATAGATGAAGTTAGCACTTTTTGGCGGGAGCTTTGATCCGGTTCATTTAGGACACGATAGCATTGTGAAAATGGCACTAAGTGGCCTTGACATCGACAAGCTCATAATCATGCCAACTTTTATAAGTCCCTTTAAGAGCGAATTTTCAGCTCCACCAGAGCTTCGCCTAAAGTGGATAAGAGAAATTTGGGGCGGCCTAGAGAAGGTCGAGATCTCAGACTATGAGATAAATTTAGCTCGCCCAGTGCCTACCATAGAGACGGTTAAGTATTTGTATGAGAAATTCAAGATAGAGAAATTTTATCTCATAATAGGCGCAGACCACCTAGCTACGCTTGATAAGTGGCATGGCTACGAGGAGTTAAAAAATTTAGTGCAGTTTGTGATCGCCAAGCGCAATCACATAGAAATTCCGCAAAATTTACAAAAAATGGACGTGCATGTGGATGTTAGCTCGTCGCAGATCAGGCATCAAAAGGGGCTTGATGAGCTGCCTAGCGAGATAAAAGATGAGATTATAAATTTTTACCAAGGATTAAAGATGCAGGAAAGATCGATGCAAGAGCGCACCGAAAGTATAGTTAAGGTTTTAGACGCAAAAAAGGCTGAAGAAATACAAGTGTTTGATATGAGTGGGGATGATTATTTTGTAAAGGCCGTAGTTATCGCTACTACGCTTGGCGAGAGGCACGCTTACTCGCTGGCTGAAGATCTAAAAGAGGAGCTTAAGCCTCTTGGAGAGAAATTTATAGGCACTGAGAGCTCGCCTGATTGGATCGTAATGGACCTTGGCGACATTTTGATACATCTTTTGAGCCCAGCTTACAGGGCAAAATACAACATCGAAGAGTTTTTGCAAAAGCTAAAAACTAGCAAAGAGTCTTAACAAAGACAAGCGATGAGCAAATAAGCCATAAAAATATAAAAAATGCTAACAAAAATGGCTTTTTGCCCGTCGCTTTAAATATACTCCTATCTATCCCAAACCCCAAAGCACACATCGCAACGCAAAGGCAGATACTAGCGGCTAGCTTTAAAATCTCCACCAAATTTTCAGGGAAAAATGGCAAAGATCTAACGCAGATCGCCACTAGGAAAAATAGCGCAAACCATGGTATGCTCTTTAGCTTTGAGCCACCACTATTTTGGCTTAAATTTAAGAAATTTAGCAAAAACAAAAATGGCACAAGCATGATGACGCGAAGCATTTTTATGATGACGGCGGTGCTGCTTGTTGTGCCGTCAAATGCCGCTGAGGCTGCGACCGCATGGGCTACCTCGTGAAGTGAGCCACCGATAAAAAAGCCAGTTTGGTGCGGCGTGAGAGCTAGAAATTTAGCGATAAATGGATAGATAAACATGCCAATCGTCCCAAAGAGCACCACCGTGCAAATGGCGATAGCAAGCTTGTTTGCGTCTGCTTTTATCTCATTTTGTGTAGCCATAACAGCAGCTGCGCCGCATATGCTAGCCCCTGAGCCAATAAGCACGGCACTATCCTTGCTAAGCCCCAAAGCTTTGGCTACAAAAAGCGCAAAGCAAAAGGTCGCAAATACCATAAAAGCTGCGTATATAACGCCTAGAGTGCCGACACTTGCGATCTCGCTAAGGCTTATATTAAAGCCAAAAAGTATGATACCAAGCCTTAAAATTTGCTTCCCAGCGATCGCTACAACGCCGCTATTTTTTAAAATTTGAGTCTGTTTGGTAAAAAGATTTGCAAAAATAGCGCCTAGAATAATAGAGATGATGAGCGGGCTAGTATGAAATTTAGCCAAAACCGTGTTTGAGAGCGCAAAAGAAATTGCACAAATCAGCGCTAAAACAAGCACAGCAAGAAATTTATGAGACATATTTTAACCTTAACTCTTTTTTTAAAAATGCAATTAGCACGTTTGGGTATAATTAGGCGAATTTTATAATACAAATTTAAAATAAAGATAAAGGGATAGGCCTATGATCATCCTTGGCGAAAAATATACTTTCACCAAACTCGAACTAGAGAAGCTTAGAAAGAAATTTGGCCAGGTAAATTTTCTATCCCACGAAAATAGCGACGCAAAGGCTTTGCGAAGTGCGCTAGAAAATCTCATAAAATCAGGCGATCAGAGGCTAATAGTGCTAAATACCCAAAAGCCCGTTGATAGCAAACTGGTGAGATTTCTCACGCTTTTACAGTTTAAGACGAAGTATAAAAAGATCAAATTTCTAAATGTGGAGAGCTTTTTAGAAATTTACTTGCAAAAGTGCTACATCCCAGAAAATGGCGAAAATTTAAACTTTTTAAACGATATCAAGCCTTACAATGCCTTTGAATACGCCTTAAAACGCGTGATCGACTATGTAAGCTGTTCACTGCTTCTTGTGATACTTTTTGTGCTTAAATTTTACGTCAAGAAAAAGATAGACGAGCAGTCCCCTGGCAGCCTTTACTTCTTGCAAAATAGGGTCGGGCTGGGCAACAGGGAATTTGAATGCATCAAATTTCGCTCGATGGTGGTTGATGCTGAAAAAGATGGAGCTAAATTTGCTAGCAAAAATGATGAGAGAGTCTTTGAATTTGGCGAATTTATGCGTAAAACTCGCATCGACGAAGTGCCACAGTGTATAAATGTGCTTCGCGGGCAAATGCACCTAATAGGCCCAAGGCCAGAGCGAAGATATTGGATAAATTTCTTTGAAAAAGAGATACCGTACTACAATGAACGCCACATCGTCCGCCCAGGCATCACTGGCTGGGCGCAGGTAAATTACCCTTACGGCGCAAACACACACGACGCCAAACAAAAGCTAATGTATGATCTTTACTACATAAAGCACTGGTCACTTTGGCTGGAGATAAAGATCATAGCAAAAACTATTGCAATTATATTTGAAAAAAGGGGTATTTAGCCAACTTTTTGACTAATGTCTGGCGGCTATAAAGCTACATCCTATCTTTAGCTGTGATTCCCATTATATTAAATGCTGTTTTTATCGAGATAGCAACGACTGCAAAGACTTTTAGCAAGCTATCTTCATTTTCATTTCCAACCACACGGTTTTCATTATAAAATTTATGAAAGCTAGCAGCTAGTGACTTTAGATAGTCTGGTATTTTTTGAAGCTGCCTTGAAGCAAAAGCATCCTCTAAAATTTCAGGCAATATAAGCGCTTCAAAAAGTAAATTTTTAGCATTTTCATCTAGGCACTCAAAGTCTGCATTTATTACGTCACTAACGCTTTTTCCAGCCTTTGCAAAGACCTGATTTATCCTAGCGTGAGCGTAGTTTATATAAAAAATAGGGTTTGAGCTATCCTCTTTTTTAAGCTCATCCACGTCAAATTCCAAACTACTCGTATTTGCCTTGCTTATAAAGATAAATCTAAGCGCCTCAGCACCGATCTCACTCGCAATATCACTCATCAGCACCGCATTGCCAGCACGCTTGCTCATTTTATATGGCTTGCCCTCTTTTAGTAAGCTAACCATCTGCATAAGTATCACTTCAAGCCTGTTTTCATCGTAACCAAGGAAATTTATCGCAGCCTTTAGCCTTGCGATATATCCGTGGTGATCCGCGCCCCAAATGTTTATATAGTGGTCAAAATTTTTCTCAAATTTAGCGTTATGATAGATGATGTCGCCAGCTAGATATGTCGGTCTGCCGTCATTTCTAACCACAACCCTATCGTTGTCGTCGCCAAGCGTGGTCGAAGCGATATAGATAGCGCCCTCTTTTTCATACATTTGATTTGAGCGTTTTAGCTTTTCTATTGTTGGCTCAAGACGGTCGTAAAGTGCTTTTTCGCTAGCCCAGCTCTCTATAAAAATGCCAACATCAGCCAAGTCTTTTTTGATTATCTCAAGCACGATATCCTTGCCAAACTCGGCAAGCTCAAGGTTTCTGCTCTCGTCATAAAAAATTTCCTTGCCAAATTTCTCATTTGCAAGCTTAGCAATATCTAAAATATAATCCCCGCGGTAGTATTTCTCCGGATAGACGACGCTTTCGTTAAAAAGCTGCTCTTTAGCCGCAAGTGATATAGATGTGCCAAGCAGATCTATTTGATTGCCAGCATCGTTTATGTAGTATTCTGTTGAGATGGCGTAGCCAAGTCTTTTGCCAAGTCTAGCTAAAGTATCGCCATAAACTGCGCCTCTAACGTGTCCGATGTGAAGCGGTCCAGTCGGATTTGCGCTGATGTATTCTATTAAATAACTATCTTTTTTCGCATCTTCTTTTGCAAAATTTTCACTATCTAGCAAAATTTGCTTTGAAATTTCATCTAAAAATTCGCTCTTAAGCTTGAAATTTAAGTAGCCATTTACCGCGCTAGCTTCAACTATCTTACTGTCACTAAATTTATCAGCAAACTCGCTAGCTATCATAGCTGGAGACTTTCTTAGCTCTTTTGCAAGGCTAAAAAGCGGCATCGCATAGTGGGCTAAATTTTTATCCTTTGGCTTCTCAAGCACAAATTCACGCTCTAAAACCTTTGAAATTTCAGATTTTACTTTATCTTTCAACTCTAAAACCTATGCGTTTTTAGTTGTTTCTTCTATCTTTTGACTAGCTGCACTCTCTTCTTTATGCTCGACTTTTTCGCTCTTTTCAGGGGTTGTATCCTCCATCTCAGCTTTAAAAGTCTTTATGCCCTTGCCTAGTCCTTTCGCAAGCTCTGGGATCTTCTTTGCTCCAAAAAGTAATACAATGATCGCTAAAACGATCAACCAATGGCCAATACTAAAAGAACCCATCTTTTCTCCTTATCAAATTTTCTCAAAATATTATCATAAATTCCTGAATTTCTAACAATCTATCCACTCGTCGATGACATTTCTTAAATTTATCTTAGCACTTTTTAACCTCATCGCTCGAAGGATTGATTTTAGCCCTTTATAGCTCTTTTCTATATCATCATTTACTAAAAAATAATCATACTCTAAAATATGCTCCATCTCACCAACTGCGTTCATTAAGCGATTTTCTATCGTCTCGTCGCTATCTGTTCCACGGTTTTCCAAGCGCCTTTTTAGCTCTTTTTTATTAGCAGTTGTTATAAAAACTGAAGTGATATAGCTTTTAAATTTCTCAAGTGCGATGTGAAAGCCTTGCACATCGATGTCAAATATCACTATCTTACCGGCCTCAAGTGCTTCTAAAACTGGCTTTAAGCTCGTGCCATAGTAATTTTTATGCACCTGCGCCCACTCTAAAAACTCGCCTTTTTCGATGCCGCTTTTAAATTCATCTTCTTTTATAAAATAATAATCAACCCCATCAACTTCGCCTTCTCTTTTGGCTCTTGTTGTACTTGAGATAGAAAAATATAGGTCTTTCTCCTCCTTTAAAAGACGGCTAAGTAACGTGCTTTTACCGCTCCCGCTAGGTCCCGAAACTACTAAAATTTGTCCTTGCAACTACTTTTCCTCGAAACTTATATTTATCTTGATGTTCATATCTTTTAGCACATCTCTTAGCGAGCTCTCATTTAGCGACTCGTGGACGTGTTTTGTGATCTTTTTAGTTAGCTCTTCTTTGTAGTCTTCTTTTGCATCATTTTTTGAGCTTGTTTGAGGCATATCTTTTAGTCCAAATGCTGCTAACATCGTGTTTTCATCTATATCATCTATCGATGACGCGTCAAAATTTAACTCATTTGATGCTACGTCTTTGCTCTCTTCTTTCGTGTCTTCTTCTTGTTCGTCATCTTCTTGAGTATTTTCTTCTTCAAAAGTTTCATCCGCAAGGCCTAGATATTCTTTGGCTTCTGGCTCACTCACATCTTCTAGCTCTTCTACTGGCATCTCATTAGAAGAATTTTCACTCTCACTAGGATCTAAATTTTCCAACTCCTCACTTGAAATTTCATCCAAAGCCTCTTCTTCTATATCCTCTTCTGCCTTTTCATCATCTACTTGAATTTGCTCTTCATCAGCCTCAGAGATCTCATCTAAATTCTCCTCATCTTTAGGCTCATCTTCTAAATTTAGCTCATTTTCAAGGCTATCTTCATCATCAAATTTAGCTAGCTCGTCTATATTTAGCTCTTCTTGCTCCAAATTTTTAGCATCACTCTCGTCAGCATCATCTAAATTTTTATTTTCCTCATCAGTCTCTTCACTATTTGGCTCTTCATCAAGCGAATCGATCTCACTAAGCTCAAATTTACTCTGATCTATCTCATCAAGCTCGCCATCTGCCTTCTCTTCATCAACCAAGCCTGCAACGTCATTTTGGCTAATAATATCATCTAAATTTTTATTTAGCTCTTCATCTGCTTCAGACTCTTCTGGCATATTTTCTATCTCATCGACAAGCGCACTAAGCTCTGCTAGATCGCCATCTTTGCTCTCTTCGCTCTCATCAGCAAGGTCTTCGCTAGCAAGCTCTTGCAAGTCCTCAAACTCTTCTAAAGACTCCACATCGCTAGCTTCATTTTCCTCTTGCAAGTCACTCTGGCTAATCTCCTCGCTTGGGCTATCTATGCCACTTTCTAAAAGCTCTTTGTCAAGATCTGCAAAATTTTCTAAATTTGTATCGATATCAGGCAGTTTAAACCCTGACATCTCGTCAAAATTTATAGCCTCATCGCTAAAGTCGCCAAAGTCACTTTCACCCTGCTCACTCTCGCCATGCTCGGCAGCTGGCTCATCTTTTGGGATATTTTGCTCAAAAACACTTATAAATTCAGTTGGTAAAAATGGTTTTTCAAGCATCAAAGTAGCAAATTCTGGTTTATTCTCGCCACGACTTGCTAGATACATCACATCTTTTGTAGTCGCAAGCTCACTGCTGTCCACGTCGCTGTCGATTATGATAAAGTCAAACTGAGCATCGTCAAATCCATTTAGATCCTCAAATTCGCTATATTCGGTACCGATTTTATTCAGACTTAAAGTTATCAGACGTGAAACTGCTGGATTTTTATTTATTAGAGCAACTTTCATCATCCCTCCTTGTAATAGTAAAAGCCTATTCTATGATAAATTTCATTGCTATTTTCTTAAAAAAACAGAGCCGGCAGATCATTTATCACTTTTAAAAGTAGGTCGCTCATTATCTTCATAATGCCTGCTAAAATGGCTATCAAAACAGAAAATCCGATCGTCACTTTGATAGGATAGCCGATGACTAGTAGGTTAAACTGCGGCATCGTCTTCATGAGCATGCCAAAAATGGAGTCTGAGAGCAAAGAAAGCGCGATGATCGGAAATGACATGATAAAGCCAAACATAAACAAATTTGTAAATAAATTTATCGCATAGCTCATGATGCCGGGGCGTGGATAAAAGTCGCCAAGTGGCACCACAGCAAGTGAGCTAGCGTAAAACTGAAGGAGCAAATGATGCCCATCAAAAGCTAGAAATGTTAGCAGCGCGATGAAATTTATGAGGTTTGCAATGACTGGAGAGTTTGTGCCAGTTTGTGGGTCAAGCACCGACGCCATCGAAAAGCCCATGACCATGGAAATTTGCTCCCCTGCCATTTGAAGTGTGGCAAAGATGATGGTTAGCATAAGTCCGGCACTTAGTCCTAGCATAACCTCGCCTAAGATCTCGCCGATTAAGAAATTTATAGAGTTTTCATGAGCTTTTGAGATGGGAAATAGCACGACGCAAAGGACAAAAACTAAAAGCGTTTTTACGCTAAGAGGAATTTGATTGTGCGAATAAAATGGAAAAAAAACGATGAGACCGCTTAGGCGTGCAAACAAAAGCATAAAAACTATTGCTTTATCGGCTCCAAAAAATTCTACTAGTTCCATTTTGCTCTTTTAATTTTTTTACTAATTTTACAAAATTTTACTTTGTTTTTTAAATTTAAGCGGTCGTTTTTAGAAATTTGAAGCTAAATTTTAAGAAATTTGCACAAGCTCTTTATTTTCAAGCTTGTATGAATTGTCACATTTCGCGGCTAGGTCGTTGTCGTGAGTGACTAAAACAAGGGCAGCGCTATTTTCATTTATATAGTCAAACAAAACTTGCATCACTTCATTTGCCGTTTGCTTATCAAGGTTGCCCGTTGGCTCGTCTGCAAAGATGATCTTTGGCTTTTTGGTAAGCACTCTAGCGATGCTGACACGCTGCTGCTGGCCGCCACTTAGCTCGCCAACTTTTTGATTTATAACGCTTGAAATTTTTAGCGCTTCAAGATCATTTTTTTCTATATTTTCGCCAGATAAGATACTTGCAAGCTCGATATTTTCATAAGCGCTAAAACCTTTAAAAAGATAGTGCGACTGAAAAATAATGCCAAAATGAAGCCTTCTAATGGCCAAAAGCTCGTTTTGAGAAAGCTCGTAGATCGATCTATCTTGATAGATGACCTCGCCAAAATTTGGTTTTAAAAGTGTTGAAAGTATGTGTAAAAGCGTTGATTTGCCACAACCGCTAACACCTGTTATCGCGATGCTTTGTTTTTGATTGAGAGTTAAATTTATATTGTTAAAGAGCGTATAATCATACGCAAAGCCTAGATTAGACGCTCTTAAAATTTCCATTAGCCTATTTGAGCAGCAACTTCTGCAGCAAAGTCATCTACTTTTTTCTCTAAGCCTTCGCCAAGCTCGAAACGAACGTATTTTACGATCTTGATCTTGCCGCCAAGCTCTTTGCTCTTCTCTTCGATAACTTGTTCGATAGTCTTTTTATCATCCATTACATAAAACTGACCTAAAAGTGTAAGGCGTTGGTCAAGCACTGTATTATCAGCGTAAAATCTCTCGATCTTGCCAGGGATGATCTTATCCCAAATTTTCTCAGGTTTGCCCTCAGCTTTTAGCTCTTCTTCGATCACTTTTGTAGCTTTTGCAAGCTCTGCCTCACCTATCTGGCAGCGGCTAGCATACTCAGGGATGTGGTGAAGTGGCTTGCCTAGGCGTTTTAGCTCTTCATTTTCTTTTTCAAGTTCGGCGCGAAGTGCGATAAATTCTTTCTCAACAAAATCTCTATCAAGATCTTTGTAACTTATAACGCTTGGCTTCATAGCAGCTGCATGCATACATAAATTTCTTATAAATTCAGCTGCTTTGTTTGCAACTTCAGCACTTTCGCAAGCTGCACCGATAAGTACGCCAACACGGCCATTTGAGTGAACGTAACCATTTACCACGCCCTTATCATCAGCACTAATAGTCTCAAAGCGGCGAACTACAAGGTTTTCGCCGATAGTTGCGATCTGGGTTTTGAAATATTCTTCAAATTTAACACCATTTAAAGTACTTGTATTTAGCTCTTCAACTGTTTTTATACCACTTGATTGGATGTGAGCTGTTGTGTCTTTTGCAAGTGCTTGAAACTGTGGGTTTCTAGCAACGAAGTCAGTCTCAGAGTTGATCTCACTGATAGTTGCTTTTTTGCATTTTGAGCAAACTTCAACGCTTACTAAGCCCTCGCTTGCAAGGCGGTCAGCCTTTTTAGCAGCTTGACCTAGGCCTTTTTCACGAAGGATATCAACAGCTTTTTCCATGTCGCCATTTGCTTCGCCAAGTGCCTTTTTGCAGTCCATCATGCCAGCTCCGGTTGATTCGCGGAGCTCTTTTACCATTTGTGCAGTTATTTCCATTACTCTTCGTCCTCGCCAAAGTCTTCTTCGCTCATAGCCTCAGCTACAACTGCATCTTTCTCATCTTGGCTTACTTCTTCGCCAGCAGCTTGCTCGCCACCATCTTGCTCAAGAAGTGATTTGCCCTCGTTGATCGCCTCAGCCATCTCTTGGCAGAAAAGCTGAACAGAGCGGATCGCGTCGTCGTTTCCTGGGATAGGATAATCAACAACGTCAGGATCGCAGTTTGTATCTATTGGTGCTACAACTGGGATTTTTAAGCGATTTGCCTCTTGAACAGCGATCTTTTCTTTAACTGTATCAACGACAAATATCATATCAGGTAGGCTTTTCATATTGCGGATACCGCCTAGAGTTGCGATAAGCTTCTCTTTTTTGCGGCGAAGCATCAAAGCCTCTTTTTTAGTTAGTAAATTTATCGAGCCATCTTCTTCCATAGCCTCGATAACTTCTAGTTTGCGGATAGACTGGCGGATAGTACCGAAGTTTGTCATCATACCACCTAGCCAGCGGTGATTTACATAAGGCATTCCGCATTTCTCAGCGTACTCTTTGATAGCGTCGATAGCTTGTTTTTTAGTACCGACAAATAGCACTGACTTGCCTTCAGCGGCTGCGTCACGAACAATGTTGTAAGTGTAGCGGAAGTAGCGGATAGTCTTTTGTAGATCTATAATATAGATACCTTTTCTCTCGCCAAAGATAAATTTTTTCATCTTTGGGTTCCAGCGGCGTGTTTGGTGACCAAAATGTACGCCACACTCTAATAAATCTCTCATAGTTACCATGAGTTTCTCCTTGTTTTAGGCATTTTGCCTTGAATTTAGTTTTATCCTCCACGACCATTAATGCTTTCGCACAACCAAATTTAGGATTGTCGTGTGTGAAATAAAGCTTGGATTATATTGAAACTTGGCTTTATTGAAGCTAAATTTAAAGATTTCTTTAGCTACAAATAAAGCTCAAATTTCTTTAAATTTACTCGAAAAAGCCTTTTTTAACGACCTTTTCGTCCTTGACACAAAACTCGCCTTTTGCGATCACGTCGTATAAATTTAGCTCCTCATCAAAGACGCAAAGATCAGCGTCATTGCCCACTTTTATCTCGCCTTTTTGGCTTAAATTTAGATATTTCGCCACGTTTTTACTCATCAAAGCCAAAGTGTCTTCTATCTTTAAAATTTTATTTCTTACCAAAGCTTGCAATACCTCTAAATTTGACGCACATGAGGCACAGCCGTATCCCACAAGCTCGCCATTTTCATTAAATTTAGGCACGCTGCCGTTGCCGTCTGAGCTCATCGTTAGGCGCTCTAAATTTAGCCCATTTTCAACGCCATAAGCCACCACCTCGTGAAGTGGGGCAAATTTACTCCCACCGCTTGTAATATCGATATTTCCGCCCATTTTTTGAAATTTCAAAGCCTCGTTAAACAGATCCTTCGTCCTAGCGCAGTGTGTCGGCGAGAAGTAATGAACTGGAAATTCGTAGTCTTTTATCACCTTAAAGACGTTGTCAAATTTCTCGCTCAGTCCGCCCATATGCATGTGAAGCACGCCGCCTTTTTTAGAGACCATGCCGCCTATGCGTATCTTGCTTAGGATCTTGATGAGCTCCTCTTTTGAGACGTAGCTGCCGCGGTTGTCGGTCAGTGCGATCTTGACGCCGATCACTTTGTCGATTAGTATGAGATCCTTTGCGATGTCGCCGGTAAATGTCACACAGGGGCTTGCGTATGAGCCAGTGTGGATGAAGGTCGAGATGCCCTCAAACTCGAGCGCTTTTGCTTTTGAGTAGAGATTTTCCAAGCTTCTAGTGACCCCGTCAGTCCCCAAAACGCCAACAAGCGTCGTTGTGCCGTATTTTACGATCTGGCTAAGCGTGATCTCAGGCGTTCTTGAGTGATATCCAGCCTCGCCGCCACCACCCGTAATATGCACGTGCTGATCAATGAGGCCTGGAGCCAAAATTTTGCCTTTTAGGTCGTAAATTTCAAGCCCTTCTACGCTAAAGCTTAGCCCCTCGCCGATAGCTAAAATTTTACCGCCACCTACCAAAACATCGCGCTTGCCAAGAAATTTTGGCGTGTATAGATTAGCATTTTTAAGCAAAAGCATATTTTCTCCTTTATTTGCTAAGTTGTACTTTTTCTTCTATCTCCATCAGTTTTATAAAAATTTGCTCGATATTTTCCCTATCCACGGCGCTTAGCTCCATCTTTTTTGAGCTAAGTAGCATCTGCACAAACTCTTCGTTCATAAGCTGCTCAAAGCCCAAATTTCTAGCGTTTTGAGCTATTTTTGCCGCTAGTGGATTTTTAAAGCTCTCATACATTTTTATCCTTAAATTTCACTGCAAATCCGCAAAATCTACCGCACACGCCGTCTCTTCGGTATGAAAAATATCTCTCGTCACAGTGCGTGCAGACCTCGCTAAAGTTTAAATTTCTAATCCCAAGTGCGCTAAATTCATCTCTCAAGGCTGCGTTCATATCAAAATTTCTACCTATCTTATATGCGTTAAATTCCCCAAGATCAAGCTCGCCCACCTCGTAGCAGCCGCCTTTTATATTTGCTCCGACAAAGACGCTCATCTCGCCCGCTCTTGAGCCAAATTTCTCGCCCATAAGCATAACGGCTTTTGTGCAAATTTTTAGCATCACGCCGGCTCTGCCCGCATGAGCCACGCAGATGGCACCCTGCCTCTCATCTATCATCACAACTGGCGAGCAGTCCGCCACCAAAACGCAGATGCCCACATCGCTTAAATTTGTGATCACAGCGTCGCACTCTGGCAGCTCATCCTCCTCGTTTTCAAGGACAAAAACCTTGTCCGAGTGGATCTGCTTCATAAATTTAAGCTGCCTAACGCCCAAATTTTTAGCCAAAATTTCTCTATTTTTTATGACATCTTTTGGCTCATCGCCCACGTGATCGCCCAAATTTAGCGAGCTAAATTTACCCTCACTCACGCCACCAAATCTATTTGTAAAGCCAGCCACTATGCCATTTTTATCAAAAACGATCTCTAAATTTTCACGCATCTTCGCTCGCTTAGTAGAGGCTTGAAATTCTCTCGACCTCGTCCCAGCTAAGGCCGCCATTTTGCTTAGCCTCAAGCATCCTAGCCACGTAGCGAGCCAGCAAGTCGCTCTCGATATTTACGCGTCTGCCGACCTTGAAAGTGCCAAAAAGACTATCTCTAAACGTGATCGGTATGATGGTTAGCCTTATGCCCTTTGGCAAAATTTCATTTATCGTAAGGCTCACGCCCTCAACGCCCACCGAGCCCTTGTTTGCCATCAGAGCTATCGCCTCCTTTGGCAGGTCGATGTAAAAATCAACGCCGTTTTCATGCTTTTTGATAGCTGAGATCACGCCGATAAAGTCGATGTGCCCTTGCATCAAATGCCCATCTACTCGCTCTGCTAGCTTCATCGCAGGCTCGATATGCACCCTGCCAGCTAAATTTTCAACCGCGACATTTGCCCTGCTCTCTGCGCTTAGCTCCACGCTAAAGCCGTCCTCATATAGTTTGGTCACGCTTAAGCAAGCGCCATTTACTGCGATGCTGTCGCCTAAATTTGGGCGAAATTTAGCCTTTAGCCGTAGAACATTTTGCGAGTAGCTAATGACCTCGGCAAGCTCTCTGATTAAGCCATTAAACATATTTTGCCTTTAAATTTTTGAAGATTTTACTAAAATTTGCCTAAATTTGGGCATTGATAAGCTTGGTATTTTATAAAAAGAAAAGATAAATTTAAAGCCTTGATGGGCAAAAATGCTAGTAAAATTTAGCTTCAAGCTACTCATTTAAAGTGGCTTGTTTTATAAAATTAGATCAAATCCGCAATCTCAATGAGCCAGTTTGCCAGCCCTTTTGGCTGTGAGATCATCAAAAGATGCCCACTTTTGTCTTTGCATTTATCTGCTTTGCAAAACGCTGATGCAAGAGAAGTTAGCGGATTTTGCACAGCAACGGTGTTAATGCCAGCTTCTTGCAAGTGGCGGATCAACTCAGCGTAGCAAGAACCATCAACAAATGTGCCATGAACTAAAACGATATTTTTAATCATCTTTTTTAAATTTGTTTGGCTTCGACCTTTTGTGGACGACGTGTGAGCAAAAGTAGGCAAAATGACACTTACTGCAAGCAAAGCAATCGTAGCAAGAAAGTGCCTACGTGATGAAATTTTAGGCATAAATCCCTTTAAAAGGATTGTCAATGATACAAAAAACAAGCGATCTTAATAAATTTTCATAATTAGCTTGTTTGCAAAACTAGCCACATCTTGCTAAAGTTGCGCACCGCCAGGTCATCCCTCTTTATCCACAGATAAATTCTGCCCTCTCCGTCCCAGTCCATGTCGCTTTCCCAGTCGCTATCTATCTGCAAAAGCAGCTGCCACTGGGCGGCATTTTTCTCAAACTCAGCGATATTTTGGTGGTGATAAGCGCTACCATCGCCGCAGTCAAGGCCATTTGCCACGAGCTCGCACTCTAGCTCCATGCCGTCTTGAATGTTGTCAGAGTGACCAAGGAGCTTGTTTTCTTTGGCCTGCCAGCTTGGCTCGATGATCTCGTGATATGCCTCCCACTCCTCCTCGCTAAATTTACCAAATGGCACGAGCGAGCTTTGCAAACTTGGCAAATTTAACTCGTTTTTAAAGCTAAGAGAGCGTGCGCCAAATGTGAAATTTCCACTATCCATGTTTTGGCGAGCAAGCTGGTCTTGAACTGCCTCACTAAAGATCACGGCAAAGCCCTTTTTATCAGCAGGGTCATAGCCCCAAATGCGTAAATTTATATCATAAAAAAGATAGAGCATGCCACTTTTTGGCAAAAGTCCGTCGGTGTCAAATTTACTAACTTCAGCAAAATTTATCTGCGCCACAAAGCTAAGCGCGCCGTTTTCATTTGAGGGCCAAGGCACGCTAGCTGGCAGATCTGGCTGTCCGCCAAATTTAGACGCTCCAACAGCGATATCACCGTCATCTTTAGCCTGCGTATCTATCTTTATAGCATTTTTAGCCATTGGCTTTAAAAACTCAAAAAGCTCATCCAAGCCGCGCTCTTTGCAGCCTTTAGAAATTTCATTTAGATCCATATTTTTCCCTTTCTAGCAAGCATCAATGTAGATGTGATACTTTTTGCAGTGCAAGCAGCGAAACAAATACCCAGCAAAATCGCCGCCCGCTACGAGTAGCTCGCGAGCCATTTTCACGTCATACTCGTCTCTTTTTGCGTAGTCCGCAAAAACCTCGTCTGCGATGCCGAGCTCCTCAAGCTCCTTCGTGCCCACATCGCCCAAAAATGCGCAATAATCATCACAACACGCCACCCAGTGCTCGCCTTGCCAGCTCTCATAACCAGGTGTTCTTTCAAAGAGTTCCTCATCTTTTTTGGCGTCATCTGTGACAAGATTATCGGCGCCCTGCACAAAGGTAGCGTCAAATTTCTTAGCAGCTTCACCATTTGCAATGCAGGCTGGGCAAAGATAGGTGACATCTTGCTCGCTGTAGATGCCATTGTTGTAATAAATTTCTGTGTTTTTGCCACAGCACTCGCAAATGACACTCATATTATCTTTAAATGCACCAGTTTTTAATGGCTCTGGGTGATAGCGAAATTTTGGCAAGGTGGCAGCCTTTGCCTTTTGGGCTAAAATTTGCTCTTTACTCTTTGGCCTTGGCACCGCCCATTTGTCGCCCTCATCCACAAACTGCGCAAGGTAACCAAGTGTTTTTAGCTGCTTTTTATCGTTTTTATCGTGTATCTTTAAAAGTAGCTCGTAAGCACTCTTTTGCATAGACAAAATTTGATAAATATCTACTAAAACGCTCTTTGCCTGCATATCCTCGCTTGCCTCAAGCTCTTCTTTGAACTGATACAAAGCCTCCACGCTTGCCGCATTGCCGTTATTTTTGTAGTAATCTTTTGAAAGTTTTATATATTTTTCTTGAAATTTATCCACAAATAGCCTTTATGAAATTTGCTAAGAATTTTAGCTTTAAAGACTTAAAAGTCGCATAGATGAGTTAATAAAATTTAAAAGAGTGGGATAAAAATATAAAATTGTTTAATTTTTAAAATTTAAAAAAGTTACATTAAATTTAGCGTCAAGGAGAGCCACAAGTAAATTTACTTAAATTTCAACTCACTTGTGACTATAAATTTTACTCTTCATAAGCTCCGATAGAGAGAATTTTATCTATTCTTTTTGTGACAAGCTCGTTTATATCAAGCTTCTCAAGCTCGGCTAGCTCTGAGATGAAGTAGTTTGCAAGTGCTTTTGCGGCACCGTCTTTATCTCTATGGGCTCCATTTATCGGCTCGTTTATCACGTCATCTATAAGCGATAAATTTTTTAAGTCATCAGCCGTTATCTTCATAGATTTTGTAGCTTGCTCTTGTTTAGCTGGGTCGTTCCAAAGTATCGCTGCACAACCTTCTGGCGAAATGACTGAAAAGACAGAGTTTTTCATCATGGCAAGTCTATCAGCCACGCCTATTGCTAAAGCACCGCCACTTCCGCCTTCGCCGATAACGACAGCTATTATTGGAGTTTTTAAATTTGCAAATTCAAATAAATTTCTAGCTATGGCCTCGCTTTGACCTCGCTCTTCAGCGCCAACACCAGGATATGCACCTGGAGTGTCTATCAAAAATAAGATAGGTAGGTTAAATTTTTCAGCCAATTTTGCTACGCGTAAAGCCTTTCGGTAACCCTCCGGATGAGGCATGCCAAAATTTCTTTTTAGTTTATTTTTAGTGCCACGACCTTTTTGCTCGCCTATAACGACAGTCTTTTTGCCTCCGATATAGCCGATGTAGCAGACTATTGCTGGGTCATCGCGAAATGCCCTGTCGCCATGGATTTCATAGCCATCAACTAAAAATGAATTTATATAGTCAATAGCGTATGGTCTGTCTGGATGACGAGCAAGTTGCAAACGTTGATATTCGTTTAAATTTTTATATACTTTTGATATCTCTTTAGATAGGTTCTTATTTAAAATTTCAACAGCATGTTCATCGCCTCTGATCTTAGCATTTGCTATATCTTCATCAATTTGCTTTATGCTCTTTTCAAAATCTAAATAATTTGACATCTTAATCCAACTTTTTAAATATCACGACGCCGTTTGTTCCACCAAAGCCAAACGAGTTGCTCATAACAGCTTTTATATCAGCTTTTCTGGCTTTATTTGGAACGTAGTCTAGATCGCACTCTGTATCTGGCGTTTCGTAGTTTATCGTTGGAGGGATGATGCCATCTCTCATTGCCATTATAGATATGACAGCTTCGATCGCACCAGCACCGCCTAAACAGTGTCCAGTCTGACCTTTAGTTGAACTAACTGGTGGGCACTTATCGCCAAAAACAGCCTTTAACGCAGCTGTCTCATTTTTATCATTTACTGGCGTTGAAGTACCATGTGCATTGACATAGTCTATCTTTACGCCTTTTGCCATATCAAGTGCTTGTTTCATCGCGCTTAATGGACCTTCAAGTGTTGGTGATGTGATGTGGTGTGCATCTCCGCTCTCACCAAATCCAACTACTTCAGCGTAAATTTTAGCACCTCTTGCAACAGCCGACTCGTACTCTTCAAGCACAAGTGCGCCAGCGCCCTCGCCCATTACAAAGCCATCGCGGTTTGCATCAAATGGCCTTGATGCCTTACTTGGCTCTTCATTTCTTGTTGAGAGTGCTTTCATCGCTGCAAAACCGCCTATACCAACGCCACAGATAGTTGATTCAGCACCGATAACTAGCATATTTGTTGCTTGACCGATCATTATGCATTTTGCAGCTTGTGATATCGCATGAGTGCTTGCTGCACAAGCTGTTACGCTTGATAAATTTGGACCTTTTAGTCCGTGGTTTATTGAAACTATGCCACCTAGCATATTTACAAGTGCCGATGGGATGAAAAATGGCGAAATTCTCTTTACGCCTTTTTCAAAATATGTGATTGAGTTTTTCTCAATATTTGGCAAACCACCTATACCAGCTGCTGAGCTAACGCCAAATTTATGAGCATCAAACTCCTTAAAATTCGCATCAGCCATAGCTTCGTTAGATGCTTTTATGCCAAGCTGTATGAAACGATCTACTTTTTTCACCTCTTTGCCGTCTAAAATGCTATTTGGATCAAAATCAGTTATCTCGGCAGCAATTTTAACAGGGAATTCGCTTACATCAAAGCTCGTGATCTCTTTCACACCTGTTTTACCCTCGCAAATAGCCTTAAAAGAGCTCTCTTTATCAAGACCAAGTGCGTTTATCATGCCAATACCAGTTACAACGACTCGTTTCAATACATCTCCTTAAATCAAACTATGCAAATTTAAATTATTTGCCTAGTTTTTCTATATAATTTACAACGTCTTGAATGCTTACTAATTTCTCTGCTTCGCTATCAGGAATTTCTACTTCAAATTTCTCTTCTAAAGCCATAACTAGCTCTACAACGTCAAGTGAATCAGCGCCTAAATCTTCGATGATTTTAGACTCTAGTTTTACCGCTTGTGGATCTACGCTTAGTTGCTCTACAACTACGTCTCTTACGTCTTCAAATACTGCCATTTAAGGTCTCCTTATAAAAAATGTCTGTTATCTTATAATATTTACGCTTTTATTTATTTTAAATTTCAAAACTTGTTGAAATTTCATTACATATAAAGTCCGCCGTTTATTTTTAGCGTCTCGCCAGTCACGTAGCTAGCGTGATCACTTAGTAAAAATGCAACCGCCTCAGCTACTTCGCTAGCACTGCCAAAGCGTTTTAGTGGGATATTGTCGCTATAAGTTTTTTTCACCTCATCACTTAGTCCATGCGTCATATCAGTCTCTATAAAGCCCGGAGTTACGCTGTTAAAGCGGATATTTCTGCTCGCACCCTCTTTTGCAAAGCTCTTACTCATGGCGATTAGTCCGCCCTTGCTGGCTGAATAATTCACCTGTCCAGCATTTCCCATCTCACCAACAATAGATGCGACGTTTACGACTGCTCCGAAGCGCTTTTTGCTCATCACTTTTAAAGCCTCTCTACATCCTATGAAAGCTGAAGTTAAATTTGCATTTATCACATCTGTAAATTCGCTAGTTTTCATGCGAAGTGCTAGCTTGTCGTTTGTTATGCCAGCGTTATTTACGAGGTAGCTTAGCTCGCCGTCGCTATCAACTATCAAATTTATACCTTTTATAAACTCATCTTCGTCTGTCGCGTCAAATTTTATCACTGCAGCCTTGCCGCCATTTTGCTCGATTTCAGCTTGCAAAGCGTCTGCTATTTCAGGCTTTGAGCGGTAGTTTATCCACACTTTTAAGCCCATATTTGCAAGCGTCTTTGCGATTTGTGCGCCGATGCCTCTGCTTGCACCTGTTATTAGCACGTTTTTTCCACTAAATTTCATAAATTCTCCTTATAAATTTTGCTTATATTATCAAATTTAAAATAACGCCTCGTCCATTTCAGCTGGAATTTCAAGCCCCATGAGCTTTAAAACACTAGGCGCAATGTTGTTTAGGCCGCCATTTTTTAGCTCTTTAACCCCATCAGCCATCACAAAGCAAAAGACGTCATAAGTTGTGTGATTTGTCAGTAGCTCACCGCTGCTATCACGCATCTCTTCGCAGTTTCCGTGATCGCTCGTGATGATCATCGCGTAGTTTTTCTCTTTTGCTTTAGCATAAATTTCTCCAAGAGCCATATCCACTGCTTCAACCGCCTTTATAGCAGCCTCGTAATTGCCAGTGTGTCCAACCATATCGCCATTTGCGAAATTTACTACGATAAAGTCTTGCTCATCCTCCATGCCCTTTAGCACAGCCTTGCAAACCTCAGCAGCGCTCATTTCTGGCTTTTCGTCGTAGGTTTTGACCTTTGGACTAGGGATGAGCACCCTTGTTTCGTTGCTGGCTAGTTCCTCGACGCCACCATTAAAGAAAAATGTTACGTGGGCGTATTTTTCAGTCTCAGCCGTGTGAAGTTGCCTTAGTCCAGCCTCTGCTATGACCTCGCTTAGAGTGTTTTTTATCTTTTCATTTTTAAAAAGCACTTCAAATTTAAAATTTGCGTCGTATTCGGTCATGGTGATTAAATTTTTGATAGCAAAAGGTCGCTCAAACTCGCTAAATTTCTCCTCGCCCAAAGCCTGGCAAATCTCTCTTGCTCTATCATTTCTAAAATTTATAAAGATCACGCCGTCATCTTTGCCTATGCCACTAAAGCCATTAAAGCTTGCTGGCTTTACAAACTCGTCAGTCACGCCCTCGTCGTAGCTTTTTTGCAGATACTCGCTTGGCGTTAAGCTGCTTAAATTTGCTCCCCCTACTAAGCTATCATAGGCCTCTTTTATGCGCTCCCAGCGTTTATCTCTATCCATCGCGTAAAATCTCCCGCAAACGGTTGCTACCTTAAATTTAGCCTCCAAGCTTTTTATGAAATTTACGCCGCTATTTGGGCTAACGTCGCGTCCGTCGGTGATAGCGTGGGCAAAAACTTCGCAGCCACTTTTGCTAGCAAGCTCGCACATGCCATCAAAATGCTCCATGTGAGAGTGCACGCCGCCGTCGCTATAAAGCCCTATGACGTGGATCTTTTTGCACTTTTTAAAAAGGGCTTTTAGCGCTTCATTTTCTGCTATTGAGCCATCATTAAAGCCGCGTGAAATTTTGACCAAATTTTGATACAAAACTCGACCGCTTCCTATGCACATGTGCCCTACTTCGCTGTTTCCCATCTGCCCTTTGGGTAGCCCCACAGCGTTTCCAGAAGTTTTTATGAGCGAGTTTGGGATTTCTTTAAAAAATTTATCGTAGTTTGGCTTTTTGGCCGCCTCAAATGCATTAAATTTGCCATTTTTGTTTGATCCTATGCCATCAGTTATTATAAGTATAGTTTTTTGAGCCATTTTTAAATTTTATCCTTAAATTTAGATAATTTTTAAGGCCATTATACTAAAATTGCTTTTTTTTAAAATAAAGGCCCCTATGTTTTACTATATCTACGAAATTTTAAATTTTAATATCTTTCAGTATATCACCGTTCGCGCTGGCATCGCGTTTTTCATAGCATTTATCTTGACAGCTTATCTGATGCCTAAATTTATCGCCTGGGCAAAGGCAAAAAACGCCGCCCAGCCTATCTACGAGCTCGCGCCACAAACTCACCAAAAAAAGGCAAAAACGCCGACCATGGGCGGACTTGTCTTTGTCTTTACAGCCGTAATCGCCACGATCATCTGCGCTAGGCTTGATAACGCTTTCGTGCTAGCCTCGCTCTTTTGCCTAGTTTGCTTTACTTTGCTTGGTTATAAGGATGACTACAGCAAAATTTTAGGTGCTAAAAACCACGCCGGCCTAAGCCCAAAGGCAAAGCTCTTTTTTCAGTTTCTCATCGCCTTTTTACTCGCAGCCTTTTTATACATCAGCAAAGAGCTAAACACCGAGTTTTACCTGCCATTTTACAAGCAGCCGATCTTTGATATGAAAATTTTTGCCATTTTCTTTTGGACGCTAGTCATCGTCGCAGCCTCAAATGCGGTAAATTTAACAGACGGACTTGACGGACTTGCCGCGGTGCCATCGATATTTTCGCTTCTAACTCTTGGCGTTTTTGCCTACATCTGCGGTCACGCCGTCTTTAGCTCGTACCTGCTTTTGCCAAAGATCGCAGGCGTTGGCGAGAGCGTCGTCGTAGCCTCTGCGCTCATTGGCTCACTTATGGGCTTTTTGTGGTTTAACTGCCATCCGGCTGAAGTCTTTATGGGCGATAGCGGTAGCCTGAGCGTCGGCGCATATATCGGTTTTATGGGCGTTGCGACCAAAAACGAAATTTTGCTCATTATCATCGGCCTCATCTTTGTCGTTGAGACGTTAAGCGTCATCTTGCAAGTTGGTAGCTTTAAAATTTTTAAACGCAGAATTTTCCTCATGGCGCCTATACATCACCATTTTGAGATAAAAGGCTGGGCGGAAAATAAGATCATCGTGCGCTTTTGGATCATCGCGCTTTTAGCAAATTTGATCGCACTAACAGCGCTAAAGATCAGGTAGATCATGCGAGCGCAGATAGAGCCTGACTTTGAGAGTGCTAGAAAAAAATATGATGAAATTTTGGAGCAAATTTTAGCCTACACCGACTATTGCGACGAATTTGGCGATGAGGACAGCGAAGAGTACCACAAGGTAGAGCAGCGTCTAGCCAAGATAAGCGGCAAGGATATGAGTAAATTTAGCCTGCACGAGTGGTGGGAGGCTGAGGGCGCTGAAAATCTCGCCTTTGACATCGCCCTGCCAGAGCCAAAAGTGGTGCCTGACATAACAAAAGACGAGCTTAGGCAGATCGTAGAGCGTATGTTAGCGCCTGTGCCTGAATTTGATGATGATTTTTTAGAGGCATTTTATGTAAGAGTAAAATTTGCTTGCAAAGGCGCATATTTTGCGGAGTTTTTGAAGCTAAATTTTGCTGATACGTTTAGATTTGAGCTCTTTGAACGCCGCGAGATAGAGGGCGTGATGCGTGAGCTAAGTGCAAATGAGATAGTAGAAATTTTATGGGGCAAAAGAGGATAAAAGCATGAGAAAATCACTATTTGGCTATGGTGGCACGACAAAAGCTATCGCTAAAAACTTCGTAAACGACGGACTTTGGGATATCTATGATGATAAATTTAGCGAAATTTCAAAAGATGAGTTTGGTAACGCACTTTTGCCAGTTAGCGAATTTGACCCAGCAAAAAGCAGCCTAGAGATACCAAGCCCGGGCATCCCGCCTCACCACGAGCTTATCAAAAAAGCTAAAAATTTAGTTAGCGAATATGACTATTTTTATGAAATTTACAAGGCGCATTTGCCATTTAACGTCTGGATAAGCGGCACAAACGGCAAGACGACGACCACAAAGATGATGCAGCACCTGCTAGAGAGCAAGGGCTCAGTGATGGGCGGAAATGTCGGCATCGCGCTAGCAAATTTAGACCCGCACGCTAAAATTTGGATACTTGAGACTAGCTCATTTACGCTTCACTACACAAAGCGCGCCGTACCAGGAATTTACGTACTTTTGCCGATCACGCCAGATCATCTAAGCTGGCATGGTAACATGAGCGAGTATGAAAAAGCCAAGCTAAAGCCGCTTGTTAGCATGAGCGAAACTAGCGTAGCGATAGTGCCTGAAATTTACGCTAGCACGCCTACAAAGGCCAAAGTGATCGCCTATAAAGATGAGAGCGATCTTGCTCGTTTTTGCGGCGTAAATTTGGGCGATATAGCCTTTAAAACGCCATTTTTACTTGACGCACTGCTGGCACTTGCGGTTGAGAAAATTTTATTTGACCGCTGTGATGTAGGGCTTTTAAACACATTTGTCATCGAGGCAAACAAGCTTGAAGAGCTCACCGACAAGATGGGGCGAACTTGGGTCAATGACACAAAAGCGACCAACATAGACGCCAGCATTCAAGCCGTAAAACGCTACAAAGATCACTTCATGCACCTGATCTTAGGCGGCGACGACAAGGGCGTTAGCATGGACGAGCTATTTGAAAACTTAAGTGGGCTTAAGGTCAAAATTTACGCCATCGGCTCAAACAGCGACAAACTTATGAATTTAGCCGATAAATTTAACGTGCCTGCCCTAAAATGCGACTTTTTACAAAACGCTGTAAATGAGATAAGCAAAGAGCTAAAAAAAGGAGAGATAGCGCTTCTAAGCCCAGCAGCTGCGAGCCTTGATCAGTTTAAGAGCTACGCTGAGCGAGGAGATAAATTTAAAGAGTTTATAAAGGCTCTTTGATAATTTTTTGTGTCATAGCTTTTAGTTGTTCGCTGTTCTAATATAAATTTAACTATCAAATTTCTTAAAAAGACAAAAATTTCATAAAAATAGTTTTTTATTGAAAACTTTTTAAGTTTGTGCTAATATATCAAAACAATAATCAAGGAAGTTTTATGTCTATAACCCCTAGAAATGATGCAAATTTTAAAGAAAACTTAATAGATATCATCAAACTATCATATAGCGCCGACATCAGCAAGCCATTTGTCTCTGGTGACAAGCTACTTATGGGATATAGCTTTAGCTTAAAAGACGACCTAGACGCGATATGCACTCAAATTTATGGTACCAACAAACCAAAAGTGATCGAGGCTGCTAGAAAAACTATAACAAACACTACAACAAAAACCGTAGTTTCAAAGATAGATGCAGAAAAACTTTTTAACGATATAAATGACGCTGCAAGGGCTGCTTATACAAAGGCGTCTGGTGGTGCAGGCGCAGAGTTGCCTGAGTTTAAATTTAGCCAAGATGAGCAGTTAAATGCCATATTAGAGTCAAAGCTAAAGCCACTAGCGGCTGATATAAAAGAGAAACTAAGAGGCTCATCGCTTGCAAATTTAGAAGAGGTCAAGCTCACTTCATCTGGGACATCTAATGTCTCAAAAGAGCATGTCGCACTTCTAGCCCTGCTTCACATAAGCAGTAAGAAAAATATCGACCCAGCTTTAGCAAAATACATCAAGAGCAAAAGTCGCTTTAAAGCGTGGTTTTGGCTAGCTTTTGAGAGCTTTAGCGGTGATAATCCACACAACCTTAAACTTTTAAGACAAAAGATATCAGCTCAGTTTGGCCTTTACGAGTCATACGAAAACAACAAGGCACTTAGCGACTCATCTAGCGCGGCTAGCATGGAGCGTGTCAGCTTTGGCGAGTGTATAGACCTCTTTACCCACCTAAATATCTCTAAAGCTATGTATGTAACAAAACACAAAAACGGCAAAGAGCACAAAGAAGACGTCACTCACTTAGAATTTATTCAAAAAGATGAAGAGAGATCAAACGGCACCGCTTCAAAGTGTGATGGGCTATTTAAGCCATTTGCTGAAAAGCTAAATTCTCTTTTGAGCTCTGAAACATCAAAGAAATTTAGCACCGAAAATATCTACTGCGTAAATTTAACATCCTCTTCTACATCTAACGCTTCAAGGATAAACAAACTCCTAAAAAGAAGAGAAGAAGAGCTTTATAAACAAGAAGATATGCTCATACTCTGCCCTATAAAGACGGCTACTCCTATTAGGATATTTCAGCCTAAAAAGAGCAACTTTACCATCGTGCTAGCCAGCCAAACAGAATTTGACTGCAGCGAGCTAAACCCAAAAGAGCTAAATCCTAGCAGACCAAACTATGGCAAGCTAAATTTATGCGAACTAATACTGACTGACTTTAAATTTGACTCTTATGAGAAAGAGAACAAAGGCGTTTCGTCTGATAGAGATATCAAATTTAAAAACGCAAAGACAAAGTCAGATAGCGTGATACTTTATAAAGAAAACGATGATGGCAAAGATGATAAAAACAAGACAAAGGGTGCTTGCTTTACTAGCGTGAGGCAAAGTAGCGATGAGATAGAGTACAAGCTAGAAGATGGCGTGGTAAAGATGAGCCACTTTAAGCTCCCCTCATCTAAAGATGAATATCTAAATTTCAACCTTCTAAATTTCGCTAAGGAGAATAACTTTACCCTTAGAGATGATAAAGACTCAGCTATGTTTGACATGAAGCTTCGTCTAGCTCTTGGTAATAATGCAGAACCTACATCAACATCTAGCTCAAGCCTAGCTCTAACACTAGATAATCTCATCATTGAAAACGAAAAAGGTGAAGCTAGTGATATAGATAAGGTATATCTTCACCACTGCGGTGATAAGAGTATATATGAGAGTACATCTTTAGTTAAAAATAAAGACTCAGATATGAAAAACTCATATAGGGCTACATTTAATATCCCTATAGATAGAAATGATAAGAAAGATACTAAGCTTATAGTCTATTCATCTGATCTAAGTAAAATTTATGATACTAAAAGCATACATGCCTATACTGGTACAGCTATCATATCTATAGGATATAAAGATAAAAGTGGTGGTAGCTATAACCATACAAACAAGGTATCTTTAAGAGATATAACAGATCATATAGTAAATGTAGTCTCTGATAATGAGTATCCATTTAAGACAAATGAAGAGATAAGCCTAAAGGCTATATATAAACAAGAAAAAGGAGACAAGAGATATAAAGAGGTACTTTGGGGATATATGGTGATAAAGAGCATAGAGTATAACGAAGTATCTAAAGAAAAACCTAGAGAGGTGGTAGAGCTAAAAGATAAAAAGGGTAAAGAGATAAGATTTAAAATTTCAGATCTTATAAAAAAAGATGATCTAGATAAGCTAAAGCAAGGTGGTCATACTATAGTATTTTTTGCATATCTTGAAGGGGAGAAGGATAAATTTAAATACAAAAGCGTATATGGTAAAAACCATATAAGGATAGATATAAAGATACCTCTATATATTAAATTTAAAGATGATAAGCTAATCATATATGAATTTGAGCATGCTATAAAAGAGAAGAGTTTTAAAGCTAGTCTAAATCATGATGATGCCTTAGTAAATAAAAGTGGCTACTTATATATAGATAAAGATATATCTAAGCAAGATATAAATATCTATGAAGATGACAAACTTACTAAAGGGCTAAAGAGTGAAGATAGTACAAATAAGAGATATCAAATTTACATAGATGAAGCAAATTCCACAAACTATCAAAACCAAAGCAATACAAACCAAACAGGTCAAACAAAGATAAATAAAGATACCAAGTATGGTATCAACCTACTAAGCAAAGATAATATGGATAGCTTTATAAACTCTTTTAATGAATCAAAGAGCATAACTAGAGTAGATAAAGGTATGTGGGTGGATGGGGATAGGGAAGCCTTAGTCAAGATAGAGATAGGAAATGAGATAGTCTTTCCACTAAAAATCAAGCCTTTAAATGATAAAGGTATGGAATTTGACTGGACACTTATGATAGGCGATACAGGAGAGAGTCAGGCTATATTTAATTGGGATAGACCTGGTGGCAGAAAGCATGCTGCAAGAGATCTATATGCAGACAGGATAGCTAGAACAAATGCAAATGAATTAGCTTTTACATCAAATGTAGAGATAGTATCTATAGCTGATGGCGAAGTAATAAAAGCTGGTCCTTTTTACTATAAAACCAATCATATAACGATACAATACGACACAGTAGAATTTGGTAGCTTCATAATTAGATATGGAGAGGTCGATCCTTCAAGAGTAAAAGTAAAAGTAGGTGACAAGGTGAGAAAAGGTCAGGTTATAGGATATGCAGGATTTATGATCAATAATGGAAAGCATCCAGGAATAATTAAAAACGAGATAGTAACTATGCTTCACTTTGAGTACTTTACAAATGGAGCCAACACAAAAGATGCCTTTACCGTCACAAATGATCCAAATAATAAATTTAAAAGGCGTAAAGACTTAGCAGATCCTATAGAGATACTAAAAGAGGGATATAAAAACACGTTTGGAGAGATACTATGAAAAATACATTTTTAAAAATAGTCTTAGCTTTACTTGTAGCTGTAAATTTTTCATTTGCGACAGATGACTATGATAATAGTTGGGAGAAAAAGGCAGTACCTAAAAAGTTTTTTTAAATAAAGATTGTAAAAAGCTTGTGAAGAAAAATTTTGGATTGAAACTAAGTTTACTTATTACGAAAACACCATATTAGATGTATGGAAAGATTATGTTTTAATGCTATCCGCCTAAGCCAGAGTTAAAAGATATAGAGCGTATGAAAAACACAAGATATATAACCCACGATGCAAATAACTATTCTTATGACTTTGATTTTAAATGGATAAATAAAAAAATACTCTTTTGGTTCAACTATTTGATACAAGCCCTGAAAATAGCTGTGAGTTATGGCTATTTGAGGAAAAAAATAGCAATGTAGATGTCTATAAATTTACATCAAGATATTTACCTGATTAATAAATTTATAAAGGACTAAGATATGAAATTTAAAACTATATTATTATTAAGCTTTCTAATAAGCTTAAATTTAAGTGCTTTTGAGCCTATGAACCCTAGTATAGCTACCAAAAAAGCTAGTGATGATTATAAACAGGTTGATACCTTGGTATGGTGTGACGCAGACTATGGCAGTGACTTTATTGATCCTAGCTTTAAATGCTATGACGATAGTGGCAAGTATAAATTTAAAAAGTATTCTTTAGAAGATTTAATATGCCAGTCAGACTATAACTCTTTTAGAGATAACTACTTTGCTGATCTTTATAATCTAATCGTAAAAGAAAAACCAAATTTAAAGGTTCAAGCCGAAAAGATAAATAGGGATAGAATAAAAAACAGTAAGAAAAAGTGCATAGCACGTAGTTATAAAAAATTTGAGGTAAATTGCAACGATACTGATGTTATGTCAAATACTATTCACTGCATAAAATCACACTATAGAAGCTATACTGCTAAACTAGCTTTACTTCTTTATAAAAACGACAAAGAGCTATTTAAGAGAATTTACGGCGAAGACTATGAGAAATTTAAAGAGGTCTTTGAAGATACTTTAAAGTATGTGCCTATACTTTACTCAGAAGTAGAGCTAAATGGTATTAAAAATACAGATGATAAGCCTTATGCTGAGTTTTTAAGAAAGTATGATGACTATACCGGCAATTATGGTAATTATAAAATCCATGATCTAATTTATATAGTCTTAGTCCAATACTCCCTAATAGATAAAAATGGTCACTTAGTTTTGCCAGAGAATAGAAAAGAGGAGTAGTGTGCCTACTCTTCATAACTTCCCCCTCCCCTCATCTAAAGACGAATATCTAAATTTCAACCTTCTAAATTTCGCTAAGGAGAATAACTTTACCCTTAGAGATGATAAAGACTCAGCTATGTTTGATATGAAGCTTCGTCTAGCTCTTGGTAATAATGCAGAACCTACATCAACATCTAGCTCAAGCCTAGCTCTAACACTAGATAATCTCATCATTGAAAACGAAAAAGGTGAAGCTAGTGATATAGATAAGGTATATCTTCACCACTGCGGTGATAAGAGTATATATGAGAGTACATCTTTAGTTAAAAATAAAGACTCAGATATGAAAAACTCATATAGGGCTACATTTAATATCCCTATAGATAGAAATGATAAGAAAGATACTAAGCTTATAGTCTATTCATCTGATCTAAGTAAAATTTATGATACTAAAAGCATACATGCCTATACTGGTACAGCTATCATATCTATAGGATATAAAGATAAAAGTGGTGGTAGCTATAACCATACAAACAAGGTATCTTTAAGAGATATAACAGATCATATAGTAAATGTAGTCTCTGATAATGAGTATCCATTTAAGACAAATGAAGAGATAAGCCTAAAGGCTATATATAAACAAGAAAAAAAGGAGACAAAAGAGATATAAAGAGGTACTTTTGGGGATATATGGTGATAAAGAGCATAGAGTATAACGAAGTATCTAAAGAAAAAAACCTAGAGAGGTGGTAGAGCTAAAAGATAAAAAGGGTAAAGAGATAAGATTTAAAAATTTCAGATCTTATAGATGATCTAGATAAGCTAAAGCAAGGTGGTCATACTATAGTATTTTTTTGCATATCTTGAAGGGGAGAAGGATAAAGTAAATACAAAAGCGTATATGGTAAAAAAACCATATAAGGATAGATATAAAGATACCTCTATATATTAATTTAAAGATGATAAGCTAATCATATATGAATTTGAGCATGCTATAAAAAGAGAAGAGTTTTTAAAAAGCTAGTCTAAATCATGATGATGCCTTAGTAAATAAAAAGTGGCTACTTATATATAGATAAAGATATATCTAAGCAAGATATAAATATCTATGAAGATGACAAACTTACTAAAGGGCTAAAGAGTGAAGATAGTACAAATAAGAGATATCAAATTTACATAGATGAAGCAAATTCCACAAACTATCAAAACCAAAGCAATACAAACCAAACAGGTCAAACAAAGATAAATAAAGATACCAAGTATGGTATCAACCTACTAAGCAAAGATAATATGGATAGCTTTATAAACTCTTTTAATGAATCAAAGAGCATAACTAGAGTAGATAAAGGTATGTGGGTGGATGGGGATAGAGGGGTTGGGGTAAAGACGGATGGAGATATTAGAATCCTTAGAATAAGAGCCTTTATGTGTGCCATAAAATACGGCGAAGGAACAAGTGGAAATAACGGATACGAAATAAATGTCGGTGGAAAGTTATTTACTAAAGATTACGGAAAAGACTTTTCAGATCATCCAAGATATTATGTAAAATCTGTTAATTCAACTGCTGCCGGAGCCTATCAGATAATGCCTGATACTTGGGATACAATTATCAAAAAGTACGGAAAAACTTACAATATCACTGATTTTTCACCAGCAAATCAGGACAAAGCATGTCTTGTATTAATAAAACATACAAGAGACGCTCTAAAACTAATAATTAATGACAAAATTGATGAGGCAGTTAGGAGTAGAACAGACAGTATAAATAAAAGATTAAATCGAGAATGGGCTAGTATGCCAGATTCTCCATATAAACAGAGAACTATAACTATGGAAGAGTTTTTGGAACACTATATGCATCATTTGGAATTAGAAAAAAGAGACATAAGTGACTTGGCTATAGATGATGAAGAGATTAAAAGATTTTTAGATTAAAGGAGATGTTATGAAGTTAAATAGAATGGTGCTTATTTTTGCTTTGCTCACATCAGCTTTTGGTGCTGAGCTGGAGCAAAAACTGGAAGCTAAATTTGACAAATATAAGGTTAAAGAAGTATATAAAGGTGAGATAAAAATTCCAAATAGTTACAAAAAAGATGAAGAAGGAAAATATAGAGATAGTGCCGGTAAATACGTAGGTAATCAGCAAGATTTTTACATAAATTTTGCAGGTAAGTATATGATAGTCACGCATAGTTGTGGCACTAGTTGTTATTATAGAACAGTTGAGGACTTAAGTGCAGGCGAGAGCGTAAAAGTAGATGGAATGAGTAAATTTGATAATAATCTTGCCAACTTTGCAGTTGGGAATAATTTTTTAGCAGGATATACTTTGCTTACCACTAGAGAAGATAGCACTCTAATGCTAGTTCAGTACCTAGAAAATGATACAGATATTTGCAAACAAGAGTATTTTGTACTAAAAACACTTAAAAATGGCAAGATGAAGCTAAAAAGCATATCAAAAAGAACACCTTGCGATACACCTATAAAATAGCTATGAAATTTAAAACCATACTATTATTAAGCTTTCTAATGAGTTTAAATTTATATGCGTACGAGCCTCCAAAAAATGCCAATAGAGCCGAAATAAACTGCATGTTTATCTCTAAAAAGCTTCAAAGCCAATGGATAAAAGATGACTGGGAGCAATGCAAAATAGATAGCAAAGATACAATGCCTCATAAACCAGTCGTAGTAAAACTAGACGGTGCTTTAGCTGTACTTGCGTTTTTAAAAACACAAAACAACAAAACACAAATGGCGCTTTTAAACACGGATAAAACCTTAATAGAACCTGACATTATAGATATCTTTGATGAAACAAAGTCAGTGTTTTTTACGGATATAAATAAAAAGAAAAATCTTTGTGTCATCAATAGCTACTCTTTAAATGGCACAAATAGCAACTTAACTAGCTGCTATGAGTTAAACAAAAAAGAAAATTCGATCATTATTTCACCTCTAACAAAAATCATAGACTTTCAGTGTGAAGGCGATTGCGAAGGATATGACGCGGATGCTGTTAAAAAATTTCTAATAAAAAATCCCGATGGATACATTATTGAGGGATCATAGAATATGAATTTTTTCAAATTTTTAAATAGTGCATTTTTATTAATATTATTGCTGGCTTGCAATGGTATGGGAAAAGATGAAATACCAAATTTTAAATACAAAGACGCATCTAATTATTATTTTTAAAAATAGGCAATGATGACTATTCTGTAAAAGTTTTACGTGATTATAATGAAGACAATCTAGGTCGGGCAATAGATATAAAAGAGTGCGCCATTATTTGCAAAGACAAGATATGGAGTTTTTTTGTTATGACGATATGTCTATGTGGAGCGTTACGGCCAATGGCAATATAATTGAGTTTAAAGGCGGAACACAAGATAGAAACGGAAACATAGTAGATTTTTTTATACTTTTTAAAAATTTAGCCTCAGAATTTTATTTGTATGAGTACTTTTGGAAATTTTGGATATATAGATGAACCTACAAACGATGAAAAATTTAATAAAATAGAAAACTACTACACAGATCATGGTAAAAAGAATAGACTTTTATATAAATCAAATCACTCCAAAAATTCTTAATGACATAAGAAAAAACTTTTATAAAAATAAGCAGTAATTTAGGTAATTTGAGTAACGTATTTAAAAGTAAATATATTTAAATAAGTAGAATATTGTGATGAAATTTAAAACTATATTGTTAGCCCTGATTGCTAGTTTAAATTTAAGCGCTTTTGAACCTTTAAGCCCTGAAAATGCTATCAATAAATTTAATAATGATTTTTGCCAACTAAGTGATTATGATTCAAGCCCCTGGAGAGATTACGGCACAAAAAGCAAGCCAAGCTTTGCCTGCTATGATACCAAAGGAAAGTATAAATTTAAAAAATACTCCTTAGAAGACTTTATATGCCAGTCAGACTATAACTCTTTTAGGGATAACTATTTTGCTGATCTTTATAATCTAATAATAAAAGAAGCTCCAAATTTAAAAGACAAAGCTCAAAAGGTAGCTAGAGAAAGGATAAAAGATAGCAAAAAAGAGTGCATTAGATACTCAAAAAAAGAGTATGACTATAGCTTTATTGCTAAGTCAGTATTTTTTGTATCTGAAAGTATCTACTGCATAAAGAATTTCTATAGAGAGTACACTGCTAAGCTATCTTTAATGCTTTATGAGAACAATAAAGAGCTATTTAAAAGAATTTACGGCAAAGACTACGAGAAATTTAAAGAGGTATTTGAAGATACTTTAAAATATGTACCGATAGAAAATGGTAGCATACCAAGAGATGTAAAAAGAGCTGAAATAAACAACGACTTTTTACAAAAATACAAAAGTTACCACTATGATGACGACTACCCACAGATAGATGATATGCTATATATCATGCTCGTGCAATACTCACTCATTGACAAAAATGGTCATTTAGTTTTACCAGAGAATAGAAAAAATGATGTCAAAAACTAGTTTTTTATACTTATTGCTACTTTTAGCTATATTTTCTAATGCCAAAAACTTAAGCATAGAAACATACAGCAAGGATAACAAATGCTCCATAAGTATAAATGATGAAGAGATTTATAGCAGGGAGTGCGAGTATGAGCTTGAACCAAATTTGATCTTTTATACCAAATTTAATCGTAGCGAAGTGTGGATATTTCAAGACATACAAAACTATGCCGCCTGCAGCGGACACGGCTCTTTGAGAATTTTTGAAAAGAAAGATGACGACAAGATAAAATTTCAAGGTGAGATAGATTGGTGCACGAGTGTGCCATTTTTCGAAGTCACCAATGAAGGCATCTTGATAATAGACAAACCACACAAAAATGCACTAACCAACAATGGTGAGCCAAATTTTAAAAGTAGCGGAAAACTATCAAATGAAAGAAAATATAAATTTGAGAATGGGAAGATCAAAAAGATATAGTTTTGCCTTTGTTAAATAGATATAATGCACTTAAAAAAGAGTGGATAGATATGACAAACAAGATATTTATTTTTTATTTTATGGTGCTAGCCTTTATAGCGCATAATGCCTGCGCAAAAGATATAAATTTAACGGGGATTTACAAGAATGAGCCTTGTAATATTTCAATAGAAATAACGAAAAATACCAATAAGGCAAAGCATTTTTACAAGATAGTTGATAATAATCAGACAAAATCACAAGGCTATATATCAAGCATAAAAAGCAACGGCGAAGGTGGATTTTACATAAAATTTAAAAAGATTGGCGGAGTGTATGAAAATGGTAGTATAGTCATACAAAACTACGGAAACTCTATGAACGAGTATAATCATTTTGAAGATTGCGATAGTAAATACTTAAAATTTGATAAATAGGGCTAGCGTGCGTGATTTTGTAATTACTATTTTGCAGTAAATTTTAATAGAAAGAACTTATGATAGTTTTTAGATTTTTTATTTTAATCAATTTATTCTTTGCATTTATCAAGGCTGACAAATTCGGGTATTACTATGAAAATGAAAAATTTTTAATAGCTATTCCAATGTTTGAATGTGAGGGTGACATACATTGTACAAATGGTGGTTATTTTGGGGTAAATAAAAGAAATGCCAAAAGTTTAGAAATTTTATCAAAACCCACACCGATAAAAAATAGTGTAAATGAGCGCTTGATGGGATATAAATTTAAAAATTCAAACTACATATATGAAATTTATGGCGACATAATGTCTGGTGGAAAAATGTATTTAAACG
The DNA here is from genome assembly GCF_003048675.2 of Campylobacter concisus. Classification (NCBI taxonomy): domain Bacteria; kingdom Pseudomonadati; phylum Campylobacterota; class Epsilonproteobacteria; order Campylobacterales; family Campylobacteraceae; genus Campylobacter; species Campylobacter concisus. Next base: position 427,999 of record NZ_CP060707.1, on the reverse strand, counting down.
TTTTTAAGCAAGGAAAAACTATTTTTAAAAGCGATGATTTACAACAGATAGAACAAGAAGAATTCCTATCCAAACTTAAAGAAATAGATAAAATGCTACCTGCGAGCTTTGAAAAATTTTACAAGAAGCTACAAAACAAATACAAAAATGAAAACTATCAATAAAATAATTCTTTTTTATCTAGTGCTATTTATGTCACCAGCTCTTTTTGCAGAGCAAGCCACCAAGCAGTGCTTTAGTGGATATTTAGATAGTAAAGCTCGTTTTATAGATGAAAACAAATTTGATGAATTTGACTTTTCTGGCATTTTGACTGACACTCGTGCAAAATTTTTAGGCTATATCGGAGCTGATTATCACAGGCTACATATAAATTTTAGTAGCGTCAAAAAAGCCTCAAATACAAAATATATCGTATCTGGTGAGTACAAAATAACCGCAGATGCTCGCCCATTTAACGGCGAAATTCAAATAATCAAGATAAAAAAATATGTAAATTTAAACTACGGCGTTGATGACTTTATGAAAGGCAAGATCAATGCCCAAGGCATAGCCTTAGCGAGCTATATCTTAAAAGGTGATGGAGGTTTTCAAGCCAAAGGTCAAATGCTCATGAAATGGTACATTAATAGCGATCAAAGGCTAGCGTATGACGATATATTAGAAGATGAAGATATGCACGCAAATGATTTATTTTGCGGAGAGTGCAAGGTGGGCAAGGCGCAAACAAAGCCATGCGCGTGGGGGCATTATAGGATACCAAACAGCGGCGATCTTGACATAGGTGCTGGGGAGTTTAGTCCTAGTCCAAAATATCTTAACAACGGCTGGAGCGACTTTAACAAGAATGAGTAAATTTTCTATAAAAAGCTTTTTAATACTATCTCTAATTGTAGGATTTCTAAATTTAACAGCTAGCGAAAATTTACCACACACGACAGGCGTAGGTGAGATCAAAATCGGTCAAAATTTAGCTTTGAAAAACGTCAAATACTTCTTAGATGGCGAAAAAGCAAGCTTTGTAAATTTAGACAAAACGCAGATTATGACACTTGATTTTTGCTGTGGCGGTAACGGCGAAATTCAAAGGATAAACGTCAAATTTTATGATAAAAATTTAACCAAAGACTATATAAATTTCAGCAAGACAAAAGAATTTACTACAAATTCTGGTATCAAACTTGGCGACAAACAAGAGCAAATTTTAAATAAGCTTGGCAAGCCAAGAGACCAGCAAGAGCAAAATGGCACAACCGCTGCGACCTATATCACCGAGCAAAATGAGAGCCGCCTCTTGCAAGAATTTGACATGCCGCTATACTATGAGAAATTTATCTTTTATAGCGGCGTTTTAAAAGAATATGAATTTGGCTTTGAGTATCCGTGATATAAAAAATAAATAGCAAAATAAGTTTAAGAAATATGCCTATCTTGCATATCAAATTTTAATCACAATAACGTTTATTTCGTATCAAAATGCGTTTAAGCTTTTTGCTTTGTTTAAGCAAGTTTTTACTACAATCCAAAATTAAATTTAGCTTTTTGGGCTATCATTTGTGAAAACTTCAAGGAGCAAGATGGAACCGATTTATAAAACGCAGATCATCAAATATAAAGGCGAGCAAAAAGCACAGGTTGATGATATTTTGGTGCGTGAGATCAAGCTTGAAATTTACATAAATGACAAAAAATTTGGTGCCGTTATGGCAACGCCAACGGATCAAAAGGCGCTTGCCGTGGGCTATTTAATCAGCGAAAACGTCATCACGAAGCCAGAAGACATAATAGAAGTTAGGCTCTCAACCGACGAGCTAAGCGTCTATGTAAGCGCCAAAGTGAACGAAAAATGCCTAGAGCAGTTTAACGAAGAGAAGGTCATAATAAGTGGCTGTGGCAGAAGCTCAACAGCAAATATTGACCCACAGGCGATGGCGGCAAGAGCCGTAAAAAGCGGGGCTAAATTTAACAAAGATATGATCCTTGCCCAAATGAAGGAGTTTTACACGCAGTGCGAGCTTTATGAGATGACTGGCTGCGTGCATACGGCAAAGCTCTTTGTGAGCGAAGATAAATTTTACATAGGCGAGGATATCGCTCAACACAACACGATCGATAAAGCCGTTGGCAAGGCCGTTTTAGACGGAGCTAACTTAGCAAATTCATTTTTGATGGTGAGTGGCAGGCTTAGTTCAGAGATGGTTGCAAAGGCCGTTATGCACGGCATCCCAGCGCTTATCTCAAGGACAGCGCCAACTAGCCTTGGCGTGGTGATCGCTCGTAAATTTGAGCTCACGCTTTGCGGCTTTGCAAGGGGCGAAAATATCAACGTTTATAGCGGCGAAGAGAGAATTTATGAGTAAAAATTTAGAAGAGCTAATAAAACAAACGCTAAATAAAAGCGGCAAACTTGACTGTGGCACGGCTTTTAAGATCGCAAACAAGCTTGGCATAGAAGTTGGCAAGGTAAGTGACGAGGCAACCAGACTTGGCGTCAAGATAGATAACTGCGAGCTTGGACAGTTTGGTGGCTTGGATAAAGACCGCGGTAAATTTACATTGTCACTAAAACTAAAAGAAGTGTGCGACGAAAAGGGCAGAGTTTTTTGCGAAGATGCAAGGGAGATGGCGGCAGCTAATGGCGGACTAAAGACCATGCGCTCGACGCTTAGAGACTACGGCTTTGACGTGAAGTACTGTCAGCTAGGCTGTTTTAAGGAAAAGAAAGGCAAAAAGATGAGAGTAAAGACAAAGACTTGGATAGAAAACGACGAGGGCGAGCTTATATTTGGCAAGGGTAAAACCGAAGTTTTAGACGTGATAGCCGAGGTTGGCTCGATATCAAAGGCAGCTGAAATTTTAGGCATGAACTATAAAAAATGCTGGTCGCATCTGCAAATTTTGCAAAAAAATTTAAAAGAAGATCTCTTTACGACCAAGCAAGGCGGCGGAGATAGCGCTGGCACTACGCTAAATGATAGAGCTTATGAGCTCATAAACGCTTATAAACAGCTTCAAAATGACATCGAAGACTATGCAAATAAGCGCTTTAAAGAGCTATTTTTAAAACAAGACGATAAGAAAAAAGATAAAAAATAAACCAAATTTTTAAAAGGAGAAAACATGTATGTAAAACTAAACGATAGGACTTATCTAAACAAAGATAAGATCACGAGAATCAAGATCGATAGCGTTCAAGACGGCATTCGTATCCGTTTCTATGAGGGTGCAAACCAAGTTGCTAAGAGCCAAAGATTTGAGAGTGAAGCAAAAGCTAACGAGTGGTTAGAAAAAAACTTCTTAAACAAATAACGCGAGTGGGCGCCCTGCCCGCTTGTAACCTCACTTTATACAAAATTTCATTATAATCGCACTTTTAGCCAAAGGGAAAATCGTGCCAACTATAGATGAAGTAAGAAAAAATATCATTTTAAAAGATGGAATTTACTATTTTGACTACACGGCCTCAGGCCTTGCCTATGCGCCTATCGAAGATGAAATTTCAAAATTTTTAAAAACCTACGCAAACACACACTCAGACAGCAGCTCAAGTGCCGTGCTAACGCAAAAACGCTACGAAAACGCAAGGGCTGAGTTAAAGGAGCTTTTGGGGCTTGATGATAGCTTTTATCTAATAGCAACTGGTCAAGGCGCAACGGCTGCGATAAAGAAATTTCAGGAGATAATGGGAATTTATCTGCCGCCAACGACAAGAGCCTTGATCGGCGAAGCAAATTTAAGAAGCGTAAATTTACCACTCGTGCTTGTTGGGCCCTATGAGCACCACTCAAATGAGATCAGCTTTCGTGAAGGGCTTTGCGACTGCGAGCGCATCGGACTTGATGAAAATGGCGAGATAGACTACGTGATGCTTGAGAGGACGCTAAAACTAAACGCAAAAAGAAAGATCATCGCCTGCTTTAGCGCCGCCTCAAATGTCACGGGCGTAAAAACCGACTATAAGAAAATCTACTCGCTCGTTAAGAAATTTGGCGGAGTGGTAGCATTTGACTGCGCAGCGACCAGCTCGCATGAAATTTTAGACGCCGCCTATTTTGACGCAGCCTTTTTTTCACCTCACAAGCTACTTGGTGGAGTTGGGAGTTGTGGGCTTTTGGCGATCAAAAAAGAGCTTTATACAAGCGATATACCAAGCTTTGCAGGTGGCGGCACCATCGCACTTGCGACGCCTTCAAAGCACCTTTTTATAAAAAATGTCGAGCAGCTTGAAGAGGCTGGCACGCCCTCTATCTTGGGGCTGGTACGAGCAAGCCTAGCTTACAGCCTGCAAGCAAGTGTCGGAGTAGAAAATATCAAAGCTCGCGAAGATGAGCTAGCAAATTTCTTTGAAAAAGAGCTTAGCAGCATCGAAGATATCACCATTTATGGCCCTAAAAATGCAGAAAAGCTACCTATTTTTTCATTTAATGTACGCGACATTTCGCCTTATGACTTTGCTGCAACACTTAGCAACAACCACGGCATACAAAGCCGCGCTGGTGTGATGTGCGCTGGGCCTTATGCTTTTGACCTGTTGGGACTTAAAGAAAATAAGATCTTAGAGAAAAAGCCAGGTTTTGTAAGGGTGAGTATGCACTACACGCACACAAAAGAGGATGTGCTCTATCTCATAAACGCTATCAAATCATCTATCAAAAAGCACCGCGAGCTTTGGGGCGAGGAAAAGGCGATGTATGAGATGTTTGGCGGGAAAATTTAGGTTAAATTTTTTGAGTTAAATTTAATAGGTTCTGGAGATTAAGCGCTTTATTTTTAAATACCAGCACAGATACAACTAGCTATATCATAGTCATATTGAAATTTTAAACGCTTTGCTTTAAATAGCTTTCGCAAAATTAGCTATGTTTTTTAAATTTAAACCAGCTTATCTATATCAAATTTAGTCAGTCTGAAATAAAATTTAAAATTTATCATAGCAACCCAGAAACCTAACCGCCAAAGCAAAGCATATCTGCTTCCCCTTTTAAATTTAACTTATAAATTTAGCTGTGGATACAACTTTTGATTTGCCTAAATTTTAACAGCAAAGTCTTTTAAAAATAGATTTTAAAATTTAAGCATTTTATTTTTTAAACAGCCTCTGTAAAGCTAGCTCTGTTTTTCAAATTTAAACTGGCTCTACCTATATCAAATTTGGTTTCGAAATAAAATTGATCATGCCAGCTCATAAGCCTAACCGAAAAACATATTTTAGCACAACAAAATACATTCAAATTTAACTTTTAAATTTAGTGGCAGCACGGCTTTTACGCTATCTTATTTAGCTTAAATTTTAGTGGCAAAGCTTTTAAAATTTAGATAAAGTAAGCCATATAAATTTAATATCTTACATGGTTAAATTTAGTAGCTTTAAATTTAAAAGCCGAAATTTCAAATTTTTACTTTGAAATTTCATCTTTTATCTTTTGATAAAGCTCCAAAATTTCATCTTTTTTGATGATAAAGCTATTTTTATTTGCGATCAGATAGGCTGAGCTTTGCATGATATCGCCAGCCACTTTTAGCCCATTTTGCTTCATAGTTGAGCCAGTTTCGACCACATCGACGATCGCATCGCTTAGCCCAACAAGTGGCGCTAGCTCGATCGAGCCATAAAGCTTGATGATCTTCACGCCAACGGCAAGCTTGGCAAAGTAGTTTCTAGTGATATTTGGCATCTTAGTAGCGATCTTTAGCTCAGACCTTGAAAAATCAAGCTCCTCTTCGTTTTTTATGCCGATACAGACCTTGCACTTGCCTATTTGTAGATCAAGCAGCCTTACTACATTTGGCTTATGCTCTTCAAGCACGTCAAGGCCGACCACGCCGATATCTGCAGCGCCTTCGGTGACGTATGTTGGTATATCTTGGTTGCGAACCATTAAAAATCTAAAATTTCCCTCTTCAAGGATAAGCTTTCTATCCTCAAACATAAAGCTAGAACCAAAAATTTTTCTAAAAATTTCAAGTGTATCTTCTGCGATCCTGCCCTTTGGCAAGGCTACTGTTATCATTTTAAAATTTCCTTTTTCTCATCGATTATTTTTTGCATGGCACGAAAGATCAGCATCTTGTCGCAAATGGCATTTTTAAAAAATTTAGATAAAAAGTCGCCATCTCCGCCAGTAAAATATACTTTTTTGCTGCCTGCAAGCTTTGAAATGAGCGTGATAATGGGCTTTATGATGCCGTAACTCACAGCATCGCTCGTTTTTTGCGGCAGTGCGTCGATGTCGATTTGTGAATTTAGTGTCACATCAAGGCGTGATGAGATGCTTTTATAGGCATTTAACATAGTTGCGATGCCTGGCAAGATGTAACCGCCAAGATGAAGTGAGTTTGCCATTATATCAACGGTGATAGCACTTCCAGCATCTACTATAACGCCATCATTTATCATATAACAACCCGCTTTTCTATCTACTCCAAGCCCCTGATAAATCGTGTCTATCTCAAAGTAAGACTCTAAATTTACAAACATTTCATCCTTATCTACCATGTGTAAAATTTCTTCATTTACACAGATAAAATAGACCTTTTCATCTGGCTTGTAGTTTTTAAATTCGCTAACTTTTATGTGTGTGATCTTGCCATTTTGCAAAAAAGAGGCGTTGGTATTACCTATATCACACAAAATCATAACAGCTCCAGCCTTGCTCTTTGAAGTAGTTTAGGGATTTTGAGCAAATTTGAGAGTTGTAAAAGATCACACGTTTTTTGATCTTGGTTTGAAATTTATCCTCAAATTTAGTGCAAATTTCATTTATCTCGCCGGCTTCTTTAAGTAAAAGCCTGCTTTTTGCACTTCTTAAAAAAACGATCTCGTAGAAATTTTTTGTATCAACACCAAAAAACGCCTCAAGTGAGCGTTTCTTGGTAAATTCACTAAGATCAAGCCTTTTTATATCTCTTAGCAAGATCTTTTTAGCTTCAAAAAGCTCCCAAATTTTCTGGCTCATTGCCCTAGATTAACATACTCATTATCATAGTAAAATGCGCCATTACCCATGAAGCTTTTATCTTTTATCTCGTCGCTAAACTCGTAAATTTCAGCTCCGCTAAGGTCTAAATTTGTCTTTATAACATAGCCTGTTTTTTCGATGACATAGAGCTTATTGTTGATGATAGTAGCCGCTGAAAAGATAGCAAATTTGAAATTTACCTTATTTTGCTCTTTTAGCATGAGGTCTGTTCTTATGATCGTGCCATCTTTTTTAAAGATGTAAATTTCATCGTTATGAACTAGCACATCTTTGATCTCGCCGTCATAATAAACTGTCTGGCTTGGGTTGATGACGATTAGTTTTTTGGCTGTTGCTGCGATTAGGTTATCACCCTCAACGCCTAAAAATATGATGTTGTTAAAGAAATTTTCAGAGCTTACGACAACGTCGCGCAAAATTCTACCAGTCTCTTTTTGTACGATGTAAATTTTACCATCAAGCGCTGGATAGACGATAAGTGAGCTCATAAAGTAAGGTGCAACAACTCTTGAATCAACCGCTGCGATATCAGATGAGCTATACTCCATTAGTGTCGTAGCTGTGTTGATATCGATTAGATAGATGTGGTTTGATGCGCTGATAGCTGCAAGTTGGTTTTGATCAAGCGAGGCTGCTACGATCGCAGTTGGAAATTTACCACTATAAACGCTGTGGCCGCTAGGATCAGTCACGTTTAGATCGCCATTTATGCTAGCTGAGATGACAAAGCCGTTGTTTTCGTTTAAGAAATTGAAATTTTCAGGCAAGGTAATGCTTTTGTTTAGCCCATTTTTCGTGATGATGTTGCCATTATCAAGCGTTGCGCCATTTGCATTTGCTGATTTGATGTAAGAAGGAAGATCTTTTGACAAAGATATCTCACCAGAAGTTTGCGCAGGCTCAAAATATTGTCTTTTTGTGCCGCATCCGCTTAGAACTAAAGCCAAGGCAAAAGCCAAGAATAGTGTAAGTTTTTTCATTATTTTATTCCCTGATAGTGTTTTAAATTTTTAACTAAAGTTTGAAGTTGTGAGTCAAGTGCGATCTTGTCAAATTCCACATTTGCCTCTTTGATTTTATTTTGTTTTAAAAGCTCAAAACCTTTTAAAAGTGCGTTGTATTCGCTTAAAATTTGAGTATTTGCATCGCCAGTTTGTGAAAGAATGATATCTTTTACGATCGGATTTACTTTTAAATTTACAAGCTCGCTAATGCCTTTTGTATCGTTTTTATCGAGCATTTGTCCAAGTGAGAAAAGCGCATACATGCTTGGCTCTTTCTCCTTTAAAACATTTAAAGCGTTTGCGTCATTTGGGTTTAAGATAAGCTTTGAATAGGCTAAATTTGCCTCCTCAACCCTGTTGTCGTTTAAAACCTTACTAGCGTAAAATCCGATGAGTGCGACGATAGCTGCAACGCATAGCACGATCAGCAAAGTTTTGTATTTCCTAAAAAAACGCTCTCCCTTGATCATACTCTCAAGAAACTGCTCTTGGGCGTCGATCTCTTTTTTTATCTCGGTTAAGTCTTCTTTTATAGCCAACGTTTTTCCTTGCTTTTAAAAAATTTTAATTCGCAGATTTTAGCATAATTAAATTAAAAGTAGCCCAAAATTAAAGCTTGAATGTGATATAATGCCTCAAAATCAATTAAAAGGTTGCTTAATAATGCAAATAGACGACACTCTCTTAAATAAACTAGAAAAACTCTCAGCATTACAAATTAATGATGAAAAAAGAGAAGAGATCAAGAAGCAATTAAGTGAAATCGTATCTTTTGTCGATGTTTTAAACGAGCTTGATCTAAGTAGCGATGAGGCCGTAGTTAGCTCTATAAAAGGCGGCACTCCATTAAGAGAAGATGAACCACATTTAAGTAACGTTGTCGATGAAATTTTAAAGCACGCCCCTTCACGCGAAGGACACTTTTTTGCCGTGCCAAAGATCATAGAGTAAAATATGGATCTAATCGAACAACTAAGAGCGCAAAGCTCGGACGCTCAAGCCAAAGCATCGGAGAGCAACCTCTCTGGTGACATCCAAACGCTTCTAAAAACCGTTGTTTTTAATAAAGCCAGTGACCTCCACCTAGTCTCAAGGTCTGAACCTCAGATAAGGATAGATGGCACTTTAAGACCGCTTGAATTTGGCGTGCTAAGTGGCAAAGATATAGAAAATTTATGCTACGCTCTGATCACAGACGCCCAAAAGAGTGAGCTTGAAAACAATAAAGAGCTTGACTTTGCCATAGAGCTTCCAAATATCGGACGCTTTCGTGGCAACTACTACTACACGATGAATGGCGATCTAGCAGCAGCTTTTCGTATCATACCTATCGACATCCCTTCGCTTGATGATCTAAATGCACCACAAATTTTTAAATATATCATCAAACGAGAAAAAGGCCTTATCCTAGTTACTGGACCAACAGGTAGCGGTAAATCAACGACGCTTGCTGCGATGCTTAATGAGATAAATTTAAATTATAGAAAGCACATCATCACCGTTGAGGACCCAGTCGAGTTTGTGCATAACAACAAAAAAGCCCTATTTTCACATAGAAATATCGGCACCGACACACACTCTTACTCAAAGGCGCTAAAATTTGCACTTCGTGAAGACCCAGATATCATACTTGTAGGCGAGATGAGAGATAGGGAGACGATCTCTACGGCTATTACAGCAGCTGAGACCGGACACCTAGTCTTTGGCACTCTTCACACAAACTCAGCCATACAAACTATAAATAGGATCGTTGATAGCTTCGATGGAAGCGAGCAGCTTCAAGTAAGAAACATGCTTAGCGTTTCGCTAACTGCTGTCATCTCACAAAGTCTGATACCAAAAATAGGCGGCGGAAGGTGCGCTGTGCATGAAATTTTGATAAATAACATGGCGATTTCAAACTTGATACGCGAAAACAAAGTGCATCAAATTTACTCTCAAATGCAGCTAAATCAGCAACAAACTGGCATGAGCACGCAGACTCAAGCGCTGATGAAAGCGCTAAAAGAGGGCTTGATCACAAAAGAAAACGCGCTAGCCTACTCAACTAGCCAACAAGAACTTCAAAATTTAATAGGAACTGTATGATGGATTTAGTAACTTGGTTTGACATTATCGTCATCGCCCTTGTCCTGATACTTGGTGTAAAAGGCATAATAAACGGGCTTATAAAAGAGACTTTTGGACTTATCGGACTTATCGGCGGTCTAGTTGTCGCTAGTAGATTTTCAGATGTAGCTGAGAGTTTCATAAGCAAAAATATCTATAAATTTGAAAATCCTTCATTTTTACAATTTGTCGCATTTATCGGACTTTGGCTAGTTTTTTGGCTAGTTTGTCTGCTAGTTGGCAAATTTTTATCAAAGATAGTTTCAGTAAGCGGACTTGGCTTTTTAGATAGGCTTGGTGGATTTGTCATGGGAAGTGGCAAAATTTTCCTCACATTTTCAGCAGTCGTCGCCGTAATGTCAGGCACTTCGCTAAATAAAATGATCGAGCCATACTTCACAAATAGCAAGGTCTATCCGCTCCTGCTTGAAACTGGTAGATGGATAACAAATATCGATGTGAAAAACATCAAAAATGGGCTAGATGAGATGGTAGTAAGACCAAAGGATACAAACAAGAGTGATGCATTTATATCAATGGATGCAAATGCGAGCACAAACACCGACACAAACGTCACCAAAGGGGAAGAAAAATGATAGAAAATTTAGAATATGATGCCTTGCTTGAGAAATTTAAAAGAGTTCTTCGCGACAATGGTTTAAAATATACAAAACAGCGTGAAATTTTACTAAAAACGCTTTATAACAACGATGAACACTTTACGCCAGAGAGGCTATATCTTTTCATAAAAGAGACCTATCCTGAGCTAAATATCGGCATCGCAACTGTTTATAGGACGCTAAATTTACTAGAAGAATCAGAGATGGTAACATCTATCAGCTTTGGTTCGCAGGGCAAGAAATTTGAGCTTGCCACAAAGCCACACCATGACCACATGATATGCAGAAAGTGCGGCCTTATCATAGAGTTTGAAGATCCTATGATAGAAAAAAGGCAAATAAGCATCGCAAAAGAGCATGGCTTTAAACTAACTGGTCACATGATGCAGCTTTATGGAATTTGCGAAAAATGTTCAAAAAATAATATAAAGGGAAAGTAAGGTGATATTTGACAACCAACACGAAATTCAAAGATTAGAAAGCATAGATGAGCTTAGAAATTTAGGCATAAATCCGTATCCACATTTTCTTAGAAGAGATATGAATATCTCTAAATTTAGACTTAAATTTAACTATATAAAAGATACAGAAGAGAAAAAAGCAGAGGGGCAGCTAGTTGGCCTTGCAGGCAGGATAAAGCTGATCCGCGACGCTGGTAAAGCGGTCTTTGCAAACATCGAAGACGAAAATGGAAATTTACAAATTTACTTTAGCAACAAGACGCTTGATCCAGAGTGGTTTAAAATCGTTAAAAAATATGTAGAAATAGGCGATATCGTCTATGTTAGAGGCTACGCTTTTATAACAAAAACTGGCGAATTTTCAATGCACGTAAATGAGCTTAGCTTAGCTACAAAATCAATTAGTCCGCTTCCTGAGAAGTACCACGGGCTAGTTGATGTTGAGACAAGATACCGCCAAAGATACCTTGATATGATAATGAACCCTGAAGTTAGGGCTGATTTTAAAAAGCGCTCGGTGATTATAAGCACGATTAGAAGATTTTTTGAAGAAAAGGGCTTTTTAGAGGTTGAAACTCCGATGCTTCACCCAATAGCTGGTGGCGCAAATGCAAAACCATTTGTGACATTTCACAACGCTCTTGGAGTTGAGAGATACCTAAGAATCGCTCCCGAGCTATATCTAAAACGTCTTGTAGTTGGTGGCTTTGAGGCTGTTTATGAGATGAATAGAAACTTCAGAAATGAGGGCATGGACCTAACCCACAACCCTGAATTTACAAGTATCGAGTTTTACTGGGCATATCACAACTACCACGATCTAATGGGTATCACAGAGGATCTATTTAATGTCATTTTAGAAAAACTTGGCATGGAGAAAGTAATAAATTTTGATGGCATGGAGATTGATTTTAGCAAGCCATTTAAACGCATAAGCTATAAAAAAGCCTTAGTTGAGATAGGCGGACTTGCTGAAGATGTCGTAAGCGACAAGGCTAAAATTTTAACAAAACTAAGGGCAGATGGCTTTGAAGCAAACGAGAAGCTTGATCTTGGCCACTTGCAGGCTGAACTCTTCGATAACTACGTAGAGAGCAAGCTAATACACCCAACTTTTGTCATCGACTATCCGATCTCTATAAGCCCACTTTCAAGAAGAAGCGACACAAATCCTGACGTGGCAGAGAGATTTGAGCTATTTATCGCTGGTAGAGAGCTGGCAAATGGCTTTAACGAGCTAAATGATCCGATCGATCAATACAACCGCTTTAAAGCGCAGATCGATGCTAAAAACGCAGGCGATGACGAGGCTCATGAGATGGACGAGGACTATGTAAAAGCCCTAGGATACGGCATGCCACCAGTTGCAGGCGAAGGCATAGGTATCGATAGACTTGTGATGCTTCTAACAGATAAAAAATCAATACGCGACGTTGTCCTCTTCCCAGCGATGAGGCCACTAAAAACTGAGACAAAGGAGAACGAAAAATGAGTTTGCAAAGCTATGATAAAGATATTTACGACCTAGTAAATTTAGAGTTAAAACGCCAGTGTGACCACCTTGAGATGATCGCTAGCGAAAATTTCACATATCCAGAAGTCATGGAAGTGATGGGTTCAATACTAACAAACAAATACGCCGAAGGCTACCCTGGCAAGAGATATTATGGTGGCTGCGAATTTGTAGATGAGATCGAGCAAATCGCGATCGATAGATGCAAAGAGCTTTTTGGATGCGAATTTGCAAACGTTCAACCAAACTCAGGCTCTCAGGCAAACCAAGGCGTTTATGGTGCTTTGCTTAATCCAGGCGATAAAATTTTAGGCATGGATCTAAGCCACGGAGGCCACTTAACGCATGGTGCAAAGGTAAGCAGCTCTGGCAAGATGTATGAGAGCTTCTTTTACGGCGTCGAGCTTGATGGTCGCATAAACTACGATAGAGTTATGGATATCGCAAAGATAGTAAAACCAAAAATGATCGTTTGTGGCGCTAGCGCATACACAAGAGAGATCGAATTTAAGAAATTTAGAGAGATAGCTGACGCTGTTGGTGCGATACTCTTTGCAGACGTTGCTCACATCGCTGGTCTTGTAGTAGCTGGTGAGCATCAAAATCCTTTCCCGCACTGCGACGTCGTAAGCTCAACTACTCATAAAACTCTAAGAGGCCCAAGAGGCGGTATCATCATGACAAACAACGAAGAGTACGCTAAAAAGATAAACTCTTCTATCTTCCCGGGCATCCAGGGCGGACCACTAGTTCATGTCATCGCTGCAAAGGCAGTTGGCTTTAAGCACAACCTTAGCCCTGAGTGGAAAATTTACGCCAAACAAGTAAAAGCAAACGCTAAAAAACTTGGCGAAGTGCTAATAAGTAGAGGCTTTGATCTAGTAAGTGGCGGCACTGATAACCACCTAATCCTAATGAGCTTCTTAAACCGCGATTTTAGCGGAAAAGACGCAGATATCGCTCTAGGAAATGCTGGTATAACTGTAAATAAAAATACAGTTCCAGGCGAGTCAAGAAGTCCGTTTATCACAAGCGGCATACGTGTAGGTAGCCCAGCTCTAACAGCTCGTGGCATGAAAGAGGCTGAATTTGAGCTAATAGCAAACAAGATAGCTGACGTGTTAAGCGACATCAACAACGCATCTTTACAAGAGAAGATAAAAGCCGAACTAGTCGATCTTGCTCATAAATTTATAATCTATGATAAAGCGACATTTTGATGCAAAGTATTGATACATCTCTTATAAAGATAATAACGACCCACTACTACATCAAACGTGACACGATCGTCAATAAGATAGAGTATAAGGGCAAAATTTTCTTTGATAAATTTGAAAAGGTTAACGAACCACTAACTTATAGCGTTATGAAAGAGCATGAAGAGGGCAAAGCTATAATCGCCCACTCGCTAATCAATGCAAGTGACAAGGTCGAAAACATAGTCTTTGACTACAACGGCAGAACTCCAGATAGGTTTTGGCATAGAGCGCAGCTTCTTTTAAGAGAAGAAGGCTTTATAAATTTCACAGCCTACGAGACCAAGACGCCAGGACATTTACACCTTTATGTGCATAAAGGTCACACTACACTAAATGAGGCTTGTACGCTTGCAAATATGCTAAGCGCAAAGCTCTCACAAAAGTTAGCCAAAGAGTGGAGAATGTTCCCAAATATCGACATGCCAAAAGAATTTAACATCCTAACTTTGCCATATAACCTCTATCAAAAAGAGCGTGGGGCAAGTTGGTCAAAATATATGTAAGGAGAGATAATGGAAAACGAAGAGTTAAAAGATATACTTTTAGAAAAAGATGATGAGGCAAAGGGCGCAAAACTAAAGAAACTTCTTATGTTTATAGCGGCTCTTGTTATACTATTTTTAATCATCATCGTAGCCATGAAGCTTATAAACTCAGGCGACTCAACACAAGCACAAAACGAAGCTGACTCAAGACTAGTTCTGCCTCCAGTGCCAGCAGAGCAGCCAGTCGATACACAGGTGCCTGCACAAGATACAAATTCAGATGTTAAAAAAGGCGATACTCAGCTTTTCGAGCAAGTGCCTATCGTGCCTGAAAACAAGCAGCAAGATGATTTTGAAGATATGATCAAAAAGCTAAAAGATAAAGAAGGTGCAAAATCAGCTCCTAAAACTGAAGAGCCAAAAGAGATAGTAAAAGCTGTCGAGCATCCAGCTGAAACACCTAAAAAAGCTGAGACAAAAGTAGAAGCTCCAGCTAAAAAAGCTGAAACAAAAAGCGAAGCTAAAGCAGAGAAAAAAGCTGAAGCAAAGCCAGCCAAAACTGAGGCAAAAGCAGAGAAGAAAGCTGAAACTAAAGCTGAGAAAAAACCTGAAACTAAGGTAGAAAAAAAGGCTGAAGCTCCTACAAAAGCAGAAAAAGTAGAAAAAAAAGCTGAAGCTCCAGCAAAAGCCGAGAGCGTGGCAAAAGGCTCTTATGTACAAGTATTTGCAACTAGCAAATTTAACCCAAATGCCGACTATATGAAAAAAATAGCAGCCAAAGGATATAGCTATAAGACTATAAAAGCTGGTGAGCTAACTAAAATTTTAGTTGGTCCATTTGATGAAAAAGGACTACAAAAAGCTGTAAATGACATAAGAAAAGATGTCAATAAAGACGCTTTTGTCTTTAGAGCAAAATGAAAACCTTCGCAGTTTTTGGAGATCCGATAGCTCACTCGGTATCTCCAAGACTACACAACAAAGCCATTGCCGATCTAGCTCTTGATGCCCTATATACTAGGGTCTTGCTAAAAGATGGCAATGAGCTAATCAATAAATTTAGATCCTTAAAACTAGATGGCGCAAATGTCACACTCCCGCATAAAGAATTTGCTCTAAATTTAGCCGATGACGCCTCAGAAGCAGCACGTAAAATAGGCTCTGCAAACACTTTAGTACTAAAAAATGAGAAAATTTATGCCTACAACACCGACGCACCTGGCTTTTTAAAAGCGATAGCAAATTTCAAAGAGGCAAAAAGCGCCATCATCCTTGGAGCTGGAGGCACTGCAAACGCCCTAGCCTACGCGCTTAGATCGCAAAACATAGATGTTTGCATACTAAATAGAAGCAAGGCAAGACTTGATAAATTTAAAGATCACTATGAGTGCTTTAGCTGGGATGATTATAAAGAGCATAAATTTGATCTAGTGGTAAATTCAACCTCAGCAGGGCTAAAAGATGACCTTTTACCAGCACCAAAAGAGATTTTAGATGGCATTTTAAAAAGCGCTAAATTTGCATTTGATGTGATATACGGCAAGCAAACGCCATTTTTAAAAGAGGCTAAAAGGCAAAATTTAGCATGCAAAGACGGAGCTGATATGCTCTTGTACCAAGCGGTCTTGGCGTTAAATTTATTTTATAATGGCAGCCTCGATGAGAAAAAGATAGAAGCTTCTATGCGAGAAGCGATGTGCCTAGCCTAAGCTCCGTCTCAGGCTAGGCAGATGCAGGAGTTGCGCTGGTGCATTTTTCACGCGGAGTACGCACGGCACGGCATACACATCCGGCAGGGCAAAATTTAATCGTCACGCTGGGTAAAATTTACACCAGTACGGCGGATGGGATAATGCAAATCTACGAAATGCTTGCCCAGATAGGCTATATCGACGCTAACGCAACGACTAATAAAGACAGCGCAAAGAAGACGAAGTAGAGCGGAATATAAAATTATAAAATTTCAGAATTCTACTCGTCCTTCGCGGGCTTTAAATTTTAAAATTTATCCGCTTCCGTAAGTCTGAAATTTTAAAATTTCATGCAGGCTAGAGGTATAGAATTTATCTTGTCTTTAGGATTTGGAATTTTAAATTTCATACAACACATGCCTCGTCTGCTTTAAATTTTAAAATTTAATGCAGCTTAGAGGCGCTAAATTTTTATAATTCTACCCAGCAATGGGCTTGGAATTCGGCAAGGCTAAATAATTTTTAAATTTTAAATATATACTAAGAATAAAAATATAGAATGCGACCGAATATTTTTTCAAAAATGGGGAAATTTTATAAGGGATTATAATAAGGAGCCGATAATTATAGGAAGCTATTATATACGTAAAATAGATTTAATGGTCAATATCTCTTCTATACAGGAAGGTATATGAGCTATTACATACAGTGTGATTGCGGTAAAAAACTTACCAAAAAGCCGATGAAAACGCTAAGATGCCCAAGATGCGGCAGTGTGTATAAAAAGTCAAAAAAATTTTTATGCACTATCCATATTTGTTCATTTTTGATAATACTTTTTGGTTTTCTTTTATACTTAGATGCCGATCTTGGTACAAAATTATTGTGCGGAGTTTCTATGTATTTAGTTTTAGCTCTTGCGACAGATATTGATATATTGGATATCGCAATATTGCTCTGCGGATTTTTTATATTTTACTATCTTTCGCAAAGATATGATGAGCCGTTGATTACCGGAGCTATAGCCATTTTATTTTGCGTAGGTGTGGCAGCTATTTTTGTAATTTTTTTTCCGTACAGAAAACAATAAACATGACAAGTTAGATAAAGTTGGATTTGATACTGGTGTTTTTGCGGAATATATTTTCCTGATAAAAACGCTTAAAAATTTTGGCTGTGTACAAGAGGTAGTTTCCTCTCCATATTAAACGGAGAGGAAAATTAATGAAGAAGTTAAAAATTTTTATTTCTCAAACGCCTTTTGCAAGCTAAATGGAAACGCTTGATAGCCCATAGCATTTGTCATCTTTATCTCGATGCTAGGCTCTTTTGCACCCCACTCAAACTCATCGATGTGCGGGCTAGGAAGTCCTACTGGGCGACCTTTTGCGATGTCAAACTGCATACCAGCAACAGCTGAATAGACCATCACGCTATCAAGGTCATCTTG
Organism: Campylobacter concisus; assembly: GCF_003048675.2. Taxonomy (NCBI): domain Bacteria; kingdom Pseudomonadati; phylum Campylobacterota; class Epsilonproteobacteria; order Campylobacterales; family Campylobacteraceae; genus Campylobacter; species Campylobacter concisus. The sequence continues at coordinate 410,427 of NZ_CP060707.1, read as the reverse complement.
ATACTGCGTAAGGCTAGTAACTGAGCTATACCACTCTTTACCGCGCTCTTTGCCGTACTCCCAGATCTGCTCAACGGTCTTTTTGTTCTCATCGATCTTATAAACTACAGCACGAGAGTACTTCATGCCAGCGATGGCTGGTTGCTCCATGCCTCTTGTGTCGCCGTTGTCAAAGACACTTAGATAAATTTCGCCCTTTTTAGACTTGCTATCTATCCTAAATGCTGTGTGCTGCGTCCATTGCCAGTCAAAGCCACCTTTGTCGCTCTCGTATCCTGGGCATTTTGAGTACTCATCTTCGCAGATGATCTTGTTGCCTTTGCTATCAACTGGCTGAAGAAGCTTATCTTTAAATTTATCGCTCCAACCCTTGTGAGCGCCCATGATCCATTTTACTTGTTTGTCACGGCCGATCTTTATAACTGCGTCTTGGTGGCGGCTTGAGATGATGATGCTATCGTCGCTTGGGTCATAATCCACGCTATTTACGTGCGCCCAGTTGCGTCCTGGACCTGCTCCTACTATGTCGCCCCATTTATCATGCGTATCCATAGACTGAAGCTCATCAGAGCTTGCAGTATGGCCTGCTTTCTTAGCGTCTATATTTAAGCAAACTGCGCCTTGATCAAGTGTTTTTAGCACGATATCGCGGTAAGGATCAAGGATCTCATATAGTCTAAAGTCATCAACTACGTTGCCGTCGCGGTCAAGCTCAACGATGACGTCGCGCACTGTTCTTACGTTTTTGCCATCAGCCCTTTTGTAGTCGGCATTTGCCACACGCAAGAAGTAGTGTCCATTTTGTGCTACGTCCATTGAGTGAGAGAAGTCGTTGTAGCTAGCTGGTAGCTCGCGGTTGAAAATTTCTCTACCCATGATGTCGTATTTTGCATATCTTTGACCGTATCCCCAAGTCATCGCACCATCGTCATTTTGCTTAAAGCCCATCATAACGCCAGCGTGAAATGGCTGTTTTAGGTCGTAAATTTTACTTGGCTCAAGATACCATCTAACCTCGCCTTTTGTATCAAGGATGAAGTTATTTGGACTGTAGTTCCACTCTATCGCACCGCCAGCTGGGTTGTTCCAAACGACTTTTGTGCCCTTGCCTGTTTTATTTACAAAATTATTTACATAGTAGAGGCGGTTTGCAAATTTAGCGCTCGCTGGCTTAGTAACCTCGATCTTGTCAAATAGCGCACCCTTTTGATTTGGCGTGCCAGCGCTCTCTAGGTAGATAGCTGGTGCGTAAATTTTATAGCTCTCTTTTATATGCTCAGTCTTGCCCTTGTAGCTCTTGTCATACTCGACTTCAACGGTGTTTTGATAGTCAGGATACATGCCAAAAACTGGGATGCCGCCATGTGTGCGAAGATGCTTGTCAGCCACTTTGTAGCTTATCACCTGACCGCCTTGTTTTGGCACGATAGTGACCTTAGCGTTGCTTAGTGTGTAGCCGCCATTTTTGATGACTGCTGTAAGTGGCGCAGTATCGTATGGATTTACCACTACTTCGCCGATAGCTCCAGTGATAGCGTAGTCAAGTTTAGCCCCGCTTGGACCGCCTATCGCAAAAGCGCTCGAGCAAAGCACAGAGGCTAGTGCAACACAACTCAAAGTCTTTTTCATAACATCTCCTTTAGATAAATTTTATAAACTCTACTCATAAAGCTTATAAAATTTAAAAAAGCCTTGGCTAACCAAGGCCTCAATCAGTAAAAGGAATAACAAAAATGATTTGCTTTGTGTGTAATTGTAGTAAATCTTTATAACATAAATTTCACGCTAAAGTTAATACTAGCTTAAAATTTAAAAATATATTTAAAATTTATTAAATAGCGTATTCAACCTCGTTATCTTCGCCATTTATGAGGTCAAAGATCTTAGCTTTTAGCTCAAAATACTTTAGATCATGTACGCCAAAATTTGGATTGATTATCTCTTTTATGATCACGCCATCGTGTAAGATCACGATCTTATCAGCCAAAAATAGCGCCTCATCGATATCGTGCGTGACAAAGATAGTGGTTTGAGTCTTTGACATCTGCTTTAAGCTTTTTTGCAAATTTGTCCTTGTTATTGGATCAAGCGCAGAAAATGGCTCGTCTAAAAAGAGCACCTCAGGGCTTAAGCTAAGTGCCCTTGCGATGGCGACACGCTGCTTTTGACCGCCACTTAGCGAGTGCGGGAAGAGCTCGGCCTTATGAGAAAGGCTAACAAGCTCTAGAAATTTACTAGCTCTCTTTTCTTGTTCAAATTTATCCTTTATGCCAGAGCATTTTAGGGCAAATTTGATGTTATCTTTTGCACTTAGCCATGGCATTAGCGAGTAGGTCTGAGTGATGATCTGGCGCGATTTATCTAGTGAAATTTTCTTTGTATAAATTTTATTTTGCATTGAAATTTCACCGCTACTAAGCTCGCTCGTGCCACTTAGGATGTTTAAAAGTGTCGTCTTGCCAGAGCCACTGCCACCAAGCAAAACGCAAAATTCATTCTGCTTTATCTCTAAATTTATCCCTTTTAAAATTTTAGTGTCCCCAAAAGATTTGGTTAAATTTTTTATCTTTATCATCGTCCAAGCCTCTCCCCTGCGTATCTTTCAATGAGCGAAAAGATGAAATTTATCACGATGCCTATCACGCCGATCACAAAAATCACCGCCATTACGCTATCTATCCTAAGCTGGTTTCTAGCGTCTATTATGAGATATCCTAGCCCGCTTTGAGCTCCCACCATCTCGCCAACTACTAAATTTATCCAAGCAAGGCTCGCTGCTAGCTTTAGCCCTGAGATGATGCTAAAAAGACTTGCTGGCATGATGACGCCAGTGATTATTTGCATTTTGCTAGCTCCAAAGCCACGAGCCGCTAAAACAAGCTCATTTGGCACGCTTTTTACGGCACTTATAGTAAGAAGTAGCATAGGGAAAAATATCGCATAAGCGATGATGAAAATAGTCGGTTTATCTCCGATGCCAAAGGCAAGAACTATCAAAGGTATCCAAGCAATCGGCGAAATAGGACGCAAAAGCCCGATAAGCGGCTCAAACGCGTTTGCAAATTTTGGGAAAAGTCCAAATATAAGTCCGACCAAAACCGCAACAAACGAGCCAACGAGAAGTCCTATGACGTATCTAATGAGTGAGTCAGTGACGCCAAGAAGCAGTTTGCCGCTTCTTGCAAGCTCGAAAAATGCGCTTACCACCTCTTTTACGCTTGGTACTAAGTCCCCACTAAAAGCTTGCCAGATAAGCAAAGCTAGGGCTAAAACGAGAATTTGAAAAAGGTATTTCATCTTTGCTCCAAGTATGAGTTTATATCTAAATTTGCTAGTTTTTGATTGCCTAAATTTTTGCTGATTAGAAATTCTTTTAGCTCCTCTAGCTCTTCTGCCCTTAGGCTTAGATCGTCGTAGCTTACGATCTCTTTATCAAGCACTAGCTTTAATAAATTTGCATTTTGACTTAAGATCTCATTGCCCAAAAGTGCGCTTTTTTCGTGATCTTTTGTGATAAAGCTTGCTGCTTTTCTAAAAGCATCTAAAAGCTCGTTAAAATAAGGCTTTGAGAGAATTTCTTCTTGAAAATTTAGTGTGCAGCAGATGTGGTTTGGCTTTATATCTTTTGAAAAGAGCAAATTTTTCGCCCTGCCTTTAAAATTTACCGCCATTTGCCCAAATGGCTCAGCCACGATGTAAGCATCTATCTGATGGCTAAGAAGCGCAAAAGGCATCTCAGGTGGCACCATCTCGGTGATATCTGCGCTCATATTTTCACGCTTTAAGATCGTATCAAGTAAAAAATAGTGCATGCTAAATTTTGAAGGCACAGCGATCTTTTTGCCAGCAAGCTGCTTAAGACCGGCCACGTCGCTTCTAGCCACAAGGGCTGAACCATTTTTGTGAGCTGATAGCACGGTCTTTATCTTTGCGCCATTTGCTCTTAGCATAAGACCTAGTGGAGCTAGCATAAAAGCCCCATCAATCGCCCCTGCCCTAAGCGCCTCAGCTAGATCAACCCAGCTAGCAAATTTAATAGGCACTATCATGAAATTTTCACTTTTATAGAGCTTTGAAGCGATGATGCATAGATGATCGCTTATCGGCACAAAGCCTATTTTTACGCCGATCTTTGGAGTGCTTGCTAGAGCTTTTTGGCTACTAAGAGCCAAGAAAGAGCCTAAAATTTGTAAAGCGTAACGCCTGGTCATAAATTTTCCTGAATTTTATTTTAAGTGTGTAATTATAGTAGCCAAAGCTAAAATTTACACTAAATTTATCCCAAATCAATCTCTGTGAAAATTTTTGATGATATAATCCAAGACTTATCCAAAAGATAAAATTTACTTGCATAAGGAGCAAAAATGCAAACAAACGACGAAATTTTAGGTATCAAGATCCAGAAATACGGACTTGATAAAGAGGCCAAGCCAAATGAAAAAGGCTTTTATGACTACAAAGACGAGGCAGAATTTACAGACTACTCAAACGCTATCTCACTTTATAAAAAAACCTTTCCAAATAAGCAAAAAGTAATCGAAGAAACACCTGATCCAGCCGTTAGCGAAATGCTCCTAAAAATGCAAGATATGGGGATCGAGACTGTTTTTGATAGATTTGACAAGCAAAAGCCACAATGCACCTTTGGCATGGCTGGAATTTGCTGTAAGATCTGCTTTATGGGACCATGTAAGATCACATCAAAGGCAACTCGTGGCGTGTGCGGCGCTGATGCGGACGTCATCGTAGCTAGAAATTTACTCCGTCACGTAGCTGGCGGTGCAGCGGCTCACGGCGCAAGAGGCAGAGAAAACATGCTAGCTCTTAAAAACGCAGCAACTGGCAAGCTAAATATCCCAATAGAAGGCGAAGAGAAAGTGCGTGCAGTTGCAAAAGCTTTTGGACTTGATGAGAGCAAAAGTATAAACGAGCTTGCCTCGCAGATCGCTGATATCTTACTTGAAGATCTATCTCGCACCTTGCCACAAGAGCACAAAGCCATAAAGACCTTTGCTCCAAAAGAGCGTCAAGAGGTGTGGAAAAAGCTTGATATCTTGCCAATAGGCGTCTATCACGAGGTTACAGAGAGCCTTCATAGAACAAGCACAGGCACAGATGGCGACTGGCGAAATGTAATGAAGCAGTTTTTCCGCACAGGTCTAGCTTACGCTTGGTCAAGCACGCTTGGCACGTCTATTGCGATGGATTGTCTATTTGGCCTGCCAAAGCTAAATGACTCAAAGATAAATTTAGGCGCTATCAAAAAAGGCTACGTAAATATCGCGCTTCACGGACACTCTCCACTTTTAGTAAGTGTCGTCGTTAAGCTTGGCAAGAGCGAGAAATTTCAAAATTTAGCCAAAGAAAAGGGCGCTTTAGGCATTCAGTTTTATGGTGTTTGCTGTAACGGACTTTCGGCTATGTATCGCTACGACGGCGTTATACCGCTTTCAAATGCGGTTGGCGCAGAGCTTGTTGTTGGCACAGGTGCGCTCGATCTTTGGCTAGCTGACGTGCAAGATGTCTATCCTACCGTTATGGAGGTGGCAAGGTGCTTTAAAACGACAGTCATCACTACAAGCGACTCTGCAAGGCTTCCTGGGGCTGAGCATATCGGCTTTGATCATCATCACTCAAATATGAGTGAAATTCACGAGATCGCAGAGAAAATTTTATATAGAGCGCTTGAGAGCCACGAAGCTAGAAAAGGCATACCAGTGCATATCCCGCAATACGAAGTCGAAGCTAAAATGGGCTTTTCACTAGAAAATGTAAATAAAATTTTTGGCTCAACGCAGGTTATCGCTGATGCGATAAAAGAGGGTAAGATCCTTGGACTTGTAAATTTAGTCGGCTGCTCAAATCCACGCGTAGTTTATGAAAAAGCTGTCGTAAACGTAGCTAGAACGCTTCTAAAAAATAATGTCCTAATAATGACAAACGGCTGCGCCTCATTTCCACTACTAAAAACAGGACTTTGCAATGCAAATGCGCTTGAATACTGCGGCGATAGCTTGAGAGAATTTTTAGCCCCTTATAAGATCCCGCCGATCTGGCACATGGGCGAGTGCTTGGACAATGCTAGGGCTTCAGCGATGTTTAATGCGCTTAGTCAAAACTTAAGCACTGACATCAAAGACCTGCCATACGCATTTTCAAGCCCTGAGTGGTCAAATGAAAAGGGCATAGATGCCGCACTTGGCTTTAGACTACTTGGAATTTCATCTTACCACTGCGTATTTGCCCCTGTTCAAGGCTCAAAAAATGTTGAAGAATTTATGGCAAATGGTACATTGCCGATCCTTGGCTCAAAAATGGTAGTAAATCTTGATCCTGTCGCACTTGCTGAAAATATCGTAGCTGACATGAAAGCAAAACGAGAAAAACTTGGCTGGAGAGCGTAAGGTAAATTTAATATTATAGCCTCTTTACAATATACAAAAGAGGCTAGCTTTATAATTTTTTATCAATATAAGGTTTTATAAGGCAAGCTAGCGGTGTAAAAATTTATATTTTTGTTAGCAAATTTCAAAATACTTTTAAAATTAAAATAGAAAATCTATCTTATAGCATAGATAAGTTTTATTGCAATCAGGGAAATTCCCTGATTGATTTTGTGTTTATTTTTGTGGCTTATCGCGATCTGAACCACCATTTGGTTTTATAAATTTATCGATTAGTCCTTTGCCTATCTCGCTTTGGTTTAAGCCTTCAAGCATTGAGGCTAAATTTGTACCACCTTTTGAGCTTAGCACATCACTGATCTTAGACAAGCCATTTGAAACACTACCTTCATTAGCAATGATCTTTAGATCAGCCGCACTTAGCGCTTTAGCCTGTTCTAAGCCCACATCTCTATTTGCCTCGATCTGTTTAATAGAAATAAGATATGTTTGATAACCTTCATTTTCGCCGATCTCTCTAGCAAGCTCGATCTGTGCATTTACAGGTGCAAGCTCTTTTAGTCTTAGTGCCTCAGCCTCAGCAGAGCCTATCTTTTGTATACCTTGTGACTCTTTATCTTTAGTCTCCAGTAAAGCAGCAGCCTCCAAAAATGCCTTCTCTTTCTCACCCTCAGCTGTTAGAATTTGATTTTGTTTATGTGCTTCAGCGTCTTTGATCTTCGCGTTTTTCCTAGCTTCAGCGTCGATCTCTATCTTTCTTTGCTCTTGCTCAGCTTTGACGATCTCTACTTGTTTTGAAATTTCAGCTTGCTTAACATCAGTAACTCTGATAACTTCCATCTCTTTTTCTTTAGTGACCTTCTCTTGATCAGCCACTTGTTGGCAAGCTTGCTGACGAGAAATAGCAACCTCTCTTTCGTTTTCAACTGTTTTTAGACCTACTGCCTTTTCAGCCTCTTGTTTTTTAACATCAGTCTCTTGTTTTGCATTTACTTCAGCGATCTCTGCAATCTTTTTATTCTCAGCCACAGTCATACGAGACTCTTTCTCGATTTCTGATTTTTTCTTCTCCATGATATTAAAGATAACCTTGCTATCTCTACTATCGCGGATGTCCATTAACTCGATATTTTTAACAGGCTCTATGCCCCAGTTTTGAAGCTGCTCTTTGACTGCGGTTGTAAATTCTAAGCCAAATTCGCTTCTTTGTTGAAGAATTTCTTCTAGCTGCTTGCTAGCTAAGATAGAACGGATCGAGCCTTGGATGATGTCAGTTAGCTGAAGCTCCATATCTTTAAGATTTATGACGCGTTGTGCTGCTAGGTTGCTATCTTTTATCCTAAAAAATGCAGTGATATCAACCATAAATGGCAAACGACCGACATCATATGCCTCATAGCCATCTATCTTTATACTAAAAACAGAAACTGGCAAAACTATCTTTGTTACACCAATTATTGGTATCCAGCTTGGAAATTCATAGTAGCTATTTCCGTTGGCTGTATCTTTGCCGTAAGATGTGGTGCTTTTTGATGTTTGAACGATATGCACCTCATTTGTTGCAACAACGCGCCTAAATAAAAGCGGTATTAAAATGATAAACAGTATAACCACTGCGCCTACAATCATTGGAATTGAATATGCAAATTCCATTTATTCTCCTTTTTATAATTTTTATAAAATATTAATAACCTACACATTTATGCTAGGTTATACACTTTAGACTTTAACTTTAAAATGAATTATTGTGCCCAAATTGGCGTGTTTGAATTAATTTTATATCTACCTCCTTTTAAATATTTTAGTTTTATAAACAAGAATTATTTTTGGCAATTATAGTCAGTAATCCTTAAAATATAATGTAAATGTATTTATTATATTATAAAAATTTATATTGAAACCTTAATCTAGAAACAAAACCACTATGCATAGCATTAGACTTTCATTGCCTCTCTTAAAAACCTATGTTCTTTAAAAAATTTTCGGAGTGATTTTTGCTCTTTTAGGCCAATCTTGTAGCTTATAAATTTAAGGTACCACTTGATATCTTGCTCGCTTATGTCGCGGCTTTTAGCATACTGGGCTAAGATATAGTTTGGGATCTTTACATTTTTTTGTAAAAATTTTGCGACCAGCCTTTTGTAAAACGAGCCATTTTTTACGTAAGAAAATCTACCAAAAACAAATGGCAAATTTGTCTTTTCGTGCCAAATTTGACCAAGGTCGTAAAAGCACTCTTTACCCTCGCTTAAGTATGCCTTTAGCGCCCTATCGCCTATGATCACCTCGCCTTTTAGATGAAGTATATTTGCTAGGGCGTTTGAGCTAGCTGAAGCTGGGTCAAATTTCATAGCGGAGTTTTTGCGAACAAGCACGCTTTTGACATCTTTTTTGGCGACTATTCCAAAATTTAGCTTCTTTAAATTTGCCTTTTTACTTGCTATGCTTGAGATCACCGCAGCGTCGATCTTTCTAGCGTTTAGCGCTCTATTTAGCTTACTTGGCACGCCTTTTTTAAACTCGATCGCCTTTTTTACCTGAGTTTTGAGTGGAGCTGCCTTTAAAAATACATGAAATGGGAGTAAATTTAGATAATCAATCTTTCCAAATATCATTTTTCATCTTTTATAATCTCAAATTTAACCATCTCGTTTTCCGAACAAACGTCGTAAAATAGCGTTACCAAGCTCTCTTTTAGCCCTGTTTCTAAGGCATCTTCGTTTTTTAGCTTTATAAGAGTTGGCTCATTTATCTCGCAAAGACAGTCAAAGAGCGCGTCTAAATTTTTGCCGTAGTACTCTGGCAGGTCAAATTTCTTTGCAAAATACTCATGCATCTTCTCTTTTTCGAGCATTTTTTTAGCATCCAAGATCACGATTTTCATTGCATCCTCTTCTCATAAAGCAGATAAAAATGCTCGTAGTGATCGGGCGTGTAGTAGATAAGTCCGTCGTTTGAATATAAAATTCTCTCAGCGCCACGCCTGCCGCCATTATAATTTACATCGCACTCAAACCACTTTCTACCATCAGCCTCAGGCAGCCTCTTTTCTCGGTTTGAAAATCTATCTCCACCGATGCTTTTGCCGCCACTTACCTGCCATAAATTTCCGCTTTTTGCGTCCCAGCCAAGTTCAAGTGCCTCTTTTTTAGTTATAAAATTCTTTGGCAGCTTGTTAAATTTATAGATATAAAGTGCGACCTCATCTTTTGAGGTGTATGAGCCGTTTTCTGCAAGGCTCTGGCTCTTTTGCCCCTCTTTGTTTAGCTGCTCAAGTAAAATTTGAGCGTTTTTGTTTGCCTCTCCGCCCTCTTTTGAAAAAAAGAAGGTGCCTATGATGATAGCAATGACAAAGGCAACTAAGGCTGGAAAAAGTCTTTTGTTCAAATTTTGCCCTTAAAGTGTGTTAAAAACTCTATCGCCAGCGTCACCAAGGCCTGGAACGATGTAGTTTTTCTCGTTTAGCTTCTCATCGATCGATGCCGTATAGACCTCGACGTCTGGGTAAATTTCGCTAAATCTCTTTAGTCCTTCAGGTGCAGCGATGATAGAGATAAATTTGATCTCTTTAACGCCTTTTTCACGCAAGAACTTAACCGCGTCTATCGCCGTGCCGCCAGTTGCAAACATAGGGTCGATGATGATCGCCATGCGCTCTTTTGCGTCTTTTGGAAGCTTTGCGTAGAAAAACTCAGCCTGCGCTGTCTCCTCGTTTCGCTGAAAGCCCAAAAAGCCCACACTCGCATCTGGGATGATGGTAAAAACGCTATCAAGCATGCCAAGCGCAGCCCTTAAGATAGGGCATATCATCACCTTTGTAGTAAGCCTCTTTGCGTCTGCCAGCGCAACTGGGGTTTGGACTTTGACATCTTTTACCTTTAAATTTCTAGTCGCCTCAAAGATCATAAGGTAGCTGATCTCATCAACTAGCATGCGAAACTGAAAAGGCTGGGTGTTTTTATCACGTAAGATTGTTAATTTATGCTCGATCAATGGGTGTGAGATGAGCTTCACGTTTTGCATTTTTTGTCCTTAAATTTACTGTTTTTACAGGGTTTGTCTTTTACAAAATGCCAAGAGAAGAATTTAGCCCAGAATTGGGCTAAATTTGATTAAAAACCTTTTGCAAGTTTGGCTTTGTAAGCCTCAACATCAAAGTCTTTTACCCTCGCTACACCATCTTCAACTGCAGCTTTTGCAACTGCTGGAGCGACCGCTGTTAGGACGCGCTTGTCAAATGGTTTTGGGATGATGTACTCTTTGCCAAATTTTAGCTCGCTAACGCCACTTGCTTTTAAAACTTCAGCTGGCACTGGCTCTTTTGCAAGCTGCGCAAGCGCTTTAGCTGCAGCCATTTTCATATTTTCAGTGATCTTTTTAGCCCTAACATCAAGCGCGCCTCTAAAGATAAATGGAAAGCCCAAAACGTTATTTACTTGGTTAGGATAGTCGCTTCTGCCTGTGCCCATCATAACGTCATCTCTTACAGCTACGACATCCTCTGGGAAGATTTCAGGCACTGGGTTTGCCAAAGCGAAGATGATAGGCTCTTTGTTCATCGACGCAACCATCTCTTTTGTCACAACGCCAGGCTTAGAAAGGCCTAAAAACATATCAGCGCCTTTCATCGCATCAGCCAAAGTCCTATCCTCGGTCTCAAGCGCAAATTCAACCTTTTCTGGAGTTAGGTCTGTTCTTTTTGAGTGGATGACGCCTTTGCTATCTATCATCACGATGTGTTTTGCCCCAAGTGCTTTATACATCTTTGCGCACGCGATGCCAGCTGCACCTGCGCCGCTAACTACGATCTTTATCTTAGATATATCTTTGCCAGAAATTTCCATCGCATTTATAATGCCAGCGCTTGTTATCATCGCTGTGCCGTGTTGATCGTCGTGCATTACAGGGATATCGACCGCTTCTTGAAGCTTTCTCTCGATCTCAAAGCACTTTGGAGCGCGGATATCTTCTAAATTTATACCGCCAAATGTAGGAGCAAGAGCCTTGCAAATTTCAACGATCTTATCAGGATCATGCTCATCTAGCTCGATGTCAAAGGCATCAACGTTTGCAAATTTCTTAAATAGCACCGCCTTGCCCTCCATAACTGGCTTACCAGCGATAGCGCCGATGTCGCCAAGTCCAAGAACAGCCGTGCCATCAGTGATGACAGCCACCAAATTTGCTTTATTTGTATATTTATAAGCTAGCTCAGTGTCTGCATTTATCTCACGGCATGGCTCAGCAACGCCTGGTGTATAGGCCATTGAAAGGTCTCTTGAAGTCTCGCAAGGTGTCTTTACCCTGATCTCGATCTTACCGCCGATGTGGTAGTTTAGTGCCTCTTCTTTAGTAACGTGTGTCATTTCTTTTCCTTTAGTAAATTTTGTATTCTTTTTTTGATCTCGTTGCTACCTACTACTTCAAGCACTTCAAAGATACTTGGGCTCACGCTTGAGCCAGTTAGCGCTATCCTTAGGGCCTGAGCTAGGTCTTTTAGTTTTAAGCCATTTTGTTCTAAAAATTTATTAGTTAGCTCCTCGTAGCCCTTTGCGTCAAGGTCGCGGTCTAAAATTTGAGCAAATTTCGCCAAAATTTCTTTGCTATTTTCATTTATAAATTTAGCCCAAGCTTTCTCGTCGTAGCTTTTTGGAGCGTTGATGATAGCATTTGCGCTATTTGCCATTTCGATTAGCGTCTTTGATCTCTCACGGAGCGAATTTAGCAGTAGTTCACCCTTTACCAAAGCCTTAAAATCCACGCCAAATTCAAGCATATCATGCGCTAGCCTCTCATAAGGCAAAGTTTTTATATAGTGAGAATTTAGCCAGTCAAGCTTTTGAGCGTTGTAGGTGCTTGAGCTTTTGTTGATATCGTTTGGATTGAAGTATTTAAGCATATCCTCGATAGTAAAAATCTCATCATCGCCGTGGCTCCAGCCAAGACGAACGAGAAAATTTAAGAGCGCTTCAGGCAAGTAGCCCATCTTTTTATACTCCATAACGTCGGTCGCGCCGTGCCTTTTGCTAAGCTTTTTGCCGTCCTCGCCGTTTATCATAGCGACGTGATAAAATTTTGGCACCTTAAAGCCAAGCGCCTCGTAAAGAACGATCTGTTTTGGGGTATTTGAGAGGTGATCATCGCCGCGGATAACGTCTGTTACGCCCATTAGCGCATCGTCTATCACAACTGTGAAGTTATATGTTGGCGTGCCGTCGCTTCTTGCGATGATGAAGTCGTCTAAGATATCTTCAACCTTAAATTTAACCTCGCCCTTTATACCATCATGTATGACGATCTCGCCGCTAAGTGGGGCTTTTATACGGATGACTGGCTCGATGCCAGCTGGAGGCGTGCCTTTAAAACCTCTATATCTATTATCATATTTTGGGCGTTCTTTTCTAGCCTCTTGGCTAGCTCTAAGCTCCTCAAGCTCCTCTTTGCTCATATAGCATTTGTAGGCTTTGCCCTCATCAAGCAGCTTTTTAACGTACTCTTTGTAAAGATCAAACCTCTTTGACTGATAGGTCACTTCGCCGTCGTGATCTAGCTTGCACCAAGCAAATGCCTCTTTTATAGCTTGTGTGGCTTCTTCTGAGTTTCGTTTTAAGTCAGTATCTTCGATGCGGAGCAGAAATTTTCCATTGTTAGCTCTTGCGTATAAATAATTATAAAGAGCTGTCCTAAGTCCGCCTATGTGTAGGTATCCAGTAGGCGACGGAGCAAATCTAGTAACTATCATTTTGTGCCTTATTTTTATGTTATAATTGCCCAAAATTATATTTACTAAATACTTAAATAAAGGTTTCATTATGAAAAAATTGCTCTTTTTGGCTGCTGGCGTGTTAAGTGCCTTAAATTTATATTCAGCTCAGATGATAAACGGCATCGCAGCTATCGTGGAGAACGAGCCTATCACGCTTTACGAGGTTTATAGCTTGAAGGAACAGCTAAAGACAACAGAGCAGGACGCTTTAAATTTGCTTATCAGAGATAGGCTTGAAGATGCGCAGATAAAAAACTTAAATTTAAGCGTTACACCTTTTGAGCTAAACGACAGGATCGAGGCGATCGCAAAGCAAAATGGCATGACAAATTCGCAGTTTAGAAGCTCTATCCAAGCTCAAGGCATGGACTTTTTGGACTTCAAAAACAACCTAGAGCACAAGATGCTTCAAGAAAAACTTTATAAAAGCATAGCTGCTGAGGCTGGCAAAAATATAAATGAGCAAAAAGCAAAGGCGTATTTTGACGCTAATCCTGATAAATTTAAGGTCTTTAGCACCGCTAGAGTCGTAGTTTATAGAGCAAAAGACCCTGATCTGCTTGAAGCTCAAAAGACAAGTCCGAAGCTACTAGACGGCGTGCAAACGCAAGAGGTGAGTTTAGACTATCAAAGCATAGATCCAAGACTTGCTGCGATCATCTCAAGCACAAATAACGGCGACTACACACAGCCTTTGCAAGGACCTGATAGCTTTGATATGTTTTTAGTAAAAGAGAAGATCGGCTCATACACACCAAGCTTTGCTGATGTAAAAGATAACGTTATAAACGAGCTTTACCAAGGCGAGCAAGAAAAATTAATGAGTGATTACTTCGAAAAACTCCGCGCAAAAGCAAAAATTCAAATCCTAAGATAACTTCAAATTTAGCCACTTTGGTGGCTAAATTTCTCTAAAATTTAAATTTAAAATTTATAAGCAAAAACCTGCAAAAGTAGCCAAATTTATTTAAGCTTTTTTAGTGAAAAATCCAATATAGATAGCATAGATATAAGGGTTGCTACAGCATAAAGAGCAAAAGGTGTGATGCCAGCTCCTGAGCTTGCTAAGATAAAGTTGTGACTTATAGCGGCTCCAGCTCCCATGCCTAAAACAAAAAACTGAGCTTCAAAGCCAAATTTGTATTGATTTAGCACTCAATTTGTGATACTTGCGCAAACGATGATAGAGATGACGCCATAAAACATCGAAAAATCACGCTCAAAAATCTTACTGATCGCACCAACTGAGCAAAATTTACTTATTTGCATAAATGCGCCATTTTCACCAAGTTTTAGGTCAAAGATAAGTGCTATCAAAAATAAAATAGCAATGATAGTTAGCAAAAGTCCTATCGCCTTTGCAGTGGTTTCATTTTCAGGCAAAGCGTAGCCGTTTTTTGAAAATTTATTCTAAAAAACGCTAGAAGTGGCGATTAAATTTAACTACTTGGTGGTAAAAATAGATTAGCGGAAATTTTCTATAAGGTCTTTAAAAACTTCATAAAGTTTATTTACTTCGCTGATGCTGACACGTTCGTTTTTGGCGTGTATGCGATCGTTTATTACACCAAATTCTATCGCATCTACGCCAAACTCAGCAAAGTGCCTTGCATCACTCGTGCCGCCCTTTGTGTTTAAAAGTGGCGTAACGCCAGTGATCTTTGCGACAGATGCCATTAAATTTCTTACGATCTTGCTATCTTTGTTGGTTAAAAATCTCTTCGAGCTTTGCTTTATACTAAGCTCGTAACTAAGCCCATCTAAAACGATTCTAAGATAGCTCTCAACGTCATTTGCGTCAGTTAAATTTGAGTTTCTAACGTTAAACATTATGCTAAGCTCACTTGGAGTGACGTTGCAAACTTGCATGCCACCACGAATGTCCGTCACCACGATCTTGCTTGGGCTAAAAAACTCGCTTCCGCCGTCCATATCGTGATCAGCTATCTTGCTTAAAAGTGGAGCTATTAAATTTACTGGATTTACGCATTTTTCTGGGTATGCCACGTGACCTTGAACGCCCTTTATCACGATCTTGCCATTTATCGAGCCACGTCTGCCAACCTTTATGCTATCGCCAAATTTCTTATCGCAAGTTGGCTCAGCTACGACGCAAAATTTAGGCAGATCCCCTATCTCACGCAGATATTCAAGTGCTAAAGGCGTGCCATAAGTGCCATCGCCCTCTTCATCGCTTGTTAAGATGAGGCTTAGTTTGCCATTAAATTTTGCATCTTTAGCAGCACAAACAAAGGCAGCCACGCCACTTTTCATATCCTGCGCGCCTCTTGCGTAGATGTAGCCATCTTTTTCTAGTGGGTTAAATGGCTCGCTCTCCCAGCCATCTCCTGGAGGCACGACATCTATATGCCCTGCAAAAGCAAGATGCTCGCCGTCTCCATAAATTTTAGAAAGTATTAAATTTTTTGTACCATTTTTTTCTATAAATTTAGCCTCAAAATCAGGCATAAATTTAGCGATAAACTCCAAACTACCTGCATCTTCTGGCGTGATAGAGCGAAAACTTAAAAGCTCTTTTAAAAAGCTAACTACCACTAAAACGCCTTTTTAGAAGGAATTCCCAAGTAAAATCCCTGAAATTCGTCGATGCCTATCTCCTTACAGACGTTAAAGACTTCTTTAGAATGAACATACTCTGCGATCGTTTTTATGCCAAGATCCTTTGCAAATGCCACGATCGCGCTTGCGATAGCGTATGAGTCTTTATTGATATCGATGTCTTTGATGATAGAGCCATCGATCTTCACGTAGTCTGGCTTGATTTTTATGATGTAAGAGAAATTTGAGTAGCCAGAGCCAAAGTCATCGATCGCTATCATAGCGCCCATGCTCTTTGCTCGCTCGATAAAGACTGAGACGCGCTCAGCACTCTTTAGCTCCTCGTCTTCAACTATCTCAAACACTATCCTGCCAGCGACATTGTGCTTGTTTAGCAAATTTAAAACCAGCGCAGAGACGTCGCCATCTATCATATCTCGGCTGCTTAAATTTATAGAAAGAACCAAATTTGGATCTTCAATAAGGTGCTCAAAGCACTTTTTGATGAGCTGTTTTTCAAGGTCTGCGTAACGCTTGATACGCTTTGAGATATCTAAAAATACACTTGGCGAGATGACATCGTCGCGGTCTAAAATTCTTATCAAGCATTCATATTTTATAGGGATCTTTTTCTCGTCAAATATCGGCTGAAAATACGGCACAATGTTATCATTTATCGTGGCGTTTTGGATCAGCTTTGAGCGCTCGATCTGATTTGCGTATTCATCTTTTTGACTTAGCCCTTTAAAGTAGCAAACATAGTCTTTATCAAGCGTCTTAGCTGATTTTAGCGCGATGGTTGCCTTTCTTAAGGTCTGGTCGCTATCAAGCGCAAAGCCTATGGTGTTGTGAATTTCTATATCATCGACCTCTACGCCATTTTCATCTTTTATGCTAAGCATCCTGCCTTTAAATATATCTAGTAAATTTTCAGCAAGCTCTTCGTATCTGTCGATAAAGTCGTTATTATCTTCGACCAAAGCAAATCTGTCCGCCTCGATACAATAAGCCTTCATATTCTCATTTTTTGCAAATTCTTTGATGAGATTTGCCATCTGTTTTAGTATCTGGTCACACACGTATTTGCCGTAGTAGTCGTTCATCTTGCCAAAATCATCAATATCCATAAGTATCACTTTTGGATATTTATACTCGCTCACATCTTTTAAAAGCGCAGCCTTGTTAAAAAGTCCTGTCATCGGATCGATATATAGCCTCTCTTTTAGTTCAGCGATCTTAATAGTGCTCTCTTCTTTTACTTTTAGATAGTCAAATTTGATGTTTAGATACTTAAATACAAACCAAAGACAGACCGCAAGCCCTAAAAATAGACCGATCGAGCTTAAGATCAAAGTAAGAGCCATGTTTTTCATCAGCCACTGAAAATAAAATTCATCGCTAGTGCCAGTTATCCTTTGATCTATATGCGCTTTAAAGCCTAAAATATATTCATTTACTGCGACAAACATACATACTTTAGCGCTATTTTCTGGCAAAATTTCAGCCTTGAAATAATTCTTTTGAAAATCATGTGAATAGATGTCGCCACAGCTCTTGTCTTCGTAGTCTTTATTTACGAGGCTTTTGTCTGACGATGCCTCTATCTTAAAGCCATTTTTGCCATTTTCTTTTAGTAAAAAGACATCACCAAAGGCGGCATTGCTTATGTAATTTTGAAAATCTAAGACACTAAATTTACTTATATTTTTAAAGTAATTCACATATTGATCTGTTAGATACTCAGTCTTTTTTTTGAGGCCAAAGTTGTTTGTAGAGAGCGCATTATTGTATTTATATGAATAGACAGTTAAATTTTCAATTACAAAGAAAGCAAAAAGCAAAACCACGACCAAAGTGACGGTTTTAACCATACTAAAGTGCTTTTTTTGCGATTCGTCGCTTGGCATAAAGTTTAAACTTCCTTTCTTAAATTTTTCTAATAGATTATATCTAAGCTAAATAAAAAATTTCTTTCATTTTTTAATTAAAAATTTAGCTCAAAGTTTAACGATCTTTGCACCATATCCGCCTTGATTTGCCGGTGCATCATGAAATTCTTTTACGCTTGGATGCTCTTTTAAGAAATTTTTAACAGCAAAAGCGAGCTTGCCAGTGCCGATGCCGTGAAATACGCTAACCTCATCAAATCCCATAACAAGACTATCTGAGATAAATTTATCAAGCTTTGCTATCGCCTCGTCAGCTCTCATGCCGTGCAGATCAAGCGAGAGCGAGGCAGTTTTTGGCTTATCTACACTTAAACTTACGCCACCTTTTTTAGGCAAGACTACTTCGTTGCCATTTTTTCTTAAAAGCTCCAGTGGCACGCGCAGATTTATACCATTTGACTCGATCATAGCGTCATTTTTAGAGATGCTTAAAACCGTGCCTTTTATATTTTCATACTTTACTCTATCGCCTACTTTTAGGCTCTCACGCTCAGTTTTCTTAGGCTTAACGATAGCGGCTTTTTTCTCATTTGCCACATTTAGCGCCCTTTGTTTATCTTTTATCTCTTTGAAATTTATAACAGCTTTTGCCGCATTTATCGCTTCATAATACTCTTTTTCAAGGCGCGAAATAGTCGCATTTAGCTTGATCTCATTTCTCTCTTTTAGCTCTTTTTGCTCTTCAAGCAAGCGCTCCAGCCGCTCCTCTTTTGCCGTGACCTCTTTTATCCCCTCATCAAGCTTGGTTTGTAAATTTAGCGTCTTTGTGATGATCTCGTTTAAATTCTCTTTATCTTCGCCGTAAATTTTCTTTGCCTGCGCCACTAAATTTTGAGATATGCCGTATCTTGCCGCCGTTTCAAAGGCGTAAGACTTGCCGATCGTGCCCTTTAAAAACTCAAATTTAGGTCTTTGAGCTGCCTCATCGTAAAGTGCCGCCACTAGCTCAACCTCTGGGTTTTTAGCTAGCAACATCGCAAGGCGCTTGTGGTGGGTCGTGATGATCATTTTGATATCTTGAGTGATGAGACGCTCTATCATGACGCCATACAAGCTCGCAGCCTCCTCAAAGTCGGTGCCAAGCTCGATCTCGTCGATGCCAATGATGATCGATTTTTTAGTAAAAAGCTTTGCAAAATGCACCATCCTGCCAGCAAAGGTCGAGATGTCGTTTTTCACACTTTGCGGATCTTCTATGATCGCGTCAAATTCTTTAAAAGAGCCGATCGTTGAGCGGTTTGCGTCGATACGCATAGGCAGCAGATACTTTGCAAGCAGCGTGGCTGAGATGATTGATTTTAAAAGCATCGACTTACCGCCAGCATTTACGCCGGTAATGAGAAGCACCTTTTTGCTAAAATCCACACTCACACTCTTTGGGTTTTTTAGCGCTGGATGGGCAAATTTCTCAAGCTTTATGACGTGCGAGCTATTTGGTAAAACAAACTCATAGTCACGTGACCTAGCCAAATTTACGCGCGCTTGATATGCGTCAAACTGATCAAAAGCGTTATTTATAAATTTCAAAAAGAGCAGGCTCTTGCTCATCTGCAGGCTAAATTTCTTGCAGTGCTCAAAAATGATCTCCTCTTTTCTATCAAGCAGCTCGCTTTGCTCCTTTTTTAGGCGCTCGGTGCTTGCAGGTGCGACGTAGAAGTAGCCGCCTGAGCTTCTGGCGATGACGGTGCCTTTTAGGGCGTGATTAAAGCCGCCACGCACCAAAAGTGCCTCTTGTGAGTTGATGTAGTGCGTCTGGGTATCGACTAGATAGGGCGTGATGTGCTTTGAGTAGATGAGCTTTTTAAGCTCGGCGTCGATCTGGCGCTTTTTCTCGCTAAAAGCCTGCTTTATCGCGTAAAATCTCTCATCCACGCTGTCGCTAAACTCGCCGTTTTCATCAAAGCTGTTTGCCATCTGGCTCATCGCTTCAGGGATTTCTACCTTTGCGATCCACTCGCCAAGCCTGCCTTCAAATTTTTGCTTTTTTAGATATGAAAAATACTTAATAATCTTTGCAAACTCGTAAATTTCACTGATGTGAAGCACTGCTTGCTTACTAAGTCTCATAAGCGCGTCATCAAGCTCTTTTATCTCGTCAGGTGCCTTAAAATCATACTTTGAAAGCTCGCTAATGTTTTCAAAGTGGATTTTGCTGTCACCTTGTAAAAATAGCGGTTTTTGCCTTGCTAAAAAGGAGTTAAATTTATCCAGATACTCGCCCAGATCTAGCTTTAAAAATATCTCTTCAGTCATTGCTCACAACTTTTTATAGGCACGATAACGCCTGAGAGATCGCTAAATTCTCGTTTTGGCAAAAATGACGCCGTGCCAAATTCGTAGTTAAATTTCTCAGCGCTCACGTTGTATTCGCCACATTTTAGTGTTTTGCCTTGTTTAAAATCGCTAACTAGCTTTGAGATGGCATCCTCGTTTTTTGACAAATTCTGCTCGTAAAAATAAACGCAAACAAGGATAGCTACAAGCACCGCGCTAACGAGCACTTTAACGCCTTTGCTGATCTTTTCATCTTTTATCGCCCAGATCGCTCCAAAAAGCAGCATCACGCCGGCGATTATTATCAAATTTCTTACCATTTCACGCCTTTATACTTTGCGATGAGCTCTTTGTAAAGCTCAGCATGAGGCTTGATCTTTTCTAAAATTTCAGCCCTAACCTCGCTAATATCTTGCTTTTCAACTAGCAAGCAAACGGCTAGATAGGGGGCATTTGGCAGCATTTCTTTTATCTGAGTGCTATTTAGTTTTTGCGACCTTGAAAGGGCTATCAAAATATCTTTTTTGCCTAAATTTATAAGGCTTGAAATTTCTTCTTCACTAAGCTCTTTTTCTTTTATCTCTTTTAAAATTTCATTTTCATCTTGAGGCTTAAAGTTGCTTAGATCCATTAATATCCGCCTCTTAGTTGCACGCTGATATCGCCCGCTCCAAAGCCAACTACGATGCCGTCACTTAGGCGGTTTTTCACGCCAAATTCATCTGTAAATTCTATCCCCTCTTCAACCCTCTCGACCTTGTCGGTAAAGATCGGGTTATACTCGCTAAATTCGCTCTTCATATCAACTTCGATAGGATTTTCTCCAGCTGCATAAACTGGCAAGATGACAAGCTCATCAACGCCCTTAAAGCACTCTTTAAAGCCAGGTAAATTTGTGCTAAGCCTTGTGTAGCGGTGTGGCTGAAATATCGCTGTGACGCTGTTTATACCTAAAATTTTGGCGTATTCAAAGACTGATTTTAGTGTCGCTTTTATCTCGGTTGGATGGTGTGCGTAGTCGTCTATTAGGACGAAATTTTTGTTTGCGCTAAGTATGTCAAAACGCTTTTTGATGCCTTTAAAATTTAGTAAATTTTCTCTTATGTCTTTAAGCGGCGTCTCGTGCATCGCAGCTAAAATTGCCAAAGATGCGTCTATAGCGATGTGCTCGCCCATGCCAAAGGCTTCAAATTTGCCTAAATTTTTAAGGTTAAAGCTGGTGTATGGCTGATAGTCCCTTACAACCATCGTAAGCTCGGTGATATCACTGCTTGGATAAAGTCTGATCGCATCAAGCTTAAGCGTGCTCAAAAACTCATCCTCAGCGTTTATCACTCTAACTTTCGCGCGCTCCAAAAAGCCCTTGTATGCTGCGTAAAATTTAGCTAGATCGTAGTCATAGTGCTCCATGTGCTCTGGCTCTGCGTTGGTGACGATGGCTAGATATGGGTTTGAGTTTAGAAAGCTAGAATCGCTCTCATCAGCCTCAAATACGACGTTGTCGCTTTTGGCGTAGCGCATATTTGAGCCAAACTGCTTTGATATGGCGCCGATGATGACTGAACCTTCAATGAGGCTTGCTAGCATCGCTGAAGTCGTGCTCTTACCGTGTGCGCCAGCTACCGCGAAAACGCACTTATCTTCAAGCACGTAAGGCAAAATTTCTTTTCTTGAAAAGCACTTTATGCCCTTGTTTCTGGCCTCCACTAGCTCGATGTTGTCCTCTTTTATCGCAGCTGAATAAACCACGAAGTCTTGGTCTTTTATCGCCTCTTTGCAGTGCGGCGTGATGACCTCGATGCCCTCATTTTGAAGCTCAAGCGTCGTCTTGCTCTCTTTGATGTCGCTGCCGCTTATCTTGTGGCCTTTTTCGTGTAAAAATCTAGCAATGGCTGAGATGCCGATGCCGCCGATACCTATGAAATGGACTTTTTTGATCTCGTTGTTTAGCTCTTGCAAATTTTATCCTTAAGTTTTTCGTGATTTTAACAAAAACTACTAAATTTAAGGCTGAAAAATGGCTTTTATTTGCTTAAGCTAAAGCTTTCATCTATCAGGTCAAAAACGGTTTTTTGTGAGATTTTGGAGTTTAAATTTACGCTTATCCAGTGCTTTTTATTCATGTGATATGCTTTAAAAATTTGCTTCTCATCAACTAGCACCATGGCTAGATCAGGGCTACATTTTAGATTTAAAACATCGATCATCTCGTCACTTTCAAGATCTAGCTTGCTAGCGCTTAGCTGCATAAGTAGCGCAAACCACTTCTTGTTTTTCTTGTGACGAAATACGCTAAATTTTGGATATTTTGGGAAAATTTGCTCACCCAAAATGTCAAATTTCTCTTTTATATATTTTTCAATCTCGCTTCGTTTCAAATTTCACTCCGAAATTCCTTTACAAAAGCACTCATTTTCGTGATCATCGATGATGCCAACGCCTTGTAAAAACGAGTAGATGATCACAGCACCTACAAATTTAAAGCCACGCTTTTTCATATCTTTTGAGATGCGCTCTGAGAGCTCACTACTTGCTGGCATATCTTTGGCGCTTTTTATGTCATTTATCACGCGTTTGCCATTTGTAAATTTATAGATGTAGTTATAAAACGAGCCAAACTCAGCACAAAGCTCTAAAAAAGCCTTGGCATTTTTTGGCAGAGAGTAAATTTTAAGGCGGTTTTTGATCGCTCTATCGTCACTTAGAAGGCTTTGAAGCTTTGCCTCGTCATAGTTAGCGATCTTTTTTGCATCAAAGCCGTCTAAAATTTGAGCAAGCCCAGCTCTTTTTCGTAGCACATAGTCCCAGCTAAGACCCGCTTGAAAGCCCTCTAAAATGAGCATTTCAAAAAATTTCTTATCATCTTTAACTGCCCTGCCCCACTCAAAGTCGTGATAGCTCCTGCTAAACTCGCTCTTTTCAGCCCAGGCGCAGCGCTTCATCTTTTAAATTTAGCCTCTATCTGCATAAAGCCCCAGGTGCTTCTAGCCTCGCTAAGCTCCTTTTTGCTAAGCTCATCGATCATCATCTCTTCATTTTTACCAAGCCTGTTCTTAACCTCGCCAAATGGACTAATGAGCATCGAATCGCCGTAAAAACTCCACTGCTCGTCCTCGCTCTTGTGGCTCCCCACGCGATTTACGCGAAGCACATAGAGGTTGTTTGTAAAGGCTCTAACCTTTAAAAGCTCCTCCCAGCGCGCCTGAGAAAAAAACGTGCAAGCCGTTGGCACAAGCACGATATCGACCTTTTTAGCGCTCATATACGCCCAGCAAATGTCAAAGTGCGCCTCGTAACCAAACATGACGCCAACCTTAAATTTATCGTATGTAAAGATGGGTAAATTTAGCTCCTCGCTTGCGTTGCTAAAAAACTTCGCCTCGTTCCAGTGTGCATAAGACATGAGAATTTGCTGGTCATATAGTTTTACTTGTGTTTGGCTAAATTTGGCTAGGCTCTTAAAAATCTCCTTGCCTTTTAAATTTATGATAGGTGCGATGATGTTTAGATCATACTTTTTTGCCATCGCAAAGAGTGCCTCTTTTTTGCGCTCGCTCTGCTCTTTTATGAGGCTTTTTGGCATGCTGGCAAGCTCTTTAAAGAAGCTATTTAGCACGTATTCGCCAAGCACAACCAGTCTTGCGTTTTCGTCCGCGCAAATTTTAAGGTAATAATCAAGCCTCGCCTCGCTTAAGGGCTGCGTTGGTAGCTGAAGGGCGCAAATTTTACTCATCATCCACCTGCTTTATGCTAAGTTTTGCGTTTTCTAAAATTTCTCTTGCCTCGTTTAAGAGTTTTTTGCCCTGTTCGTGCAGCTTTATGCTGTTTTCTAAGCTCACATCATCTTTGTTTAGATCGTTTAAAATTTTATCTGCAAGGGCTAATTTCTCTTCAAAACTTTGCTCTTTTTGCTCCATTTTCTATCCTTTTAATATATTTTTTATATATCCATCAAATTTTTCTATCTCGACCAAAAAGGCGTCGTGGCCGTAATTGCTATCTATCTCTATAAAATTTGTCTTTGCCTCTCTGCCCATCTCGCAAAGTGCGTCATAAATTTCTCTCATGCAGCTTGGCGGAAAGAGTAGATCGCCCTTAAATGCGATAAGGTGCAAATTTGCTTTGATCGGCGCAAGCGCGTCTTTTAGGCTATCGTAGTGCCTTGTGCAGTCAAAGATATTCATCATCTTTACGATATATAGGTAGCTTAGCGGGTCAAACCTCTTTGGGAAGTTGTAGCCGTTATACTCCATGTAGCGATCGACCTGAAAATGCCCAAAAAGATCGTAAAGGCCGTCAGTTTCGACGTAGTTGCGTCCAAATTTTTTATCCATGCTATCAGGGCTTAAGAAGCTGATGTGCCCTGCCATCCTGCCGTAAGCCATGCCTTTTAGCCCATTTTTTCTTATAAATTCCACGTCGTATTCGCCGTTTTTGAAATTTTCATCGTTTAAAATGGCTTCGATGGCGATCTTGTTAAACGCTATCGCCCAAGGCTTCGTCTGATAGGTGCTTGCAAGCATTATGATATCTTGCGCAAATTCTGGAAACTCGATAGCGTAGCAAAGTGCCTGCATACCGCCAAGACTGCCGCCTATCACAGCTCTTGCCCTTGTGATGCCAAGTTCGCTAAATAGCCTCATCTGCGCCTTTACCACGTCACTTATGGCAAGGACTGGGAAATTTAGCCTATACTCTTTGCCGCTACTTCGATCAACGCTTAACGGCGAAGTCGAGCCAAAGCACGAGCCTAAGATATTTACGCAAATAACGTAAAATTTATCGGTATCAACCGCCTTTTTGCTGCCTATTAGCCCGTCCCACCAGCCAGCTTTCTCATCGCCTGCGTAGGTGCCAGCAGCGTGGTGTGAGCCAGTTAGGGCGTGGCAGATCACGATAACGTTGCTTTTATCAGCATCTAGCGTGCCGTAAGTCTCATAAATAAGCTTGAAATTTGATAGCATACGGCCACTCTCAAGATAGAGTGGCTCGTTAAATTTAATAGTTCTAGTTTGCAGGTCTAACACTAATTAACTTTGTAGTTTGGTGCCTCGTGAGTGATAACTACGTCGTGGACGTGGCTCTCTTTTAGTCCTGCGCTTGTTATCTCGACAAATTCAGCTCTTTCTTGAAGAGTTGGGATATCTTTTGCGCCAACATAGCCCATAGCGCTTCTTAGGCCGCCTATTAGCTGATGGATCACATCTTTTATGCTGCCAGCAAATGGCACACGGCCTTCGATGCCTTCAGGTACAAGCTTGTCTTGAGCGGTGCCCTCTTGGAAGTAGCGGTCTGAACTGCCCTTTGTCATAGCGCCTATTGAGCCCATGCCGCGATATACTTTATACTGGCGGCCTTGGAAAGTGATGAGCTCGCCCGGGCTCTCTTCACATCCTGCAAGTAAGCTACCAGCCATAACGCAAGCTGCACCTGCTGCAAGGGCTTTTGCCACGTCACCTGAGTATTTTAAACCACCGTCAGCGATAACTGGGATGCCATATTTCGCTGCTTCGCTTGCGCAGTCATCGATCGCTGAAATTTGAGGCACACCAACGCCAGCAACGATCCTTGTAGTACAAATAGATCCTGGTCCGATGCCCACTTTTATGCCGTCCGCTCCTGCTTCTGCTAGGTCTTTTACGGCTGCTGGATTTGCGATATTGCCAGCTACGACATCGACATTAAAATTTGCTTTTACCTCTTTTAAAGTGTCGATGATGCCCTTTGAGTGGCCGTGAGCTGAGTCGATGACGATGACATCTACGCCAGCATCAACAAGTGCTTTAGCGCGCTCTATCTGACCCACGCCAATAGCCGCAGCCACACGAAGCCTGCCGTAGCTATCTTTATTTGCGTTTGGATACTCTTTGCGTTTTTTTAGATCTTTTATGGTGATAAGGCCGTCAAGTCTGCCATCTTTATCGACGATAGGTAGTTTCTCAACCCTATTTTGAGAGAAAATTTTCTCCGCATCATCAAGCGTGCAGCCCTTTGGTGCAGTTATAAGCGGTGCTTTTGTCATGCGGTCTTTTACCAAAGTGCTCATATTTGTTTCAAATCTCAAATCGCGGTTTGTTAAAATTCCTATTAGTTTGCGGTCTTTGTCGATGACTGGAACGCCTGAAATATGAAGATCTGACATAAGGCTTAGAGCTTCAGCCACGGTCGCTTCTGGATTTATAAAGATAGGATCGATGATAACGCCACTTTCGCTTTTTTTAACGCGTTTGACCTCTTTTGCTTGGCTTTCGATGTCCATATTTTTGTGGATGACGCCGATACCGCCCAGCCTTGCCATCATGATAGCAGTTCTATGCTCAGTCACCGTATCCATCGCAGCAGAGACGATTGGGATATTTAGCGTGACGTTTTTGCTGATCCTGGTTTTGACATCAACTTGCTTTGGCAAAATTTCAGAGTATTGCGGCACAAGAAGCACATCTTCAAACGTTAAAGCTCTCTTTACTATCTTCATATTTTTATCCTTTTATTAAATTTTCTAGGCTCTTAGCACCATTTATCAAGGTCTGTTCGTCCCACGCTTTTGCGATGAGCTGGGCGCTCACGTTTAAATTTTGATCATCTTTGCCAACTGGCACAGAGATAGCTGGCAGGCCTGCTAAATTTACGCTGATCGTGTAAATGTCGCTTAGATAGGCTTGAAGCGGATCGCTGTGTGCTCCAAATTTATAAGCTGTGCTTGGGGCAACTGGCATGAAGATGAGATCATTTTCTTCTAAAATTCTCTCATACTGAGCTTTTATATGCGCTCTTGCTTTTTGCGCTTTGATGTAGTAAGCATCGTAGTATCCGCTACTTAGCACAAATGTACCAAGTAAAATTCTCCTCTTCACCTCGTCACCAAAGCCCTCTGAGCGTGAGTTGATATATAGCTCTTTTAAATTTCTAGCCTCTGCACGCCTGCCGTATCTTACGCCATCGTAGCGGCTTAAATTTGCGCTTGCCTCTGCGGTTGCGATGATGTAGTAGGCAGCGACGTCATATTTTGAGTCTTCAAAATTTGTGTAAGTTACGCTGTGACCGTGTGATTTTAGCTTTTCAATAGCTAAATTTAAAGCGACTTTTGTCTGCTCACTTGCGTTTTCTACGTAGTTTTTGATGACACAAATTTTTAGCTTTTTGTTGCCATCTATCTTGTCGCTAATGCTAACAAACGGCACATCTGCGCTCGTGCTATCTTTTGGGTCGTGTCCAGCGATCGCGTCATATAAAATGGCTGCGTCTTCTACGTTTTGAGCGATAGGGCCTATTTGATCAAGGCTGCTTGAGTATGCGCCAAGGCCGTATCTGCTCACTCTACCGTAGGTTGGCTTAAAGCCCACACATCCGCAAAATGCCGCTGGCTGGCGGATCGAGCCACCAGTATCGCTACCAAGTGCTGCGACTGCAAGGCCAGCTGCGACTGCTGCTGCTGAGCCGCCACTACTGCCGCCTGGAACGTGAGCGTGATTTAGTGGGTTTAGTGTTTTGCCGTAAAATGAGCTCTCAGTCGTGCTTCCCATCGCAAATTCATCCATATTTGTGCGGCCAAATGGAGCTAAATTTTTACCAAGTAGCTTTTCGATGACAGTTGCGTTATAAGGCGCTACGTAGCCTTGTAAAATTTTTGAGGCACTTGTTACGTTCCAGCCTTTTACTTGGATGTTGTCTTTTATAGCGATAGGCACGCCCTCGCCTAGTTTTGCTATCTCTAAATTTGCTAGCTGCTCGACATAAGCACCAAGCTCTTTTTCTTTTATGATCTTCGCCTCAAGCTCGGCTCTTAAATTTTTTATCTCTTCAGCTGAAAATTTCAAAGCTTCTTTTAAAGTTACCACTATTTTTATCCTTTAAATTTATTAACCAAAAATATGCCAAACAAGCTAACAACGACCACCGCAGCGATCGTTGCGACTATGATAGTTGCGCTTACTGGCTCACTTAGCACTTATGACTTCTTCACATCTTGGGCATAGCGCGTCTTCTTTGCTAGCGTTAAATTTCCAGCATCTTGGGCATTTGTGAAGGTTGCTTGCTATGATCTTAAATTTATCGCCCTCTAGCTCAAACTCAGCTAATGGCTCGCTATCATCATAAGGCCTAACTGAGCTTACCATATAAAGATCAGCCACTTCGCGCTCGTCGTAGCCTGTGATGCTGTGGTTTGTGGTCTCTAAGCTTAGCTCTAGAGTTGATTTTATCTTTTTGTCCTTTTTAAGAACATCCACGATCTCGTTAAATTTCTCCCTGCTGGCAAAAAGTATCTCATCTTCAAAGCTAAGGTCAAAAATGATTGGCTCATAGACTAGATCAAACGCGTCTTTTGCGTCGTCTTTGATGATCTTTGGAGCGTAGTCCATCACCTCATCGACGGTGTAAGTAAGCGTTGGAGCGATGAGTGGCAAAAGTGCCTTTGTGATGATCGCCATTGCGCTTTGAGCTGATCTTCTTCTTGGGGCGTCTTTTGCGTCGCAGTAAAGTCTATCTTTGCAAACGTCAAGATATACGCCGCTAAGATCGGCTGAAAGGAAATTTAAAAGGATGTTAAAGCCCTTTGAAAAGTCATAATTTTTAAAGCAAGCGCTCGCATCGTCAAAGACCTTTTTAGCGCGTGCTAGTATCCATTTATCAAGGATGTTAAACTCTGTATTTAGGCTCTCAAGGTCATTTACGTTTGCTAGTAAAAAGCGGATCGTGTTGCGGATTTTGCGGTATTGCTCGCTTATTTGTTTTAATATATCTTCGCTTATTTTTAGATCACTTGAATAATCACTCATGCCAACCCAAAGGCGTAAAATTTCCACGCCGTGAGTTTTGGCCACGTCTTGTGGAGCGATGACGTTGCCCTTGCTCTTACTCATCTTCTCGCCCTTGGCATCGACGGTAAAGCCGTGAGTTAGTATGCTCTCATAAGGTGCGTGAGAATTTACAGCTGTGCTTACTAAAAGCGAGCTTTGAAACCAGCCGCGGTGCTGGTCTGAGCCCTCTAGATACATGCTTGCAGGGTATTTGCCAGCGTCGTAGTTGTCGCTTTGTAAGACAGCATGCCATGTCGAGCCGCTATCAAACCAAACGTCAAGGATGTCCATCACTTTTTCTAAATTTTCAGCTTTGTATTTTGAGCCCTTTGGTAAAAGCTCGTCTATGCTTAGCGCCCACCACGCATCAGCGCCTTTTTCTTTGAAAATGCCTGCGATGTGGTCTAAAATTTCACTATCAAATATAACTTCTTTTGTCGCTTTATCCCTGAAAAACGCGATCGGCACGCCCCAGTCACGCTGACGAGAGATACACCAGTCTGGGCGATTTTCTATCATCGAGCCTATTCTTTTTATGCCTACGCTTGGGTAGAATTTAACCTTTTCAAGCTCTTTTAGCGCTGTTTGCCTAAGCGTTTTACCACCTAGTTTAGCCTCGTCCATAGCTATAAACCACTGCTTTGTGGCTCTATAAATGACAGGCTTATGCGTTCTCCAGCAAAATGGATAAGAGTGTCTAAATTTAGAGACACTAAGTAAATTTTTGCCAAGTAGCTCTAAAATTTTCTCATTTGCTTTAAAGATGTGCATACCGACAAACTCATCTACCACGTCGCTTCTAAATAGTCCGTGGTGCTTCAAGCTCTCATCGTAGCAGCCACCATCATCAACTGGCATCAAAATTTCACTAAAGCCATATTTCAAACATACGTAGTAGTCGTCCTCGCCATGCCCTGGAGCTGTATGAACAAGTCCGGTACCGCCGTCCATCATGACGTGGTCGCCTAGTAAAAATCGCGACTTTCTGCCGTTTAGTGGATTTATCGCGTGGGCGTTTTCAAGCAGGCTTGATTTAAACTCTTTTTTGATCTCGCCCTTGCTTAGACCGCTTTGCACTACGCTTTCAAGTAGTGGCTTTGCAAAGATCAAATTTTCAGCTGTTAGGACATAATTTTCATCTGGATTTAGGCTTATAGCTTGATTTGCTGGAAGTGTCCAAGGTGTGGTCGTCCATATGACAGCGCTTGCCTCTTTTACGCCAAGCTTCTCTAGCGCATCGCTGTCAAGACCAAAGGCTACATAAATAGAATAGTCCTCTTTTTCCTCGTACTCGACCTCAGCTTCAGCTAGCGCTGATCTAGCCGCCCAGCTCCAATAAACTGGCTTGCTTCTCTCTACTAAAAGCCCCTTTTTAGCGATCTCGCAAAGCGCTTTGTAGATGTCAGCCTCAAACTCAAATTTCATCGTCATGTATGGATTTTCAAAGTCGCCGATGATGCCAAGGCTTTTAAATTCATTTCTTTGAATGTCTATAAATTCTCTCGCGTGCTGCCTGCAAAGCTCCCGGATCTCGACCTTGCTAAGCTCTTTTTTCTTATCGCCAAGCTTTACTTCTACTTGCTGCTCGATAGGCAAGCCGTGGCAGTCCCAGCCTGGCACGTAGCGGACGTTTTCGCCGTAAAAATAGTGCGTTTTTGTAATGATATCTTTTAAAATTTTATTTAACGCGTGGCCGATGTGAAGGTGGCCGTTTGCATACGGAGGGCCGTCGTGGATGTTGAAGTTTTTAACCGAATTTTGGCGATTTTTCTTCATTTTTTCATAAACCTTACGCTCTTCGTACCATGATTTTAGTCTTTGTGGTTCATTTTGTGGGAGATTTCCGCGCATCGGGAAATTTGTCTCTGGGAGTAAAAGTGTCTCTTTGTAGTCCATTTTTTACCTTGATTTTAAAATTTGCTAATTTTACACCTGTGCTGGTTAAATCACACTGAAAAATAGTATAATGAGGCAAAAAAAGGAGCTTAAAAATGAGACAAAGTATCTTGATAATAGGCGAAGATCTTGAGATAAATAGAGAATTTCTAAACTACATTTTTCAAAGTTACGAGGATCATTTTGGCGAGCTTGGAGTGGTCAGTTTTGCTCCAAAAAATAGCAAAGAGCTACCTTTTATCATCGAAAATTTATCAAAAGATTACGACTTTGTAAGCATTTTTGGCTCAGATGAAAATTTTGCCATCGCTGCAAAGATCGTAGCGACGCTAACTGGGGGCTCGCTCGAGCTAAAAGATAGCACGACTCTTGCACTTAAAGATAGCTTAGACTACTCTAAAAATAGCTTTCTAGCCAGCCTAAATAACGCTCAGATAAATCTCATAAAAGCTAATCCAAATGAAGAGCTAGGCGAGTTTTTAACCGAGTATGAGCCTGATTTTAGCTACTTTCATCTAATAGACATCGACGCAGATAGCGCGAAGATCCTTATGCTGCCACTTGCTAAAACTTATGAGGTCGATATCACTCTTGCGCAGATCCTGCCAAATTTAATACTAGTAAGGGCAAAAAGCAATAAATTTGGTCAGATCGAGAGCTTTTTACAAGGGGTAAAAACGCTATTTTCGCAAAAATTTATCCCACAAAAAGATGTGATCAAATTTGTAGCAAAAAAGCTCATGCAAAAGGGGCTTAAAATTTCATTTGCTGAGTCTTGCACGGCTGGGCTTGTGGCGGCTAAATTTGCAAGATATGGCGGCATCTCGGCTAGCTTTGATGGCTCCTTGGTAACTTATGCAAACCACATAAAGCACGAATGGCTGGGCGTTGAGGATGAAATTTTAGATACTTACGGAGCCGTGAGTGAGCCTTGCGTAAAAGCGATGATAAAGGGCACGCTAAGCACGACAAATGCGGACTTTGCACTTGCTATTAGCGGTATAGCTGGACCTGGTGGGGGCACAGCTAGCAAGCCAGTTGGCACGGTATATGTCGCAGCTGGTGATAGAAACGGCAACATCGAGGTTGAGAGGCTACTTTTAAAAGGGGAGCGCAACTACATTAGAGAGCAGAGCGTGCTAAGTGCCTATCTATGCCTACTTCGGCTAAAAAGCGAGATATTTTTCGCGTAAAATATATTTTTATATTTTTATTTCATATTCTTCAATTATATTTTGTAGAGTATCGAGTAATTTTTTAAAATTTTGGAAATTTATATTACTATAATTTTTAAAAACATATTTTGAAAGTTCATTTTTTCCATATTCATTCCCGTTTTTAGGATCCTTTGAAAAGCTTCTGTTATTTATTTTGTGTTCTAACACCTCCTTATTTAGAAGATCTTCTATTTCAGCCTCTTGTTTATTAGTATCTACAATCGGTATAGTTGCTAAATAAAGATTACCCAAAAGCTTGTTATATAAATTTTTTTGTATTATTTTTTTAAAATTATCCTGATTTTCTTTTACAGATTTTCTAATAAATTTAGATAGCGGTTTTTCAATTCCATTTATTTTATGTAGTTCATTATCATAAAGCAAAATCGCTGGTTTGCATGATTTAGTTTCTTTTTTTTCAAAAAAATTAAGAAGATTTAATTTAACATCCTCTCCAGAATAGTAATTGTAGATATTAATTAAACTATCCGCACCATCTTTTGTGATACCAAAAAAATATTCAAGTCGCGAGCTCCTTTCTAAAAAAGATATTTTAAAATTAAATTTATTATTAACTTTTTCAATAAGTTTTGGATATTCACTATATAAATTTTTAAGAGCTGCTTTAATATAAAGAATATCTGTTTTTCCTTCTGTTAAAATCAATGGCTTATTATTCGCATAAAAATATTTATAAAAAAGAAATTTTTGATATTCCTTTTCCCTAGAATTTAACATTCTATGATTTTTATTTGTCTTTTGAATTTTATTATTATATCTGTCTATTTGATCTATAAAGTTAAACCTACCCTCAAGCTGGTTTAAATTAGCTTCTTTTTCATTAATATGAAAAGATCCATTGTTATATAGTGTGTTTGCCATAGCTCTCGTACTTTTTACATATTCCCTTTTTATACTAATCTTTTTATTTACAATAAGACCGGTTACTTCTTGTCTAGAGTCTTTATATAAAAGTCTCGTTTTTTTATCATTAATATTAAAACCCGCTCTTTTTACTTCATTGTTAAGTTTAGTCATAAAATCATCATAGAATTTTATAAAATTTTTATCATTTGTAGAAAAACTCAAATCATCAGCATATCTTGTATAGTCAAGCTTAAATTTTTTAGCTAGCTTAAGTATCCTCATATCAAAAATATTACAGATCAAATTTGAAATTATAGGAGAACTCGGAGCGCCTTGCGGCAATTTACCATCACAACAAAATATTTTTGCTAATAAAATAGAAGTTTCTCTAGAGAATTTTAATTCTCTATTTTTTTCAAAGTAGCCAGCAACTCTTCCAAAATGAAAACTGTCAAAAAAATCTTTAAGATCAATATTTAGAATAAATTTTTTATTTCTATGAATTTTTGCATTCGTAATAATACTTTTTCCTTTCTCAAATGCATGCGAAATATTTGTTTTTATATATTTATCCTTTTCTGTTTCTCTTATGTGATCTAAAATTTTAAAAACTATAGATTTTTGGATTTTTTTTAACTCTTTTTTAGGAGCATGGATTGTTCTATATCCGCCACTTTTTTTGGAATATCAAATGAAATATATGCTTTACCTGCTGTTATGTTATATAACAACTTTTTAAGTAACACGGTTTTAATTTTTATTAAGTTTGCAAATTGATCGAACGTAGTTAATTTATCCAACATAATAAAAGCCTAAAATTTTATCGGCGTAGCCACTCATTAAGTGCATAAGATGCTATGTATTAATATGCTGATGTAGATAAAAACCTCTATAACATTTTAGTCAATACTTGCGAAACACAAGTACAAAATCTAGCTACGCCTTAAAACACTATTTTACACTGCATTTGTAACTTTAAAATAAATTCTTTTACAAGCCAAAACGCTAGCACATAGCCCATATATCAGCACGCAAAGGCTAACGCTTAGCCCAAAGACGCTAAGAGCGGCGGTCTGGCTAAAAGAGAGCGTAAAAAACGAGATAAAACTCGTGATAAATGCGCAAAATATCCCATAAATTCGCTCTTTTTCGCTAAGGCTCTCATTTAGCGCAAATATCATGTAGTCAATCCCCACAGCGCTTGCAAGGATGAGCCCAAAGACGCCAAATATGCTTAAATTTACGCCAAAAATGGCAAAGATAAAGAGCGTAAGAAGCACGCCAAAAATAATGACACCCATCACAAGTGCCGAAATAAGCGCACTAAAATAAAACCAAAGTAGCAAAAACGCGATCACAAGCGCTGCTATTTTTAGCTTTAGTGCAAGCTCTTTTGCCTGAGTTAGGCTCTCATTTAGTGAGCTAGCGAAATTTAGACTAAAAGCGTTGTAGCGCTCGAGCAGCTCATCACTTGCCGCCCCTTTTACAAAGCCACTCACGTAAGCCACACTTGCATTTTCATCAAGCATAAATTTCTTAAAATCCTTCATCGATTTTAGAGCTAAAATTTCACTCACGCTAAGCTCTTTTTCGCTCAAAACCTTTAAAATTTCACTTCGCACTTCATCTTTGCTAAAGCCAAATTTCTCATAAACCCCATAAATTTGCTCATCATCAAGCGCTTTTTTAAAGGCCTCTTTTAGCTCAGACTGCTCGCTTTTACTTAAAAACATATCGCTTAGCGAGCTCTCATCTTTTATCAAATTTCTCTTTTTTAGCTCATCTAAAAGGCTCTTTTCATCAGCCAAAATGTCACCTCTTGATCTTGTCACGATCATCGTATTTTGGTTGTTGCCAGTTAGGCTTAAGATATAAGAAGAGTCCGCTAGCAGGCTATTTGGCATATTTGAGTAGTCTTTTACGTTTTCGCTTTTTGATAAATTTTTAAGATCAAAAACAAGAAAAATAGCTAGCAAAATAAGTGAGATAGCTAGAAATTTAACCCCCAAATGCCTAGCGATCAGGCCTGAGAGCTCGCAAAATTTAGTTAAGAACGCGTCAAAAACCTTTGATCTATAAAATTTAACCCCTTCAAAGACCAAAGGCATGAAAAAGTAGCTAGCTAAAAAGGCAGCAATGAGCGCAAACGCCGAAAAGAGCGCCACTTCTTTAAGTAGCCTAAGATCAGAAAAAGTAAAAGCTAGATAGCCACTAAGCGTGATAAGAAGGCCTAGCAAGAAAATTTTTAGCATATTTTTTATGCTGCTAGCCCTGATCGCTTCGCCCTCGTTTTTGCTAAGCCAGTGCAAGACGTAGTCGAACATAAGGCCAATGAGGCTCGTGCTTATTAAAATAGTAAGGATGTTTAGCTCATTTAGACAGAGCAAAGTACCCGCAAATGCCACGCTAAAGCCAAATACAGCGATAAATATCACATAAAAAATTCGCAAATTTCTAAAAGCAAGCATCAAAAATATAGCGGTCAAACTAAGCGAAACCACGCTCATATAAAGGCTCTCGCTCTCGTTTTTTTGCTTTGAAAATGCCTGATAAAGCGCACTTGAATGCACAAAAAGCTCGTTTTGCCCAACTTTTAGCGCATTTAGCTCGTTATAAAAATTTATTAGTCCTTCGCTCGAAACTCCCTTTTTTAGCTCGCCTTTTAGTAAGAAAAAGCTCTTTTTGCCATCCTTTACCTCAAGCATGAGATCTGCTAAATTTAGGCTTACGTTGCCATTTTTTGCGCTAAAGCCACTACTTAGCGAAAAAAAATCATCATTTACATTTAAAAGCCTAAAGCTAAAGCTATTAAAAATTTCCTCTGCGCGCTTTTTAAAAAAGGTGTTTTTATCGCTTTTTAAAAGCTCTAAATCAGCCCTACCTAAAAGCGCGATCTTTGAGCGGTTGATGTCACTTTTTATATCGTTTAAATTTATGTCAATGTTCGCCTCAAAGCTCTTAAAAAGCGAGCTTTTAAGCGCCAAGCTTTGCACGTTTTTGGCTAGCTCTTTGGAATTTACAAGTACCAAAAAATTTGATGCCATCTCATCTTGCACCTCTTTTAGCACCTTTGCCTCTTTGGCGTCTTTGAAATTTATCAGCGAAAAGATGTCAGTTTGGACGTTTTTTAGATTCGCAAGCGAATATCCAAGCGAGGCTAAAAAAACAAAGATAAAAGCCAAGATCGTGGCTAGTTTTTTCATTTTATACTAAACTCATTTAGCGTTTTATCGCCGCTTACCTCGTCAAGCTCGATCTTTTTTACCGCCTTGTCGCCACTTATCTTTATGGATTTAAAAATTTGTTTAAAGAGTAAATTTTTAGGGCTTAGCTCTATGCTCCACTCTTTTAGGCTGCCACTTGTCTTTATGTCAAATTCTTTTCTAAGCTCACTCTCATCAAGGCTGATGATAGCAAGAAAGAGCTTTTCATCAAAATTTGCCGTTGTCTTTTCAAGCTTGCCATTTTCGTTTTTGAAAATGCCATCTTTGTTTATAAAAACCTTTGAAGTGACAGGCTCAAGCGTATCCCAGTAAAGACCGCCCTTTTCTAGCCTAAACTCGCCAGAGCTTTTTATGCTTTTGTTAAAGCCAGCCAGACTCTTTGTCTGCGTGAAATTTCCGCTTACTCCATCTGTTTTTACTATATTTTTAAGCTCACCCAGCTCGTAGCCAAAGCAAGATATAAAAATGGCTAAAAAAAGAGCTATTTTTCTCATCTTTTCTCCTTTTCATTGTAGGCTTTAAGCGCCTTTTTTAGGGCTTCTGGCATCTCAAAGCAAGTTTGCAAGCTCTTCATTTCTATGACGGCTTGGGCGGTATTTGCCTCACTTAGTTTTTCGCCCTTTTCATTTTCTATAAGGTAGTGAAATTTCAAAAACGTTTCGCACTCGCTAAGCGTCGTCGTGACCTTTATGACGTCGTTAAAAAAGGCTGGGCGCACGTATTTTACGTCAAGTTTTACGATAGGAAAGGCGTAACCATCTTTTTTCATAGCGATGTAGTTGTATCCTAGCTTGTCAAGTAGCTCGCAACGCGCCATTTCTAGGTACTTGACGTAGTTTCCATGCCACATCACCTCCATGCTATCAACGTCAAAAAACGCCACTTTAAATGTGCTAACGTGTGAAATTTCCACTCTCATCTCCAAAAATCAAAAAAGTTAAACCACTGCGACGGGTTCTTGCACGCTCTTGCTTCAAGCTGCCTTACATAGCTTTGCACGTATGGCAAGACGCTTGCCTTGCGGTCTCTGCTAAGCTTTATCTCATCAGCGATATCGCTTAGCTCTATATCAAATTTATCGCCCTTTTTTATGCACCAAAGCGCGCTCATTTTTACTCCCAAAATGCCAGCTAGCAAGTATGGGCCGTAGTTAAATTTAGCCTCCTTGCCAAGAAAGCTAAGCCTTATAAATTTATCCCCATTAAGCGGTGTCCTATCGCCCATTATGCCGATATTTACGCCATCTTCAACCGCCTCTTTTAGCTCAAGCATAGTAGCCGCATCAAGCTTTTCAACGCTTATTAGTTTGATCTGCCCCTTGCTGATCTGCTCTAAAATTTTATAAAAATTCTCGCTACCCTTACTATAAACCAAGATGATCATACGAAAATTTGGCGACCTAAGCGAGAGTGCCTTGCAAATTTCTACATTACCAAGATGGCTTGTAAGCACGATCCTGCCGCGCTTTGAGGCTTCAAACTCATCTTTGATGCTATTAAATTTACTAAGCTCTAGCTCGCTTTCAAGCACGCCATTTTGCCAGATGCGAAATTTATCACATATTGCTATGCCAAAGTCATAAAAGTTGCTAAAAACGCCAGTAGTCGGCTTTTTACCGCTAAATTTCTCTACATTTAAAAGAAATTCTCTTATATTTTCTCTCTCAACTTTTGAAAAGAGATAGTAAAAGCAAACGACGATAATAACAATAGGTTTTATGAGAAATATAGGCAAATTTCTAGTTAAAAATAGGCTAACTCTAAGAAAAAATTCGTTCGATCTCTCGCCCTGTTGCCACCATATGTACTTCTCTTTACCAGTGATCTTGCCAAGCAAAAATGGCACTAAACTAAAAAAATATCTTGCATGCATGAGGCTTATTAGTGCGTTATCTTTTAGCATTTTAAAGTGCGAAACACCGCCAGCCTCGTATCTTACTTTTAGCGCTATCCACTTGATCTCTACGCCAGATCTTATGGCATTTACCAAGATCTCCATGTCAAATTCCATCCTATTTGAGCTGCTTTTAGAGGTCGCGATCTCAAGCTCTTTTAGCGGATAAATTCTAAAACCACACATCGCGTCTTTGATGTCAGAGCTTAAAGAGTTGATCTTGACCCAAAAATTTGTGATCTTTCTGCCATAAAACCTCGACTTTGGCGCATCTTCGCCATATACTGGGTCAGCTAAGATCATATCATGTGGATACTTTCTGCTAAGCTCCAAAAACTCCGCCACCTCACTTATGTCATGCTGAAAGTCAGCGTCGATCTGAAATGCGTGCGTGTAGCCATTTTGCAAGGCGTGCCTAAAGCCATCTTTTAGCGCAGCTCCCTTGCCACCGTTTTGGGCTCTAGTTAAAATTTCTACGCCAAATTCGCTCAAATTTTCCAACGCCTTTTTTGATACCTCGTTTGAGCCATCATCAACTATCAAAATGTGTAGATTGTAGCTTGCAAGCGCCTCACAAAGGGCTTTGATCTTTTCTGGATGGTTGTAAAATGGTATGAGAAAGAGCGTCTTCATAGGCCCAGCTTTATCCTACCACCAGCACTCTTGGTGCCGTTACAAAATATCTCAAAGTAAATCTTCTCATCTTTTTGTGAAATTTCTATACAAAGCTCGTCATTTGGCCTTACAAATTTTAAAAATTTCAAATTCTCCACCACGCATTGATCGCCTATTTCTGTGCCAAGTTCTCTTGCAAATTTAAATACAAAATCAAGCTGCACAAAGCCAGGCAAAAGCGGTAAATTTGGAAAATGCTCCATAAAAATGCCAAGCGCAGGACTTAGCTTTGTCTTAAATTTATAAACGCCATCTTCGCCACTTTTCTCCCAAGAAAGCTCCTCATTTTTTTCTAAAAGCATCTTAAAATTTGCCTTTAAAAACTTGCTTTGAGCGTTTTTGCAAAGCGAGCTAACGATCTTAAAATACCTAACGCTATTTTTAAACTCAGGCCTTAAAAGCTCATTTAGCCTTGCTACGACGCCCTTTTTACCGCTATCTCTAAAGAGCTTCACACCCTCTTCATTAAGCTCCAAAAGCGCAGCTAGACGCTTAAATTTAGGATGTGTGTCGCAGTAGCAGTCTTTTAAAAGACCACTTTCAAACATCTTATTTTCTATACTTATTAGATTGACCCTTTTGTCATTTAGCTTAACGATCCTATCGATCCTGCCCTTTAGCGTGAGCCTGCTACCATCTATCTGCGCCCAGTCACTAGTTTGGAAAAACTCGCACCAAGGCGAGCTCACATTTAACGCCTCGTCCTCGCTAAGGCCTGCTTTTACCTTGCTAAAAAGCAAAAGCTCATCGCCTAAATTTCTAGCCACCGCGCCAGTTTCGGTGCTGCCGTAGATGTCAATGATACGCGTGCTGCTTAGTTTTGCTATGCTGGCTCTTAGCTCGCTCTTTAGCGCCGAACCTGCGCAGATGATGTTTTTTAGCCCTGAAATTTCAGCCGCTCTTGGGCTAGAAACTAGCGTTTGAAGTAGGACTGGGCTTGTTACAAAGCTTAAATTTGTAAGGTCTAGCTCAAAGATCGCTTCTGGGTAGTTTAGCTCCTTGCTAACGGCTTTTGCGCCAGAGATGAGCGGCAAAAAGATCTTAAATGTAAGGCCAAACATATGCTGGTGCGAGACGCTAGCAAAAAATTTATCCCCTTCGCCAAATCCAAGCTCATCTTTTAAAAATAGCCCCTCTTCTATCATCGCTCCAAGGCTTTTTTGGATATTTTTACTAGCTCCACTAGAGCCTGAGGTCTGAAGGAAAAATGTAGAATTTTGATCAAATTTTAGCTCCATGCTCTTGCTAAAGTCTAAAAAATCACCAAAATTTTCATCATTAATAACAAATTTATCCCCGCTATATATCGGCTTTGCAAGCAAGATAGGTTTTACGCCAACTCCAAGCGCTCCAAAAAAAGTGGCGCAAAAGTCAAAGCTCTGGCTTAGATAAATTTCTATCTCGCTTAAATTTTTCTCTTTTAAATTTGCCCCAAAGGTGGCCGCGTACTCGTAAAGATCCTTGTTGATGTCCACAAATTTAAATGCCTTTAGACACTTTTTAAAATCCATTTTCCCTCTTTAAAATAAAAATTTTACGATATAAAATTTCGCCAAAAAACAAAACTCCCATCAAGATATAAGATACAAATGAGCAGTAAATGCTCCAGTAAATTTTATCTTCAAACTGCGCCAAAACAAAGGTAAAAACTGCGTTAAAAACGAAAAACCAGCACCAAATTTTAGTTAGTCCTCTTGTGTAGCTAACGACCTTTTCATCTATGTTTTTCTCTTTTAGCCTAGCAAGCCTAGTTATCACTGCCTCACCCTTTAAGCTGTAAAAAAATACCGCCAAAAAGCCAAGACTTACGATACTTGGGTATAAAAGCGCTAAATTTACGCTTCTAAAAATAGCGCAGACTGCAAAAAATAGCCCAGCTGCTAAGCAAACCTGCCTTGTTTTACCGCTTTCAAAATAAGCCCTAGCCAGCCAAAGAGCACATAGCACACAAAAGATAAAAGCGGCACCCTTTTGCCAAAAAAATAGCACCAAAGGGTAGGCGATGCTTGCTAAAACTAGCGCTACTTTTACTATCTTATGCTTCAAATTTCTTTGCTACGGCTTTTACGATATCATCAAGCGTTTTTACGTTTTTAAAATCCTCTGGCATCAGCCTATAGCCAGTTTGGCGCTTGATGTAGTCAATCATATCAATAGCATCTATGCTATCTATCTGCAAGTCCTCATATATCCTAGTTTCAGGCCTTATCTTGCTCTCGTCTATCTCAAAAAGCTCGATCAAAGCCTTCTTTAAAATTTCAAAAATTTCTACTTCGCTCATCGTTATTTCCTATTTTCATAAATGTATTTTGCAAGAGAAGATACGCTAAAGAATATCTCTTTTAAATTTGCTGTCTTTGAGTCAAGCACGAGGCCATATTTTTTCTGCACAGCAAGCCCAAGCTCTAGTGCATCGACGCTGTCAAGCCCGAGCCCCTCGCTAAAAAGCGGCGCGTTCTCGTCGATATCGCTTGGCTTCATATCCTCTAAATTTAAGCTTGTGATGATCAGCTCTTTTATCTCATTAACTAGTTCTTTCACTAAATTCCTCCTTATAAATTTTACTTATCTCTTCGTGTAGCGCCCTCGCCCTTACGGGGCTTGGCCTATCTTTTAAAAACTCACCAACTTCAAATTTCTTTAGCTCTTTAAAGACGTACTTTATCTTTTCATCTGGCGTTTTGTACCATGGCTCATTTTTTCTAAGGCTTCTTGGAGCCATATTTATACCCACGCAAACCACGTTAGACGCGCCTTTTATGCCCATGTATGCGGCCGCTTTATGAAAGATGATCTCATCTTTCGTGCGTGTGCCCTCTGGGAAAATGAGCAAATTTTCGCCGCTTTTTAAAACATCTACGCTTTTTTGTAAAAATTCCTCGTTATTTGTGTTTGGTATGTAGTTGCACGCCCTAATCGCCGCAAATAAAAATATATTTTTGCCAAGCTCGCCCTTTACGATGCAGTTTATCCTTTTAAATTTTGAGACCAAAAAGACCACATCAAGGAGCGAAGGGTGGTTTGCGATGACTAAATTTGAGCCGCCATTTAGCTTAGTAAGCTCAAATTTATAGTCTAGATACCCACAAATTTTAGTAACTTTTATAAAAAATCCCCAAGAAACTCTAACAATATCTCGGCATAAATTTTGCACAAATTTAAATTTATTTAGCCCTAAAAGCACGGCTGGCACTAGCAAAAGATCGCCACTTATGCAAATGAGTGCAAAAAAGAAAAATAAAAATCCAGCTCTTAAAATTTTAAGGCTCATAGCTAAAATTCCAAGAAGCGAAATGACTGCTACTTTGCCACGTTTTTGCCAAATTTGGGTCAAAATTTACGATGAAACTTTGCAGTAAATTTTCTGAAATTTCTTCTTCTTTTTCCACTCTTTTTAGAGTTAAAACTCTCTTATCTTTTGCCTTTGAGACGACAAGCGCTAGCATAAATGATGGCTTTTGCTCATCAAAATAGCTCTGTGATATCGACTCATGATAGGCTAGGATAAGCACCTTTTCATATCCGTCATTTAGCCTTAAAAACGCAGCTTGCAGCGCGTCTTCCACTGGGCTAAATGATGAGATGGCTAGAATTTCATTGTGATTTTTAGCTTCGATGCTAAGAAGCGACGAGATAGCGTTATGCACAGAGAGCGAAAACGACGTTGGCGATACTGGCTCAGCCTTTGCAAGTGCAGTTTCTAGCTCAAAGCAGCGATTTATCTCGCCCTCATAAGAGCTAAAAATGACTGGCATGTCGATCTTATCAAAGCCGCTAATCAGGCTAAAAGCGCACTTCGCGGCACTACTTAGCCTCCTTCTTTGCATAGGCGGGATCTTTGCTAGATCAAATTCTTTTTTGTATCTAGCTATATCCTCGCTGATCTCGCCGTAAGCTATAGCGTCATAAAAATCAACTTGAAATTTCATTATTTTGCGATGTCGCCTCTTAGTGTGACTCCAGACATCAAAGAACCGCTGCCGCACTGAAACTGAGTCTTAGAGTTAAATGGCTGTTTTTTGTAATATCCAGTCAAATTTACAACCTTCGTGCCGCCCTCTTTCACCGCTCTTTCTTGAAATGACTTTAGAGCAGAGAGAAGTGCGATCTGGCAAGCCTCTTCGTCGCTTTTGTTAAAGCCATTTGTCTTTTTGTTTGATGTTATATCTCTTACGATCACCTTGCCAGTGTATCCTGTGCCAAAGCTAATGCTAACGTTTGGTAGCAAAAATTCTTTAGCCTTTGGGCCGTTTAGAAAGTCAAGTGAGTGATACTTCACGTCATCTCTAGCGCTAAGGCTTGAGGCAAATGCCAAAACGGCAACTAATGAAACTAATCTTTTCATTTTCTATCCTTTTTAAAATTTGTTATCTACTCTTTTAAATATCAAAGATGTATTTACACCGCCAAATGCAAAGTTGTTACTCATCACAAAGTCCGTCTTTATCGGCGTTGGCTCCTTTAAGTAGTTTAGCTTTGCACACTCAGGATCAGTTACTTTTAAATTTATAGTTGGGAAAAAGAGCTTTTCTCTCATCATCATTATGCTAGCGATCGCCTCTAGTCCGCCACAAGCGCCAAGCGTGTGACCAAGATAGCTTTTAAGTGAGCTAATGGCGATGTCCTCTCCAAAAAGCTCGTTTGTAGCGATACTTTCAGCTATATCGCCATGTTTTGTCGCGGTCGCATGGGCATTTACGTAGCCTATGCTTTTTGGCTCTAGTTTTGCCGCGCGGAGTGCTAAGCTCATCGCCGCTTTCATCGTAGCGCTTTGTGGTCTAGTGATATGCGTGCCGTCACACGTAGAGCCAAAACCAACGACCTCAGCGTAAATTTTAGCTCCTCTTTTTAAGGCGCTCTCTTCGCTTTCAAGCACTAAAAATCCAGCTCCCTCGCCAAGTACCAAGCCATCTCTATCTTTTTCAAACGGCGTTGGTGTCAAATTTGGAGTGCTGTTTTTCACACTAGTCGCGTAGAGCTTGTCAAAGACGTATGCCTCACTCACACAAAGCTCCTCAGCCCCACCAGCTAGCATCATGTCTATGCTGCCATTTTTTATGCTCTCATAAGCATAGCCAATGGCGTGTGAGCCGCTCGTACATGCCGAAGATGTAGGGATGATGCGTCCTTTTAGCGAGTAAAATAGCGCGATATTTGCCGCTGTGGTGTGAGGCATCATTTTTATATAGGTATTTGCGTTAAAGCCGCTATCCATGTCCAAAACTAGCTTTGCCATATCAAGGATAGAGTCCGTGCTACCAGTGCTTGAGCCACTAGCTACGCCCATCCTGCCATCTTGCACGCTTGGGTCTAAATTTGTAGCCTGCAAGCCTTCGCCATTTAGCAAACCAGCATCTTTTAAAGCAAGCCCAGCCGCATGCACGCTATAACACGAGACCTTACCAAGGCTTCTTAGCTGTTTCCTGTCCCACTCCTGCGGGTGTTTGTAGTCTATGATAGGAGCTGCTAGGTGCGTGTTTAGCTCCTTATAGCCCTCCCACTCGCTCATATATCTCACGGCATTTTTGCCTGCAAGAAATTTAGCCCTCATCTCCTCCCAGCTGTTGCCAAAAGCACTGACTGCGCCGATACCTGTGACAAATACACGCATTAGCAAAGTCCTCCATTTACGCCGATAACCTGCCTTGTGATGTAGCTAGCCTCGCCACTTAGTAGAAATTTAACAAGTCCTGCCACCTCATCTGCCTCGCCAGCTCTTTTTGCAGGTATGGCCTTTAGCACCTCGTCTAAAAAATCGCTATTTAAAATTTCTTCGCTCATATCTGTCTTTATAAGCCCAGGTGCCACGCAGTTTACTGTTATGCCCCTACTGGCAAGCTCGA
The DNA here is from genome assembly GCF_003048675.2 of Campylobacter concisus. Lineage (NCBI taxonomy): Bacteria > Pseudomonadati > Campylobacterota > Epsilonproteobacteria > Campylobacterales > Campylobacteraceae > Campylobacter > Campylobacter concisus. The sequence goes on along the minus strand of NZ_CP060707.1, from coordinate 366,062 downwards.
CTGCAAGGGCTTTGCTAGCTCCTATGATGCCTGCCTTGCTAGCTGAGTAATTCACCTGACCTCTGTTGCCAATGACCCCTGAAACAGAGCTTAGCGTCACTATCCTAGCTGGCTTTCTAGCCCTTATCATAGGCATTAGCGCTGGCCTTAGGACGTTGTAAAAGCCATTTAAATTTATATCTATCACATCAAACCACTCTTCATCGCTTAGCCCCACAAAGGTATTATCCCTTGTTATGCCAGCGTTTAAAATAACGCCGTAGTAGACGCCATTTGCCTCCATGTCAGCTTCTATCGCCTCTTTAGCTGCAGCGGTATCAGCCACGTCAAATGTCATAAATTTAGCCCCAAGCTCGCCAGCCATCTTTAAAAGCTCATCGCTCTTACTTCTTGCGTGAAGCACCACTTCGTATTCATTAGCAAGGCGCCTAGCGATGCTAGCTCCTATACCCCTACTTGATCCAGTTATCAATACTCTCTTACTCACTAAGTGCCTTTTTTACAAATTCTTCATCAGGGCTCATCACGTTTAAAACCGCCCTTGCGTCAAGCTCGCCATTTACAAAAAGCTCGCTGTCATAAACGCCAAAACCACTCTCATCTTGAATGGAGCACTTTGAAATGATCACTATCTCATCGCCCACTTTAAAATATGGCCTAAAAATTTCAAATTTTCTACTACCAAGCAAAAAGCCAAATATCGCCTTTTCGCCCCTTAGCTCACGCATCTTGGAGTCGTAGATGCCAAGACTTTGAGCCATCATCTCTATCGCCTTTTGCGTGTGAAATCTCCCATCTTCTAAAAAAGGATTTTGCTCATTTATCACGCTTCTTACTTTTATGCTCTCACAAGGGATAAATTCTAAAATTTCATCGATCAGGGTTATGGCGCTGCTGTGTGGCAAATAATCACTTATCATCATCTCACTCTTTTAAATATTATCGCGGCGTTATCTCCGCCAAAGGCAAAAGATAGCGACATCGCTGTTTTTACGTCAAATTTCGTGCCGCTTTTTACTAAATTTATAGCCTCTAAGTTCTCATCATACTCGCCGTCATAAACGTGTGGCGGCAAGGTGCTATTTTCTCGCATGCAAAGCATGGCGCAAATGGCGCTTTCTATTGCTCCAGCAGCCCCAAGCGTGTGACCGATCTGTGGCTTTAGCGTGCTTGCAAAGGTGGCACCAAGCGTTAAATTTATAGCTTTTGCCTCCATTTTCTCATTTGCCTGCGTGCCGGTGCCATGTAAATTTACATAGTCCACGCCACACATGCTAGCTCTTTTTAGCGCGTTCTCTATGCAATTTACCGCCATTTTAGCGCTAAAATCAGGCTGCGTCATGTGAAAAGCGTCGCAGTTTGAGGCTGAGCTGGCGACTGCGACGTTTGAAATTTCATCACGGCTTAGCAAAAATAGCCCAGCTCCTTCGCCGATATTTATCCCCTCTCTATTTTTAGAAAATGCCTGGCTTGGGGCGCTGCTTAGGATACTAAGCGAGTTAAAGCCATTTATCGTAAGCGTATTTAGGCTGTCTACTCCTCCACAAATGACCGCATCACAAAGCTCACTTTCAATTAGCCTTTTTGCTTCTATGATTGCTTTAACGCCTGAAGTACACGCAGTCGATACGCAGTAGCTTGGACCGCTAAGCTCGTAAAAGTCGCTCACAAACTCGGCCACGTTTGCAAGGCAGTTTCTGTTTATGCCAAACCTGCTTTTATCAAAAAATCCAGTCGCGATATAGCCTTTAAATGGCTCGAAATTCTCCTCAACGCCGCTTGTTGTAGTGCCAAGAACTACTCCCACACGGCTTTTGCCATATTTTTTGATCGCTCTTTTTATCTCCTCATCGATCTCTAGCATCGTGTTTAAAAGCAAGGCGTTGGTGCGAGTTTTGAAGTGCTCTTTAGTTTTGCTTGAAAAGCTAGGCAAAGCGCCATTAAATTTACCCACCAAAAACTCATTTTGTGGGTGAAATTCGCAGCTTTTACTTAAAAATCTCTTGCCACTTAAAAGCGAGATTAAATTCTCATCACTACTGCTACCTGCGGCGCTGATAATGGCTGGTTTGCTAACGTAGATCAACGCTTTTTACCTCATAAATTTGATCATCTATCATAAATTTTTGCTCATTTTTTTCATCTTTTATCATCTCAAGCACCTTGATAAAAAGCTCATTGTAGGCGCTATTTGGCGGCAGGAAGCCCAAATTTGCAAACGTGCCGTCCTTTAAAACTCGCCTAGCTTCTGGTGCTCCAAGTGCATTTACAAGGCTAAATTTATACTCATTTTCGCTATTTTGCACATAGAGCATTAGCGGCCCTTTTGATGAACTGACCTTAAATGCCTTTAAGCTAAAATCCGCCAGCTTTGGCGTATCAAATTTCTTAGCACAGCCAAGAGCTAGAAGCGTTACCACAAGGATCATAGCTATCTTTTTTACAAGCACTTTTTGCCTTTTTAGTGTTTAATAATCATAAAAATTTAACAATTATATCTTTGCAATGCTTAAATGCAAGGCAAATGATAAATAGATTATTAATAATCAAGTATCTTCTATCCATTTCATCAAATTTAGCGCCAGCAAGGTCGCTAAAGGCTAAATTTTTGGCTTTTATAACAGCTTCTTTTGCGGTGTAAATTTCATAAAATTTTTGCATTTTGTCTTTGGCATTTGCGTAAATTTCGCTCTCTTTTTTGTTAAAGCAAAATTTGATCGCTCCGTCAAAATTTCGCTCTTTTAGCTCCTCCACATCAACGCCAACTTTTTCTTTTGAGATAGCCAAAACGGCGATATTTTCTTTGTGAGAGAGGCAAATTTTACCCCGTTTTTTTGCTTTAAATTTTAAATAGCGAGAGAGTTTAAATGAGTTTGAATTTGCTAAATTTGGATATCTTTTTAGTCTCCTGCGATCTTTTTTAGAGAGCATTTTGGGGCTAAATTTCTCAGCCTCAAAGCCGATAAAAAGATAAATTTCACCCCTTTTTATATGCATTTTCAACTCTTTTTTTATACTCTTTTGCGCTTTTAAGCGCCTCTTTAAACTCGCCACTAACCGCCCTTAAAGCGTCATTTTTAAGCTCGATCTCATCTTTAAACGATCTAATCCTTGGCGTAAAAGCGACCTCATCCTCTCTAAAATCAGCCTCTTTTAGATCAAAGTTTAAATTTTTAACTTTTGCATTTAAAATGCAAAGGGCACATTTTCTTGGTCCAAAGATGAAATTTCGCTCTTTTAATGGCTTTAAACTTCTTACTAATATGCCGCCATAAAGCGCTGGCTCACTCTTAAAAGAGATGTCAAAACCAAAGTTGTGAAAGTAAATTTCGCCAGCCTCGCACGATCTTTTGTAGGTGTTTGCATCAAAGCAGGTGTAAATTTCAAGCTCGCCAAATTTATACTCCACGCCGCTTACAACTAATATCTTGCTTTGCATCAGCTCACGCAAAAAGCCCTGAAATTTTGCATCAAGATACGCCTTAAAACCTGCTATTTTAAGAAGCTCATCTCTTTGGCTCTTATCTAAGCTTTTAAAGCCATCTCGCCTGAGTGCTTTAAATTTTTCTTTGTCAAAATGACTTTGCTCTAAAAACCCACTAAGCATTGCCGATAGATCAAATTTAGCAAAATGGCTTTTAAGTAGCTCTCCTGATAGCATTTTTGCTCCTATTTTTTTGGCATATTTTAAGAAATTTAGCTTTTATATGCAAATGCTGGGTCTAAAATTTACAAAATGATCCTTTGTTCTACAAAGAAAAATGGCAAATTTTAAAATTTCGTGAGCGAGTAATTTCGGCTCTAAAATTTGAGCTAAGCGATGAGCGAAGCCAAATTTTAGTAGTCAATTCTTGCGAGTGAATGGAATTTTAAAATTTGCAAGAATAGCTTGATTAAATTTGTAAATTTCTTTTTATTCAAAAAGGGAAACAAGGGGACTTGAATTACGGTCTACTTGCAGTTACGAGACGAAGTCGAAGTAAAAACCCCTCGCACGTTAGAGGTTGCTGTGCTTCGCACAGTTTTTACAAATTACAAAACATAATAAATTTACTTCTAAAGCGCGCAAATTTCACCAGCTGCCACTAGCTCCGCCTCCGCCAAAACCACCGCCGCCGCCACTAAAGCCGCCTCCTCTACCACTTGAGCGACCGCCACCATTTGAGCCAGAATTATCACGTCTAAAGCCCATTGACAAAGAGCCGCCTTGGCTATTTCTCTTAAAAACATCTTTTAAAATAAAGAAAAATACCGCAAAGATAAAGGCAAAAGCGCCAAAGATGATAAGGTAGTTTTGCACGCCAAATCCCTGCTCAAGTGCGGTTGATACAAGTCCAGCAAAGCACGTGCTAAAGCCAGTTCGCATAAAAAATTTACCAAAGATCACAGAGGCAAAGCAAGAGAGCATGCCAGCAAAAAAGGCAAACACGCCAAAAGGTAAGTCGCCAAGGCTAAATTTGCTCTTAAATTCCTCGCCACTAGCTACCTTTATGATCGCTACCACGCCCTTTTTTATGCCAGCGCTCATATTGCCATTTTTAAACTCAGGTATCATCACGCTATTTATGATCTGGCTTGCCACGGCGTCAGTTAGCGCCCCTTCAAGGCCGTATCCAACCTCAATGCGGACCTTTTTCTCATTTGGAGCGACAACTAAAAGCACGCCGTTACTATCTTCTTTTTGACCTAGTTTGTAGCCTCTAGCTATCTCTAGCGATAGCTCTTCTATGCTTTTATTTTCAAGCGAATTTAAAGTCACTATGGCGATTTGCGTGGTGCTGTTTTGCTCGAAATTTTGCACTAAATTTGAGAGCTCATCTCTTTCGTTTTGTGAAAAGATATGAGCCTCGTCGTTGATCTGCTCATTGAAATTTAGAGCAAAACAAAAGCAAAACGCAAAGAGCAAAAGGCTAATGATTTTTTTCATTATTTCTCAAACGAAACTTTTGGGTTTTTCATATCTTCGCTGCTAACCTCGATGCCTTGCTTTGGCTTCATCTCTGGATGAAAGATACTAGCTATAAATTTACCTGGAAAGCTTCTAAGAGCTACGTTATACTCTTTTACAGCCTCGATGTAGTCGCGCCTTGCTACGCTTATGCGGTTTTCTGTGCCTTCAAGCTGGCTTTGGAGTGAGAGGAAATTTTGGTTTGCTTTTAGCTCTGGGTAGCTCTCGCTAACTGCCATTAGCCTGCCAAGCGCAGAGCCTAGCTGACCCTGAGCTGCCATAAATTCTTTAACCTTTGCCTCGTCGCTAAGGCTACTTGCGTCGATGCTTACTTGCATGCTCTTGCTTCTTGCGTTTGCCACGTCTTCAAAGACCTTTTGCTCGTGAGCTGCGTAGCCTTTTACAGTTTCAACTAAATTTGGCACGAGATCGGCTCTTCTTTTGTATTGATTTAGCACCTGAGACCACTTCTCGTTGGTGTTTTCATCAAGCACGACAAATGAATTTGCGTATTTGAAAGCGCCAAAAACAAGTGCGGCGATGACCACAACTATGGCTATTAAATTTTTCATGTCTTCTCCTTTAAAAGGGGTGATATTAGTAAAATAAGGCTTAAAAAATGATGTGAATTGAGGTTAGGTAAGTGAAGTGAGTGCTTAAAGCGCACTCACTTTTTGGGGATTATAGGTCTGTTTGGACTTTATCGTCTATTTGTATATGGATAGTTTGTCCGCTTACTTGATCGACGCTTGAGTAGCCCTTAAAGCCACTAGCATCATAGTTAGAATCAGCAGTCCATTTGTGATCTAGATCGACCTTTGTAGTTGAGTTGCCATGCTCATCAACAGCACCTTTTATCTTAAGGATAGTGTTTAGATTATCAGTGATATCAAAGATTGCATTTGCATTAAATTTGATCTCAGAGTTGCCTTGAAGTTGGATATTTTCAAAGCTTTCAACTTTAGCATCAAGACCAGCCACATGACTAAAATCAACTGTTTGTCCATCAACTATTAAAGTGTCATTATTGTTATTGCCACCTTTCATAGTTGTGTGTTCATCATATTTAACCGTATAGTCTTCGATCTCTATATGAAGTGTTTGCGCTGGAAGTTTAGTCTCTAATCCTTGTGAAGTTTTAAATGTTGCATCAACTTTTAGATCATAGGCTGATCTTGCGTTGATATCAAGTGATTGCTCAAATGAACCTTTACTCATATCATCAGCTGTTAGCACATGATTTACTGTCTTTGTTTGAGCGTGATTGTCTGGATCAGTATATTTGATCTCAACTGTATCGCCAGCTCTTGCATCTTCGTTCAGATAAACTTTGATAGGCGTTGTGTCCTGATCTTTAGAATTTTCATAACTTTGCAACGCATTATCTCTACTTGCATCCTCTGTAAATTGAATACCTCTTACAACATCTATCTCAGCATGTGCTTTATCTTCTTTACTTACGCTATTATTAAATGCATCAGTTAGAGTTACTTTTGCCACTGTATCTTTGCCAACTGCGATAGCTGCATCAAGCACAAGAGGATCATTTGCAGAGACATGGATAGGTGTAGCAGAGCCCGCCTCTTTTAGTGTTATGTTGCCATTAACATCTTTGTCTATAACTTCGTAATGTTTAGTTGCTTGAGAGTTATCAGGATTTGTTATCTCAACATCTATCTTATCGCCTTTTATCACGCTTCCTGGAAGAGAAACTTTTACTTTTGAAGCATTGCTACTTGACTCATCTCTTGTGATAATGCCATTATCATTTGCATCAGCAGCTATGCTTATGTTTAGTCCTGCCTCGCTTAGTGGAGCAAGTTGTGCTTTAGCTTCAGGAGAAGTTGCAGACATATCACCAGCAGCGTTTGTTATGGTTGCAGTTGCGCTAGTCTCTTTGCCTGGGAGCATTTTAACATCGCCAATCTCAATAGTATTGTTACGTAAAGGATGAGTGCCAGCCGCATCTACTAGTGATATATCGCCATTAGGAGCTTTTGAAACCGTATAAGGTAGAGTTCTAGACGCCATAGTGCCATTAGCTTGTGGCTCATTGATAGTTACTGCTATTTTGTCACCATCTATAACATTATATGGCACTTGAACGCTTATAGTTGTTACTTTTACGCCATCAACTGATACAGCTTCATCTCTATCTATCTTGCCATCTCTACTTGCATCATCTTCTTTAAATTCAACCTTTAAATTTGTAGCATCAAATGTTTCTAGCTTAGCTTCAGCTGTTTTTGTTTCTCCGTTTATAGTAGCTTCTACTTTAGCTGGATGATCTTTGTCTATATGAACATCAGGTATTTTTAGCTTGTTGCCTGCCTCAAGCGTGACAGGAGTATTAGTTGCTGCGTCTTTTATAGTAACGTTTGTACCATCATTTGAAACAACTGTATAAGTTTTAGGAGTTCCTCCATCTACATTAACTGTTATAGTATCACCTACATTTACACTTGTTGGTATCTGAAGCGTAGCAGAAGTTGTATTTAATTGGTGATCTTTCATAGCTTCTTCTCTATCTAGCACACCATTTCTATCTTTATCTTCATCGATAAGTAGTCTAAATCTTGTTCCAGTTCCAGCACCGGTGTCAAGTATGATATTGCTCTTTGTCTCTGATACATCGCCAGCAGCACCAGTTACTTTAGCAGTGATAATAGTCTCTTCGCCATTTTGTAAATTTGTTAGAGGATATTTAACTGCATTGCCATTTACTATTAGAGGAGCGCCTCCATTATCATTTGTAACAGTAACAACGCCATTATTTTTGTTTATCGTATAAATTTCCTCAGGTGCACTATTATTACCTGTTTTACTGTTTATTATGAGCTTATCACCATCAACAAAATTTGAAGGTAACTTAATGGTTGTCATCGTAGTGGTTCCATTTGCTTCTGCATTACCTAGGATACCATCACCATCATCTGCATCAAAAGTGATCTTCATATCATCATGAAGTTTTTCGAGAGTGTTATGGTTTTGTGCTTCAGCTTTTTTGCCACCGCTTGCATCAGTAGTCTCTGCAGATACGTTGATAGGCTTACCAGCTTCTATATGAACGCCTTCGATCTTAAACTCATTTTTATCATTTACGGTTATAGAAGTATGAGTAGAAGTATCTTCTAGTGTGATCTTACCATGATCATCCCTACCTGTAACCTTATAAGTTTTAGGTGAAGCACCATCTATTGTTACATTTACTATATCACCTTTTATAACGTTATTTGGTACTTTTACTGCGATTGTAGTTTCGTCTAGCTTGTTATCTCCGTCTTTACTCTCAGCTCTTGTTAGAGATACATTGCCATCACCATCTTCTACAAATCTTATAGCCATATCGTTTATACCAGCAATCGTAACACTACTTGATCCTGTTGCATGTTGGATGCTACCGTCACTATCTACTATCTCAGCTGTTACTTTAGTTTCTTCGCCAGTTGCTGTTTTGATACCAGAAATTTTGAAACTTCTGCCATCTGTTTCTGTATTTATTTCATTACCAGCACTATCTTTTACAAAAAACTTACCATTCGCGTCTATTCCAACAGTATATTCTTTTGTTTTAGGAGTCTCATTTGGCTCATTTATGGTTACAGTTAATTTATCTCCACTTACTGCATTTTTAGGAAGTTTGATAGTAACTGTTGTGTTATTAAGGTCATGGTCGCTGATAGCCTGCTCTCTAGTCATAGTCTTGGCTCCATTAGCCTCTTCAAAGATAACTTCAGGCGCTTTTACATACTCTAAGCTAGCTGAAGCCTCTACTGGAGCTATAGGAACGTTCCTGTTTGGATTTATGTGGGTGATACTAGCATTTATAGTTGTATCGCCTTCGTGTCTTACATTAAATCCTTCAACATTAATAGCCCATTGATTAAGCTCCTCTTTTAAAGGAGTGTAATCAACATCACCAGAATTAGTATGCTCTACTACTTTAGTTATAACACCTTTATCGTTTACACGTATAGTAAAGTCTCTTGTGGTGTTTTCATATAATGGTGTCTTGCCACTAGGATCAGCTGGATCCATCAATACTGTTCTGCCTGTACTGTCATTAGGGTCTAGCTTAGGAGTTTTTATAGAAAGTGTAAGCTTATCACCATCATCAACTCTATTTGGCAATGTGATCTTTGCAGTTGTATGATTTACTTTTTCATCACCCAAATCTTCATTGACACCATTAAAATTCTTATCAATCTTAGTAACACTTTCTTGTCTTGAAATTTCATGAAGAGTTTTTTGTTCAGATAGTTCTATTCTTAATCCTGATCCAATTGGATATACATTATCTGTATCTGACTCTGCACTTTTTATAGCACCATTTTTATCCACTACATGAACACTAGCAGTTGTTCTTACTCCAGGGAATATATCAAGTGGTACACCAGTTACTTTATGATCTCTAACCATTTCTGGAGTTAGTTCTACTGTGATTGTTTTTTCATGTGGAACTGATGGATTGGTGTTATTATAATTTAACGGATCAGTATAAGTTATAACGATCTTATCACCAACTACTACATCTTTTGGAAGAGTTATATCTACTGGAGTGCTTCTGTAATTGCCATCTCGTCCATTTTCAAGATCACTTAACCCAGTGTCATTATCAATATCTTCAGTAAATATCAAAGTCGGTCTTATGTCTGGTGTAACACTATCAGATGCAGTATCACTCTTCCAAGTGTTAGAGTTTGTACTATCAGTAACATATGCTTCTACTTTTGAGAGTTTATCTTCAGCAACTGGCATATCTGTCATCTTGTAGCCGTTATTGATTATATTTTGATCGATAGTAACTTCTCTATTTTCAGTCGAACCATCTGGTTTTGTTAGCGTAATGTGAAGCTTATCTCCAGGGATAACATCACTTACTTTTATAAGTACTGGTGACTCATTTTGTTTACCATCATTTTTATTTTCTGTATATGTTAAAAATCCATCGTCATTTCTATCTTCTGTAAATTCAACACTTACGCTAGATCTATTTGGAGTTACACTATCCTCACTGCTACCACTAACATGTCCTTGGAAATTTGTAATAGTAGCATCTACTGTTGAAACTTTGCCCGGTTTTATAGGTGCGTCAAGTGGATAGCCACTGCTTATGATAGCTGGTGTTATAACAACATTTGTTACAGTTTTATTGCCATCTGGGTCAGTTACAGTGACATTTAGCACATCGCCAGCTCTTACTGTACCATCATTTGGCACTGTGATAAGAACTTTAGACGTATTTATATCTGTATCGTTTCCATGCTCAACTCTACTTAAAGTGCCGTCATTGTTAGTATCGTTTACGAAAGTTACAAGCGGTGCACTTGGAATTATAGTATCATCGCCGCTATTTCCATCATTGTAGCCACCAATTGGGCTATCGTATGAAGCAAAAGCTCTATTTGTATCAGTTAAATTTCTATAAGTTTCATTGATGTTTGAGTAGTGACCACCCTCAGCAAATCTGGCTTCGCCAAGGCTAACGCCATCTCCACCACCAGCAGCAGCATTACCACCAGCAGCAGTCTCTTCAAGTTTTGTTAGATCGCCACCATTTAAAATAGCATTTTGTAATGCGCTTATATCGGCTAAGCCCTCAGTGCCTATCGTATTTGGATTTAAAGAAAGCGTGTCACTGCCTAGTACAGTTAGCTCTTTGCCATTATTTGCAACAATAGTTACTTTATCGGCTGCATCGCTAGTTTTGACACTCTCGCCCATATAAACGATGTCGCCAACTTTTAGCTCTCTCTCGTTTCCGTTTTGATCAACTGCGACCGCCTTGCCACTTAGCGATTTTACTACACCCGCTTCTTTAGCCATAAAACTCTCCTTAATAATTTTTTCGACGATTATATAATAAGAGTGAGGCTGGGGATATTAAGTAAAATTTGGGTAAATTTAAGTTTATTTTTAGTTATTTAATGCTCTTTTATCACACTTTAATATTTTTAAAATTCCCCCTAAAAAAGGCATTTTACGTAACTTTTGTGTAAAAAATTTTTAAAAAAAATTTTATATGGTACATGTACCTTTCGTTTCATAAAAGCGTTATTCTGAATGCCTTAAGAAAGAGCATCTTTTAAGCTAACACGAAAATATTATGCGATTTTTAGCTACTTTTGCCAAAAAATTTTCTTGCCAAAACCTAGAGTGTTGCTCGTAAATTTAACCTTTTCAAGGCTTATAGACCAAATTTTTGGATCCATCGCTTTTGCGTAAAAAAATCTTTTAAAGTAAATTTCTCGCTCGCTTGTGCTAGCCTCTCTCATCACTCCTTGAAACTGCACGCCCTCTATCTTGCCAACGATCTTTGTATCAAGAGCGACCGTGCCAGCAACGAGCTTTGAGTTTTTTAAAAATTTAACATGCGAGCTCTCATCAGAGCTAGCCAGTAAAAGGCAAAAGCTTAGCTCATCAAAGGCGTAAAACGCGCTAAAAGCGTAAGGCTGACCCTCATCATCAATGGCGCAAACGCTTGCAAGGTGCATCTTTTTTAAAAATTTAACTATCCTCTCATCCATCTAAATTCCCCTAAAAATGTCAAGAATGGTTTGAAATTTAAAGATGACTATGGCGATTATTAGCACCCAAAGCGTAAAAATAATGAGCTCTATTAGAGTAAATTTATCTTTTGCAACCTTTTTAAAAGCAAGCATCGTTAAAAACGCCCCAAAAAAGCCACCAATGAGCGAAAAATAGTGGATCGCATTTACCTTTACGAAGCTTGGCAAAAGCCCTTTAAAAAATAGTGAAAACATTAAAATGGCAAGTAAATTTGCAAGTATTAAGTAATAGCCAACGACTGGTAAAACTGGGCAAAGCTTAGCAAAAACGAAGCTTAAAACAGTGATAAGCATCAGCAAAAAGATCCTAGTCCCAAAACAACACATCGCCCGTCCTTTTTTGACGCATTTTACAAAATTTTGCTTTATGAAATTAAAAATTTGCCGATTTAGCCTCAAAAGGATTTAAAAATGCAAACAAATTTTTACTCTCAAGGAAGCTACAACAACATGAGCTTTTCGATGAAGACTAGCTCAGGCGACGAGATAAGCTTTTCGATGTATGACAACAAAAATTTAGAGTTTTCAAGCCAGAAAAATGGCACTTCAAGCCAAAGAAGCTTAACTCTCACGCACGAATACGGCTATGAGTTTGCTTATAAAGGCAATGGCATAGACGAACAGGATATGAAAGAGATCGAAGAGGCGATGAAGCAAATTCGCCCGCAAGTAGATGAATTTATGAAAAACGTCAAAGAGGGCGACAAGATCGCAGGTAGCAGCCAAAGCATAAGTGAGCTTTCAAACAAGATCAAGCAGATGTTGCCTGACGCAAAAGATATGGATCACAAAAATTTCATAAATGACAATATGCTAAAGATGTTTGACGAACTTTTAGCTAAAAATGACGCTAATAAAAATCTACTAAGTGCGACAAAAAGGTTATTTGATACCTTGCTTGATGAGAGCAAAAAAGTATCTTACTACGCTTAAATTTAGAGCTTTCTGGCTCTAAATTTTAACTAGCGCCTCTCTTTGATAAAAGAGGTGTGACAAGACTATCACGAAATAAAGCTGAAAAAATAATCCCACAAGCGGCACAAGCGAGATGAGATAAAATAAAAGCGTAAAAGCGATAAATTTAACCCCACCGCCTTCAAGCAACGCTAACTCAAATTTATCGCTATCAAGTGTGTTTGAGCCAACGTCTATTAGCAAAAGTTTGTAGTAGATGTAAAAAAACGGCACGTTGATGATGAAAAAATTTAAAACTGGCACAAACAAAAGTGGCAAGCAAACGAGCAAGATCCCAAGAAATTTCATGATCTCAACCATCATCACCTTTAGCACTCTAGCCGTGCTAGCCTCGCTTTTAAGCACGTAGTTGTAGTGCCTTTTGTTTATCTCTTTAGCCACAACTGGCGTTAAAAAGCCAGCTACGATTAGGGCGATCACGATACTAATGATGATCGTTAAAAAGGTACTTAGAACGTAAAAAAGTATGCTAACTATCCACTTTGTAGCGCTAAAGCTTAAAATTTTAATAGCTATAAAAGAGAGCGTCGAGTTTGACTCTAAAAAGGCAAAATTTTCATTTTTAGCGCCGTCACTTAAAAGGTCAAATATCTCGCCGCCTCCCCAGATACTTAGCCAAGCTAGGCAAAGCATGCTAAGAAAAAGCGGCAATATAGATAGCGTTATAAATTTGGCTGTAAAAAAGTCTTTAAAGCCAAGACGAAGAAGATTTATCATTTTACCTTTTTGTACTCACGCTCAAGTGCGGCGTAAATTTCATCTATCTTACTAACGCCATTTGATAAAATTTCACTCATCACTTCGTTATCTTCGTGTCCGTTCCAAATTTTCTTATAACTTCCCTCTTTGTAGCCGTTGTTTTGGCGGAAGCGATTTAGCACATTTTTAGCGATGTAGCACTCATAAAGCGAGTATAAATTTACGCCACATTTTAAAGACATTGAGAAATAAATTTTAAAGATATCAAAGATATCATAGTCAAAGCCGCTGCACTCATGTATAAGCATCTCAACATCGTTCATGATCTCGTAAATGCTCTCGTCTTCGACACTTAGTGGCTCTTTGCAAAAGTCGCTAAAACCGCTTGCTTGGCAAATATCCTCAGCCAAAGTTTCAACATCGCCAAGCTGTTTTGCCTTATAAATTTGTAGTGCTAGGCTCATTATAAAGTGCCAGATATCGACAACCTCGATGCGTAAATTTTGCTCATTAGTCTTGGCATCTATGCTCTTCCAGTGCTTCCACGCAAAGCTGTCAATGAGCTCAGCGCACTCCATATATATGCAACGCCTCCAGCTTATGAGTTTATTTTTATTTGTATAGCCATTTTCCCAACCAAGCCCGTTTGTCTCGTCATTTAGGCTTTGTTGCATCTTTAACATCTCTAAAACAATAGTTCTTTCATCCATTTTTAAACCTTTTAAATTTTAAATGATTATAACAAAAAACAATTAATGCTTAAGCGACAAGCTTGACCCAAATCATCTTAATGCAAGCTTACAAGATGTAAAATCACCCAAAATTTCAAAGGAGAAAAGATGAGAGAGAAAGATCTAGTAGTTTGCAACGTTTGCGGACTAAAAAGCAGCGATGATAAAAATGCAGTTTTCATCCACGCTCACAAAAACGGCGAAGAGGTCGATATCTGCACAAGCTGTATCCCAAGCGTGATACATGGCTCAGGCATGGTCGTAAAATCAAACGAAGAGATAAAGGCTGAAATTTAAATATCAGCCACCATGTGAGAATTCTGCCTTAAAGAATTCTCAAACTCCTCCGCACTCATCGGACGAGATAAGAAATATCCTTGCATTTCATTACAATTAAGCTCTTTTAAAAGCTCTTTTATCTCGTGGCTTTCCACGCCTTTTGCTGTCACTTTTAGCTTCATTGATTTTGCTATATTTATGATAGCAGCGACTACTTGCATATCTTTTTTGTTGATCACTGACTGAGCAACAAAGTCATTTGCTATCTTTATGCGGTCGATCTTATACTTTCTGATATAGACAAATGACGTATATCCAGATCCAAAGTCATCTATACAAACATCTATGCTATTTTTCTCCAAAAGTGAGAAAATTTTATCAAGTGTCTCTTGGTCGTTTTTCCATATATCTTCGCTAAATTCAAGCTCAAACTGCTTTGGATTTAGGTGGTGCGAGTTTAAAGTTAGCATAAATTCATTTACAAATTTTTCAGATGTGCTTTGAATTTGCGCTACGTTTATGCTTATTTTTGGCACTTTTAGCTTTTTGTTTTGCCATCTTACGGCTTGTTCTACTGTTTTTGAGACAGAAAGCGTGCAGATGTCGTTTAAGATGTCGCTATTTAAGCTAGCTATATCCATAAACTCTCCAGCTTCTTTTTGTCCATACTCTTTTGACTGCCATCTAAGTAGCGCTTCTACGCAGATGATCTTTAAATTTTTAATGTCATAAATCGGCTGAAAATATACCTCAAAATCCTCTTGTAAATTTGCTTTTTTAAGAGCTATCTCTATATTTGAGCTTTGTTGTATTTCGCTATCTATCTCATTATTATAAACCATCGGGTTTTTGGCTGGATTTTGCTTAGCGTAGTACATCGCCATATCAGCTTTTTTGATGATATTTCTAGGATCGCTGATGTTGTCTCTTGTGACAACGTGGATACCAACGACACTCTTGATCGCAAAGTGATACTTATCTATTTGCAAAGGTTTTTCTATCGTATCTCTTAGCTCCATACCAAGCTTCATGCGTTTAGTGTGGCTATTTTCTTCCATTTTTGAAAGCACGATGAACTCATCAGCGCCGATCCTTGCGGTGACCTCTTGTCTGTTGCACGCTTCACGTATGCGCTTTGCTATCGCTTTTAAAATTTTATCGCCAACCTCATGTCCATAAGATGTATTTATATTTTTAAAGCGACTTATATTTATATAATAAACTGCGATCTCTTGCTTCTCGCCCAAAACACTACACATACCTTTTAGCTCATTTAGCAAAGAGTCTCTGTTGCCAAGAGAGGTTAGATAGTCTTTTTCAGATACACCCTCTAAGCTTAAATTTATCATCTCAAGTTCGTTTGTCTTTAGGTGTTTCTCTTTGTTTTTAGCATCATGTAAATTTTGCTCTGCGTTATATATCTCTTCGCTTTGATCAAGCACTTTCATAAAATAGCTAATAACCGCCCCAGCTACAACAACAAAAATTATAAGCAGATCAACATAAGATGAGAGGTCAGTTTTTATTAGTATTAGTGCAGCTGAGATAATAGGCACGAGCTTAGATGTTGTTTTTATGCCAACATCTGCTGCGCTTATACGCTTGTTATCACCCCTTAAGTAAAAAGCCCCGAGCATTAAGAGAAAAAATGGCACAAGATAGATAGAGTGCAGAGTAAAATCATGCCCTTTGTTTATAAGCTCATTATAAAAAACATATAAATTTAATAGCGTAAAAATCGCACTTGCGATTATCAAGAAAAAGCCGCTATGTCTAATATAAAGATGGTTGCTATTAAAAATTTCACTAAGAGCGATGAATAAAATAGATAAATTTACAAAAATAGCAATGCTAGCAGCAAGCTCACTAGGGCTTTTAGGATGGATCAATATATTAAAATCGCCCATATCTCCAACAATACAATAAGCAAGCGTGAAAACTAGCAAAAGAACGTTAAAGCTATCGGCTAGAACTAGGATCTTTTTATCGCTAGCTATAAATTTGACCACAAAAAATATACCAACAGCAGCTAGGAGTAAAAACATAGGGAGTAGATCGAAAAAATGAAGATAAGAAATTTGCTCTTTGCTTCTTAAAAGAAAGTCTTCATTGACACTCCTAATGGCGTCAATAATAGTCCAGATAAAGACTCCAAAGCATGCAGCAAGCCAGTGCATAGTTTTAAGCTTTGATCTGCTCATGGAGATGTAGATACCAAAAACTACAAAAACAAAGCCCAAAAATATCAACAAATTTTCAAAATTTTTATAGTTTAAAATGCCGGCAAACTGAGAAAATATAAAAAGAGCTATAACGGCATAGAAAATTTGTTTTTGTCTTAGGATAAGTGACGAATTTGACGTAAAAAAAATGTTTCTCTCCATTGTTTATTCTATTTCAAACCTTATTTTTAGTTATAATTTTGCAAATTTTTCTTTAAGGTTAATCATGAAATGTAATATCGTCTTATCTGGAGAAAAATTTAATAGACTACAAAGCATTTAATCTATTTTTCTCAAAAAGGCTAGAAAAACAGTATTTTATAAATGTTTTTATGATTTTTTTACGGAGGCCATTATAGCTGGATTTATCGCTGATATGCTTTTTAAAAAAACCAAAAATTTTTACTATTATCGGCGTCATTTTTTTGCTATTTTTTGATTTTTTATCCAATTTTTTTAAAAAATAGACGAAGAGTGGCGCTAAAAAGCTTAGAAATTTCAGACTTTAAAAAAGAGATGATCTTTGAAGTAAATGAAAAAAATTTGGCATTTTATGAAAATGAGCCAAAAGAAAATGAAATTTTTGATATAAAAGATGTAAGTGAAATTTACGAGCTTAAAAATATCTTTGTCATCTTTATAAATGAAAAAATCCATCTTGTCTTGCCAAAAAATAAAGAAACCTCAGAGCTAGTAAAAACACTTATAAAAGAGAGCAAAAAAGAGCTACTGCTTTTTGAAAATTTAGACTACAAAAGCGTTATTGGCTAAGCTCGTAAATTTACAAGCTTAGATGTGATCAAGCGTGCTTCTTATGAGCTCTTCAAAGTCTTTAGCGTTCATCGGCTTGCCCCAGAAATAACCTTGTATCTCATCGCAGCCTAGCTCTCTTAAAATTTCAAGTTGAGTTTCATCCTCAACACCCTCAGCGATCGTCTTTAGCTCGATATTTTTAGCTAGCGTTATAACGCTTTTTACAACGTCTCTATCGATCTCATTTATAGCGATGTTATCAACTAGCTCTTTTGCGATCTTTAGCCTATCTAGTGGATATTTTTTGATGTAGTTCATCGATGAAAAACCAGTGCCAAAGTCATCGATCGAGATACTCATGCCTTTATCTGAAAATTTCTTTAAGACTGTTTGCATGATCTCTTCGGCATTGACGAGGCTTGCCTCTGTAAGCTCGATATCAACGCACTTTGGATCCATACCAAATTCTTCAACATAGCCAAAGATATCCGATGCAAAATTTACATTATCAACCTGTTTTGGCGAGATATTGATGCCAACTTTTAGGCTGATACCATACTTTTTGTTCCAGTAGCTCATCTGCCTTATGGCCTCTTTTGCCACCCATATTCCTATTGTATTTATAATTGAGCTTTGCTCGGCTACTGGGATAAATTTAGCCGGACTTACAAAGCCTTTTACTGGAGAGTTCCATCTTATAAGAGCCTCAGCACCTATTATCTTTTTACCATTTAGTAGATACTGCGGCTGGAAATTTAGGCTAAATTCCTCATCAAAATTCATAGAATTTAGCAAAATTTCTATGTAGTTTTTCTCCTGAATGATCTCTTTTATATCATCGTAAAAGACATATTTTGTATTAACATCTCTTTTTGCTGCATCAAGTGCCGCTCCAGCTTGCATGATAAGATCATCAGCTAAAATTTCACTTGTTTGCGTTGAGCTAACGCCAACCTTTGCTCCAAGAGCTATCTTATAATCGCCAACTGAGATTTGCTCGGCTATGATGTTTAGCAGATAGTATAAAAATTCTCTATAATGCCCCTCATTTTTTTGCTTTAAAACTATCATAAAGTCATCGCCGCCAAACCTTGAGACGATAGCGCCCTCTGGCAAGATTGCTTTTATATTTTTAGAAAATTTCAAAAGCACCTCATCACCCACGTAGTGGCCGTATGAGTCATTTATAGCCTTAAAGTGGTTGATGTCGATGCTATAAATATCTATCTTTTCGCCAAGCGCTTTGGTCTTTATCATCTCTGATAGTTTGCTTAAAAATGACTGTCTATTTAAAAGCCCAGTGAGTGAGTCAAATTCGCTAAGCTGCCTTAAGCGCTCATTTTTCTCTTCAAGCTCTTTTAAGCTATCTTGGATCTCTTCGTCAAGTTGAGCGATAATATGTCTTTCAGATCTAGCTAAATCCCTCATAGCAACTGTGCTTGAGATACTATAAATTAGCGCTGCATAGGCTAGCAAAACCATAAGTAGAAAGACTATCCAAACTGAGTAAATTTTATCGGTATTAGCAGCTCCCAAAAAAAGTAAAGAGATGAAAAGCAAGGTGACAAATTTATATATAAGCGCCCTTGTATAGTCTTCTCTGTAGCTTCTTATCTTGATATTTGCCTCGTTTTCTTTTAGGTGTAAGCAAGCTACAAATATAATAAAAAACGCAACTTTAAAGAAAAACTCATAATGAACATTTGTGCCGCCATGTGTCAAAAAGGCCTTTGATGAGTAGTATGCGTCGCAAATGCAAATGATAAGCAAGGCTAATAAATATAAAAGTAGGCTAACTCTTTTATAGCTAAAAGCTGGTTTTTTTGATACGAAATTTAATGAAAATGCGACAACAAAGACAAAGCAAAAGATAAAAATATCCATTATGATGTATGAAAGGCTAGTTACGAATTCTTTATTAAGCGCTACTGCTAGACTTCTATCAAAAACTACAAACCAAAAAAAACTAACCGTAATAAGCATCAAAGCAAGCGCATCTACCACGACTTGCTGCCATATCACTCTTTTTAAAATTCTTGCAAAAAAAGCAATAGCAGATACAAGAAACATAAAAAATGGGATCAAATATAAAATTTGCATAAGATCCGTGCGGGAGATGTTTCCTTGCATAAGAAGCGATCTATCATAAAGCAATAAAAGGATATCAGCCAGCGCCCAGCTCGCGATAGCTAAAAATATATAGGTCCAGTATGAGTTTAAATTTCTACTACTTTTTAAAAAAAAGAACAAAAACAAGGCGATCACTACATCAGTGCCGACCGATATAGCTGTCAGATAAAACTGATCTCCCAGATAAATAGCAAAAAAATAAGCAATAATCAGGACAAATATAAATAAAAACGAGCCGTTGTGAAAATTTGTTATCCTATCAAGCACGGCCACTCTCCGATTCTTGGGCTAGCTTTTGCCACCTTTGCCACTCGCCGCTATCATCGACATCGTTGCCGATAGCCTCGTATCTAGCGTAAAAATGCTCAACAAATTTCTTACACTCTTCATCTTTTGGCAGATAGCTCTGCTCATCTTTTTGGCAAAATTTCTCCAA
Source organism: Campylobacter concisus (assembly GCF_003048675.2). Lineage (NCBI taxonomy): Bacteria > Pseudomonadati > Campylobacterota > Epsilonproteobacteria > Campylobacterales > Campylobacteraceae > Campylobacter > Campylobacter concisus. The sequence continues at coordinate 346,320 of NZ_CP060707.1, read as the reverse complement.
AAACGTGCTCGCATCATCTTTTTTGGCGTATGTTTGCGCTAGATCGAAGTAGTTTTGCAAGCAAATTTCTTTAAATTTAGCGTAGGCTTGCTCGCTCATATCCACGCTTAGCTTGCCGTCAAATTTAAGCACTCCAGCCCTAAAAAGCAAGCTAAGATGTATGAGCCCCTCGCAATAATAAGCCCTCACCTCATCGACCTTTCGCCACGCGATAAGCCCAACCGCGCGAGCTATTAGCTCGTGAAAGACGGCCATTTTATACTCCGCCTCTTCGTGCAAGAAGAAATTTACCAGCCCACCAGTCGTTGCCTTGTACTCTTCTATAAATTTAAAGACGCCACTTTTATTCATACTCATCTCAGTATCAAGTCCGATAAAGAGGATATGCCCAAACTCATGACCGATCGTTGAAATTTCATATACTTTTTTCCAAATTTTTGGCTTTAAAAATAAAATTTCTCTACCAAAATCCAAAAATTCCTTGCTAAAAATTTCAGCCCCAAGCTTCATAAAAGGCTTTGCCTTTGCGCCCTCATAGACGTGATTTACAAAGGCAAAAATTTTCTTGCCACATTTTGCACTCACGCTCTCATCATTTGGCACGACCTGAGCGCTAAAAAGTCCGTTTAGCTCGGCTGCGTAATAGATCATCGGCACGCTTATATAAAGCTGCGTTCTAGCGATATTTTCGCTAACTGCCCTGTTTGTCTCGGCGTTATCAAATTTGATCTCTTCGCAAACGCTTTTGTAAGTTTTTGCCACTTTTTCTTTAAATTTAAGCTCGTCAATGCCCTCGCTATCGACCAGCCTGATGTCCCACTCAAGTGCGACTGCGTGCGTGTAGGCATCCTCGTAGTACTCTAGCGGGTGGCCTGGCTGAAGCGCGCCTTTTACATCCATCCACGCTATTTCAGCCTCTTGCCAAGCATTTATCACTTTAGCATTATCCTCTTCACAAAAGGCATTTTGCAGCTTTTCAAGGTATTTTACATAAGATTTTTGCTCGTCATTTTTGGCTAAATTTCTTAAAATTTCAAGATTTTTTGCAAATACTTTTTTAAGCTCTCTAACCTCATCTTTAAAGGCAAGCGCGTAAGGCAAAAAGCTAAATTTCTCACCCTCTTTGCAAACTGCGCCGTAAGTTCTATCAGCTCTTACGCCATTACTATCACACTGAAACAAGCCGTTTTTAGTGATAAACTCATTTGCCTCACTTAAATCTTTAAATTTAGCTTCAAACTCTTTATTTGTAGTGTCTATTATCTTTTCTTGCCATGAAATTTGCCACGCATTTAGACTAAGCCCAAGCTCATGCATAGCCTCTACAAAGGCTTGAAAAAACTGGTCTAAAATTTGCTCATCACGTGCCTTTTTTATAAGCTGGGCGTGCAGATTTTCATATAAATTTCTAACGTAGCCATAGATCAAATTTAGCACGCGTTTTTGCTCGTCCTCGCCTAAATTTAGCTTTTTTAGCTCATTTTGAAGTGGATCAACTTTAAGATCAACTATCCTTCTTGCAAGGGCTAGTTTTTGGCTCGGCGTGCCAGCAAGAGCACAAATTTTCACAGCCTCATTTATAAGCTCGTTGTCTAAATTTTTATAAATCGCATTTAACTTGGATTTTTGCTCTTTTGTAAGTTCGTTTAGTCTTTTAAAATCATTCATCTTTTCATCCCTTAAAGTTGCAGGATTTTAGCATAAAGCCATTAAAATTTGCTACAATTTACCAAAAATTTAAAATCTAAAAGGCAAAAAATGGACATTTTAAAGGACTTTGGCGAGCCACGCATCAAGCAAGTGATGCTACCAAAAGATACAAACTCAGCTGGCAATATCTTTGGTGGCTGGATAATGAGTCAGATAGACCTTGCAGGTGCTCAGGCTGCTAGAGAAATTTCGCCTGAGCGAGTTGTGACAATTTCTATGAAAGAGATCATCTTTAAACAACCAGTCTTTGTTGGCGACGTGCTAAGCTGCTATGCAAAGATCATCGCAGTTGGCAAAACATCGATAACAACGCAGATAGAAGTGACTGCACTTAGGCTAAATGACGGCGGTTTTAGAGAGAGCATACACGTCACAAGCGCCATCGCGACCTATGTTAGCGTGACAAAAGATGGGCACAAAAAACCGATAGATGAGAAGATAAAAGAGCTTCATGGCTTTTAAATTTGGTTGCAATTTATGCAGCCAAAACCCCCGAATTTATCACTATTTTAAAAAAGATTTGAAAAAAAGTAACACTAAAAAAGAGAAATTTCAACTTATTTAAATGCTTTATAAAGTAAAATCTGCCCTTAGACTTTTTTGGGAGAAAGATGAAAAAATCACGCTTAGGGCTTTTGCAAACGCATATTTTGGATATCTTGACACAAGATGAGCTGGAGAAATTTGAGTTTAAAGAGCTGCCAAAAACAAGCACAATCTACACAGAAGATATCGAGATAATTATCCTAAAAAACGGCTCAGCAAAGCTCTCATTTTTTGAAGATGGCGAGGAATTTATCCTTTATCATTTAGAAAAAAACAACATCGCTATACTCGATGACAACTGCGCCTTTGAAGTGCTCGAAGATGCCCAAATTTACGTCATTAGACTAGATAATATCGGCGAAATTTTGCACAATCAAAAAGCTGCAAGCGAGATTTTAACAACCACGCTAAACACCATAATCGTGCAGCGCCAGATCACAAAGTCGATACTTTTTGAGGACGCAAAGGGCAGGATTGCAAATTTCTTAATCGAGCTTGCAAATGAGCAAGATCTAAAACAAAATGGCTACCGATATGTATTTTTGCCATTTTCTCTAAAAGTGCTCTCAAGCTTTGTTGGTCTCAAGCGTCAAAGCGCCTCAACAGCCTTTAACGAGCTTATCAAAGACGACATCATCAGAAAGATCACACCGCACGAATTTCTCATCATCGACCACGAAAAACTTGAAAGTTATACCAATTAAAGAGTTTTATGCCCTATCTTTAAATTTAGCGAGCCTATCTCGAATCTCTTTTGAAAGTGTAAATTGTGAGAGTTCGTATCTGTCAAAAATAACGATCATATCATCGCCAAGTGCCTGAACTAGCCCAAAACAAGCATCTCTATCTAGGCGATTTTTTCTAAATTTAACACTTAGCGCATCGACTTTTTTCTTATCGCCAAAGCTTTTAATGGCGATCTCGTCGATATCTTTGAAGAAAAATTTGATATTTTTTGAGCCTTTTGTGATGACAAATCCATCATCATCTATCTCAAAAAAGTTGTTTTGCAAAATTTTTCTCACGCAAAAAAAGGCTGAAACGGCGCCAACAATGACACCAAAAAGAGAGGGCTTGCCAAGATCAAGATAAAAGTAGCCAACAATACTAAAGACAAAGAGCCCAAGCCCAAAGGCTAGCGCCCAAAAAACATCTTTTTTACTCTCTTTGGTTATCATTTTTGCCCTTTTATGCCAAAAGTCCGGCGCCATTTATCGCTTGGCTGCGCTCTTTGGCGTAAATTCTCTCGCCATTTATCACGTCATATTTCCAGATCGGCGCATTTGCCTTAAAGTCCTCGACAAACTCGTTTATAAGCCTTAGCGCGACCTTTCTTTGAGGGCTTACTACACCTGCTACATAAGAGCTTGTATGCACGGGCACATCGCCTTTTGAGTGAGCAAAGAGCACGTAGGCATTTTCTTTTTTGGCTCGCTCCTGCCAAGCATCTAGCCATTTTTTAAGGATCGGCTCATAGATATCAAAGCTAAGCGCCGAAATTCCGCCCTCTTCTCTTACTATGCCTACAAAAGTGATGAGTGCGCCGCAGTTTTTATCTTTAAATTTATCATACCACTCGTTTGTGATGCTTTGAACATCCAAGCTTCCATTATAAATTTGCATTTTAGCCTCCGCAAACTGGTGGCAAGATAGAAATTTTATCGCCTGATTTAAGAGCGAAATTTATATCGCTCACGATCTCGTCATTTACAGCCACAGCGCAGATATTTAGCCACTTTTTAAGCTCCTCTTTCTCGCTTAAAGCCGCTTTTACCTCGCCTAAATTTTTTGCTTCTACTTTTATACTCTCAAGCCCGATAGGCCCAAGAAATTCGATCTCTACCACATTTTATCCTTTGAAATTTTTGCTGATTTTACTTAAAAATAAATTTAGATATACTTATTTGAAAATTTACAAAAGAGAAAGCAAATGAACGAAATTTTAAAAAGCATAAAAACCCCAGCCTACGTCTGTGAAGAGGCCAAAGTACGTAAAAATTTGGAGCTTTTGAAGTATGTAAAAGAGCAAAGTGGAGCTAAAATTTTAGTGGCACTTAAGGGTTTTGCATTTAGCGGAGTGATGGACTTGGTGGGCTCATACCTTGACGGAGCGACTTGCAGTGGGCTTCATGAGGCTAAATTTGCAAGCGAGTACCTAAAAGGCGAGATCCACACGTATAGTCCAGCCTTTAAAGATGAGGACTTTGATGAAATTTTAAAAATTTCAAAGCACATTACGTTTAACTCTTTTGCGCAGTGGCAAAAATTCAAGGGTATTGCCCTACAAAATGGCATCATCTGCGGCCTGCGGGTCAATCCTGAAGTCTCGCTAGCCCCAACTGATAGCTACAATCCATGCGGTAAATTTAGCAGGCTTGGCATCACGAGAGCAAATTTTAAGCCAGAACTTCTTGATGGCATCACTGGACTTCATTTTCACGCACTTTGCGAGGAGAGTGCGAGCAGCTTGCAAGTCGTGCTAGAGGCGTTTGAAGAGAAATTTGGCGAGTTTATACCAAAGATGAAGTGGATAAATATGGGCGGCGGCCACCACATCACGAGAGCCGACTACGACGTGGAGCTGCTTATAAATATCATCAGACGCTTCCGCGAGAAATACGGCGTAGAGGTCTATCTGGAGCCTGGCGAGGCCGTGGGCTGGCAGACTGGCTTTTTGATAAGTAGCGTGCTTGACATCGTGCATAACGAGAGAGATATCGCCATCCTTGACACCTCAGCCGAGGCGCACATGCCAGATACTGTGCTAATGCCCTACCGACCGGCCGTTAGGGGCGAGAGCGAAAATGGCAAATTTGCTTATAGATTTGGCGGCAATACCTGCCTAGCTGGCGATATAGTGGGACTTGAGGCTGGCGATGCGGAGTATAAATTTGATAGCGAGCTAAAAATCGGCGACCGCATAATATTTGAAGATCAAATCCACTACACGATCGTGAAAAATACGACATTTAACGGCATAAAACTGCCTGATCTGATACTTCTAAAAGAAAATGGCGAGGTTAAAATGATCCGTGAATTTGGATACGAAGAGTATAGGCGCAGAAACTAGGCTGAAATTTATTTTTTGAAGGTAAATTTGGCTTTTTAAATTTAGGTCAAATTTATCTGCCCTGCAAATTTGCCAAAATGGCTTTGGACTACCGCCTAAATTTAAGCTCTAAAACTTTTTGGATTTGTATTTAATATAAAAAGATGGGCTAAATTTAATTTCTACAAATTTATCTTGGTGGCATTTTTGGCAAAGTTATTTTTATTTTAAAATTTAAACTCGCCGAATTTGGCGAATTTCTAGCTAGTTCTGTGAGCTACAAACTACTTTAAATTTAAAGCTACATCACTAAATTTAATTTACTAAAAACCGCAAACCGCTTTAAATTTAATACCCATAAATTTTGGCAAATTTATCTATCTTTGAGCTTTTTTGCCAGTTGTATTCAGTTTCGTTTGCGATATTTTGGGCTAGCTCCTTGCCAAAATGATCACTGATAAAGCCAAGCGCCATATCCATACCAGCAGCCACGCCTGAAGCTGTGTAAAATTTACCTGCCCTCACCCACCTAGCGCGCTCTTGCCATTTTACCGCCTTGCCGCAACTTTTTACCCACTCAAGCGATCTTTTATTTGAGGTAGCCTTTAAGCCGTCAAGCTCTCCAGTGCGAGCGATGAGCGCCGAGCCAGTGCATACACTTAGGCAAAATTTAGATGCCAAAACGCACTCTTTAAGCTTTAAGACAAACTCACTATCATTTACAAGCGCCCTTGTGCCCTGACCTCCAGGGAGTAGCAAAACGCTCTCTTTTAGCATCTTGCTAAACTTTTTTGTTTTTATAAGAAAGCCTTGCTTGCTTCTTTTTGCCCCACCTTCAAATGAAACAAAATTTAAATTTAGCTCAGGCACTCTGGCTAAAAATTCGACCGGCCCCATAAGATCAAGCGTCTCATAATCATCAAAGATAAGGGCATAAATGTCCATTGCTTCGCCTTTTAATAGAGATCTAAAATGCTTTTGATATTTTAATTCAATTTTTAGAAAATATAAATTTAATAAGGTATTTTGAGCTAAAAAGCTAAATTTATAAATCATTGGCTTTTTGATAAAAATATTCAAATTTATCTAGTACCATTTCCAAATTTGAGTTTAACCACGTTTTTAGGTAAAAAATTGAGATTTTTACTGCTCAAAATTTATATCAGCGTTTATCAAAATTAACAAAACTTAAATATTTTTTATAAAAATTTTAGTAATCTTTTTTGCTAAGGTTTGCTTGTGATTAGCTCTGATATAATAGCCACAAAACGGCATAGCTGTGTGATTTTAGCATATTTAACCAAAGCTTAAATCATTTAAGCTTTAGCAAATAAAGGAATAAAATGACGAGAATTCTTACTCTACTTTTTACATTGTCCGTTGCGGCAATGGCCATTGAAGGACCAACTGGCGTCAATCAATTTGACAGCACCATTTGGGCAGCACAGAGGATAGAAAATATCAAGCCTTATGAGCATGGCTGGGGCCCGATATTTACTTTTATACAAGGCAACGACTACTTCGCGATAGCTGCACTTTCTATCATTTTAGCTGTTATCGGCGCGTTCGTGCTACACTTCTTGATCATCGGACCAAAACACTTTAGTCACGATGGCAAAAAAGTATTTGCGTTTTCACTGATCGAACGTATAGCTCACGGCTTAGCTGCGATCTCTTGGATCATCTTAGTGCCAACTGGCATCATCATCATGTGGGGTGCAGAGCTTGGTGGTGGCACATTTGTGCGTTTCTGTAGATACTTGCACGATATAGCGACTATTATATTTGCTATTTCTGTGCTTCCTATGTTATTTGCTTGGACTATCAGAATGCTTCCGGCTGTTTATGACATCAGATGGATGATGATAGTTGGTGGTTATCTATCAAAGAAGAAAAAACCAGTCCCTGCTGGTAAATTTAACGCTGGTCAAAAGGCATGGTACTGGATCGCTATACCTGGTGGTATCGTGATGATCATCACTGGTGCGATTATGTATTTCATGGATATTAAAGAGCCTGCAGTTGCTAGTTGGTTTGGTATCTCTCAAATCGATCTTCTAAGATATAGCGTAGTTATCCACAACTGCCTTGGTATCGTCTGTGCGGTATTTTTCCTAGTTCATATTTATATGGCTGCGATCGCTATACATGGCGCTATCTGGTCAATGGTCACTGGATACAAAGAAGAAGAAGAGGTTTATGTACTTCACCACTACTGGTATCAAGAGCTTGTTAAGGAAAACAAGATTCCAGTATCTGACTACGAGAAATCTTACACAAATTTAAAATAATCAACCTTGACCTTGCGACTTACGCAGGGTCAAACTCTCTTTTATAGCAAATTTCACAGCACAAATCCTTTTAAAAATTTAATATTTTTTTAGCTATAATCCAAAATCAGTTTCAAGGTTTGAAATACTAATCACAAAGGAAAAACAATGACAAGAACAATTGATTGTAGAAATTTAGAGTGCCCAAAACCAGTCATCATGACTAAAAACGCACTTGAGGGCCTAAACGAGGGCGAAAGCTTAGAGATCATCGTAAATGCCTTGGCACCAAAAGAAAATATCTCAAGATTTTTAAAAAATCAAAATATAGAATTTAGCCTAGAAAGCAACGGCAATGAGACTAAAATTTTAGCCATCAAGGGCAAAAGCGCACTTGAGCTTACAAATTTTGACGAATTTGTCTGCGATATAACACCAAAAAACGAAAAAGTGCTCTATCTAAACGAAGAGCGCGCAGGTAGCGGCGAAGTTGGCATAAATTTGCTATCAAAATTTCTAGGTGCACTTCTTCAAGTAGAGAAAAAACCAAAGATAATCATCTGCGTAAATAACGCCGTCAAGATGACGACAAACCGCGCACATCCAAGCTTTAAGCCACTTAAAGATCTTGAAGCTACTGGCGTTCAAATTTTAAGCTGCGGAAGCTGCTTGGAGGCTTATAAACTAGTGAGCGATCTTGCAGTTGGCGAAATTTCAAACGCCTATGAGATCATCGACATACTCTCAACTCACGAGCAAATCAAACTATGATCTATCACGACAAAAAGCTTACGCAGTTTGTTAGAGCCGCTGGCTGAGCTGCTAAGCTTGACCCGTCGGGTCTTCACAAAACGATTAGTAGTTTAAATTTATCTCATCCAAATTTGCTCTCAAGCATCGGCTCAAACGAAGACGCGAGCGTTTTTAAGCTCTCAGACGATCTTGCACTTGTTCAGACGCTTGACTTTATCACGCCAGTAGTTAATGACCCATTTATCTATGGTCAGATCGCTGCTGCAAATAGCCTAAGCGACGTCTTTGCGATGGGCGGCGAGGTGATAAACGCTCTAAACATCGTGGGCTTTGATAGCTGCAACCTTGCGCCTGAAATTTTGGGTGAAATTTTACAAGGAGGAGCCGATAAAGTAAGAGAGTGTGGCGGCGTCATCGTTGGCGGACACACGATAGAGACGCAGCAGATGTATTATGGGCTAAGTGCGACTGGCAAGGTAAATCCTAAAAATTTCTGGGCAAACAACACAGCAGAAGTTGGTAACGTTTTGATCCTTACAAAGCCTCTTGGCAGCGGCATCTTAAGCACAGCGATCAAGGCTGATCTGTTAAGTTTGCAGCAAATAAATGAGGTCGCAGGCATCATGGCTCAGCTAAATTTCTACGCTCTAAAAGCACTAAGTGGCATCAAAGTTTATGCGGCAACCGATGTGACTGGATTTGGATTTTTAGGGCATTTAAGCGAGATGTTAAACGACAAGATCAGCTTTAATGTCTTTGAAAAAGATGTGCCAGTGATCGCAAGCGCGAAAGAATTTGCCGATATGGGCATCATCCCAGAGGGAAGCTACAAAAACCGCGAATTTACAAAGCATTTTGTGAGCAAAGAGGCTGATATCATGCTTTTTGACGCGCAAACTTCTGGCGGACTTTTGCTAGCTGTTAGCGAAAATGAGGCAAATTTAGCTCTAAAGCGCCTAAAAGAGGCTGGCTATGAGCACTCAGCCATCATCGCAGAAACAGTCCAAAAAGGCGAGTTTGATATATTTTTAAACTAACTCTAGGCTAAATTTAGCCTAGTTTTCATGCACTAGATGATAAAATTTCTAAATTTCTTTTAATTTACCTAACCACTTTATAATGTCAAGAAATTTAACAAAGGAGATATGATGAACTATCTTGAAATTTTAAAATTTCGTCACGCTTGCAAAATTTTTGACGAGAGCAAAAAGATCAGCGCTGGCGAATTTGACTTTATCCTAGAGGCTGGCAGACTAAGCCCAAGCTCGACTGGGCTTGAGCAGTGGGACTTTTTAGTCGTGCAAAACAAAGAGCTTAGAGAGAAGATAAAAGCTGTTTCGTGGAACCAAGTGCAAATCACCTCTTGCTCGCATTTGGTTGTCATCTTAGCTAAGATCAAAGAGGTAAAAGTTGGCAGTAGCTATATCGATAAAATGATCGCTAGAAGAGCCGACAAAAATATTGAAGCTATCGCTGCAAGACAGAAATTTTTTCTACTATCAAATTTTAAAAATGACGATGAGCTAACATTTCAGTGGTCACACGAGCAGTGCATGATAGCTGCGACAAATATGATGAACGCAGCCGCGAGCCTTGGGATTGACAGCTGCCCGATGGAAGGCTTTGACAGACACGCTTTAAATGAAATTTTAGGTCTTGATGAGAGCGAGCAAAGAGTGGCCATCGTAGTGCCATTTGGCTACCGTCTAAATCCACAACCAGAAAAACTACGCAGACAAAGAGCCGAAGTAGTTACTTGGATCTACTAACTCACGGGGCAAAAAGCCCTGTGATCTCTTTAAATTTAAACAAAAAGGCATTTTATAAGCTAAAAAAAGTAAATTTGCGTTAAAATCATGGCTAGTTTTAAAAAGCGAGGCTTAAATTTAATGCAAAAAAATAGCGCTAAACCAGTTTTGCAGATTTTTAAGAGGTTCTATGTAAAGATTGCACTACTTCTTTTTGCCTTCATCTTTCTTGCACTCTTTGTCATATTTGCTGGCATAAACGACATAAAATATGAAATTTCCACTCTAAATTTAATCACTAAAAACAATATCACAAACGCATTTTCAGATGTAAAAGATAACATCTCCACAAAGGCAAGACTCATTGCAAACGGCATAGAGCCGTTTTATGAAAATACTATTATAAGTAAATTCTACGCCGCTTTTTACGTGATAGCAAAAGATAACTCTTTGCTTTACGAGCGTAAATTTGACAGCGCTTTTGAGCTACACGACTACGATATCGCATGGTTTTCAGATATCAAAGAGGGCGAGTTTAGGCTTTCTGATAGATTTTATAAAAATAGACGATTTAAAGATATCTACATAGCTTATGGGCTAAAAAATGGCAATAAAATTCTTGTTCAACTAAGTCAAAATTTTTTAAAAAACAGAGTTGATACAAGTTATAACAAAAATTTTGGCGCATACGTCTTTTTGGTTGATAAAGACGGCAACCTCTCAAGAGATGAGTTTTATAAAAAATTTATAAAAGAGGACTTTAATAAATACATCTCACAAGGTGGCGAGTTTAAAAGTGACAAGATCATTTTTATACTAAAGGATATGAATTTTTACAAAATCAGCTACCTAGAAGAGCAAAAACTATTTGTCATAACAGGCTCTAGTAGGCAGCTTCAGATCTTTATCCAGCTAGTTCTAGTCGTGCTTTCGTTCTTCTGCTTTGTAGCATTTAGCATACTTTGGCTACGCGACAACTCATATATAAAAGACAAAATTCTCTCTGCATTTACCAGGATCGCTCTTTTTGCGACAGATAAAAGCAAGCCAACTGATGAGGACTTTGACGTAAAAGAATTTATCTTACTAAATAACAGCATCAAAAAACTATATGAAGATAGAGATAAAGCTTACGAGACAGCACAAAGCTACGAGAGTAGATTTGGCTATGTCTTTGAAAAGAGCTTTTTAAAGATCGTGGTCTTTGACGCTTATACTGGCGTCATCACGGACATTAGCAACGCTCTTTTAGAAAAACTAGGCTACAAAAAAGATGACGTAGCGGATCTAAATATAAAAGAACTTCTTGAAGATGAGTCTAAGAATTTAGCAGAAGATAGAAAAAACGCTATCAATAATAATCTATCATACGAGGCTAAGCTAAGGCGTAAAAATGGTGAAATCATCGATGTTTTAGTAACCCAAAGTAGCTTTGAGCTAGAAAACACTAGGCTAAATTTCATACTTATAAAGGATATCACCCAAGAAAAGATGACGCAAAAAAATGACGATATCATCAAAAGCTACGTCTTTTTATCACCAAATGTCATTGCTATCGCTTCGGCACAAGAGCCATTTTTGATCATCCAAAGCACAAACAATGTCGAGAGAATTTTTAATGTCCAAAGCCAAGGTCTTATAAATTTAGAAGATATCATCGCAAGCGAGGACTTTGATAGCTTTAAAGCTGCCGTGCTAGCAAGCAAAAAAGCCTTTTTGCAAGCAAGCTTTAAAAATGAAGAGCTAAATTTCATAGCAAATATGACAAACGCTTATGGCAAGAAAATTCCATTTAAGATAAAGGCTAAATTTATCGATGCAGACGAGCAAAAGGTCATCTACTCATTTACTGATCTTAGCGATATGTTAAAGCTTCAAGAGAGATTTGAAAAACAAAGCAAAGAGAGCAAGGCGCTACTTTGGGCGAGTGAGGCAAATGTCTTTACTTGGGATAAAAGAAGCGACATGCTTAATATCTCAGACGAGCTAAGCAAGGTTCTTGGCACGCAAAGCACTCTAAATTTCGAGCAGGCAAAGTCGGTCTTTGTCGATGAATTTGATAGCTTTTATAGCTTTTTTGAGAGTATAAGAGACGCTCAAACATACATTAAAGATATCAAACTTTATAGCATAGATAAAGAAATTCTACACTTTAGACTAAGGGCAAAAGCGCTTGAATACGATGAATTTGGCGAAGTAAGCTTGACAAAAGGCACGTTAAGAGACCTTAGCCTAGAAGATAGCTTCTTTGTCTGCCAAGACCTGCTTGCAAAAATTTTCTCATTTAGCAAAGAAGAGGTTGTCTTGCTTGATGATGAGATGAGGGTCATTGACGCAAATGATACATTTTTTGAAAGTACGGGCGCAAAAGATAGCGTATATCTAAAAGATATCACCTTTATAAAGCAAGGCTTAAGCGATATAAAACACCAGATCATAGAGACTATAAACCAAGGCGGCTCGTGGAGTGGCAAGGTTTGGAGCGAAAATAATAAAAATAAGAGCAAGCTTGAAGTCATAGAAATTTTACCGCTTATCGATGCGAATGAGAAAAAAACTGGCTACATCATGCTAGCAATGCTTGCAAATAACGAAGCACAAAATGAAAAATATCTAGAATTTATCGCATATCACGATCCGCTCACAAAGCTACCAAATAGATTTTTACTCTACAACAAGCTAAATTCTCTCATACAAAAAAATGAACAAAAAATAGCCGTCATCTACCTTGATATGGATGATTTTAAAAGCATAAATGACAACTTCGGTCACCAAATAGGCGATAAATTTTTAGTAGCTATCTCTGAAAAAATAGGCGTTATGTTTAATGGCAAAAATATCTTTGCAAGGATAGGCGGAGATGAGTTTGTAGGCGTCATCAACTACGAAAATTTAGGCGAAGTCTATGAGATAGCGCAAAATATGCTAAGGCTAGCTTCAGATGAAGTAAAGATAGACGAGCTAAAACTAAAAGCAAGCGCTAGCGTAGGCATAGCCTTGGCTGATAGTGAGCTTGGGGCTGATGATGTGCTACAAAGAGCCGACTGGGCGATGTATCAAGCTAAGATAAGCGGCAAAAACAGAAGCTATACATTTGATGCGAAAAAAGATGTCTATTTTAAGAGCCAATACGAAGATGGCTCAAAAATTTTAAAAGCGCTTGACGCTGGCGAGATGTTTTTAGAATTTCAACCAGAGATCAGCTTTAGCACGGGCGAGACTTTAAGTTTTGAAGCGCTTATTAGATGGAGAAAAGATGGCGAGATCATCTATCCAAGCAACTTTTTACCACTTATAAAGACAAGTAGCGCATCGAGTAATATCGCTTTATTTACGATAAAAGAGGCGCTTTTAGCAAGAAAAATGTGGCTAGAAAATGGCATAAGCGCAAAGGTCCGCGTAAATTTAAGCGTTAAAAAGCTCTTTACAGAGGAGTTTTGGCATAAATTTAAAGCGATATTTGATGAGGATAAAAGCCTTGATCCAACTGGGCTTATCATCGATGTTATCGACGCTGCAACAGCTACAAATTTAGAAGTTTTAGAAATTTATGTTAGAAAGTATAAAGAGCTTGGCATACACTTCTCGCTTGATGATTTTGCCTCATACTCAAGCTCGATCGAAGCTCTTGGCATGCTAAAGACAAATCGCTTTAACATAGATAATAAATTTTGCAAACACATCTTTAGCTCAAAAGAGGCGCTTGAGAGTATAAATATGATAAGGTTTGTGGCTGATAAATTTGGACTAAATACGACTATAAAAAATATCGATGATAAAAGAACACTTGAGTTTTTGCTTGGTCTTGGATTTGATAAATTTCAAGGCAACATTTTCTCATTAGCGCTTTTGGCAAAAGATGCAGCTTCATTTAAATTTGAAAGACCATATCTACACATAAAAGACTATAAAAATAGTGAAAATTTCGAGCTTTTCAAAGGCTTAGTTGTGCTAAAAGAGCTTGCAAATGAAGTGATAGCAAATTTAAATCAAGACGACAAACTAGCACAAAGCCTAAAGCAAAAAATAGAAGATGAGATAAAAAATATAGGTAAATATAATCAAGAAATTTCTATAAATTTAAGCAAACTAGCAAGCAGTAGCGACAGCGGCGAACTCTATAATCTAGCCGTGTCCATCATCAAAGAGTGCGATATAAATTTAGGTTTTAACAAGGAGATAAGAGTTGAGTGATGTAAATGTTTATGAGCACGAGATCCCAAACGGAAGCAAACTTTACTTTGCAAAAAGTGCAAAACTAAAGAGAAAAATCGAGCAAAAAGCGAGCGAAATTTTAGAAGATGAAGGTTTTAGCGAGATCGTAACGCCGTTTTTTTCGTATCATCAACATCTAAGCGTAGATGCGACAAATCTTCTTCGCTTTAGCGACAGTCTAAACCACGAGATAAGTCTAAGGGCTGATAGTACGGTTGATACCGTTAGGATCGTGCTTAGAAGGCTTAAAGCAAACGAGCCAAGGAGGTGGTTTTACATCCAGCCAGTCTTTCGCTACCCAAGCCAAGAAATTTATCAAATAGGCGCTGAGCTTATCGGCGAAAACGACATTTTAAAGAGTATAAATATCGTAGCAAAGCTTTTTAGCGAGCTTGAGATCGGCGCTTGTTTGCAGCTTAGCAATATGCAAATCCCAAAGATAATTTGCGAAATTTTAAACTTAGAGATAGAAATTTTTGAAAATTCATGGCTAGAAAAGATCTTGGCCCAAAACGTGCCATGGCTTAGCAAACTAGCCCTTTTAAAGGACGCTAGCGAGCTTGACGAGATAGTAAATTTAGTCCCTGACAAGCTAAAAGAGGCGCTAAGAAATTTACAAAGTGTAGCCAAATCACTAGAATATAAAAATTTAAGAATAGTTCCGCTATATTACTCAAAAATGAGATATTATGATAGTTTATTTTTTAGATTTTTAAAAGATAACGCCATCTTAGCAAGTGGCGGAAACTATGAAATAGACGGGATTTCAAGCAGTGGGTTCGCTGTTTATACTGATGCATTGATAGAAAAAAAAATTAATTTAAGGAAGTAAGAATGAGAAAGGCTGATTTAGTAGTTGGTGTTCAATGGGGTGATGAGGGCAAAGGCAAGATAGTTGATATGCTAGGACTAAACTATGACATGATTTGTCGCTCTCAAGGTGGCCACAACGCTGGTCATACGATCTGGGTCGATGGCGTTAGATACGCGCTTCACCTTGTCCCAAGCGGAATTTTGCACAAAAATATCGTAAATATCATCGGCAACGGCGTCGTTGTCTCTCCAGAGGTGCTCATCACTGAGATGGCGCAATTTGACAACTTAGAGGGCAGACTTTATATAAGCGACAAAGCGCACTTAAATTTAAGCTACCACAGCCAAGTCGATCAAGCAAAAGAACGCTTAAAAGGCGAAAAAGCGATCGGAACGACTGGCAAAGGCATCGGACCAACATATGCAGACAAGATAAGCAGAAGCGGCCACAGAGTTGGCGAGCTACTTGAGCCAGAGCGCTTGTGCGATGCTTTGATGCATGACTTTGAAACAAATAAATGCGTATTTGACGCTCTTGGCGTAAAGATACCTGAAGAAAATGAGCTACTTGAAGAGCTAAAAAGATATAAAGAGGTGCTTGCTCCATTTATCGCAAACACTACAAATTTAGTTTGGAAAGCGCTTGATGAAGATAAAAAAGTCCTACTTGAAGGCGCTCAAGGCACACTTTTAGACATAGATCACGGCACATATCCTTACGTAACTAGCTCAAATACCATAAGCGCTGGTGCTTGCACTGGTCTTGGACTAAATCCAAAAGAGATAGGCAAAGTAATAGGCGTCATCAAGGCATATACAACTCGCGTAGGCCACGGACCTTTCCCGACTGAAGACAAGGGCACAAACGGCGATAAAATGTGCGAGATAGGTAAAGAATTTGGCACAACAACAGGCCGCCGCAGACGTTGTGGCTGGTTTGACGCAGTAAGCGTAAAATACGCTTCAAGGCTTGATGGCGTTGATACTTATGCACTTATGAAGCTTGACGTGCTTGATGGCTTTGAAGTGGTAAAAATTTGCAAAGCATATCAATATAACGGCGAAACTATCGACTACGTGCCAACAGATCTTGAAAATGCAACGCCTATTTACGAAGAGCTTGCAGGCTGGGACAGTGTAAAAGGCATCAGCCGATATGACGACCTGCCAGCAAACGCAAGAGCATATATCGAGCGTATCGAGGAGCTAACTGGCGTGAAGGTTGGCTACATCTCAACAAGTCCTGAGAGATGCGATACGATCATTAGATGAAAAGCAAATTTACCTCCGTCGTCCGCGTCAAAAAGCAGGAGATGGATAAGGTAGAGGCTAAGCTCGTCGTTGCTAGGCTAAATGTAAGAAGTGCTGAAGAAAAAATAGCACTCTTAAGAGCCAAGCTCAACGAGTTTAGCCTGCCAAAAAGTGGAAACATAGGTGAGCTAAAAGAGAATTTAGAGCTCATAAATATAGCAAGAGCTGAACTAAGCGCATGCAAAGAGAGCTTAGAGATAGCAAAAAAAGAGGTCTTGCACTACGAGCACAAATATAAAAATGCAAATTTAGAGTATGAAAAGATGAAATATCTAGAAAAAGAAGAATTTAAAAAAGAGATAAAACGCATACAAAAGGCTGAAGCGCTTGCTCTTGATGAGTTTGCAGTTATGAAATTTGCAGCCAAAAGCGAGGCGTAATGAGAGCTGTTTTACTCTTTTTTATAGTTATAAATTTTGCATTTTGCTTTGAAGTGCCGGTTGATTGCACTCAGATCTTTGAAGCTAGAAAAGAGGAAATTTCAAAGGAGCTTGAGGTCATCGACGAGCAGCGCCAAGCCCTAGAGGTCTTTCGAGCAAGCTCGGCTGCAGCTTATGAAGAAAATAACAAAAAGCTCGCCAAAAAAGAGGCTGATCTAAATGCGACGATGAAAGTGATCGAGCAAAAACGCAAAGAGATCGACGAAGTTGTCGCTAAAAATGAGAAAATTTTAAAAGAGCTTCGCACGATGACTACCGATAAAGTCAATGAATCCTACGCCAAAATGAAAGATGGCGCAGCAGCCGAAGTGCTCTCGCAAATGCCAAGATCAAATGCAGCCACTATCCTTTACGCCCTTGATGCAAAAAAGATCTCAACCATCATGGCTAAAATGGATCCAAAGGTTGCCTCTGAAGTGACGGCACTACTTCAAAAAGGCCCTCCTTTCGTCGATGAAAAAGGTGATATGCCATCTCCAGCTGGAAGCATAAATATGCAGTAAATTTAACTTATTGCTGCTCTATAAAAGCCAAATTTAACTAATAAATTTAACCTATTTGCTCACCCGTCTCTTATTTTTACCCCTGCTCTTGTTGTATAAATTTAGTGGCGATGTGCTTTTTACGCATAGAGGCATAAGTGGTCCAGCGATACTAAACGCTTCACTCTTTTGGCAAAAGGGGCGAATTTGCATAAATTTTTTGCCTAAATTTAGTGAGAAAAATTTAGTAAATGGCAAAAAGCAGCTTAGCTCGATTTTGCCTTTGCCAAAGAGATTTGTGCTGGAGTTTTTAAGAAATTTTGGCTTAAAAGATAGAGCGTTTTTGAATTTAGTGATGATGAAAAAAGTATCATAAAAAGGCTTTTTGATTACGAATTTGCCCCAGCTGGGACATTTGGCTTTGAAAGGGCTGAAGTTACAAAAGGTGGTATAAAAACAGAGTTTTTAGATGACAATTTAGAGTGCAAAAGCGTAAAGAGGCTTTATTTTATAGGTGAAGTTTTAGATATCACTGGTATGCTTGGCGGATATAACTTGCATTTTGCATTTGCAAGCGCTCTAAAGGTGGCTAGCGCTTTAAAAATAGCTAATCAAATAGAAAAGTGAAATTTAGCTAGTGGCAGCCAAAACTGCCACTCAATTTATTATTTCTCACTTAGATACTCTTGTAAGCTTTTTACTTCAAGTGCTTTGCCAGTTTGAACTGTGCTTAGAGACTTGGCAGCTGCGAGTGCTGCACGGATGGTTGTAAAATATGGAATTTTAAATCTAGCCAAATTTTAAGCTCTCAAACATTTTTAAATCACCAAATTTATCTCTAAATTTTATAAAATTTGCCTCTAACTCAGCCTTTCGCTTAAGCGCAATATCTATAAATTCTTGCTCTTTTTCAATGCCTACAAAATTTCTACCTAATAAATTTTCTAATACAAGCATTTTAATTGCATATTTTGCTAGTAAATTTATCTAAAACAACAAATCAAATGCAGAATTTACTAAAACCAAGAATTATCTAGATTAATCAAATAGTAGCAGGTATTTTTGATATGAAATTATAAAATTCTTTTTTATCTATTTAAAGCATTTTGTAATAAGTTAAAACAAAAATTTATGAATAAATTTACGTTTGAATAATATCAGGTTCAGGAGCTTTAATAAACTTTCACTATTATGCTTCTTTGATAAAACTGACAGCCTCATGTGGGTTTGCAAATATATGCACGCTAAACTGCCCTAAATCGGACTCTTTGCCATATCCGCATGTAAGGCCAACGCCCGTTATAAGAGCAGCTTTAGCAGCCTTTAGATCCATGATAGTATCGCCAACCATAAACGCATTGTCTTTTTCTTTTTCTAGTCTCTTTAAAGCTAAATTTATAGGTTCTGGATCTGGTTTTGGATTAACGACATCATCTCGTCCGACAACCGTTTTTATAAATTTCATAACACCTAAATGTTCAAGTAAAATTATAGAAAATTTTGATGTCTTTGTCGTAACAACACCAACATCAGCAAACACGCTAGCTTCTTTTAAAGCATCCATAGCATGCGGTAAAAGCACGGTCTCGTCTAAATAAATCTTCTCGTAGCAGGCCTTATACTCTTTTACGTATTCACCTATTAAATTCTTCTTGGCACCAAGTTTTTCAAACATTATTTCAAGCGGATATCCTACTAGGGACTTTAGTGCATCATGATCAGGCTCTTTCTTGTCGTGAGCTAAAAACGACGCATCAAAACCTTTTAAAATAGCAGAAGTAGAATCTATAAGTGTGCCGTCTAAGTCAAAAAGTATAGTTTTTTTCATGATAATCTCCGCAGAAATAAAAAAGGCTCAGCCGAAGCCAAGCCCTAAAGAAGTAATTTTAAATAGTAAAATTATTTGTTGAAAGTAGCTTCAACACGTCTGTTTTGAGCGCGACCTTCTTTAGTTTTGTTTGTAGCGATTGGTTTAAGTTCGCCGTAACCAACTGTAGAAATTTTAGCTTTTTCTACACCGTAACCAGCAAGAACCTCAGCCACTGCTTTTGCTCTTTTCTCAGATAGTTTTTGGTTGTAAGCTTCTGCACCTACGCTATCAGTGTGACCAGCAAGTACAACTTTATAATCTGGGTGTTCGCCCATAAAGTCAGCTACTTTTTTGATCTCAGCTGCATATTTTGGTCCAACTTTGTAGCTATCAAATGCGAAGTTAACATCTAGATCTCTAAGAACGATAACTTTCTCGCATCCTCTTTCGTCAACAACTACACCAGCTGGAGTGTTAGGGCATTGATCGATATCGTTTGGCACGCCATCGTTGTCATCATCAAGAACTGGTGCTGGAGCTGCTGCCGCTGCTACTGGAGCTGCTGCTACAACTGGAGCTGCTTTTGAATCAAGACCGATGCCAAAGCCTAGTGAATAGAATAGGTTGTGATCAGCGTGCTCAAATTTGATTGCGTCTCTTGCCTCTGCTTTAAGAGCAAATCTATCAGTAACTTGATATCTTAAACCAAGACCATATTGACCAAAGCCACCATCTTCATTTTTAACAAAGATAGCTGGAACATCTTCATAACCAGCACCGATTAAACCATATAAGCTAACTGGTCCAAAGTCAACGATATTTTTTACAAGGTTTGCGTGGTATCTAAGAGCTCTACCCTCTCTTACAACGTTACCTGTTCTCTCTTTTAATTTTTGAGAGTAATCAACACCAAGTTCAACTTGATCAAAAAAGAAATCTTCAAGGTTTCTAGCCGCTCTAATACCAACAAAGTTGTGGTCTTTTACACGTAGATTTCCTTCTGGATGAACACCACCGATAGTTGGAGTGATCTCATAGTTGTATGCTGCGTTAGACGCAAAAACCGCTGTTGCGGCAACCATAGCTAAAGCAATCTTTTTCATAATAGAATTCCTTTCAAATAGGGATTTTTAATGTTGACTATAATTTTACCTAAATAAAAATAAATCAACTTTAAATTATAACCAAATTCTTAATGTAAATCTGAAATTTACATAACCTAAATTTTGCAAATGCAAAAGCACTTGCAAAAGACCATTAACGTTTAGAGAATTGTGGGCTTCTTCTAGCCTTTCTTCTACCAAATTTCTTACGTTCAACAACACGAGAATCTCTAGTTAGTAAGCCTTTTGGTTTAAGCGCTGCTCTAAAATCAGCATCCATATCAGCTAAAGCACGTGAAATGCCGTGTCTTAAAGCCTCAGCCTGTGCTGAATAACCGCCACCTAAAGTTGTAGCTACTACGTCTATTAAACTCTCTTGTTTTGTTACTAAAAGTGGTTGAATAACTTTAAGCTTGATAGCCTCGTGACCGCCAAGCCAAGTGTTAAGATCCATACCATTTACTACGATTTTACCGCTTCCAGACTTTATCCAAACCTTTGCTACGGCAGTTTTTCTTTTACCAGTTGCATAAACTTTTGCCATAATTATTTTCCTTCTTTTTTAGCTATTTGTGCCGTATGAGGATGCTCACTGCCAGCATAAACTTTTAGTTTTTTTATCATCTCTCTTCCAAGTTTTGTCTTTGGAAGCATGCCACGAACAGCTAATTTAAATAGTTTTTCTGGCTTATTTGCTATCAAATCGCCAAATTTCTCGCTCTTTACGCTGCCAAAATATCCTGAGTGTCTGTGATAAAGTTTATCTTCAGCTTTGTTATTACCAGTAAATTCTACTTTAGAAGCATTTATGATGATAACATAGTCGCCACAATCTACGTTTGGCGTGAAGCATGGTTTGTTTTTGCCACGAAGTATAGTTGCTACCTCAGTTAGCAATCTACCAAAGCGCTTACCAGCTGCATCAACTACGATCCAGTCTCGCTTAACTTCGTTTGGCTTTGTTATTTTTGTCATTTTCTTACCTTTGCCAAGTTAATTTTTGAGTTGTGATTGTATTTAAACAATGCTTTGACAAAGCTTAAATTAAGTAGCATTTAAACTTCAATATATGAAATTTTGCCTTCAAGTGCATAGAAAATGACGGCGATTATACTATGTTTTTCATAAAATTTAGCAAGCGCATCTTTATACTCTTTTACCTGCTTTTTGTTCTCTTCTATATTTTTGTCTGTCGTTTTATAATCAATCACACAAATTTCACGCTCATTAAAGCAAAAAAGGTCCATCTGTTTTAGCTCATTTTTTACTTTAAACGGCTGCTCTTTATAAATTTCTTTGCCTTTTATGCACTCTATAAATTTTGGCTCTCTTATGAGCATTTTTGCCCTAGAAAAGACATCTTCAAGTGCTCCAAGCGGCAAGAATTTATAAAATTTATTTAGCATCAAATTTTTAGCCTCTAAAAGCGAGTTTTCATCAAATTTCTCGCTCATCTCAAGCAGATAGTGAAACGCCAGACCAAAATATATCGCACTTAAATTTTTTCCACTCGTCTTTTGCTCTTTCGCCTCAACTTCTTGCCTCTCTATCTTTAAAATTTCAGGCATTTTTTCATCTTTTTTTGCCTCTTTTTGCTCAGTTTTACTAGGCAAAATTTTGCCAAAGCTAAACTCTTTTAGATCAAGATAGTCGTTTGCTTCGCTCTTGTCGCTTTTTGTGTAAAATGAAAAAAAGCTTGGGCTATTTCCGCTTGGGACGGCTTGTTTGATGATGATGAGCGACTTTGTTGCCCTTGTGAAAGCGACATAAATTTTATTGATATTTTCTTGCTTTTCAAGCTCTTTCATCTGCTCCAAAACGCTTGCATAGTCGCTATCAAAATTTTCTCTACCTGAAATTTTACTCTTTACGATCCAATCGCCATTTTCGCTGTATTCGGTTATGAAATTTGAGTCATCACCCCTGCCCTTGCCCATCATGTCGCAAACTATGACGTGAGCGAATTCTAGCCCCTTTGACTTATGCACGGTCATCACTCTCACGCCGTCGCTACTTTTTGGACTGATCTTTGAGCTAAAGTTTTCAAGGTTAAATATAAAATCACTTAAATTTTTATAGCCTGCGCTTAACTCAAAAAGCCTCAAGATATCAACGTCTGCCATGCTTATGCCTAAATTTTTAGCTAAGTAAAATAGGCTATTTGTAGCGCTTTCTTCAGGCTTTATATTTAGTTTTTTGACATTTGCATTTACTAGCGCTTTTACATTTTTCTCATAAATTTCTTCTTTAAATAGGCAAAATTTCGCATACTCGATGATCGCTGCAACAAGTGGCGTTCTTTTTAGCTCCAAAGTGCCTTCATTGACGCTTTTTATCCCCTCGCTGCTAAGCACTTCTGAGATGAGGCTGATGTCGCTATTTTTCCAGCAAAGCACGGTTATGTCGCTCGCATTTACGCCAGCTTTTAAAAGCTCTTTTGCCTGCGAAACGACCGCACCTGCGATATCTTCATCGCTTAGCACACGCAAGTAGCCGTAGTCATCTTTTTCTATTTCAAAATAGTCGCACTCGCCGCTTACCTCGTAGCTTAGTGTCTCATCTTTTTTAGCTGGCTCTTGTGGCTCAAAGCTAAGCCCATATCTATGATAAATTTCTTCAAAAACGGCGTTGTTAAATTTCACCAAAGCCTTCAAACTTCGGTAGTTGCTTGGCAAATTTTCTATATCTATCTGACTAAAATCATCTCCAAGCTTGTCAAAAAGCTCCTTTTTGCCACCCCTAAATTTATAGATGCTCTGCTTCGTATCACCCACGTAAAAGAAGCTTCCAAGCCCGTTTTGTCCGTATCCAGAGACGATTTCAGCGATGAGCGGCAAGATGATCTCGTACTGGATCACGTTTGTATCTTGAAACTCATCGACTAAGAGGTGATTTATCCTGCCATCGAGCCTAAAATAAAGCGCCTCTTTATCCAAATTTTGCACCAAAAGCTTAAAAACCAGCTTGTTTATATCAGCAAAACTTAGCGCATTTATCTCCTTGTTTAGCTCTAAATTTGACGCCTTGTAAAGCTTTAAAAGCTTGCTAAAGCCACTTAGCCTATACTTTTCGACCTCTAAAATATAGTTTTTCGCTGCCTCTTTTAGCTCAAAAAAGAGCCTATCAAGCTCAGGAGTATAAATTTTGTTAAAAGTGCGGTAGTCTAGGCTTTCTCTAGCAAAAACCTTACTTTTAAATAGCTCAAATAAATTCTGCTCGCTAAATGTCTTTTTAGCCGTATCGCTAGCGCCATTTTGCAAGGCTATATACTCATTTATAGCTCTTTGCGCCGCCCTTACCTTGTTATCATCTGGATAGCTTGCACCACTATCTTTTAGCTCGCCGCCAAAGCTCTCATAAAATTTCGCCAAAGTCTGCGAAAAGCTAGCCTCTTTTTGGCTTGAAATGATCATCATTAAGGCAAGCTCACTAAGAAGCTTTTTATCCTTGCTCGCCTCTTTTACAAATTTTTTCCACGCCAGATCTTGCAGGCTATCTTGCACGCTGTAATCAGGACTAATGCCTAAATTTTGGCTAAATTTCTTTAAAATCCCAGAGAAAAACGCATCAAATGTATAAATTTTTAGCTCACTTTGCAAAAAGACGCCAAGCCTCTCATCTCGCCTTTTTATCGCCTCATCTTGGCTTATACCAAGCTCCGCGCACACCACTTCAAGCTCGCCCTTTTTGTTTTGCAAGTCCAAAAAAGTTGCGATTATGCGCTCTTTCATCTCGTTTGCTGCTTTTTTTGTAAAAGTTAGAGCGACGATCTCGTTTATATTTTCGCCTCGAAGCACCAAAGCGATGTAGCGAACGCTCAGCGCAAAGGTCTTACCGCTTCCAGCGCTTGCTTTTAGGGCTAAAAAATTTTTCATAACTCTCTCCTACAAAGTGTGACATATTCGCAAAATGCGCAAGCACCGCTCTTTCTTTCAAAATTTATCTTGGTTTTGTTTATGGCTTTTAGCTTTTCTATCTCGTCACCTAGATCCTCTACGCTTTTTTTAGAGCCAACTAAGCTAGGCTCGTTTTTTAGGGCATAGTAAGCACTTCGCACCTTGCCGCCGTAAAGTGCTTCATAAAATGCAAGCTGGAGCGAATTTACATTTGCTTCGCCCGTTTTATAATCAAGTATAAGCACATCTCCGTTTGCGCCAACGTCGATCCTATCGATAAATCCCTTTATCTGCACGCCGCAAAGCTCGCTTTGCACCTCTTTTTCGCACTCAAGCACCCTAAAACCAGCCCTTAAACGCTCGTTTTCATAAATTTCATACTCTTTAAATTTATGTGTCCAAATTTCAAACTCAAGTGGCGTAAGATTTTGCTTTGCTAGCATCTCTTTAAAAACGGCTGGATCAAAGGTGTTATTTTGCTTATAAAACTCACTCGTATAGTATTCAAAAAGTGCGCTATGAACGCTATTTCCTTGCTTTGTACCAAGCTCACTTGCTACACCCTTTGGCGCATTTATGTGAGCTATCTTTGTGTAGTAGTATTTTCTTGGGCAGGTTAGAAATAAATTTAGCGTCGAGAATGAGAGTGGATTTGTGAAAAAATCATGCTCTAAAATAACCTCATCGTCACTTAAATTTAAGCTCGCAATTCCTTTTAAAAATAGCTTCAAATAGGCCTCATCGCTAAATTTCTCATCTTTTATCGTTTTGAAATTTTTTAAAAATCTTGAAGGTATGCTCTCCTCATTTACGCAGCAGCTTATCGCCACTTTTTTGGCGTTATTTATGAGGCTTTCGTAGTAAAATCTCTGCAAATTTTCACGCTCAAGATAGCTTATAAGCCCCGCTTTTTGCCTCACTTTTGAGTTTAAAAACATCTCGTTTGCGCTTCTTGCTGGGATGAAGTTGTCGTTAAAATCAACTATGATAACGCCATCAAATTTCATCCCGCGGCTCTCTAGCATGCCCATGACGCTGATCTTTCCGCCGCCCACATCATCGATGCTTAAGCGCGAGATATTTAGCAAGAAAATTTCACTTAGCTGCTTTAGGCTAAAGCTAAAATACCTGCATAAATTCTCCATCCTAAAAAGCTCAAGTGCGAGCTTTTCTTCGCATCTTGGCTCATTTTCAAGCACCAAAAGCTCATCTATTAGCTCTTTAAATTTGCCAAATTCACACGCCTCAAAGTAGCTAGCCTTAAATTTCTCAAAAAGCTGCTCGCTCACGCCAAATTCGCTTAAAATAAAGCCAAGCTCCTCATAGCTCTCACACTTGCTTTGATCAAAAACTGGGCTTGCCTCTTCGTTGATCGCTCTTGTGATGTAGCAAAGCGCTTCATAAAATTTTGTATTTTTAAAGCTCTCGCCCATAGCGTAGTTGAAAATTTTAGCGTTATCATGAAGCCTTAAAATCTCGCTAAAGCTCTCATCTGGCAAGATGACAGCGATGTTTTCAGGCTTTATGCCCTCACGCACAAACTCGCTCGCCTTTGCCATAGCATAGGCACACTGCAAGCTTCTTGTAGCGAAATTTCTTACTAAAACTGGCTCAAATTTTGTGATATTTTCTAAGCAAGTTAGCTCGTTTGTGTTTAAATTTAGCTCATATTTTTTATAGTTTTCAAACTCGCTAATGGCTGAAATTTGCCTTATCTTTTCGATAAGTTTTTTATTAAAAACGCTGGTTTGAAAGATGATCTTTAGCGTGGTTAGTTTTGAAATTTTTTCTAAAATTTCCCACTCAAACTCGCTTAAAATGCCATCAATGTGCAGTGAAATTTCACTAAAACTTCTTATGTAGGCTTCATTTATAGAGTAAATTTTTGGCAAGGTTATATCATCATAAAGATCCTCTTTATCAAGCAAGCTCTCATACTCTTTTAAAACCGCTTCAAGTATGCTTAAATGCTCCTCAAAATCAGCGTAAATGTCGTTAAATTTGATCTCAGCAATGCTCTTTTTGCTAATGGCTAGCTCTTTAAAAAATGAAAAAAGATAGTCGTTATTTTTCAAAAATTCAAAAAACTCAGTTGGGATTTTAAGCACCGAGTTTGCCTCTTTGACGCTGGCACAGGCTCTGTTCATAAGCACCAAAGCGTAGGTGCTATCGCACTCAAAGCGGCCATTTACAAAAACGACCTTTTTGTAAAACTCTGCGATGCTTAGACTTTTTGGGATTAGCTCGTCATTAAAGCAAGCGTTAAATTCCCTGATCTTACGTGAGTTTGTAAAGACGAAAAGTTGATTTAGATTGCGCATTTTTCTCTCTTAAATTTTTAAAAAATGATAGCCAAAAGCTGATAAAAGAGCGCTTTTTCTCACTTAAGCTAAGCTTTGAAAATTTTTCTAAATTCTTTAAAAATTTAAGCCTTAAAGTGCTGGGGGATACAATTTCAAAAAGGAGCAAAAATGCATAAAGAGTTAAACAGATCTGGCTTTTACTACGGCTTTCCAGTTTTGCTTGCAACCACAAAAGATCAAAAAGGGCGAGACGATATCACCGTGCTTTCATCCTCTTGGACGCTAGGAGATAGCGTGGTGCTTGGCATCGGAGTTGATAACAAAGGCTATAAAAATATCCAAAATGGCTCAGATATCACGCTAAATTTATGCGATGAGAGCTTGCTTGAAGCTATAAAAAAGATAGAAAAACTAACAGGCGACGAGGAGGTGCCAGAGGAGAAAAGAGCCCTTGGATACAGCTACGAAAGCGATAAATTTAAGGTGGCAAATTTACACAAAGAGCCTGGCATAAAGGCAAAAAGCGCGCGCATAAAAGAGTGCAAGATACAGATAGAAACGACCCTAGAAAAGTGCGAGATAAAGGAGTGGTTTTGCGTAGTCACTTGCAAGATAGTTGGCATCTTTGTAGATGAAAATTTATTAAAAGATGAAAAGCTAGATACTAAAAAATGGTCGCCTCTAATCTATAAATTTAAAGAGTACGTTAAAACTGGCAAGCGTTTGGGCTTAAATTTTGGCTTTAAAGAGGTTTGAGCTGGAGTTTTGGCTGGCTAGAAAGTAAAATTTACGGGTAAATTTATTTGGTTTTGACCTTGGCTAAAAACTTTTGGATGCAAATTTAGCCCTGCTATCAAGTCTCAAAAGCTCGCCGCAAACAGCCTTTGCACGCTTACATATATCTAAAATTTCATTCATTTTCGCTCCTTAATCTATAAAAACCGTGCGCAAGCATCCCGCTCCCGCAAGCGCGGCATGGCAAATTTTAGCGACGCGTCTACTAAATTTACCTTTAAATTTGACTTGATTATAGCCAAATTCGCCCGAATTTTATGCGAGTGTAAAAATACGTTATAATCGCCAAAATTTATAAAAAGGAAGCAAAATGGGCGGAATAAAAGAGTTTTTAAAACACGAAGCCAGCGGCGGGATTTTGCTGATGGTCGCTACGGTCGCGGCGCTACTGTGTCAAAATACGTTTTTGAGCGATTTTTACAATGAATTTTTAAATACCAAATTTACCATGAGCTTCGGCGAATACGGACTAAGCAAACCTCTGATCTTGTGGGTGAACGACGGGTTGATGGCGGTATTTTTCTTTCTCATCGGACTTGAGCTAAAGCGCGAGGTGCTGGAGGGCGAGCTAAAAAATCCGTCGCAAATCGCGCTGCCAGCGATCGGCGCGGCAGGCGGCCTGATAGTGCCCGCGGTTATCTTCTATCTTTTTACGAAGCACGACTCCTTCGCGCTTGGCGGCTGGGCGATACCGACGGCGACGGATATCGCGTTTGCTCTGGGGATTTTGAGCCTACTCGGGCCTCACGTACCGACTAGTTTAAAAATTTTCCTCATGACGCTAGCGATCGTCGACGACCTTTGCGCGATCGTGATTATCGCGCTATTTTACACGAGCGAGCTTAGCGCCCAAATGCTTGCGGTCGCGAGCGTTTGTCTAGCCGCGCTTTTCGTGCTAAACAGACTCGGCGTAAAGAGCAAGGCGGCGTATCTGATCGTAGGCGCGGTGATGTGGGTATCGGTGCTAAAATCAGGCGTTCACGCCACGCTTGCCGGCGTCGTGGCGGCCTTTTTCATACCGCTTAGCTTTAAAGACGAGCCGGGCAAATCTATGCTAAAAAGCATCGAGCACGACCTACACGGCTGGGTGGCGTTTGGCGTGCTGCCGATATTTGCCTTCGTGAACGCAGGCATCTCGCTGCGAGGCGTCGGACTGGACGAGATTTTGTCTCCGGTTGCGCTAGGCACGGCGCTGGGGCTTTTCGTCGGTAAGCAAGTCGGGGTATTTTCTTTTAGCTTTTTAGCGATCAAATTTAAGCTAGCCAAGCTGCCCGAGGGGTCAAATTTTATCCAGCTTTACGGCATCGCCGTGCTTTGCGGCATAGGATTTACGATGAGCCTTTTCGTTAACGGCCTAGCCTACAACGACACGGACGCCTTTGCCTACACCGACAAGCTCGCTATCTTGCTAGGTTCGGTAGTTTCGGGTGCCGCGGGGTTTATATTGCTTAAATTTAGCGCCAAAAACTAAAGCGCGCGCATAAAAGAGTGCAAGATACAGATAGAAACGATCGTAGAAAAGTGCGAGATAAAGGAGTGGTTTTGTATAGTCACTTGCAAGATAGTTGGCATATTTGTGGATGAAAACTTGTTAAAAGATGAAAAGCTAGATACTAAAAAATACTCGCCTCTTATCTATAAATTTAAAGAATACGTTAAAACTGGCAAGCGTTTGGGCTTAAATTTTGGCTTTAAAGAGGTTTGATCTAGCGTTTAGTAAAATTTATTTGTTTTTAACTTTGGCAAAAGAGATTTTGGATGCAAATTTAACTTACTTTGTAGCATTAAAATCAAATTTATAATATCTCGTATCTTGCTTGTCGCTTAGCCTTAAAAGTAGCTGCCACCTGCCCTCTTTTAGGCCAACACTCTCGCTTACAAGCTCGTTTTCTTGCCATAAGGCGCTTAATGTTTTGTTATCTTTATTTGTTTGCGGGCGAGTGAGTAAAATTTCATAGCTAAGGCTTGAAATTTCGCCATTTTTTGGCGTTATGAGAAATTTAAACTTACCCTGCAAACCTTTAAATTCTGGCTCGAATTTAAGCTCAAATTTTTCATCAAATCTAGCCTCACTCTCTTTTATAAAAGTGATGTTTTCATCGACGCTTTGGTGACTTTGCATATAAGCACTATCCATCTCGACTGGGTTGTTGATCGCAACAACGATAGTTGCGGCGCAAGCTAAGATGATAGCCACTATGCTAAGCACGATGCCGTAAGGCCAAAAGCTCTTTTTAGCCATTTTTTACCTTTTTATAAAAGATGATGAGAACGAAAAATGCGATCAAGCCATAGATAAAAATTCGCAAGAAATTTAAGGTCGTTTTGTTTGAGCTGCCGATACTGCTTTCTAGCTTTAAATTTAAGCTCCCAGCGATCTGCTCGGCGATATCAGCGTAGCCGTTTAAAATAGCGGCATTATAGACATCTTTGCCATTTTTTGAGACTAAAATGGGGATGATGGTGCCTGATTCTGGACTTACGCTTAAAATTTGCTCCTTGTTAAAGAGCTTTGAAGTGTTTGTATCGCTAAAAATTTCAACCTTTTGCTTATCTTTTATGAGCACTAAGAAGACAAAAGGCGAGCTTAAATTTTGCTCTTTAAAAAGCATGCCAAGCTCGCCATCTTTATATACGCCAACTACTAAATTTATGCCGCTTTTTTGATAAAGCTCGTCTCCTATCTCATTTAGTTTTTGGCTCACTTTTTGGCTTAAAATTCCATCATCATTGATAACGAAATTTGCACCCCAAGCCAAATTTTGCCAGAGCAAAATGATAAAAATGAGTGCAAATTTCTTCAAATTTAGCCTACAAAGAGGTGATTTGGTGTAAGCACTGACCACGCACAAATGGCGCCTGCGACGATTATTAGCAGGATAATGGCTTTTTCTATTATGCCTAGCATCACTTCTCCTTTACAATGACATGTTTAGCGTTATCTACGCTCTTCATCTCGATGCTAGCTGCATCTTTGAGTGAGTAAGGCTTGGTCGCGACCTCTTTTTGCAAGCCGATGCCAACGTATGTAAGCACCGCTAGGATAGAGAGCAAAAGCACCACCGCTATTAAAAACCCGCTAATGCCGTTTAAGGCAAAGATGTTTCTATTATTATTTTCCATTATTCGCCCTTTGATAGCGATATGACGTACTCGCCAACTGCGCTTTGCTGGATCTCATTTAGTCTGCCATCATTAAATTTAGGCATAGTGCCGATCGCTCCTTTTTTGCCACGATTTAGCACCTCAGCCACAAAGCTAGCCGAGCCATATTTGCTAAGATCAACCGACATGCCATCCATACCCTTGCCATCTTCGCCGTGACATGCCGCACATGCAGCGTAAAGCTCTTTGCCAGTTGCTACTAAATTTTCATTTTTTGTGCTTTTAATAGCGCTTATCTCTTTAGCTACGTAAGCTGCGATCGCCTTTGCGCCATCAGCGTCAGCTAAACCCGCTGGCATCTCACCCATAGGATAATCAAGCCCTTTTGAGCCATTAAGTATAGTCTCAACTATGCCTTTTTCGCTGCCCCAAACTTGTAAATTTGCAGCCTTGCCGCCTATGCCATCGCCTGTGATGCCGTGACATGCTGAGCACTGCACGAGATATATGCTTTCGCCCATAGCGTGAAGCGTCTCTTTGCTTGGGTTTGCGTACTCTTTTTCAAATTTAGCGTTTGCCTCTTTAACCTCTTTGTTGTATTCGCCTATTTGCGAGTAAGAATTTAAAGGATAGCCTAACAAATAGTACCAGATCGCCCAAACTAGCGTTAGCAAAAAGACGACCGCCCAGCCAAGTGGGACAGGGTTTTTGTACTCACCTATGCCGTCCCAGTTATGCTCGCTAAGCTCAACACTCTCATCTTTTTTAACCTTCATCTGCCCCACGTACCTGCCAGCCACAACGATGGTAAGCACGATGATTAGAGCCGCTCCTATAAGAGCTAGTAAATTTACATTATCTTCTAAATTTAGCCATTGCATACGCTCTCCTTTGTAGCCTTACGCTCTAAAATTTCGCCACCGATCTCATCGTTAAGCGCTAGTTTTGAGTACTTCTCGTAGTTTCTTCTGCCAGTTTTTTCGCTCTTATAAAGATGAAAAAAGTAGGCATACAAAGTGATCGCCAAAAATGCTGTCAAGAAAAAATAGCCATAAGCTTGAAACTCTCTAATGTTCTCCATCTTACGCTCCTACTTTAGGCTATTTAGATAAGCTATGAGTGCGACGATCTGGCGAATTTCACCTTTTTCAAATGCACTTTTTACCTGCTCATCTTTCATGTTTTCAACGATAGCTGCAGCCTCAGCCTTGACGTTAGCATTTGTCTGCTCTAACGTGCCAAGTGCTGGCATATCTTTTTCGTCATAAGGCGTGTTAAAGACCTTTTTAACCGTTAGCGCTTCAGCGTAAGCAGTCTCGATATCAGCATTTTTCTTAAATAAAAATGGATATGCTGGCATGATCGAGCCTGGCACTACTGAGGCTGGATTTAGCATGTGATTTTCATGCCAGTCAGTCGTTCTATAGTTACCCACACGCATAAGATCAGGTCCCGTTCTTTTTGAGCCCCAAAGGTGCGGACGATCGTATGCAAACTCGCCACTTAGCGAATACATACCGTATCTATCGGTCTCTGCTTTAAACGGACGGATCATTTGAGAGTGACAAGTGTTGCAGCCATTTTGCATATAGATGTTTTTGCCAGCTAGCTCCAAAACGGTGTAAGGCTTTGTACCCTCAAGTGGTCTAGCTCTGTTTGCAAAGTCTGGTAAAATTTCAACTATGCCAGCGTAAGCGATGACTATAAAGACGCAAACTGCAAAAAAGAATGGATTTTTTTCTAACCAAGCAAACATTACATCACCTCCGCGCTAGCTTTTGCCCCGCCACCCATTGGCGAAGCGCTTTTTGGCTCTGCTAAGATAGCTTTAGCAGAAGTTGATTTATAGATGTTATAAGCAAACATCAAGAAGCCAACTAGATAAAGAAGTCCGCCAATAGCCCTTATATAGTAGTATGGGATAAGCACGACTACCGTGTCTATAAACGAGTAGAGTAAATTTCCGTAGCTATCAGTCGCTCTCCACATCATACCTTGCGTGATACCAGCGATCCACATAGATGCAAAGTATAAGACGATACCTGTTGTTTGTATCCAAAACTGAGCTTCCATTAGCGACTTTGAGTAAATTTCACGCTTAAATACACGCGGTGTCATGTGATAAAGTGCCGCCATGATCATAAAGCCAACCCATCCAAGAGCGCCGTCGTGAACGTGTCCTGGTACCCAGTCAGTAAAGTGCGCTAGGGCATTTACAGACTTGATAGAAAGTATCGGGCCTTCAAGTGTTGAGAACATATAAAATGTCGAAGCTAGAACCATAAATTTAATAAGCGGACTCTCTCTAAGCTGCGCCCACTCGCCCTTCATCGTAAGAAGGATGTTTATCGCTGAACCCCACGAAGGCAGGATCAAAACGATAGAAAAGACCGAACCCATAGTCTGCATCCAATCAGGCGTAGCAGAGTATATGAGGTGGTGTCCGCCAGCCCAAAGGTAGATGAACATCAGACCCCAAAATGAAAATAGCGATAGTTTATATGAAAATATCGGCTGACCGCTCTCTTTTGGTAAGAAATAATAAATTTGAGCGATGATCGCCACTGTAAAAACGAATGCAACCGCGTTGTGGCCGTACCACCACTGAACCAAAGCGTCGTTTGAGCCAGCGTACATAGAGACAGAGTGTAGCCATGAGCCATATCCGCTAACAAGTCTTGTTGGAACTTCCATGTTGTTAAATAGATATAGCATCGCAACGCCTAAAAATGTAGCGATGTAGTACCAAACTGAGATATAAAGTGTCTTTTCACGGCGGATACCGATTAGGCCAAATATACTAACACCCCAAAGTACCCAAACAACAACCACTGCGATATCTAGTGGCCACTCGAGCTCAGCGTACTCCTTAGCTGTGCTCTCACCCATAAAAAGCGTAACAACAGCCAAAACCATAACAAGCATATATAGCCAAAAATGAAGCTTGCCGATAAACATCAAAAATGGCGACTCGCTCATCGAGACCTTTAAAACACGCTGTCCGATGTAGTACCAAGTGGCAAAGATGCCTGAGAGCATGAAGCCAAAAATGATGCCATTAGTATGAAGAGGACGCAACCTCCCAAACGCCGAATATTCGCCGGCTATGTAGTTAAGCTCTGGACAGGCCATTTGAAAGGCTATAACTACGCCAACAACCATGCCTATGATACCAAAGAGTATCGTGGCAAACATAAATAGCTTTGCTACACTATAATCATAGTGTAGTAGCTGAGATGGTCGCATAAAATATCCTCCTAGTTAAATTTATATTAATGATTCGTTATTTTAAAGTATAAGAACTATAAAAAAACTTAATTAATATAAATTCTCATTAACTAGGAAAGTCTTCTGTCTATTTTGTAACCAAGTCCTGGGACATTTTTTATAAAGTTGTTGCCAACTTTATCTCTAACGCGCTTAACAAAGGTTCTGATAGCTGCTTCTGTAACGCTCTCACCAACCCAAACGACGCTTTTGATCTCATCGTGAAGCACGAGCGTACCAAGTCTTTTTATCAAAAGTGAGATAAATGCAAGCTCTTTTTTAGTAAGTGAAATTTCAACACCATCTCTGATAAGTACGCGCTTGATCTTATTAAAGCTATATCCGTTTGCAACTTGGATGATGTTTGCAGTTTCTATCTTGCTTTTTGCGACATTTTCTATCGTTTTTAAAAGATCGTCTGCCATGATAGGTTTTATGAGATACTTATCAACGCCAACATCGATAGCCTTTAATAAAGTCTCTTTTTCGCTATGCGCACTTAGGACGATGACAGGTGTGTCTTTAGAAATTTCCTTGATATATCTTGTCATATCAAGTCCATCACTAATTGGCATAAATACATCTGTAATTACCATATTTGGGTTGTATTTTTTAAATTTTTTCAAACCTTCATCACCATTTTGAGCAGTAAAAACTTTTTCAAAATTGTCACTTAGCACATCGTGCATGATCTTTTTGCTGTCGCTATCGTCTTCGACAAGCAAAACCGTTAGGTTCTTTAAAATTTTATTCATCTATCTCTCCTTTGTGTGGTAACTTTATTAAAAAACAGGCTCCATTATCGCTGTTGCCCGCTGTTATTTCTGCGTTAAATTGATCGATTATTTGCTTTGACATATAAAGTCCTAAGCCAGTGCCTTTGGCATCTTCTTTGGTGGTAAAATACGGCTTAAATATCTCATCTATCACATTTTTATCTATGCCACCACCGTTATCTTCTACGCTTAGGTAAGCAAATTTTTCATCGCTATCAATCTTTATTTTTATATTTTTTTCTTCTATCTTTTGTAAATTTAGTGCGTCTTTTGCGTTATTTAGTAAATTTATGATGACTTGCATGAGCCTGTTTTTATGACCATAAATTTTAGAGTCCCCTAGCACCTCAAGCTCTATATGAATGCCCTCTTTTTTCATTACGCCTTTTACGATCTGTATAGATGCTCTGGCTGCGTCTGCTAGGCTAAATTCTTGAGAAAGTGTGTTTGGATTTAAAAACGAGCTAAACTCATCAGTAGTTTCTGACATATACTTTATGATCTGCATAGCCCTCTCATAAGAGCCGATAAATTCG
Organism: Campylobacter concisus; assembly: GCF_003048675.2. NCBI lineage: Bacteria > Pseudomonadati > Campylobacterota > Epsilonproteobacteria > Campylobacterales > Campylobacteraceae > Campylobacter > Campylobacter concisus. The sequence continues at coordinate 311,392 of NZ_CP060707.1, read as the reverse complement.
CCATCTTCGCTGCGTGCTAGCTTTTTCATCTTATATAAAACTAAGCTTAGCTCATTTAGCGGCTGCTTCCACTGGTGAGTTATATTTGCCATCATCTCGCCCATCATCGCAAGCTTAGCAATCCTCATGCCATCGCTACTTGATAGAAAATTTTCATCTAAATTTAAACTAGGCATTTGCTCTATATCCTAAAAATGATAGATAAAGTCCGTTTAAGATCATTATGCAAGCTGAGAGCTTAAACATGATCTCTTTAAATTTCTCTCTTAGCAAACCAAAAACAAAGCTAGCTAACAGCATCACTGGTAAGGTGCAAAGCCCAAAGATAAGCATTATCAGGGATGCGTCAGCCACATTTGCGCTTAAAACCCCAAGCGCTAAGAAATAATAGACCACGCCGCAAGGCAAAAGCCCATTTAAAAAGCCAAGTAGCAAGAAATTTGCCAAATTTCTCTTTTGTGCGCTTGTTTTTGCCATTTTTACTATAAATTTAAGTGCTTTTTCATTTTCTATAAATTTTAAAAGCTCACCCCTAAAAAGCAAGGCGATACCGATAAATGCGATCACTAAGCCAACTATGAAAAATATCACGCCTCTTGCTTGCATACCAAAACTAATGGCTGCTCCAAAAGCGCCAAACAAAGCTCCCAAAGCCACATAAGCAAAAATTCTAGCTAGGTTATAAAGCGCGCTTAGCATTAAAATTTCACTCTTGCTTTTGCCTTTAAAAAATAGAGCTTGCAAGCTCAAAAACCCGCTACACATGCCGATACAATGACTAAAGCTGCTCAAAAGCGCAACTGTGATAATCATGTAAAGGCTTATGTTTTGCATATTATAAAATTTCTAAGAACTGCTTAAATATATATTTGCTCTCGTTAGGACCGCTGCTTGCTTCTGGGTGATGTTGCACCGAGAAGATCGGATAGTCCTTGTATCTTACACCCTCGATCGTGTTGTCAAACAAATTTCTATGTGTCACAACCGCTACTTCAGCGATGCTCTCTGGTACGTTATAGTTGTGATTTTGCGTTGTTATCTCGATCGCTTTTGTCTCTAAATTTAAGACTGGATGATTTGCTCCGTGCTGACCAAATTTAAGTTTATATGTCTCGTATCCAAAGGCATTTGAAAGCAGCTGATGACCAAGGCAGATGCCAAATATCGGGATCCTGGCCTCTATCATCTTTTTGATCTCGGCGATCTCAGCCTTTAAATTCTTTGGCTCACCTGGGCCATTTGATAAAAATACCCCGTTTATCTCGCCATTTTTAAATTTCTCTATCAAAACCTCAGCCTTAGTATCGTGTGGTACGACGATAACCTCAAGGCCAGTTTCGCATAGTTCATTTAGGATGTTTCTCTTTACGCCAAAGTCAAAAACAGCTATCTTTTTGCCAATACTTTTTAGCGGCTTATATGACTTTAAATTTCTATCCCAAGCGCCTTTTTTATGCTCGTACTCGTCCATAGCGCTGACTGTTTTTACGTAGTTTATATTTTCTATGCGTCCGCTACTCTCAAGCCTGCGTTTTAGCTCGTCTTTGTCGCTTATCTGCGTTGAGATATAAGCCATCAAAGCGCCCTCGTCACGTAGCATCTTTGTCAAATATCTAGTATCAACATCATAAACGCCAAATTTGCCCTGCTCTTCGAAAAATTTGCCTAAAGATTTTTGCGAGCGGTAGTTTGATGAAATTTCATTGTAGTTTCTCATTATGACGCCACTTGCATGAATTCTAAGGCTCTCCATATCATCTTCGTTTATGCCAACGATGCCGATCTCTGGCATAGTAAAGACGATAAACTGACCAGCATAGCTTGGATCGCTCATGATCTCCTCATAGCCAGTCATAGAGGTATTAAAAACGAGCTCGCCTGCGCACTCGCCGTGAGCACCAAAGGCTTTTGCCTCTAAAAAAACGCCGTTTTCAATGTAAATATAAGCTTTCATTAAAGCATTCCTCTTTTTTTAAGCTCATCTTGATACAAACGCTCGAAAATCAGGTCGTATTCGTCAGTTCCAGGGATAAGTTTGCGTTTGTAGTTTTGCATCATCTCATAGACGCTATCTTCTATCTTCTCATAACTTTTTAGATACTCATCTATCGAGCTATAAATGACATTTTTCACGCGGTTTTCTGATACGTTATACTCCACCAAATCGCTCTTCCAGATAGCTTCAAGTATCTTGTGAGCGACATTGCTAAATCTATCTTCATGAGTTAAAATGACGTCAAATTCGCCAGCAAGTTTCTTTTTAACGAGCCAAAACATATTTTTGCGGTCGATTTGCATAGTTTGCATCTCGTCCTCGTTTTTCTCTAAAAGCTCATTTACTCGCTCGTCCAGCGCTCTTTCTTTTTGAACGTCAGTAGTTAAAATTTCACTTGCTTTTGCTACGATTGGCTCGATACCTTTGTTTAACTTTACAAAACCACAGTTTAAAAGATCTATTGCTATTTTATGTGAGACATAAGGGACGTGTGGAAGTTTTATACGCATTTTAAACCTTTAAATTTTTATGCCATTGTAACTAAATAAAGGTAAAACTTTACTTTGAAATTTTAACGACTTTATCATTGTCACTTCTTAGAAAATAAATTTCTCTTCGTCCGTCATAAAGGACTTTGCCGCTTGTTTTTTGCTCGCTTTGTAAATTTGAAGATAGATCCATCTCAAGTGGCTTACTCATAAAATAAGCCTCGCCCAAGCTTCGTCCAAAATCAGGATACCAACTGAGTGCGCAAAGCACAAGTAAGAGCAGATAAAAGGCTCTAAAAATTTTCCTAAATGGCGCGTAAAAGAAACAATATCCAAATATAAAAAACACAGGTAAAAGCCACAAAAAAGGCACATTATCCACAAAAATCACATTGAAATACTCGTTTATGCCATAAAATGAAAAGTAGTTATTGTAAATTCCGACAAATAGCGTAAAAATAGGAGCAAGAACAAATATAATGCCAGTAAAAAATGCATTGAAAAATTTCATAGACTCTCCTTTTTTCGTGGGATTATATTAAATTTTAGCTTTATTATTGCTCTAAATTTATTAGCCAAGATGTTTTAAACTCCAAAATGTCACAAATTTTCAAATAAGGGGGAGTTAAAACGATAAATTTAAGATGAGTGTGACATTTTTTAGATAAAAAATAAGAGATTTTTTTGAAACTTTTAAGGTAAGGAAGAGAGAAATTTAAAATTTAGCCTTTGCCATAAAAGCAAAGACTAAAAGTTAGTTTTAAGCTTTTTTCTTCATATCAAATTTATTAGCCATGAAGCCAACAAGACCAACAAAGAAAAGACCACCGCAGATGTTGCCAAGTGTAACTGGAAGCAAGTTTTTGCTTAAGAAATTTGTCCAGTTGATGACATCTAGCTTATCAGCTGTAGTGTGAAGTAAAGCTGCTGCAGCGTTGATATCGCCACCGCTTGCTGCTATGTAGTGAGCTTTAGAGATGATAGCTTCAGTGATGATGAACATATTTGCAACGCAGTGTTCCATTGAGCAAGCAACGAATGCGCCGATCATCCACATAATGGCAAAGAATTTACCAGATAGGTTGCTCTCGCTTGTCGCAGTCCAGATAGACATACAAACAAAGACATTACAAAAGATACCACGAAGAAATAACTCATGAAATGGTGCTGTGATCTTGCCAATAGCTGCTGGTACGAAGTGTTGCAAGATGTAGCCGTCGTATTTTAGTGGCAAACCAGAGTAGTAGTACATATAAGCGATCAATGCGCCACCAACGAAGTTAAATATCCAAACAATTACCCAGTAGCTTATGGTTTTGCCAAGTGGCAATTTGCCATCATATGCACTAACACCACTTAAAACAGAGCTAGTAAATAGGTGACCACCATAAAATACAACCATCATGAGGCCGCAGCTAAATGTGATACCACCGATGAAGTTTGAAAGACCGATAGACTGTTTTTCAGCCATACCAACTGTTGAGTGAGCCCAAAAAATATCACCCATTGCAATAGCAGCTCCAGCCATAATAGCAAGGAAGATAATGCTTACAAGTGGCGTATGAGCTTTATGCTCCATAGAACTTGACACCGCTTGAGCGGTTTCTGCCGGATTTAACATCACGTCTCCTTTTTATTTGACCTTCTTTGATCTATAACAAATATAAAGCAAAGAAGTAGTGCCAAAGATAGACATTTTAGCGTCAAAATTTAATGTTTAAAAATTAGTTTTACACTAAATTTCAAATCCAAAATGATCAAATTTATCTTTAGCAAACCCCAGATTAAATTTAGCTCTTACTAAATTTAACCAACTAAATTTTTATCAATCTCTACAATTCTTAAAAAAGCTTTTCTAGCACTTTTTTTAGCCTGCTCGCTTAGTCCCTCTTCAAAATCAAGGACATTTTCAAGCAAGACGCTAATGCCAAGAAAAAGCGTCTTTGGGCAAATTTTACGCAAATAGCTTAAAAGCACCGGCGTTGGTAGGTTGTGAGTTGAGTAGATGTAGTCTCTATCGTCACTTAGGTCAAAAAACTCTATCTTATCCTCATCAAAGCCGCTCATCGCATCAACTACTATCAAAATGTCAGGCGCAAATTCTCTAATAGCTGAAAATTCATTCTCAGGCACATCTTGCCCAAAAAAGACCTTCCACTCTTTTAGCTCAGTTTCTACGATGCGGCCGACTTCATTGCCAACATCATCGTCGCCACGCATAGGATTACCGATGCAAAGGATGGCCTTTTTCATCAAAAGTCCTTCCTAAGCACGATATATCCCTCTTTTAAATTTGCCAAAATTTCTTTAAGCTTACACTCACAAAGCTGTGGCAAGAGTCTAGCGATATGCTCAGCAAAAATTTCAACTTCAAAATACTTGCTTAAATTTCCGATCTTAAATTTCACATATTCGCCTGAGTTTTTGATCATCTCGTCAAATTCCTCATCGCTTAGCTCTAAGATCTTCTCACTAAAATCAATCGTACCAACGCCGTGTCCCACGCAAGTGGAGAAAATTTTTATCTCCTTTAGCTCGCGTGGAAGCTTTTCGTTGTCGTCCATATGCCTTTTTGTAAGCTTATAAACTTGTATCATCTTTTACTCCAAACCTCACTATCAACATCAATCGCAAAATTTTTACCAGCTTTTGCATATTTTAGATAGACATCGTTGTGTAAAAGTGCCATACACTCAGCATATCTAGGATCATCTTCTTTTTTGATAGCTGCTATAACCGCTTCACGTGCAAGCTCTGGGTTGTGGATGTCGCTTGAAGCTTTGATAGCGTCCATATATTTTTCAAATAGTGTTCTACCAAAGATATAGCTCATTAGCCTTTTACTTTCAGCATGCAAGTCACGTTCAAACAAGATATCGCCCATTACTGACTTTTTAACTGGAGGAGGCGTAGTGCTATCATTTTCGTAGCTTTTTTTGTGTAGCTTTTGATCAATGATGCCAAGAGCCATACCTAGACCATAAATAACACTTGCTGGGTGTGGAGGGCAGCCTGGGATATAGACATCAACTGGGATTATCTTATCTATACCGCCCCAAACGCTGTAAGCATCGTGGAAAATTCCGCCAGTACTTCCACAAGCACCAAAAGCAACTACGATCTTAGGATCTGGAGCTGCTTCATAAGCACGAAGAAGTGGATAATACATCTGTCTTGTGACTGGTCCTGAGCAAAGCAAGATATCAGCGTGTCTTGGGTTTGCTACAAGCTTAAAGCCAAAGCGCTCAGGGTCCCACATCGGCGTAATAGCAGCGAAAATTTCGATCTCGCAACCGTTGCAGCTTCCGCAGTCGATCCTATAAACGCTAAAGCTTCTTTTGATATTTTTTAAATGCTCTAGCTTTGCAGTTAGGTCATTTGCTGTTTTTATGTCCTCTGGGACTTGATATAGACTCATTTTATAGCCTCCTCAACGCCTTTTGTTAGCCTCTCAGCAGATTGATTTTTCTTGCACTCTGGGCAGATAAAAAGATACTCTTTTGCCTCTTCAAGTCTGCCTGGGAGTAAATTTGCTGTGCCAAGCTTTTCAAGGGTGAAATTTATAAGCCTTTTTGGCGTAAATGGCTTGCCGCAGCATTTGCAAGTTTGCATCTCAAGCTCGCCTCTTTGGATAAGAGCGCTCTTGTCAAATTTAACCGCAAGCTCAAAGCTATCGCTAAGTCTTACGGCTCCAGTTGGGCAAACCTCATCGCAGCGACCGCAGAATATGCAGCGACCACAGTCAAACTGCCAAACAAGCCTTGTTTGCTCATCGTTCATCTTAAGCTCTATTGCGTTACTAGGGCAAGCGACACCGCAAGCTGCACAACCTACACAAAGATCGTATGTATAGTCTGGCTGACCGCGGAAATTCTCAGGCACAATATATGGCTCAAATGGATAGGCGTATGTCGCCTTTCCATATTTTTCTGTGATGTCAAATAACTTCATCATCTTAAATCCTTCTTACTAACCCCGCCATCTTGACAGAATTTTTTAAGGTCTTTTTCTGTTAAAATTTTACTTTTTTTAGTCCTTACATCAACCAAAGTAACACGCTCGGTGCATGAGTAGCAAGGGTCAAGTGAGCAAACGATAAGTGCAGCGTCACTTATATTGTTTCCTCTAAATTGATACCTTAGGCTTGGCCAGTTGTTATATGTCGCAGCCCTACATCTCCAGCGATATACTTTTTGAGCGCTACCTTGCATGATCCAGTGGACGTTCTCACCACGTGGTGCTTCGTCGTGACCAAGTGCGAAATTCTCAGGCTTGATCATAGTCACAGGATCGATCATGATCGGAGTTTGAGGCATCATCTCAAAGCATTGGCGGATGATGTGGATAGAGCTTTTTAGCTCTTTATATCTAACCATCTCACGAGCAAAAACGTCGCAACCATGCTCAACTGCTACTTCAAATTCTATCTGTTTGAAGAAGTCGTATGGGTGATCGTAGCGGTTATCACGTTTAAAGCCAGAACCTCTCATATTTGGACCAACTGGGCTAAAGTCACGTGCTATTTGACGATCTAAGATACCTACACCCTTCCAGCGTCCGATTTGGCGTTTATCTTCCAAAACTGCATCCCAAATTTCTGAAATTTGAATGTCAAGTTTGTTAATGATCTCTAAGCCTTTTTTGATCTCATGGTTTGTCATATCACGTCTTAAGCCGCCCATAACGACGTTGCCGTATGTTTTACGTCCGCCAGTTACAAGTTGAGCTAGCTCCATAGAGTATTCACGAACCCTAAAGATGTGCATGAATGCATTGTAGTTACCAGTGACCTCACAAGCTAGACCGATATTTAAAAGGTGGCTGTGAAGACGCTCAATCTCAAGACAGATGACGCGTATAGCTTGAGCTCTTAGTGGGATTTCAAGCTTGATAGCTTTTTCTGCTGCCTCGATACACGCAATAGCGTGAGCATAACCACAAATTCCGCAAACGCGCTCTGCAAGATAGCCCATTTGATCATAGTTCATTCTGTTTTCAGCTAGCTTTTCCATACCGCGGTGTTGATAGAACAAGCGGTAGTCAGCGTCAATAATCTCATCGCCGTCGCAGAAAAGTCTAAAGTGACCTGGCTCATCAGATGTAACGTGTAGTGGTCCAAGTGGCACATCGACTACTGCGTCACCTGTTGGAAATAAAAACTCCGCATCAGGCTCATCTCTGTGATCAACTGGATCAGGGCGATAGCGGTAGTCCATAGCATCTTTTCTAAGTGGGTGAAGTCCGTCTGGCCAGTCATCACTTAAAACTAGACGTCTTTTATCAGGCAGACCCTCAGCTACTAGACCAAACATATCATAAGCTTCTCTTTCATACCAAACACAAGCTGGCACAAGCGGAGTAACTGATGGAAATGTCGGATCGCTTCCTGGGATAAGGGTTTTAACTGTGATAAAGCACTTATCCTCAGCTGCAAAGTCGTCGGCCTCAGTCATCTTGCTACCTTCCATTGAGATAGCATAGTAAAGCGCATAGCAGCCATTTATCTGGCGCTCGTCGTTTGGTATCATAGTGCTTATAAAGCCACCGATATCATAATAAAGTGTCTTAACAGCTAGTGGAAGATCGTTTCTATCAACTAAAACTGTGATCTGATCGTCTGCTTGACGAGTTACTTCTAAAATTTTTACCTTTGTTTTTAGGATTTCAACAAATTTATCGCCTCTCATTTTAAAGCTCCCATCATTATATTAACACCGTTATTTACTAGCGTATAAAAGCTATCTACGTGCCATACGCCAAAGATTATGATAAGGGCACAGAGTGCTATAAGAGGTAAATTTTCAAACAAACTCATCTCTTTATTATGAACAACCACACCTTTTGGCTCGCCAAAGCTTGCCATATTAAAGTGTGCAAAGTCAGCTATGAAAATAACTGCAAGTGCAATAGCAAATAGTGCAACTGCGATGTATTGACCGCTTGTGATAGCTCCAACAAAGACGTTATATTCGCTAACAAATATAGCAAACGCTGGAACACCAACAAGTGAGCAAACAGCCGCGCCAAACATTATAGTGGTGATCGGTGCGATCTTAACCATACCGCCCATCTTACTCATATCTTTGTGGCCGTAAATTCTTGCGATATTGCCTGTTGAGCAAAATGCCAAAGCTTTTGTGAAGCTGTGAGCTAAGCAGTGGAATATCGCTGCAAATAGACCAAATTTACCGCCAACACCAAGTGCAAATGCGATAACACCCATGTGAACGATTGAGTGGTATGCAAACATTCTTTTTACGTTGTGTTGTCTTATTAGGAAAAATCCCGCTACAAAAAGTGTGATAGTTCCTGATACGATCATTATGCCTTCAACAAAGCTAAATCCAACTGCTTGAGCTGCGATAGCGTAGTATCTTAAAAGTGCAAGCATCGCACATTTTAAAAGTACGCCTGATAGCAATGCTGAGATAGGTGCTGGGCCTTCAGCGTGAACGTCTGGCAACCAAGTGTGAGTTGGAGCAAGACCAGCTTTTGTACCAAAACCAATTAGCGCAAATACAAAGATAAGTTTTGCAGCATCTGGATTTAGGTTTTTAGCATTTTCCATTATGCTTGAAAACTGCATAGAAGCCTCACCATCTCCTAAAGTGCTATATGTAGCTGAGTATAGAAGAACGGTTGCATAAAGAGCAAATGCTAGACCAATTGAGCAAAGAACGATGTATTTATAACCACTCTCTGTTGATTTTTGATCTTTGTGGATAGCAACCAAAAATACAGAAGCTAGTGTAGTAGCCTCGATAGCTGCCCACATAAACGCAACGTTGTTGCAAATAACACTTAAAGTCATTGTAAAGATAAATACATGGCTTAGTGCGTAGTATTTTTTAAGATCACTTAAATGAATGTGTCCATCTTCAAGTTCCCATCTCATATAGTGGATAGAGTAGAAATTTACTATAAATCCAGTTACGGCGATAAGCACTAAGAAAACACAGCCTAAGCTATCTAAGAATAAAAATTTATCAAAACTATAAAAAGTTCCGCCACTTAAAACTTTAAGAACATTGTTAAGTAAAGCCACTGATGTCGCAGCAGAAAACAAGACATGAAGTCCGCTAAGTACTGCATAGTTTTTAGGACTTAAAAACAAGATCAAAGCACCAAGGAGCGGTATGATAAGTATTAAAGCTAAACTATCCATCTCTAACCCCTTAAATTTGAAGCTTTAGAAGTATCTAAGCTATCATAAGCTTTATAAAATCTAATCGCTAGAACGCTCATGATAATAACAGCAAATATCGCATCTGTTAGAATTCCAAGCTCAACTAGCTCATGTGAGTTGTAAGCCATTAGAGCAAGGCTTAGGTGGATACCGTTTTCAAACAAGCAGTAAGCTAGAATTTGTTTTATAAATGAGTTTCTTAACATAAAGCCAAAAATTCCCATCATAAAGACTGTTCCAGCAGCGATTAACATAATCTCTTCTTTGATAAGAGAGAATTTTAAAAATATAGGGTGGATACTCATTGAAAGAGCTAGAGAAAATCCCATAGCAATAACAGGACTTACAAAAAATCCACCAACTGGCTCATCTTCGCTAACTACGCCAAGTTTTTTGATAAGCCAGAACAAAATTCCTGGCACGAAAAGAACTTTGGTAAAAAACGCAACGATCGCCCAAGTTTTTAGCTGCTCAGCGTTAAATTTCTCAGATAGCAAGAAAAATATACTAACTAAAAGTAGTGTCTCTATCGCATAAGCGATGATTGAGAGTTTCAAGCTTCTAAGGCCAAAAACCGCAAGCGAAGTTACGATCATGCAAATGGCTAATATATCTAGTGTTTGCATCTCACGCTCCTACTACATAAAGTGTTAGTGCAACAAACGAAATAGCAAGTGCACCAAGAGCATTTTTGCGTAAAGATGAAGTCATTTTAAAGCGTGGTCCAAAGTTGTCTATAAATACAGCTGCGACGTAAAATACTCCAGTTTTTATCACAAAAACGATAATAGCTAAGAAAGGATTGCTAAAATTCCATGGCTCAAATATGCTTAGGAAAAGTCCTATCATAGCAAACTGTTTTAATATAAGTGATGCTTGAACTAAGCCAAGGTCGCTACCAGCATACTCACCAAGAACACCCTCTTGAAGCTCTTGTTCTGCTTCAGCTAAGTCAAATGGCTTTCTACCAGTCTCAACATACATACACCACAAAAATGCGATAGAAGCAACGGCAAAACTTGGAATTTGATATCCGATAACGCCAGTTCTTACCATCTCTTGGATCTCAACTAAATTTGATGTTTTAGCTGCAAGCATAACTACGATTAAGCACATAATCATAACTGGCTCAACATAAACACCAAGCATTTGCTCCCTGCCGCCGCCTGTTGCCGCAAATGGGTTGCCGCTATCCATTGAAGCTGCACCAAATACAAATCTAAGTAGCGCACCAAGATAGAGGATAACAAATATATCTGAATATGCTCCAAATACAGTGTCTTTGCTATAAGTGATAGGTATAGCAGCTAGCACTGCAGCTGAAGTTGCAAAAAGGAAAAATGGAGCCCATCTAAATACCCAGTGTGAGCACTCAGGGACGGTTCTTCCTCTTCTAAAAAGCTTTATAATGTCGCGATATGTTTGAAAGAAATCGCTACCTTGTTTTGATTGAAGTTTAGCTCTAAGTTTTCTTGCCATACCATCAAACAAAGGAGCTACCAAAACGATAACGACTACTTGAAATATCATTAAAAGTATAGTTTGCATTTTCGTCTCCTAAACTAAAAAGTAGCTCACAGCAAGTATGACACAAAGATATAGCAAGATATAAAGTGTATATACATTTGTATAACCACTTTGAACGATACCTAGCTTATCAGCAAATTTCACACACCATTTAATGACTGGCTCATAAAACATTCCCCACCAAATATCTTTTGGATGGTTGTGATACTCAACCGCGTCAAAATAATTTCTAGTAACTACTTTTTTATCAGCTCTAAATAGCCATTGCATAATCTTTCTAAGGTCGCCAGTGAATGGACCACCTGTCATTTGCATACGTGAGCTATATTTAAAGCCACAAGCCCAAGGATCAGTTTCGCGCGGTTTATCTCTGTTTGCTTTCATAACAGCAAGGATGATAAATGGCAAAATCATAGTCGCACATAGGACTAAAGCGATAAGTGGAGTTGAGATCATGCTACCCATAGGTGAAGTTACATTTATAGCACCAAGGCTAGCTTTATAGTCACTTATAGCGATAGAATTTACAGCTTGCATGATGTAATCAACTATGTAGTTTGCGCCAAGACCAAAGCCAACGCAGCCTATCATTAGAATGATCATACCAAGAACCATACCTATCGGACTCTCTTTAGCATTTTCCCAAATTTTTTGATCTCTTGGAGTACCTGCAAAGATAACAGCGTAAAGTTTAAGGTGCATACCGACCAAAACGCCTGTTAGCGCAAGAGCTACGACGCCAAGTGTAAATGCATATCTAACTAATGTTCCTTCTCCCATCGCACCTTGAAGCATACCTTGATATGTAAACCACTCTGAAACAAAGCCATTTACTGGAGGTAAAGCTGCGATACCCATGATACCTATAAACATACCAAGGCTTGTCCATGGCATCTTTTTAGCAAGACCACCAAGGATGTCCATATTTTGTGTATGAGTAGCGTGGATAACTGAACCAGCGCAAAGGAAAAGCAGACCTTTAAATATAGCGTGGTTAACTACGTGGTAGCAACCTGCTAGAAAACCTACTGCTGCAAGTGTTAAATTTCCAGCTGCAACGCCGTATATACCTGTTCCAAGACCTAGTAAGATGATGCCTATGTTCTCAACTGAGTGATAAGCAAGCAAAGCCTTAAAGTCGTGTTGGCAAAGAGCGTATAAAACACCAAATAGTGAGCTAGCTGCACCAAGAGCGAGTATTGTAAGACCAAAATATGTGCTAAGTGGTAGATAAAGTGTAAATTTAACTAGTGTAAATAGAGCAACTTTAATCATAACGCCTGACATAAGGGCTGAAACGTTTGATGGTGCTGCTGGGTGAGCTTGTGGAAGCCAAACGTGGAATGGCCACATACCAGCTTTACTACCAAAGCCAACCAAGAATAGTATAAATACAGCAGCAGAAGCGCCAAATGGCATCTTAACACCCATAAATGCGCTAAATTCAAAGCTTCCTGCATAGTAAGCTGTGATAAGCAATCCACAGGTTATACAAAATGCACCGATTTGCGCGATACCAAGATATACCATAACCGCTTTAAGTGTATTTTTACCGTCATTGACGATGATAAGAAATGATGATACAAGAGTCATAAGCTCCCATAAAACAACAAAGCAAAATACATTATCAGCGCTGATTACTAGAAGCATTGAAAGGATAAATGTGTTAAACAAACATGCAAACACACCAACGTTTGCTTTTTTTATGTACTCTTCTGCATAGCTCATACCATAAACACTACTTGCAAATCCGATGAAAACAACGACAAAGCTGAAGAAATTTCCAAGTGGATTTAGTGCAAATTTTGGCGAATACAAAAAGCCATCCATAAGAGCAAAGCTATCACTTACTCCCATATTTGCAACGAAGTGACACATCGCATAAAAGCAGCTTATAGCACTTAGTCCAAAACCAACTTTAACAGCGGCTTTTGGAGCGCAGTAGAGCAAGATACTAACGACGGCACTTACAAGAAATAGCATATAAACCGTAGTCATCTTATGCTCCTTGTCCGTTTAAAATTTTAGTAGCAAATTTATTCGCTGCATCGTAGTCTATCCTCTTGCCAAGCTTATGTTTGCCCTCTTCTGGATCTACCATTATAAGAGCACTTGTTGGGCATACATCAACGCAAGCTGGACCATTTTCACGGCCAAAGCACATATCACATTTTACTGCGATGTTTTTTGCGCCTGATTGTGACTCTACTTCAAGATAGTATTTTGGCTCGACAGCGTAATTTACTGAAGGCATAAGCTCTGCACTTGAGCTTATCGCACCATAAGGGCAAGCGATCGTGCACATCTTGCAACCTATACAAATTTCCTCGTGAAGCTCGATGCAATTATCGTTAAATCGCAACGCTCCAGTTGGGCATACATTTGCGCAAGGACCATCGTCGCATTGTCTGCACTGAGTCGGCATAACACCGCTAGCTTCTCTTAAGACGCTTAGCCTTGCACGTGATAGTTTGCCGCGTTCATAAGCACTTTTAAAACATGCAGCCATACAGGTCGCACATCCTATGCAGCGTTTAGAATCGGCAATCACAAATTTATGTTTTTTCATAAATTCCTCCTAAAAAACAAGGCAAGACCGCCCTGCTCACTAATAGAGTGATTGTTAATCACATGAATAGAGATAGTTAAATTTTTATTTAACATCTCAAACGCTCCTTCCTGAAATTTTTGAAACAATTCTATAACTTCTGGCGATTAAATTCCGTCAGCTATCTGACAAATTTTGTATTTTTGAAATTAAATTTTTATTTTATATTAGTTTAAGATATGCTATTAAAAGGCGTTGTTTTCGTATGATTAATCAAAAAAGATTAATATTTCATAACAGATAATTAGTAAAAAGAGTAAAATTATCTTAATTAAGTTTAAACTTAAAAATTAATTCATTAAGCTTGGGTTAATTAAATGAAACTGAAATTTAAAAATCTAAAATATAATCCAACCTTTAAATTTAAAAAGGTTATTGATGGAAATTTTTATAGTCATAGTTTTATTTATTGCTTCAGTTTTTGCATTTATGAAATTTGCCCCTGTTTTTGGTGGCACGCCAGATGTTAAGAGTCAAAAGCTCATGGAAGCATCGCCAAATTTTAACGGCAAAGTTTTTGTAAATTTAGAGCCAACGATCGATCTAGTAAAGAAAAGTCCGCAAGCATCTATGCTAAATTACGTCCCGCAAGCACTCTTTCCACCAAAGGGCAAGCTGCTAAAGTGCCATTTGCCAAATTTAAAATTTAACGCAAATGCCCTCAAAAATGGCGAGTTTATCTGGCTTGGGCACGTTAGCCTTATCTGCAAGCTTGATGGCAAAAAGATCGTCACGGACCCAGTTTTGCACCGAGCATTTCCGTTGCCAGTTGGCGGCAAGCCCTTTGCCTACGAGCATGCCATCACCGCTAGCGACTACCCAAAGGTGATCGACATCGCCCTTATCTCGCACGATCACTACGACCATCTTGACTATAAAACGATCCTTGAGCTAAAGGATAGAATAGCCAAATTTCTAGTGCCACTTGGCGTCAAAGCTCACCTCGTAAAATGGGGCGTAGATGAAGGTAAAATTTACGAGTTTGACTGGTTTAGTGAGCAAAAGATAGGAAATTTAAACTTCACTTTTTGTCCCTCAAGGCACTTTAGTGGGCGCACATTTAAGAGAAACACCACGCTTTGGGGCGGCTGGGCGGTAGAGGAGGCTGGCTTTAGCTTTTATTTTAGCGGAGATGGTGGATACGGCAAGCATTTCAAGATGATAAATGAGAAATTTGGCGGCTTTGATCTAGTTTTCATAGAAAATGGCGCTTACAGCGATGGCTGGCCCTACGTGCATATGAAGCCAGAGGAGTCGGCGCAAGCGCTAAAAGATCTTGGTGCAAGGCTTGGCGTGCCGGTGCATTGGGGCAAATTTGATCTTTCTTATCACGCTTGGAATGAGCCGATCAAGCGTTTTGAAAAGGCAGCAACAAAACTTGAGCTAAACTACGCCACGCCGATGATCGGAGAGGTTTTCACCGCGCAAAATCCACCTAGCAAAAAGTGGTGGGATGAAATTTAGGAATAAAATTTGCTCTAAATTTTAAAATCCAAAAGGAAGTGCAGATGAAAATTTCTGAAAATTTATCAAATTTAAAAAATGCCATCGACAAGGCGGCAAAAAATGACCTTGACTCGAGTGCGGCTGGAAGCTTTTTGCAAAATTTAGAAAAAGCCAACAAAGAGACAGAAAAGATCTACGAGAAGCTTGAAAAAGAGCTAAAAAGCGATGCGCAGATGTTTAAGCAGTTTGACTTCATGCAGATGATGACAAAGCTTCAATACGGCAACCTAAAATCAAGCGAACGCGAAGAGCTGATAAATAAAATGAGCAAGATCGCTAAAGAAATTTAGCCGTTTAGTGTGGCTTTACGGCGAGCTAAATTTTGCCCTTTTGCGTGAAATTTAGTGCTTTTTGATGAGTAAATTTGCCAAAAAATGTAAATTTACTCGCTTGCTAGTTATTAATATCCTCGTATTTGCCGTATTTTGTCAAGCACATCTTTTCTTACAAACTGCACGTATAACGCCATTAATGCGCAAAATTCCAGCAAATTTTAAAATTTCATGAACGAGTAATTTCGGCTCTGATTTTAGTGGCAAGCTTTGCGAGACCTAAAATCAGTAGTCAATTCTTGCGAGTGAATGAAAGTTTTAAAATTTGCAAAGATTGCTTGATTAAATTTGTAAATTTCTTTTATCCAAAAGGGAAACAAGGGGACTTGAATTACGAAGCCGTCCCCTTATCTCCCTTTATATCCCACAATCCCCTCGCACGTTCAAGGGGTATGCAATTGCACTATCGTGCCGCATGCGGTTATAAACTCTAGTGAATTTTAATTTTGCAAACAGTTTTACTTAAATTCATAAATTTTTGCCAAGCAAAATGCCAAGATAGCTTGCGATCAAGCAAAGGCTAAGGTTTAAAAATATATTTAAAAAGCCTTTTACGAGTTCGCCTTCTAGTAAAAATTTAACGCTATCAAGGCTAAAGCTTGAAAATGTGGTAAAGCCGCCAAGTATGCCAACGACCAAGAAAACCCTCACGCTTTGGCTTAAATTTAGACAAAATAAAACGCCGATAATGAAGCTGCCAAGCACATTTACACCAAGCGTGGTTATCGGGAAGTGACTAAATTTTAGTAGCTCGCCAGCTAAAAACCTGCATCCAGCTCCGATAAAGCCTCCAAGCCCTGCAAAAAGTAAATTTACAAGCATTAGTGGCAGATGCTTGCAAAGCCAAAGCCGCGCTTTGTAAGCTCCTCGATGTCCTTGCTTGCCTTCTCGCCCTTTGCGGTGAGGTAGTCGCCTATCACGATCGCGTCTGCGCCATTTTCAAAGATCTCGTACTGCCTCTCGCCCAAAATCTTCTCCCTGCCACCAGCTATCATGACCCTAGTTTCTGGCAGTGCGCTTTTGGTCTCGCGCACGATTTTTAGGGCTTCATCCGCGCTAAGAGGTGGCTGATCGAGCCTTAGTGCATCACTTTTTATGAAAAAATTTATAGGCGACGAAAATGGCTCAAGCTCTTTTAGGCTAGCTCTAAAGCTCACCCTGTCGGCCTCGCTCTCGCCAACGCCGTAAATGCCGCCAGTGCAAAGCATGAGCCCAGCCCTTTTTGCGTCTAAATTTGTCTGATATCTCTCGTCCCAAGAGTGCGTTGTGCAGATTTTTGGGAAATATTCGCGACTTGTTTCTAGGTTGTGGTTGTAGCTAAAAACGCCAGCATTTTTAAGCTCACAAAGCTGCTCGTAAGTCGCCATGCCGTTACATGCGATGAGCATCAAATTTGGCACTTCTTTATGCACAGCTCTTGCTAAAGATGCGATATAGTCGGTCTTTTTATCATTTAGCCTAGCGCCACTTGTGACTAAGCAAAAGCCAAGAGCGTGATTTTTATAAGCCATTTTGGCTTTGTCCACCACCTGCTGCACGCTTTTTTCTTTAAATTTCGTGATATCAGCGCCAGCTTTGGCACTTTGCGTGCAATAAGCGCAGTCCTCAGCGCAGTTTCCCTGCGTGACGGAGCATATCGCACAAAGCATAATCGTTTTCATTTTTGATCCTTTTTTTGGGGCGTATTATAGCTTTGGTAGGTTTAAAATTTAAGTATGATCGCCTTGAATTTACGAAAAACAGGCAAATTTTAAAAATTTATAAGCGAGCATATCACGGCTCTAAATTTAGTGCTAAACGTAGTGTAACCTAAATTTAGTAGTCTGCTAAGGCGAGTGAGTAAGATTTTAAAATTTGCAGAATTGCTTTGTTAAATTAGATAGGTGTCAAGCAAATTTTAAAATTTGCAAAAATAGTTTGATTAAATTTTTAAAAAATAATTATAAAGAATACCTATTTATATATGTAAATTTGCTAGAGAGAATTTAAGAGCCAAAAAAGGCTCTTAAATTTTAGTGGAGTTCGCTCCAAACTTTGCGTTTCCAAAGCCAAGCGAAAATTCCTAATATAAAGAAGTAGATCATCACGTAAACGCCTGTGCTCTCGCGCTCAGCTTTTTTACTGTCGCCTACTTTTTGGATGTAAGATACTATGTCGTCTTCAGCGGCTTTGTTTAAGCCAACTCTAGGCATCGCAGTGCCTGGAAGCATCTTTTGAGTATCGTTTATAAATTTATGCAAGTAGTCTGCACCTTTTGAGCGGATCATCATAGATAGATCAGGTGGGTTTGAGCCCATATAAGCTGCAAGGCTTACTTTGTTACCAAGAGTATATTTTTTATCATACTTCATATCGTGGCATCTTTGACATGCGTCAGCAAAGACCTTTTCTTCAGTGATCTTACTCTTTGCATCTGCGTCAGCTGATACCTTTTTAAGGTAAGCAACTATGTCAGCAACCTCAGCGTTTATATCGCCGCCAGCACCCATAAATGCAGTCATCGGATAAGGATGCTCGTCGTTAAATTTATGAGATAGTTTTACAGCCATAGTTGGATTTTTGATAAGTGCAGCTAAAAATCTCTCGTCATAAATTTTACCAGCTGTGCTAAGATCTGGTGGCACTACGCCAAAGCTTTGGCTAGCTGTCTCAGCGTCCATACTAGCTGGCATGCCAGCTGCTTCGATGCCGTGGCATCCTGTACATCCAGCTGCCCCAAATGTCTCAGCGCCTTTTGCAGCATCACCCTTTGCAAGGTCGATTGAATTTATATCAGCCCAAAAAGCTGTATAGTCATCAAGAATTTTTTGTGCCGTCTCAACATCTTTTGTAGCTGCATCGATGCTAGCTTTGTTGCCACTAGCTTTTGCAGCCTCAAGCGCCTCTTTTTTTTGCTCTAAAAAGTGTTTAGCGTAGTCAGTATCTTCTTTTGAGAAGTTGTACTCAGCATTTGCGGTATGTGGATGAAGCTTTGTGTGAGCGTAAGGCTCGATACCCCAGTATAAAATACCTGAAAGGATAACAACGATGGCAAAAATTTTAAGCTCTTTCATGATTAGCCCCTTTTTCTTTCAAGTATTGTGATAACTGGAAGTGCGATTATAAATAGCACTAAAAATAGCAGTGACGCATAAAATCCTATCCAGTCGTTGATACCGCCTGTTGGAAGCTTGCCATATATAGATAAAACGATAAGATCTGCAACTAGTACCCAAAACCATACGAAAAATAGTGGTCTTTTGTGAGCTGGTGCTACAAGGCCGCTTCTATCAAAGAGCGGTATAAGCATAAATGCCACGCCAGCAAAGGCAAACGCGATAAGACCGATGTTATAAGCTGAAATTCCTGCTATATCAAAGAAGAAGCCACGTAAAATTTCATATTGCCACAAGAAGTACCACTCTGGGTAGATGTGTGGTGGAGTTTTTAGCGGATTTGCTGGCTCAAAGTTGATAGGATCCATCGCAAAGTTGAAGTGATAGCAAACAAGATATATGACAAAGATCATGAAAAATGATACATACATAAAGTCTTTTGCCAAAAATCCTGGCCAAAATGGTATAACTTTAGCTTTTGCTCTGTCACCATGCAAGTACTCTTGCGCCTCTACGTCAAAGTCGATATCTTCGCTTGTTAGGTTATTTACGTGAGGAACTCTTAGTGAGTAGAAGTGGATAACCAAAACAACGATAGTTACAAGTGGTAGCAAGCAGACATGAAGCATGAAAAATCTTGTAAGTGTTGAGTCACCAACTGCGTAGTCTCCTCTAATCCACTCAACCAAAGCATCACCGATAACTGGCACACCACCAAAAAGCTGAGTGATAACAGTAGCCGCCCAGTAGCTCATCTGACCCCATGGGAGCATATAGCCGCTAAATGCCTCTGCTGAAAAGCAGATAAATAGCACCATACCACTTACCCAAATGACCTCTCTACCTCTTTTATATGAGCCGTAGTAAAGTCCAGTAAGCAAGTGGATATACATGATAAGAAATATCGTAGAAGCTGAAACTGCGTGGATATGACGCCAAAGCCAGCCATACTCGACCTCTTGCATAATAGTGTAATTTACGCTATCAAAGGCCAAATTTACATCTGGCTTGTAATACATCATAAGCAAATAGCCAGTGATGATCAAAAGCAAGAAAAGCGTCGTTAGGATAACGCCCATCGCCCAAAGGAAATTTATATTTTTTGGGATCCAGTATTCGCTAACTAGAACCTTCATAAGCTTTGTAAAAGCTAGGCGTTGGTCAAGCCAGTCAATAACGCCAGTTGATTTATGAGATAAAGACATCGCTAACCTCCTAAGCTTTAGCTACTAATTTTTCATATTCTGGGCTTGTTTCGCCTAGAACTAGCTTGGTTCCATCTATCTTAAATGGTGGGATATCAAGCGGTCTTGGTGGAGGTCCGTATGTCTGCATGCCATCGACGTTAAATTCGCCGCCATGACAGGCACAGACAAAAATTTGCTTGCTAGACTTGTACTCAGGGATACATCCTAGGTGTGTGCAAAGTCCGATAAGAACTACATATCTCGCATCTCCAACGACAACATCTCTCTTGTCGTTTTTAGCCATATCTGGACTTTTTTTGAGGATAAAAATAGGCTTTTTACGCCACTCAACCTGTCTCATCTCGCCATCTTTGATCGGGCTTAGATCGACAGTTGTAAAACCAGCAGCTTTTACGCTAGGGAGCGGATCCCAGGTCTTTTTCATGGCAACTAGTGACATAGCGCCACCCACAGCTGCCACAGCACCAAACGCAAGGCCGATAAAGCTTCGTCTTTCTTGCTTTACTGACATTAATTTCCTTTCTATAAATAAAAATTTTAAATGATTATACTCCCAAAAATTAAAAAAACTATAATCTCACAATATAGTTTGTAAAAAAATAAAAAGTGAATTTAAGCTTTTTACACTAAAATTTGAAATAAATTTATCTAAAAAAACGCCTGTATATCGCGACTTAGAGCTTCTTATAAAGAGAGAGATTGACCTAATGCCCAAACGTTAAGATAAAAATTTTTCTATTTTGGCACTCGTAAAATAGAAAAATTTTAATAATAAAAATTTATTAAACTTAAAAAAATTATAAATAGCAACTATTAAAAAAATGAGCAACTTTGTTTTTAAAATTTTTAAACGCTAGTTAAACTTAAAAAAATCATAAAAGGCTTAAATTTAAGCCTTTTTTTCTCGCTCATTTTTTATGTATATATGTAAGATATCGATCGCTGCTGGCGTGATACCTGAAATTTCGCTCGCCGCAAAGAGCGTTGGAGGGGCAAATTTCTCAAGCTTTTCGACCACCTCGTTGCTAAGACCACTTATGCTTCTAAAGTCGAAATTTTCAGGGATTTTCACATCCATCATATCTTTCATTTTTTCGATCTGATTTTTTTGCTCGCTGATGTAGTGCTGATACTTGCACTCGGTTAAAATTTGGTCCATGCTCGCATCGTCTAAATTTACAAATCTCTCATCAAGCTTTCTTAGTTTCTCGGCCGTAAAGCTCTTTCTAGCTACGATCTTTTGAAGGCTCACGTTTTGGCTGATCGGCTCTTCATCAAGACTTGCCAAAAGCTCTAAATTTGCCTTATTTGGCGTGATCTGAGTATCATTTAAAAACTCCAGCCCCTCTTTTAAATTTCTTCTTATATTTTCTATCTCGCTAAAAGTCTCATCATCAAGCAGCCCAAGCTCATGACCATATCCGCCAAGCCTTAAAATGGCATTTTCCTCACGCAAAAGCAAGCGATACTCCGCCCTACTCGTAAACATCCTATATGGCTCTTTTGTCCCTTTTGTCACAAGGTCATCTATCAAAACGCCGATATACGCCTCATCACGGCGCAAGATAAGCGGCTCTTTGTTATCTAGCGAAAGCGCTGCATTTATACCAGCCATTAGCCCCTGAGCGCCGGCCTCCTCATATCCTGTCGTGCCGTTTATCTGCCCAGCCAAGTATAGCCCTTTTACTTTTTTGGTCTCTAAGCTATGTTTTAGCTGTGTTGGCTCGACGTAGTCGTACTCGATAGCATATCCATGCCTTACGATTTTGGCGTTTTCAAAGCCCTTTACAGAGCGAAGCATCTGCACTTGCACCTCATAAGGCAGGCTCGTTGAAAAGCCGTTTATGTAGTACTCTGTCGCTTCAAGGGTCTGAGGCTCGATGAAAAGGTGATGTCTGTCGCGGTCGCCAAAGCGGTTTATCTTATCCTCGATACTAGGGCAATATCTTGGTCCGATGCCCTCGATCTGGCCTGTAAAAAGCGGCGCTTTGTCAAAATTTGAGCGGATTATCTCATGGGTGGTTTCGTTTGTATAGGCGATGTAGCATGGCAGCTGCGTTGGAGAGAAATTTTTAGTTCTAAAGCTAAACGCAACTGGCTTTGCATCGCCATCTTGCTTCTCTAAAATTTCAAAATTTATCGTTTTTGCATCGATCCTTGGGCATGTTCCAGTCTTTAGCCTGCCTAAATTTAACCCAAGCTCCCTTAGGCTGCTGCTTAGATCCTTTGCGCTTAGCTCGCCCACACGGCCGGCTTCAAGTTTGTTAAATCCAACGTGGATTAGTCCGTTTAAAAATGTGCCAGTGGTAATTATCACTTTTTTTGCGTTATAGATGTTATTTAGGTGAGTTTTAACGCCTGTTATCTCGCCATTTTCGCTTAAAATTTCAGTAGCGATCTCTTGAGAAATTTCTAAATTTGGAGTGTTTAAAAGCAAATTCCTCATATAAACGCGGTATCTATCCATATCGATTTGAGCGCGGCTACCACGTACTGCTGGGCCTTTGCTCTCATTTAGCACGCGAAACTGGATACCAACTGCATCAGTTGTAAGCCCCATTTGACCACCAAGCGCGTCGATCTCTTTTACAAGATGCCCTTTTGCAAGGCCTCCGATGGCTGGGTTACAGCTTGCAGCGCCTATTTGCTCGGCTAAGATCGTGATCAGTAAAGTTTGTTTGCCCATTCTAGCAGCCGCAAGACTTGCCTCAATGCCAGCATGTCCGCCGCCAACGACGATGATTTCATAGTCCATGATAAATTTTTCCTTATTTTTGATAGGTGGATTTTATCAAAAAGCATATAAAATTTAAATTTTTTCAAAGAAATTTCACCACAAAATTTATGGCTAGAGTTTTTTATTAATGATATTTTAAATATTTTGCTGTTAGATTTACAAAATTTTAAATCCAAAAAGGCTTTATTCATGAGGAATTTACTAAAAGTCACTGGCTTTTTGCCCTACCTTGCGATCGCATTTTTAAACGCAAGTGTCGATCTAGCGCACAAAATAACCATCCAAAACGTCCTTTTAAAGACCTACTCAGGCGACACGCTTTTTATCCTAACAGCCGTTATAAATGCGATGATCTTGCTTCCATTTATATTTTTATTTTCACCTTCAAGCTTTATAAATGACAAATTTGCAAAGACAAAGGTTATTAGAATTTGCGCCGTCTTTGGCGTTGTTATCAGCGTTGCGGTGCTTATTAGCTACCTTTTGGGTGCCTTTGGCGTGGCATTTGCGCTCACACTCATTTTAGCTGCTCAAAGTGCGATCTACTCTCCAGCAAAATATGGCATCATCAAAGCACTTGTCGGCACTGAGCGACTTGGCACAGCAAACGGCGTCATCCAAGCGCTTACCATCGTAGCGATACTCGCTAGCTCATTTTTGTTTTCATTTATATTTGAAAATTTATACATCCAAGGCGAAAACTCAGAAGAAATTTTAAAAAGCGTCTATCCTATCGGCATCTTTTTGGTTGTATTTAGCGCACTTGAAGCATTTTTTGCCTACAAGCTACCTTATATCAGCGAAACGAACGAACAAAGCGGAGAATTTGAGCTTAAAAGATACATCAGCCTTAGCTACTTAAGAGAAAATTTAAAAGAGGTAAGATCAGATAAAAATATCTGGCTAAGCATCGCTGGTCTTAGCATATTTTGGGGAATTTCTCAGATCATCATCGCAGCCTTCCCAGCTCACTACAAGGCAGTTTTTAATGACGACAGCTCACTAGCAGTGCAAGCGATCCTCGCAGTAAGCGCCATAGGCATCGCATTTGGCTCATACGTGGCTGGCTCTATGTCAAAGCTTCACATCGAGCTTGGCATAGTGCCGATGGGCGCTATTGGTATATTTTTCTCGCTTTTATTTTTCGCATTTGGCTCAAGCATCGGCGTAGTAAGCCTTAGCTCATTTGCATTTGGCTTTTTTGGAGGCATATTTATAGTGCCGCTAAATGCGATGATCCAGTACTTTGCCCCGCAAAAGAGCACCGGCAAGATAATGGCGGCAAACAACTTCTTGCAAAACGTCTCGATGCTACTATTTTTAGCCATTGGCATAGGCTTAGTATATTTTGAAATTTCAACCACTGGGCTCTTTGTCTTTACAGCGCTTGTTTGCTTGCTCGGCAGTTTTTACGCCATTTTGCAGCTTCCACACCTTTTTACAAGGCTGCTTTTGTTACCATTTTTAAAGACAAAGTACCGCTTTTTCGTTGAAGGACTTCAAAATTTACCGCAAAGTGGCGGCGCGCTACTTCTTGGCAATCACATCAGCTGGATCGACTGGCTCGTGCTTCAAGCTGCAAGCCCAAGGGGCATAAGATTTGTCATGTATAGAACGATCTATAACAAATGGTATCTAAAGCAAATTTTTAAATTTTTTAAAGTGATCCCAATAGGCGCAGGGGCTAGCAAAGAGTCGATCGAGCTAGTTAGAGAGTGCCTAAAAAATGGCGAAGTGGTCGCACTTTTCCCAGAGGGCCACATCAGCTACAACGGCCAGATAAACGAGTTTCAAAAGGGCTTTGAGCTTATCATCAGAGATCTAGAAGAAATTTGTATCGTGCCATTTTACCTTCGTGGCCTTTGGGGTTCGAGCTTTTCAAGAGCTAGTAAATTTTACAAAGACCTCACTTCTAAAAACGGCAGACGCGACATCATCGTCGCCTTTGGCAAGCCAATAACTACATTTATAAACGCTGCAAAGATGAAGCAAAAGGTGCTTGAGCTTAGCTTTTCATCGTGGGAGAGCTTTATCTCAAGACAAAAACCACTAACGAGCGAGTGGCTAAACAACGCAAAAGAGGATAAATTTAAAGAGTGCGTGAGCGACAGCACTGGGCTAAATTTAAGCAACTTGAAATTTATAACAGCCGTTTTAGTCTTTATCAAAATTTTCAAACGCGAGCTAAAAGATGAGAAAAATATAGGCATCTTGCTACCTAGCTCAAGCATCGCAGCCATCGTAAATATGGCACTTCTTGCCATGGGCAAAGTGAGCGTAAATTTAAACTACACGCTTAATGTTACCTCGCTAAATCACGCCCTAAAAAAGGCAAATATAAACACAGTGATCACCTCTAGCAAATTTCTTGAAAAGCTCGTACTTAAGGGCTTTGATCTAAAAGATGCGATGAGCGGCAAGGCTAAATTTGCAGAAGATCTCTCAGCTAGCGTCTCAAAAAAAGAGAAATTTCTTGCGCTTTTAACCGCGTTTTTTGCTCCAGTTTGGCTTATTAAGCTTTGCTATTTTAAGCGTGTAAGCTTAGAAGACACGGCTACAATTTTATTTAGTAGCGGCAGCGAGGGCGAGCCAAAAGGCATCGAGCTAAGCCATAAAAATTTACTTGCAAACATTAAGCAAATAAGCGAACTTCTAAATTTCAAAAAAGATGACGTGATCTTAAACTCACTCCCTGTTTTTCACTCATTTGGACTAACAGTCACCACGCTCATGCCGCTTTGCGAGGGCATAAAAATGGTAAGCGTACCTGACCCAACAGACGGAGCGACTATCGGCAAAATGGCTGCAAGACACAGCGCTAGCATCATCTTTGGCACCTCAACGTTCTTTAGGCTCTACACTAGAAACAAAAAGCTTCATCCGCTGATGTTTCAAAGTGCCAGAATGGTCGTAGCTGGGGCTGAAAAGCTAAAACCTGAGATAAAAGACGAGTTTAGGCTCAAATTTGGCATAGAAATTTATGAAGGATATGGCGCGACCGAAACTGCGCCAGTAGCTGCTGTAAATATGCCAAATATCCTAGAAAAAGAGAGCCTAAAAGAGCTTACATTTAATAGACCTGGCAGCGTTGGCATGCCTCTGCCTGGCACTATCATCAAGATAATCGATCCAGAGACGCTTGAAGAGCTAGAAACTGGCACAGACGGGCTCATCGTCATCGGCGGATCGCAGATGATGAAGGGCTACCTAAACGACGAAGCTAAAACAAGCGAGGTCATCACGCACATTGATGGCGTAAGATACTATAAAACTGGCGATAAAGGCCACATCGATGAAAACGGCTTTGTGTTTATCGTCGATAGATACTCAAGATTTGCCAAGATAGGCGGCGAGATGATAAGCCTTGGAAGCGTCGAAGAAGAGCTTGCAAAGGTGCTTGGAGGCGATGTTGTATTTAGTAGCGCAAACGTGCCAGATAGCAAAAAGGGCGAAGCGATCGCACTTTTGGTAAAAAGCGGCACAGAGCCTGAAAATATCGAGCAAATTTTAAAAGAGAGTAGCTTAGCTCCTATAATGATACCAAGCTATATATTTATCGTTGATGATATCCCAACGCTTGCAAGCGGCAAGGTTGATTTTAAGGGCGTTAAAGCTCTAGCGGTCTCACTTTTAGCGGAGTGAGCCGCCGCCATTTTATTTTTGTGATAAAATAGCACCAAAATATTACCTAGGTCGCAGTTGCGACTGACATTTGCATAAATCTTAAATTTATCTTTTTTTGCAAATTCCGTTATTGATTTTATTTTTCTATAAGGAGTTTTGTATGAAATTTTCTAGTGCTTTTAAATTTGGTGCGCTCTGCGTAGTTGGCTGTTTGCTCTCTTTAAATTCTGCCTTGGCAAATTCTTACGAGCAGATCAAAAAAGATGGCGTCATAAGGATAGCAACAGAAGGCGTTTATTCGCCATTTTCATTTCACAATGAAAAAGATGAGCTAATGGGCTATGATGTAGAGATAGCAAGAGCCGTGGCTAAAAAACTAGGCGTAAAGCCAAAATTTATCGAAGCTTCATGGGATGCGATGCTTGCGGCATTTGACGCTGGCAAGGCGGACGTGGTGTTTAACCAAGTAAGTATAACCGACGAGCGAAAGAAAAAGTATGACTACAGCGTGCCATATATGGTCTCTTACTCAGCCATCGTCGTGCATAAAGATAATAACGACATCAAAAGTTTTGCTGATCTAAAAGGCAAAAAAAGTGTGCATTCAGTAAATAGCATGTGGATACCAACCGTTGAAAAGTATGGCGCCAAGCTAGTTGTGGCCGATAGTTTGAGCGATCAGATAAATTTGATCATCACAAAAAGAGCAGATGATACGATAGATGATGCGGTGATGTTTTATGACTACATCAAACAACATCCAAATGCCCCTATAAAGATCATCGAAGCTGGTGATGAGCCTATGTATACGGCTGCGATTGTTAAAAAAGGTAACAAAGAGCTACTAAATAAGATAAATAATGCCCTAAATGAGCTTAGCAAAGAAGGAGTTTTAAGCGAAATTTCGCTTAAATACTTCGGCAAAGACATTTCTAAATAAGGAGAATCAATGAATTTTAAGCCCATTTTTGGCTTTATCGCAGGTGCTTTTTTAGCTTTAAATTTAAATGCTTCAACTATCAAAAAAGGCGAGCTTATAGTTGCAACTGAAGGCACTTACTCACCTTACTCATTTTATAACGAAAAGGGCGAGCTAGTAGGATATGACGTAGATATCGCAAAAGCTGTTGCAAAGAAGCTAAATTTAAAGATCGAGTTTCTAACAGCCCCATGGGATGCGATGCTTGCGGCATTTGACGCTGGCAAAGCGGACGTGGTGTTTAATCAAGTTAGCATAAACGAAGATAGAAAGAAAAAGTATGATATGAGCGTGCCTTACACCATGCCATATCCAGTAATAGTCGTGCATAAAGACAATAACGACATCAAAAGTTTTGCTGATCTAAAAGGCAAAAGAAGCGTGCACTCTGCAACTAGTAACTGGGCAGCGATAGCTGAGAAAAACGGTGCAACAGTGATCGTGGCTGATGGCTTTAGCAAAGGCGTGGAGCTTATCATCTCAAAAAGAGCTGACGATACGATAAATGACAATGTCACATTTTTTGACTACATCAAGCAGCGTCCAAATGCACCGCTCAAGATCGCATACACTAGCAATGAGCCGATGCCAACAGCTGCACTTCTTAAAAAAGGCAACACCGAGCTACTAGAAGCGATAAACAAAGCGCTTGATGAGCTAAAAGCCGAAGGCAAGATAAGCGAAATTTCGATGAAATATTTTGGAAAAGATATTTCAAAATAAAGGATCAAAGTGAAATTTACAAATTTATTAAAAGTAGTAGTAGTGCTTGCAATGGCTTTAAATTTACAAGCAAAAACTATAAAAGATGGCGTGCTAACAGTAGCAACAGAAGGCACTTACGCGCCTTTTACATTTTATAATGACAAAAATGAGCTAATAGGATACGACGTAGATATCGCAAGAGCTGTGGCGCAAAAGTTAAATTTAAAAATTGAGTTTCTAACAGCTCCATGGGACGCGATGCTAGCAGCATTTGACGCAGGCAAAGCAGACGTTGTGTTTAATCAAGTAAGCATAACTGATGAGAGAAAGAAAAAGTATGCTTTTTCAGTGCCTTATACTGTGACATTTGGCGCTATCATCACTAGAAAAGACAATAACGACATTAAAAGTTTTGCTGATCTAAAAGGCAAAAAAGATGCCGACTCAGCAACTAGCAACTGGGCGAAAGTAGCCGTAAAATACGGTGCTGAGCACGTCGTAACAGACAGTTTTGCTAAAAGTATGGAGCTTCTTATATCAAGGCGTGTAGATGCTGTTGTAAGAGATAACATCGTATTTTACGACTTCATAAAAGAGCGTCCAAATGCACCTGTAAAGATAGCTGCCTCACTTGACGAGAAAGACTACACAGCAGCAGCTGTTAAGAAAGATAACGCCGAGCTTGCAGAGCAAATTTCAAATGCTTTAACTGAGCTTGCAAAAGAGGGCAAACTAGAAGCCATCTCAAAAAGCTACTTTGGCAAAGACGTCTCAAAATAAATTTATAAACCAACAAGGCAAAAATGGAAAATTTAGATAGAGTGATCGAGCTTGTTTCAAGCTCGACGCTACCGATGATCATCGCACTTTTAAAAGTGACGATCCCACTTACTTTGCTCTCGTTTTCGTTAGGGCTTGTCATCGCAATTATCACAGCAGTAGCGAGGCTTTCAAATATAAAAATTTTAAAATTTATATTTGCCACCTACGTTTGGATATTTCGCGGCACACCGCTTCTTGTGCAGCTTTTCATCGTATTTTACGGGCTTCCTAGCATCGGTGTCACGCTTGATACTTGGAGTGCTGCTACTATCGCATTTAGCCTAAACGTGGGCGCTTATGCGTCTGAGTCTGTAAGGGCTGCCATACTTTCTGTGCCAAAAGGTCAGTGGGAGGCGGCCACATCGCTTGGCATGACGCACTATCAAATTTTAAAGCGTATCATTGCACCTCAAGCAGTGAGGATCTCACTCCCTCCGCTTTCAAACACATTTATAGGCCTTGTTAAAGACACTTCACTAGCAGCTTCTATAACGATGGTAGATATGTTTATGGTCGCTCAAAGGATCGCAGCAAGAACCTTTGAGCCACTCATCCTCTACATCCTAGCAGCACTCATCTATCTAGTGGTTTGCACACTTTTAACCTATCTTCAATCAAGGCTTGAAAAAGCTGTCTCAAGGTATGTCTAATGGCTATAAATTTTAAAAATATAAGCAAATCTTACGGCGATCATTTGGTGCTAGATAACATAAATACAAGCTTTAAAGAGGGGCAAACAACCGTGATAGTTGGCTCATCTGGTTGTGGCAAATCAACGCTTCTTAGATGCATAAATTTACTTGAGATCCCACAAAGTGGCACTTTAGAGGTAGATGGTAGGAGTGTAAATTTTAAAGAGAAGCTTAGCTCAAAAGAGCTTTTAGAAATTCGCAAAAAAACAGGCATGGTCTTTCAAAGCTTCAACCTCTTCCCGCACCTAACAGCGCTTCAAAATGTCACCGAAGCTCCGATCTACGTTCAAAAAAAGGATAAAAACGAGGCGATAAAAGAGGCAAAAGAGCTTTTAGCCAAAGTAGGGCTTAGCCACAAAGAAGATACCTATCCAAACAGGCTCTCAGGCGGACAAGCACAGCGTGTAGCCATCGCTAGAGCACTAGCTGTAAATCCATACTTTTTACTGCTTGACGAGCCTACAAGTGCGCTAGATCCAGAGCTTGAGGCTGAAGTTTTAAAGGTCATCTTATCTCTTGCAAAAGAGAAAAAGTCTATGATCATCGTCACTCATAATATGAATTTTGCTAGAAAGATAGCTGATAGAATTTTGTTTTTAGATAAAGGCGTGATCGCGTTTGATGGCTTAGTAGATGAGTTTTTTAATAGCCAAAATGAGAGGATAAAAAGCTTTATCTCGGCTATGGATATATAAATTTAGCTAGAAGATCTAGCTAAATTTATTACGCAAAATATGGTTTTATCTGCTCGATCCAAGCTGAAATTCTACCCTCTGTCTTGTCACTTTGGTTATCAGCATCAAGCGCTAGACCTACAAATTTACCGCCTCTTACGGCATCAGAGCCATCAAATGTATATCCATCAGTGCTAACCTCGCCCACTATCTTTGCGCCTGCTTTTACGACCTCATCGTAAAGCTTTGCCATGCCGTTACAGTACTCATCTGAGTAGCTCTCGCTATCGCCCATGCCAAAAACAGCGACCGTTTTGCCACTTAAATTTAACGCTTTAAAGTCAAATGCGTCCCAGTCGTCTTGCAGGTCGCCACTGCCCCAGGTCGATGTGCCAAGAATGAGCTTATCAAAGCCATTTAGCTTCGCTGCATCCACGTCAGAGACGTTTAAAAGCTCGTTTTCAAGCCCCAAACCCTCGCTTATAAGCTTTGCTGCATCTTCGGTATTTCCCATGCTACTTCCATAAACTATACCTATCATTTTTATCCTTTTTAAAAAATTTTACTAATAATCGTATAAGGCACGAGCTTTATGCACCCTCTTGCAAAGCAGTGTCTAACCTCAACGTGCCGCCTAAATTCCTCATTTCTAGGGCAGACGATATAAACCATCTCGCACTCACTACCAAGCGCGCAAACGGCTGCATCGATGTCCTCGTTTAAATTTCTCATATCATCAAAGCTCACCCTTTTAAAGCTTGGCATGACGCTGAGTAAATTTTTGCCATCTTTTTTGACTGAGATGACGCCGCCATTTAGCACGACCTCTTTGTCCTGATGGCGGAGGCGTATTTTATCATAAACAAACTGGCAAAACATCTGCGCTGCGTCAATGAAAAACTCAAATTTCCCGCTTTTATAAAGCATCTTTATCATCTTTGCAGCTGCCATTTTTGGCTCTTTTGCTACAAATTTCAACGCTTTAAAGTCATTTTTCAAATAAGCATTTATGATGATGTTTGAAGGCATGCAAAAGCTATCAACTGGTTTGAAATTTAAAAATTTCTCACGCAGCAAGAAATTTATCCTAGCCTCAAAAATATCTTTGAAATTTAGAAATTTAGCGTAAGAAAGCGGGATCTTTAGCTCGCTTTCTACGCCAACATTATAAAGTGCGATGAAAATTTTTGCACGCGAAAACTTGTCAAGCTTTGCAAAAATACTTGGAGTTATTTCGCCAATATCTGATAAAAACCCGAACTTCATCGATTATTCTTTGCATCCAAATTCCTTATCTAGGCCAAAGACCTTACAATACTCGCAAAATACGCAACTAACGCTTCTTTTTGCACAAACGATAGGGATATTTCTCTTTTTTGCTTGAGTTTTAATGGTCTTCATCGTGTTGTGATTTAAAAAGCTAGTTAGCATCACCACGCACTCAGTATCTTGTGGGATCGGCTTGCGATTTACGCGGTTTTCATTTCTAGCGTCCCAGTGCTCTATCTTTTCAGCTCCCAAATCATGCAAAACAGCCTTAATAGGCGTGATCTCATCTGCTCCGATAACTAAAACTGACATAACAAGCTCCTAAAATTTATTCGTTTTCTGATAACGATTATAAAAAAGTTTAGCTAAAATTATTCTTAGTTATGATATTTATTATCACTTATTTGTAGAAATTTGTAACGTTTTTGGTTTTTTAAAAAGGCTAAATTTAATTAGCCTTTTTAAATTTAATTGCCGCAACGAAAAAAATGACAAGCCCAGCCACTGCAAAAAGGCTGCCAACGTTGCCGATATTTTGCTCGCCAAGATGAACTATCGTTTGATGGCCTATTAGCGCGCCAGCTCCTATGCCGATATTATAAATAGCTGAATATATCGCCATCGCAGCGTCCGTGGCATTTGAGGCTAAGCTTAGCACCTTGATCTGAAAGCTCATATTTATCCCAGCTATGCCAAGCCCCCAGATAAAGGCAAGCGCAAGCATCAAGCTCTCATTTGTAGCGATGAAATTTAACGTCAGTAAGCAGGCTAAAATGATCGCTATTGAGGTAGCTGTAAAAGCATTTGGTATGAGCTTATAAAATTTAGAGAAAAGCCAGCTTGCTACGATGCCAGCGACGCCAAACAAAAGCAAAAATATGGTGATAAATTTACCATCAAAGCCGCTTATATCTTTAGCAAATGGCTCGATGTAGCTATAAGTGCTAAAATGCGCACTGATAACGATAGCAGTTAGCAAAAATACTACCATCAAAAAGCCATTTCTTGCAAGCTCCGGCAAGCTCTTTAGCGAGCCTGAGTTTTTGCTAGGCAAAAGTGGCAAAATTTTATATAGCCAAGCACCAACGCCCACAGCAAAGATCCCTATGAGCCCAAATGTGACACGCCAGCCCAAGCTATCGCCTAAAATCCTACCAAGCGGCAAACCAAGTATCATCGCCATCGATGTGCCAAGCGCTAAAAGCCCCAGAGCTTGCGAGCTTTTATTGATAGGTGCCACCCTAACAGCAAGCGAGGCAGTGATCGACCAAAATATGGCGTGTGAGATAGCTATTAGCACGCGAGCTATGACTAAAACAGTAAAATTCCAAGCAAGAGCGCAAAGTGCGTGAGAAGCCACAAAAATGATAAAAACCTTTAAGAGTAGCGATCTTCGCTCTAAATTTGCAGTTAACAGCATAAATGGTAGCGAGAGTATCGTCACACTCCACGCATATATCGTGATGATGAGCCCAGTATCAGCCGTACTCATGCCAAAATCCTTTGCTATGTCGCTTAAAAGCGGTACCGGCACGAACTCAGTTGTATTAAATATAAAAGCTGCAAAAGCTAACGCGATAACCCTTAGATAGGCTATTTTATGAATATTTATCAAAATTTCATCCTTTTTACTTTGCCTCTACAATATTAAAATTTGACTTACATCTTAGTTATTTATAAATTTTAATTTTTTAATGATAGAGATTAATGACAAATTTTGGATTATTTCCTTATAATAAAGCCATTTTTAAGATAATTTTAAGGCGGAAATATGTCAAAAATAATGAAAACTATGGATGGAAACGAGGCCGCAGCTTACGCATCGTACGCATTTACAGAGGTGGCTGGAATTTACCCTATCACTCCTAGCTCGCCTATGGCTGACTACACTGACCTTTGGGCAGCGCAGGGCAAGAAAAATTTATTTGGTATGCCAGTAAAAGTAGTCGAGATGCAAAGCGAGGGCGGCGCAGCTGGCACGGTACATGGCTCGCTACAAGTTGGCGCGCTAACTACGACCTACACAGCTTCTCAAGGCCTACTTTTAAAAATTCCAAATATGTATAAAATAGCAGGCCAGCTCCTCCCTGGCGTCATCCACGTCTCAGCTCGCTCGCTAGCGGCGCAGGCACTTTCAATATTTGGCGACCACCAAGATATCTACGCCTGTCGCCAAACTGGCTTTGCTATGCTAGCAAGTGGCTCAGTGCAAGAGGTGATGGACATCGCTGGTGTGGCGCATTTAGCAGCGATCAAGGGTCGCGTGCCATTTTTACACTTCTTTGATGGCTTTAGAACGAGCCATGAAATTCAAAAAGTAGAAGTGATGGACTACGCGCACTTTGATAGGCTACTTGATAGAGAGGCGCTACAAAAATTTAGAGACGAAGCACTAAATCCAGAGAGCCCAAAAACAAGAGGCACAGCGCAAAACGATGATATCTACTTTCAAACAAGAGAGCTAAGCAACCGCTTTTATGACGCGGTGCCAGACATCGTGGCAAACTACCTAGCTGAAATTTCAAAGATCACTGGTCGTGACTACAAGCCATTTAACTACTACGGCGACCCAGAAGCGACACGTGTCATCGTAGCCATGGGCTCAGTGACGCAAACTCTTGAAGAGGTCATGGATTATCTAAACGCAAAAGGCGAAAAAGTGGGCATTATCAAGGTGCATTTGTACCGCCCGTTTAGCACAAAGTATCTATTTGATGTGATGCCAAAGAGCGTGAAAAAAATAGCCGTTCTTGACCGCACAAAAGAGCCTGGCAGTCTTGGCGAGCCGCTATATCTTGATATAAAAGCTGCATTTTACGGCCAAAAGGACGCCCCGATCATAGTTGGCGGCAGATACGGCCTAAGCTC
The DNA here is from genome assembly GCF_003048675.2 of Campylobacter concisus. NCBI lineage: Bacteria > Pseudomonadati > Campylobacterota > Epsilonproteobacteria > Campylobacterales > Campylobacteraceae > Campylobacter > Campylobacter concisus. Next base: position 277,076 of record NZ_CP060707.1, on the reverse strand, counting down.
AAAGGACGTCGATCCTGCGCAGATGCTAGCTGTGTTTGAAAATTTAAACCAAAGCGAGCCAAAAAATGGCTTTACGGTGGGTATCGTTGATGACGTCACTTTTACGTCGCTACCAACTGGAGAGAAAATTTCACTAAGCGATGAGAGCGTTAAAGAGTGCTTATTTTACGGCCTTGGCGCTGATGGCACCGTGGGCGCGAACAAAAACTCAATAAAGATCATCGGCGATAAGACTGATCTTTACGCACAGGCATATTTTGCCTACGATAGTAAAAAATCGGGCGGTTACACGCGCTCGCACCTTCGCTTTGGCAAAAAGCCGATCCGCTCGACATATCTCGTCTCAAACCCGCACTTTGTAGCCTGCTCAGTCGCAGCATATCTTGAAATTTACGACGTGATTGATGGCATCAGAGAAAACGGCACATTTTTATTAAACTCTATCTGGGACGCAGAGCAGACCATAGCGAAGCTACCAAATAAAGTTAAGAAAATTTTAGCTAGCAAAAATATAAATTTCTACATCATAAACGCAACCAAACTAGCGCACGATATCGGCCTTAAAAACCGCACAAATACCATAATGCAGTCGGCATTTTTCAAGCTTGCTGATATCATACCATTTGAAGATGCGCAAAAATATATGAAAGAGTACGCTCACAAAGCCTATGCTAAAAAAGGCGAAGCGATCGTGCAGATGAACTACAACGCTATCGACGTTGGCGCAAATGGGCTTATAAAGGTGTCAGTTGATCCTGCGTGGGCAAATTTAGCAGATGACGCTCAAAAAGATGAAAAATACATCGGCAACAGCTTCATCGAAAACGTCGTAAAACCGATAAATGCAGCTCGCGGTGACAGCCTGCCAGTCTCAGCCTTCATAGGCTACGAAGACGGCCACTTTGAAGCTGGCACGACGGCTTACGAGAAGCGTGGTGTTGGCGTCATGGTGCCAAAATGGATCGAGCAAAACTGCATCCAGTGCAACCAGTGCGCATTTGTCTGCCCACACGCTGTAATCAGGCCATTTTTGATAGACGAGAACGAGCTTAGTGCAGCCCCAGATGGCGTAAAAGAGCACAACCTAGAAGCCAAAGGCAAAGAGGTCAAGGGACTAAAATACAAGATCCAAGTAAGCCCGCTAGACTGCACAGGCTGCGAGCTGTGCGCGCAAAACTGCCCAAGCAAGGAGAAATCGCTCGTAATGGTGCCGCTTGAAGAAGAGCTAGGCAAAAACGAACAAGAAAACGCTGATTATCTATTTAAAAAGGTCGCTTACAAAGACGATCTCATGAACAAAGAGAGCGTTAAAGGTGTTGGCTTTGCTAAGCCGCTCTTTGAATTCCACGGCGCTTGCCCGGGATGTGGCGAAACTCCGTATATCACGCTTATTACAAGGCTCTTTGGTGAGCGCATGATCGTTGCAAACGCGACTGGTTGTAGCTCGATATATGGCGGCTCAGCCCCATCTACTCCGTACACCACAAATGACGATGGCAAGGGCATTGCGTGGGCAAATTCGCTATTTGAAGATAACGCCGAGTTTGGCATGGGTATGAACGTAGCGATCGAGACTATGCGCCACCGCATCGAAGATATCATGAGAAACAACATAGACAGCGTACCAAACGCACTTTCAGCGCTTTACAACGACTGGATAAATTTCAAAAATGATGGCGTTAAAACGCAAGAGATCACGAAAAATTTATTGCCTATTTTAGAGCAAAATTTAAACGCGCCAGGCGTAAAAGAAATTTTAGAGCTTAAGAAATTTCTCGTCAAAAAGTCGCAATGGATCATCGGCGGCGACGGCTGGGCGTATGACATCGGCTTTGGCGGACTTGACCATGTGCTAGCTAGCGGCGAGAACGTAAATGTGCTAGTGCTTGACACCGAAGTTTATTCAAATACTGGCGGCCAAAGTTCAAAATCAAGCCGCGCAGGCTCGATAGCACAATTTACAGCTAGCGGCAAACCGGCTCAGAAAAAGGACCTTGGCTACATCGCGATGACTTACGGCAACATTTTTGTAGCGCAGATCAACTCAAACGCGAGCCAAGCAAATGTGATAAAAGCGATCACAGCAGCCGAAGCGTATGATGGCCCAAGTCTCATCATCGCCTACTCTCCGTGCATCGCTCACGGCATCAAAGGCGGCTTATCGCAGTCAGGCGGCCAGGGCGAGCTCGCTACAAAATGCGGATACTGGCCGACATACCTATACGATCCGCGCCTTTTAAAAGAGGGACAAAATCCGCTCAAAATCACCTCAAAAGAGCCAGACTGGTCGCTTTATGAAGAGTTTCTGCTAAACGAAGTTCGCTACAACTCGCTTAAAAAGACCAACCCTGAGCACGCAGACGAGCTACTAGCTAAAAACAAAGCTGATGCGCAAAGACGCTACCGCCAGCTAAAACGCCTAAGCCTAGCAGACTTTAGCGACGAGATAGAGAGCAGCGAAGCTGCGCAAAGTGCTGAGTAAATTTAAATTTCTCTTGCCAAATTTAAACGGCAAGAGAAAATTTCATTAAATTTAGCCGTTTTTTGGCGGCTAAATTTTCAAATTTAAAAGGTGGAAAATGAGCCAAACGCACCCTTTTAAGCCCATTTTTGATAAAAACTCTAAAATTTTGATCCTAGGCTCATTTCCCTCTGTCATCTCTCGTAAATTTGGCTTTTATTATACAAATCCGCAAAACCGCTTTTGGCGGGTATTGGCTGGGATTTTAAATGCTGATGTACCAGAAAGCACGGATGAAAAGATAAAATTTCTACTCTCTCATCACATCGCGATATATGACGCAGCGCTATCATGCGAGATAGAGGGCTCAAGCGATGCAAAAATGAGCAAGATCGCACCTGTAAATTTAAAGCCATTATTTAAAGAAGCAAATATCACGCAAGTCTATGCAAACGGCGGCAAGGCTTATGAAATTTGCAAAAAATACTTAGAAGGTGAGATCATAAAAGCGACAAAAAATGAAGTAATCAAACTACCATCAACCAGCCCTGCAAATGCTAAATTTAGCCTTGAAAAGCTCATGCACGAATGGAAAGTAGTAGCCAAAACAGTAATAGAAAGTTAAATTTAGTTAATTTGCTTGTCTGTTATTGCAAATGCTAAAATATAAAACAAAGCCTCACTTTCTGGCCAATTTCATAAACTCCAATTTTTTCTCTTGAAAAAATTCACATATTTAATAGTGCTTAAGACAAGATATTTATGAAGTCTGAATCTATAATCATAAATTTTCCATCACACTACTTATATTTTTAAGATATCGCCCCCCCTACCCAACTTCTAGCTTAACCTCTTTGCTATCTAGTCCAACTCTTTGTTTTACTTCGTTAAATTTTTGGATAAATCTATTTTTATTCTCACTATCTATCAAATTTATTCCGCTTTTCGTAGATGATACTCTTTGTATATTGCTATCTCTTACATAAATTTTACATGGCTCTACATATGATCTATCTTTGCCATCTATGCTTTGGTAGCATGTCTCACTTAGCTTATCATCTTCATATATATCTATATCGCCACCGCTTAAATTTGAGTTTATATAATAAACCCCTTTAGGCATATGCTCTACTTTCTCATCTTTGCTCTCTTTATCAAAGATACCGCCAGACAAGCTTGTATCAAAGCACATAGTGGCATCAGTATGCCCAAACTCATATATACAAAGCTTGCCATTAGAGTATTTTAAATAGATAGGCGCTTTTATATCTACTCTAATATGCGTCTTTCCAAATTTAGTCTTAAACGCAGGTAATCTTAGATAGGCAAAAAACATTATGATATGGTTGCCATGATTTAGTCTTTTTAGTAGCTCTTTATCTTTTATATCATCTTTTGGGCTAAAGGTGATCTTTTTACCTTTAAATTTCTCTTCGCTTAAATTTATCGCCCCTGCTACCTTATCTACCATAACCTCACTATTATATTTATCCTCTCTTATCACCTTATAAGCCCAGCTTATCTCTTTGTAGTCATCATCTCCCTTGTTTGGCAGATAAACAGCCTCTAAATTTAAAGTATCCTTTATGCTTAGATTTGTAGCGTCACTACTTTCTGAAGTATTTAGCCTTATCTCAGTTATATTTTTTTGATAAACGACCGTAGATACTTTGATATCAAACTCAGCACCCCCATCTTTTTTATCTTTACTAGCCAAAGTTACAACAGCGGTGTCTTCTTTAGCATGTATCTCGCCAGTGTCATACCTTTTGCTTAGATCAAATGTAGCTATGATAAATTTTGAAGTTTTTTTAAAGCCTGAAGAGTTTTTGTCTAAATTTATATTTATTCTAAATTTAGCCGTGTATGAGTTTTCAGAGCTACTATTACTATCTACATCTTTATCATCGTTTTTCTTTAGGTAGTAAGAGGGATAGACCCTTTTATCTTCACCATTATGAAGATACACCTCTTTTATATCGGAGCTTTTACCCTCTTCATCCTCTATGATCAGATCACTCACTACTAGGTTGAAATTTCCTTCATTTTTTGTAGAGATACTATCAGTAGCGTCTGGTAGCCTTAGCTTTATATCAAACATGCTTGAAGCCTTGTCGCTTCTTATGCTATAGCTGTTTTCTTTAGCAAAATTTAAGAGATTAAAGTTCATTTTTTCAAAGAAGTTAAGAGTTATTACATTGCCGCTATTAAAGGCATATCCCTCATCTTGTGATATGAAAATTCCATTAGCATTTTTATATATGATAGTCTCACCATTTGTAGAAGGCTTTATAAAGCTTATCTCTTCATCTCTTGAGTTTTTATTAGGCTCTCTTACATCTTGCTTATAGTTCATAAGCACTATCTCACTCTCATTGCTATTTCCATCTGGGTTTAAATTTGAACAATCAAGCGATGTATTATCTGCTAAGACGATAGTAAAGGTTGTGTTTTTTGGTTGGATAGGCATTACAGGAAGGGCTGAAGCTGTTGGATATATAAGCAAGATATCTCTCTTAGCCTCAGGCCTAAACTCACCATTTTCTGCTCTTATCTTTAAGAGTTTATTTATCCTTGAGATATTATGGCTATTATCATCTTTTGTGGTGATCACATAGATATCTTCTAGCTTAAAGGTTTTTGAGGTGACATCTTTTAAAAGAGCATTTATCTTATCTGCAAAAAATTGCAAGATAGTATTGTATTTTCTGTAGTGTGTGTTGAAATCAGCATTTCCCCTTGAGTAGCCAGCTATAGTTCTATTGCCTTTAAATTCCTTAGTGGTCTCATAAGCTATAGCGTTTTGTAGATAGGTTATAGATGGTTCATCTTTCTCTTTTATCTTTGCTACGTTTAAAAGAGAAAATAGATCCAAACACTCTTCAAAGGATATTGCGTTTATGCTTATGTTAGTTAGGGCATTATTATTAAGCGCTTCATTATTTTCATTACTTTCAAAAAGTCCAAATTCATTTGACTCTATAAATCTTCGTTTAGCTATGCCTATATTATTATCACCATTACTCTTATATCTTATCTCATACCAAGCTCCAAAGCGGTTTCTAGCTCTTAAGCGAGCTTTTAGACCGTCTCCTACAAGGCTTGGATTATTATATGTCATGCTCATTAGGGCTATATATTCATTGCTACCTATACTATTTTCATCTATCTTACTCTCTTGTGGGCTTATAGAGGTATAGGCTAGTTTTTTATTTAGACCATCTCTAAATATTTCAACAACCTCTGGCAATATATCGCCGATTTGTTTATCATCTAAATTAAATTCTCCAAATTTAGCACTCTTTCCATCTTCTGTCTTTATGCTATCAAGATACTCTGATACCTTAGATCTTAGATTTTCATTAGTTTTTACCTCTACTCCATTGATAGTATTAAGTAGTCCAGTAAATTCTTTTTCATCCATCTTAGGATCAGAATATTTCTTATCACAAACTTTTTGTAATATATCTTTTAAGGTTACATTAAAACCGCAACCTATAGTAGCTATCTTATTAGTATCGTAATATAGTTCATATATAAAATCTTCAGCATCTTTTAATGTATCTCTTAGTTTATTTTTAAAATTGCTAGCATTTCTCTCATTTATTGGCATTAAAACTCCTTAAACTGGTTAAGATACTCTCTTATAAGCTTAGTATCATTTCTATCTTTAAATCTGCTTTGGATAGGCATTCTACATATAAGCTTATTACCATGTCCTCCTGCAAAAACTCTAAAGAAAAATTTATCAGCTATAATAAGAGAAGGCGTAGTGGAATAATTATTTGTGTCAACATAATCTCCAAATTTGTCCTTAACGTCTACTCCTAAACTTGAAGCATATAGTATCCTAACCATTCCATCTGAAAGTATATTTGCATCATAGCTTTTATCAATACCATATATTGCACTACTAAAACCATATGTATCATTTTTTATAACTTTTTTATAGACTTCTGTTGGAAAATTTTCATCCTTTTCATAGTCTAAGCCTCTTTTTTTAAACTCTTCCTTGGTATCTTCTACCTCTTTAAATTTAGGGTTTTTACTATCTATCGTAGAGTATCCATATAAAAAATCATCAAATCTCATACTAGACCTTGTGCAATAAGGCTTATATGTTTTACTTCTTAGATCATATATCTCTTTCTCTTCTCCGCCTATGCCTACGCACATGATAAAGCTTCCAACTGGAGCAAAATCAAGCTTTGTGTAGTAATAGTTCTTAGTGGTATTTAACTCTCTTTTCGCAATGTCTTTACCAAGAGCATTAATTAGAAATTTCTCATAAAACTCTTTATCTTCCCCGTAAGGTGGATTATCTTTATTTACAGGCTTTGGGGAGTCCATCCAGAATTTTTGAGTAAAGTAGTTATAGCATAGATCATTTGTGCTATTTTTATCATTTATTGAAAACCCTGTTTTTACGTCATAATCTGATATTATAATACTTAGCCTATTGTCGTAGCTACTAAAAACACAACTTCTAAATTCTTTCTTGTCCTTTTTACTACTGCATGCATCTCTATCCTTAGTCCATTTTATCTGACTTTGTTTTAGCTTTTCTAAATATGGCTTTATCTTCTCTTTAGCCTCTTCATTCATATAAGCAAGGTCATATTTGCCCATCATTAGATCATAGGCTTTTTGCATATCTCTATCTAGTGTAGAAAGAACTTCGTCAGAACATACTAGTTTTTCTACTCTTGTTTTAGCTTTAGAACAATCAAAGCTAGGCTGGATTTTTTCACTTGAGTAGAGGTTTGATGTAAATAACAACAAAGATATAACTATAATTTTTTTCATTAAAACTCCTTAAACTGATTAAGATACTCTCTTATAAGCTTAGTATCATTTCTATCTTTAAATCTGCTTTGGATAGGCATTCTACATATAAGATTATTAGCATATTCTCCCGTAAAAACCCTAAAGAAAAATTTATCAGCAACTATAAGAATAGGCCAATCAGAAGATTTACTTGAGAGAAAATGTTCTCCAAATTTCTCTTTTGATTTTTCCCAGCCTAAATTTGAAGCATATAGTATTCTTACCATCCCATCTGAAAGTATATTTGCATCATAGTTTTTTTAGAAAAAAAGTATATAAGAAGTTAATAAAGTGATCTGTATGATTTTTTTAACAGTTTTTATAGACTTCTGTTGAAAAAGCTATCATCTTTTTTCATAGTCTAGACCTCTTTTTTTAAACTCTTCTTTAGTCTCTTCTACCTCTTTAAATTTAAGTCCAGACTCTGGTTTTCTCCCAGGTTTTATATAATCCCCATTTAAAAAATCACCAAACTGCATACTAGACTGTCTGCAATAAGGCTTATATGTTTTATTTCTTAGATCATATATATCTTTCTCTTCTCCGCCTATACCTACACACATGATGTAACTTCCAACTGGAGCTCCATCAAGTTGTGTGTAGTAATAATTTTTAGTGGTATTTAATTCCCTCGCTGCGATGTCTTTGCCAAGAGCATTAATGATAAATTTCTCATAAAACTCTTTATCTTCTCCATAAGGTGGGTTATCTTTATTTACAGGCTTTGGGGAGTCCATCCAGAATTTTTGAGTAAAGTAGTTATAGCATAGATCATTTGTGCTATTTTTATCATTTATTGAAAAACCTATTCTCCAATTATAACTTGGCACTATAGATTGTATTCTATTAATATATCTACTAAAGACACAGCTTCTAAATTCTTTTTCATCTTTTTTTGTATTGCAATACTTATCTCTATACTTAACCCAGTCGATCTGACTTTGTTTAAGCTTTTCTAAATATGGCTTTATCTCCTCTTTAGCCTCTTCATTCATATAAGGGATGTCATATTTGCCCATCATTAGATCATAGGCTTTTTGCATATCTCTATCTACTCTTGATATATCTTCGTCAGAACATACTAGTTTTTCTACTCTTGTTTTAGCTTTAGAACAATCAAAGCTAGGCTGGATACGATCGTTTGAGTAAAGATGTGAAGTGATGAGTACTATTGACATAACTATAAATTTTTTCATTAGAGTTCCTTTTTGTGATAATAAAATCTTGTTATTGTATCTTTTATGGGATTTATTAATCATAATTTAAAAGCGTATTTTAACGCAAATCATCTACTATTTCGTATTTGTCGTTACATTTTTTATATACAATTTTTCTAAGCTCATTGATTTTTTGCATGTATTTTGCTTCGGATTTGGGACTGGCAAAACCCTTATAGCTAAATTCTTTTTCATTGTTTATAAAAAGACTATTGTATTCTTTCATAATTTCCGTAGAGAGCCTTTTTATATCTGGGCAAGATAGCAGTTCATCTGGAAGTTTGCTATCCCAAGATATTTCATCTTCTTGCTCTACCCACGTTCCACCATTTATGTTTTCACCAAATTCATCATATATCCAAAATACGCTATCACATGCGAATTCTGTTTGTAAAACTATTTTTAACTTTTTATTCACCGCAAACTCTTTTTTGAACTATCCTGCAAGATTATTGATTTTTTACCAAAAACCACTCATCTTTTTTTACGCCAAATTCAAATTCTGCTTGCCCAAAAGCATCTTCTAAAGTCTCATGATACGTATCTGCCTGCTCTTCTCCAAATTTGTCAAGATAAAGCAAATAATATCCTTCATTGTCACTATACTTGACAATACTTAGTGCAAATGGCTTTGGCAAAAGAGTGCTGCCAGAATAGTGAATTGTTTTTGGTGTCTGCCCTAATTGCGCATTGCCCTTTAAATAAATCTTATAAAGCTCTCTCATTTTTGACTATCCCCAATAATTTCTACCGCCGTATTTTCTATTATTTTTCCACCACTTTAAGTATAAATTTAGCCTATCAATGCTTGTCATCGCTTCAAATTTACCCTCATCTAGTTTTATATAGCACCATCTTAGAAATAGTAAATGCAAGGAAGTAAATTTATTGATTTTTACCAATACTACATTATTAAACTTTATGTTCAGCTATCAAGTTCGCATCTTCATCAAAATCATTATCTGTATCCGTATTATTATTTTTACAAATAGTATCAAGTTTATTTTTATATTCTTTTATAGCTAGGAGCTCATTATTATCAAATAAGTACTTATTTTCTGGCCTTTGTATAAGTTCTAATGGATTAATTATCTCATTTACTAATTCATCGCCCCAAGTATATTTATCAGTAGTAGCATTGTCTATATATTTTTTTTGATATTCAGTAGAAGCTAATTCAAATAGCCTTTCTAATAATATTTTTTTAGTTGATACATTTTTATTTTCCCATAATAGCATTAAGATTTCCGTAAATTGGTATATGCGTTCTATTTTCTTTTCTACCACCAATATTTCCAAAATTATCTAAGTAATTGCCACTTGTATCTTGTATTCTTAAAATCCAACCTTGTTTAGTATTAAGAGAACTATCTAATTTGTGACTTTCCACAATGCTATGGCTTCTTTAATCTCTGTTTTTATAAGCCTTAAATGGCACTATAACTTCTTCTTGCTCCCAAACCTTAAGCTCTTTTATACTCTTTTGTTTTGGTTATATTGTAAATTTCATCATAAATTTTTGCAAAAATTCAACAATTATCTCTTTTTCATCTATCTTAAACTGCAAAAAAATCTATACGTTTTTTCATTAAGCAAATCTGATTTAAAAAAATACTTGTATAAACATGTCTTCGACTATAAATTCTGACCACATCAAATAAAAAAATAGATAAATTGTGGCAAATAATATCTAAATGCTTCATCATTAAAAATTTGCAAAATCAGTAGATAAAATTTTTATTTTTATCTTTTTCAAGTTCAAACAAATCCTTTCCTTGCAAATCATTTTCAATCATTGTATCCTGTAAGCATGGATTTGTTATCATCTTTGGTCTTGGCAAATTTTCTATTACTAAGCAAATTTTTTATTTTTATTTTTGTAAGTTCATTTATAAATTGTTCATACTCTTTTTGGCACTTGTGGGTTTTCATTAAATAAAAAGTGGCATATATTTATAAATATCAACCATTAAAATTTTCTTGATATACATTATCCAATCGCCAATCTATCGTATTATAATGTATAGTTGTATCTTCTACATTTTCTATAACTAAATCTCCGTTTTTTTAATGCCAAAATTTATTATTTCATTTAGTTCATCTAATGAATATTCTCCATTCGTTATGAAATAAATTATAAATTCTACTTATTATCGCATCTTCTTCAATAGTTGAAGATAAAAATTCTATTAAATCGTCTTTTTCATTTTTTTGCCTACTTTAACGGAATATGAACAATTTCACTACCGACTGTTACTTTCAGATACGGATTACCATGAATATCATCCTTGGATTTTTATATCCTTGATTTAATTCAAACGAACCACCTTTACCATCATAATATCTCACACCTTCTCCTTTTTAAGCGGTTCCTTAGTCCAGTTCTGTAACTCCTTGCCATAGTACTTCTCCATTATCATCTATCTCGATTTCTATATTTTTTTGTATTTATTATAATTTTCTAGATATAAAACTTCTTTTTAGATATTTTTTTCTCCATTTTTGTTATGCATATCCAAGGCATATATGCAAGCCAAGTACAAGGATGTCGCCACATATCTTTAAAAAGAAATTTAATATTTTCGTATTCATCTTTATCAAATCCGCTTTTTATAAATTTTTCTTGTTATAAAAATAATTATTTCTAAAATAAATCCATTTTTTCATAAATAGTCATACCTAAATCTATTTTGGATAATTTGTCTCAAAAATCCGTTCCGAGTTCATCTAAATTACCATCTTCTACACCAAAATCAATAAATCCAGCTAAAAAAAGTTGCCCCACAACAGCATAAAATTCACTTGCGTAAGTTGCATTGGGAGAATTTTCACCAAATTTATTATCTAATTCTTCGTGTATATAATAATTTCGAGACATATCTGGTTCATAGAAATAACATAATTCCAAAATTGCTAGTTCAAAATATTCTAAAATATCAATTTTTGTAATATTTGGAATTTGAATTAAAAATTTTAAAAAGGTGTCATCATCGTCTAATCCAAAATATCTGATCATTTCAAAATCATCATTAAAATACCAACCATCACTATCGCTTTTTATTATCTTGTATTTCATTTTTACTCCTTATAGTGAATTTTACGAATTCCACCACCTACCGGCTCAATTTCAATAGTAGCTCCGCCACTTTTAGAGGTGGGTCTATATTTTATTATAGTTCCATCATCAAGCTCTTTTCTAATTATAATTGTCTTATCATTAGCTAAAACTGGCTTAATATCTTTTGCATCTTTTGTTAATTTATCCCACACCAAGTTCAATTCATTATTGTCTTTAACAAGTCTAACTCCTTTACTCCCTTTTCCGATAGATCTTACACCAACTGTATTAAAAATTTCTAATACGGTTTCTTTACTTGTAATTTTATTCTCAACAATGTCTCCAACAGTGCCAGTAGCTACCCTATCTTCATTTCCAGTAACCCCAACCCCATCATTACCACTATTTCCATTGTGTTTTATATTTGTGTTAGAAGTTGGATTGTCTATTTTAGTAACATCACTAGTTACCTCACTAGGCTTTTTACCAAACCTATCCCAAGCTGCTTTTCCAGCTTTGTTTGCAACAGCACCAGAGCCAGTAAGTCCAGCTATAAATTCAGTATCTCTTGCAGTTACACTCTCATAGTCACCTAATACTACATCAAGGTCGCCTTTGTCTATACCTTCTTTTATTTCACTTGGTATATTTGGGATATTAGCTAACACATTGACAAATTCTTTTGGGTTACTTACTAGATAATAAACTCCCGTTATTGTATCTTTTACAAGATTTATTCCACCTTTTGCAAATCCTGTTGCAAAGTTTGCTATATCATTACTAAGCTTTGTATCTACTTTTAGATTTTTATCATAGAATTCTCTATTGTTAATAAAACTATCTAGATAGACATACCTATCCTCATATTGCTTCTTATTTGGATTAAAGGCATTTGAAAATTCCTTAATATTACCAAAGGTATTTTTCGACTTCTATAATATTGTCTAGTTCATATCATTTTCAAATTTATACAATATGTCTAATAAATTATCTATTTTTTCACGTACATTCTTTTTTAATTCAGCATCTTCTAATGTAAACATAGATAATTCAATTTTATTTTCTATATTGGATAATATCTTTCTTAGCCATTGCTCCTCTATAGCAACTATTTGCATTTCTGTTTTATATATCTTATTTTGAATAGTTTGAATATCAATATCGCCATTAATAAATCTATTACAATAATACTTCAAATCATCAATTAATTGTGGATATATCCATTTCATTGGCTAGCTCTTATAAAACTAATTATAATATTATCATTATTTTCAGTTACTACTCTAGCATCACCAAGCTGATAAATATTTCTATCAACACTATCTTCTTGGATTTACACCTTCTTTTATAATGTCTTATTATAATCTTTAATCATCTTCGTATCTTATATAAAACCAATCCATATAATGCGGCTGTTTTTTAATATTTTTCCCATTGTATTTTGTTAATATAATTTTTTCTTTATATTGTCCGTTTGCATCTAGTTCTGGTGATACAGAATATAATTCAGTTAAAGCATACGAAAAAATATCATAGTCCTCATCTGTTGGTTCATTATCTAAATAACCATATAAATAAACAGTGCCATCATCTCCATAATCAAAGGCAATGCCTCTTATATTTGGTCGTATTTCTCCTAAAAAACCTACATGCAATCCGAATAGAAGTATCGAATAAATATTTTTTTCATAATGCACCTTTAAATTTGTCTGGAAATGCTGGAACGATATGAGCCCCACCATTTTTATCAATATGGATTATTCCCCCAAGTAGTATTTTGCGATGATGAACCATCGTATTTTTTACTTCGCCTATGATCCGACCAAAATCAATTTTAAGTTTATTTTCATTTATAACTCGTATTTTTTCACTTTGTTATTTTTTAGATCATTGATTAGCTCTTTTGGATCCATATTATAAGATAATGTGCTTCTATTTTTAGCAAACCAGAAGTTTTAATGGTATCCACAGTAGTTAGCTCGGACATTTTTATTGAAATTTGTAACATTAGCATAACTTTGAAATATCATAAAATACAAAAAAATACAAATGCAAAACTTAAAGTTAGTAACTTAAATTTGAGTCTTAATTTGTATTTGGTTTTTTTATAGGCTTGATAAGTCATTTGCTAACCTAATAAATTTTTCCTGTTTTTCTATTGACCCAGCGAATATCTGGGCAATCTTTATACCAAAATTTTACAAAACTATCATTATCGTTAATTCTACCATATAATGAATTTAAATTTTTAGAAAGTTTTTGCCTTATATATTCTATTATCGTATTCGAAGTAGTATCCCAAAATTTAATATTTTGAATAATTTTTTCTTTTTCTCCACTTAGTGGCGATACAACAAGTATAAGCCCACTATCAATAAATTTTTTAACAGGTATAGGAAAGCTTCAACTTCATATTCAATTGTTTCAAATTCTAAATTATCTTGTGTAAAGAGTGTTAGCAAGGAACAGCCAAAATAATCAGCATATATTTCCATATAATTACTATCTATATTTTTTTACGTATTTTGGAGATATTTTTTTCATTTGAATTTTAGCTCCTTATATATTTGCATTCCTTTTTGTTGTGGTAGGCAAATTATATAATGTTAAATATTTTTATTTAATGTCAAAGTGTATCCAAATTCACTTATTTTTAATTACATTATCATTTTCATCGAAAAATTCAACTTCACAATCTGTTGTATTATAATTCATTACAATTGTTCCCTTTTGTTCCTTTTTAATGATAAAAAAATAATATCCTTATTATCAATTCCACTTTTACAATGAGTAATCAAATAACCATTTTTTTATTTTTACTAAATAAATATTATATTTAGCTTCTACAATATCTAATTCATTAAACATTTTATATCCTATTTTTGTTGAAATAGATGTTATTAACCTAATATTTCCATCATTATTTTTATCCATACAAATGCCAACCATTTTGATAGACGAAGATACTCACCCTACTACTATCGCCATTTTATTATTTTTCATCTATCATTTCATATTTTTAATTGTCCCATATTTTTTGCCAAACTAAGCAAAAATTTTGCAAAATTCAATAACTTTTGCTTTATCACTAAAGGATAGAAATACAAAATTTTTTCTTCATAGTTATTTTTATATTAACTTTTTCTTTAAATAATGATTTATCTATTTCTATATATTGATTTTTGTATATTTAAAATTTGAGAACTATCTTCCATATCGATTAAAGAAATTTACAACTTTTTACTTGCCAATCTAACCCCATTAACAATATCATTATTTAAATTGGGTATAAATTCAAAAATGGTACAAAAATCTTTATCAAGAGCACGATATAATAAAATTTTTTGCAAAAATAAAAATAAAGCCAAATCGGTACTAAAACAAAAAGCAGATTTGTCTTTTTATTTAAACTAACAGATAAAAAAATGTTTTTTTATCTAAAATTAGATCATCATCAATCGTAACCTTGTTTTTCATCGGTTGGAATTTTATTTATTAAAAGTTCTGACATTTGCCTAATTCACGTAAGTTGTATGTATAACTCTTAATTTTTTTATTATATGCACAAATCTTTTTATCATTTGTTTAATATCTAAAACTTGTTTATGTCTTCAAAGAAAGTATTTTGCTGCCAAAAAAATAGCACTCTATCATTTTTTTAATAATCCATTTTTCTAAAAAAATATCATTGCACCGCCAATATTTTTCATTGGAAAGTATTAAATTTACATTGCCAATAAAACCATTATTTTTTTACTTTTTCCATATCTTTTTTAAAGCCAAAATAACAATAATATCCGGCAGTAGAAATCTCTCTTTTTATAATTTCTGAATTTTTCAAATTGTTCGTAAAGTGCATAATCGCCCAAATCATCACTTATCAATTTAACAATTGCAGCTTCAATATCTACAATACTTGTAAATTTATCAAGGTATAAACATTGTTCCGATTTCTGGTTTTCCATTTTTTTAACTCATAAATTTAATGTTATCAAAATTTTTCTAATTCCAAATAATTTTCACCGGCTGCATTAAAAATTTCAAGTTCTCGCACTTGGTTATCAACAACATGCAATAAAAAGTCAGTAGGGTAATGGTTTTTACTATTTACATACATTTCCACAACAATTCTAGTTTGAAACTTGTTTATATCAAGCGATGCAACATTTTCATCTTTTTTTCAAATATATATGCCAAAAACCATCGTATTTTTTTCTATACATTTTTAGCGAAAGAGCATTTAGATGCGCAATAAGTTCATCTTTATAGGCAATATCTTTTTAACATTACATTTAATATTCTATTTAAAATATCGGGGAAACTTATCGTTGTTTATAGAATTATTTTGTTTCTGGCACATAGTAAATTCTATATTTATAACTCCATTATCTCGTTTAAAAGCATTATATTCTATTGTTATGCCATTTACTTCAATGGTATTTTTTTATAATGCTTATTTATTTCAAGGTTTTTTTACCATATAGTTCATTAGCTATTGCATTTTCAACTTCCGTATGATTAAGATTTACATTTTTCATATAAATGCCACCCTACGATACTAATAAATCTTTCTCATTTTTCTTTATCAACCCAACGGATTTGCGGACAATCATCATACCAAAAATACCATAGTTTTTTTACTATTTGAATAGTTACTTATATCATTCAAATCTTTTCGGTAAAAACACTGCGTGTATAATTTATAATTTCATCAGATGGAATATCCCAAAAATATCCCGCTCACCATTTATTCTTTTTTAATTTTTTTGTTGAATATGTTTTTTTGTTTGTTTGTCATAAAAACAATATGGAACTAAAAACCAAAATTTTCTCCATTATCTATCAATTTTTTAACATATACAAAAATGCTTCAAAATTATATTCTAGATTATCCTTAAATTCATCATAGTTCCAAAACAATATGTGAGAAGAACATCCAAAGCACTCTAACGCCTCATTATAATATTTATTTACAATTTTTTGATATATGAAATTTCTGATTGTTTCATAGAAAATTCTCCCTATTTAAATTTAATTTCATAAAGATTTTTACCATTTTTTTACCAACAAAATCTCCATTGGAATATCTATCGTCCATCTTGGTTTTGTTCCATCAGTAAGTGTGGAATATGATCCTTGATGTTTGCCTTGTTTATCATAAATTTCGATTCATCCATTTTTCATTAAATTTATAAGTAATAAGCATAAAATCCTCTATCATCATATATATCAAATAGCATAGAGAATTGATCATCAAACTTTATAAAAAAATTGAACTCTAATATTTAGTGACGGTTCTTTTTGCTAATTCAAAATTAAAAATGTCTCAACAAGATAAAATCGATAAATTAGTATCAATCTTATCTTGCTCTATAAATATAATGCCCGGCCTAATACCATTTTTTTATAGGATTTTTATTTTTATAATTCCAAAAAGACAAACAACTTTCTAGCACCTCGTCTTTTTCCCCAAAAAGGATTTTATACACAATATTTCCAACTAAATTTTTGTTGGTAATTAGAAAATTTAATCAATTCTATACTGACACAAACATTTTCAAAATCAAATTTCGATTTTTATCACACACTTTTTATTTTTTTATTTTTGAGTAAAGTTTTAAAATTCTTTTATCAAAAATTTTTCTGAATTAACAATATAATTATTTTTTTCACATACAATCACTTATGAATTTTGTTGTATAAAAAAATCATCTGAATTTTTCTATATTTTCAATATTTTTTTAATCAAATCCAACAAATTTATTTTTCAATATATTTTTCGTTTTTAGATCCCCCACAAACACCGATAAATTTTCAAATTATTGATATTTTCTCCAATAAGCCTACCTTTTGAAAAAAATAAGAACCCATAAATTTTTCAAAAGAAATATAAGATAATATCTTTGTAAGAATTTCGCTCTCTTTTTAATTTTAATAGAACACAAGATTTTTGCATTAGCTATTTCTTTAACAATATCAAATTCACCATAGTCATATTTTCTATCAAAAATATTGCAAATTAAGCTTATGTATTATTTCATCATTTTCATTATCCATTGCTGCTATAACAGCAATTGCCCTAAAATCATTATCTATATTACCGAATATATCTATTTTTTTAAACAATCTCCATTATATTTTGAATAAATAAATTCTTTTTAAACTATCATAGATTATGAAACTAGAAGCATAAGTTAATTCAGTTTTTCAAATTAGAATTTTTTAAAAATTACTTCACTCATTTTAAATCCTTAATTTTATTTGCGTAGTCTAATGCTTTTTTTAGTAGCTTCTTGTATTTTTTTGAATTTTTAGATATGCTACTTGATAACTGACTTCCACTATTTGAAATATATTTTCCTTAGCTTTACTATCATCTTTTTACCTACTTGGTAGTTAGCTCCTATACTAAGAGATGATCCTTTGTTATAGCTTGTATTTGATAGGTTCTCATAGCTTAGGGTATTTGTTTTTAAAGTAGGTTGTGGTTATCTATAAAGGTATTGTCTTTATCATACTCTCCTGTTGCTAATAGTGATCCTTTTTAGATGAGTGTTTTTTTGGCTAATTATATGATATGTTATTAATTAACTCTAAAATTATGGTGAATTATAGGCTTCTAGCTTTCAATAACTATTGTAATATTTAATAAGTCATTGCCATTATCTGTTGAATATTTGGCTGTTTCACTAATGACATCATTAAGTAAAACCAATAAATCATTGGCTATATTTTTTTATATTTCTGTTTAATTATTAAAATTTAAAAATGTATTGTCATATCATCTCTAATACCAAATTTATTTTTAACCCATATTGTGAATTTTTCTGATTTTTTTCTTGCAGATATTCTTCATAGCTTCCCCATTCATCTACTTCTCGATATTCTTCCCATTCTTTATATCTAATCAACCAAAAATCCTTAAAACCATCTGGTCCGAAACGCAATGGCAAGTTTAATTTTTGATAAATAGCCATAAACTTTTTTTCAATTATATTTTTTTGGTTTATATTCACCAAATTCATCAGCATATATTACATCTTTTTCTAGTTCTTCAAAATCAATTTTTTTACATCTATCATTGTATATTACCAAAAATTTGTTTTATCGTTCCTTGTGGCAATTTGCCAGCTTTGTAAAAGGGATTCCGCTACTATATTATTAAATTTTATGCTCGGCTATCAATTTCGCATCTTCATCAAAGTCATTAATGGAATAACCTAATAAATTTTAGTAAAATTTTACAGAACTTATAATTATCTTATTCCAAATTTCTGGCATTTCATATAAATCTGTATCCGTATTATTATTTTTTTACAAATAGTATCAAGTTTATTTTTATATTCTTTTATAGCTAGGAGCTCATTATTATCAAATAAATACTTATTTTTCTGGCCTTTGTATAAGTTCTAATGGATTAATTATCTCATTTACTAATTCATCACCCCAAGTATATTTATCAGTAGTAGCATTGTCTATATATATGATATTCAGTAGAAGCTAATTCAAATAGCCTTTCTAATAATATTTTTTTAGTTGATACATTTTTTTATTTTTCCCATAATAGCATTAAGATTTCCGTAAATCTGATTTTTGTTATTTTATTTACCAAAATCATTGCAGTCTATATTATCTATTGTATTATAATCAAAATCTTTTTATTCGATAACCCAAAATATTTAAAGAAATTTTTTTCTGCATCTATTTTTTTAATCCAGCCCATATAGTTGTTCCGTATATATCACCATTTGGCAGGTTGAGTATTTTTATTTCGCAATATATTTGCAAATTCTAATTCTCGTTCTGAAAAATTATTTTTGAAACAATCTAATTGTGCTTCTCTACAAAAATTTGCAACTTCTTCAATTAAGTCTTCTGGCGCCACATACTCGTAAATAGTAGAATTATCAATATAATGTATTTGATAATCTGTTGAAGCAAATCTAAACAAAGACTTTGCCAATAATTCCCTTATTTTTCTCATTTTAATTTCCCTTAATAGCATTAAGATTTCCATAAACTCGATTTTATTATTTTATTTACCACTTTATTTTTTTCCTACACCATTGTATGTAAAAACTGTGTGTTGGTATCATGAGCAGGCTCTAAACCACAATAATAAAACTTTGTATTTAATGCATTTGCCATTTTCTTGCAAAAAAATCAATAGAATTTTGTAAGGGATTTTATTTGCTTCATTAAAATCAAAAGATAATGTTAGTTCGTTTTCATTATTATATATTAGAATATATAGTTCAAAAATTCAAAATTTTTAAATCAAAAAATTTTGAATTTCTTTGAACTGAAAATATATATACCCATTTTGTGTTTCATCAAACCTAAAAATTTTTATAATTTTCTTTTTGATAAATTAGGATAAATAGTGGATTTTACATTTAATATTTCCTCAGATTTTTCTATCAATACTTTTGTTAAATTTAAGCAATCTTCTAATTTTACTTTATCTAATAACAATTCTAATATTTCCATCAATCTATAAAACCTTTAAAATTTCCATTTAATTCCAATCTAATGCCACGACCATCTGGTAATCTTTTTCCAAAAATGTTATACCTTTACTATTTGTAACTTTCTTAAATTTAATATTAGAATTTAAAAATATCTTTCAAATGCTTCATGCCTTGCAAATTCCCAAGTATCCATACTACCAGTTGTTTTACCCCATTTCTCAGGTTTTCTGCTGAAGTATGCAACTATAATAATTATTACTAGCTATTCATCCACCACTTCTATCCCACTTGGACAAATTTTGGCAAGTGGGTTGTTATATTCTTGGTGGCATTTTTCGCACTTTATAACACCTAGTTCTGCGCTTACTTGCTCTGCATTATAACAATGCGGACAAACCACATAGCTATCTTCTTGCGTATCTACTCCGATAGCTTTGATACTTGGATCTTGATAGTCGTTAAAGATTTTTCTAAATTCTCTTTTATAAATTTTAAAATCAATAAAACCAGCAAACTCAATCAGATAATTTCTGAATGCAAAATAGTATCTCTTATCTTTTTCTCTAAAATTTAGATCATCTTCAAAGATTTCTTGTAAATCCGACCAAAAATTTTCATAATTAATATTTCTTGGGGCAATACTTAAGACATCGTTTATCCTAACAATATTCCATCTATTTGGGATACTGCCATCAATAATATCAAAAAGCTCAGCACTAAATCCGCAAATGCCATCAAAATCATCCTTGTCATACACAATGATAAATTTTACCTTCCCTTCATACATCTCCATCAGCAAGACATCATAAATAGTATCTTTTTTAAGCGCATCAAATGCACTTAGCTCGCGAAGCTCAAGCGATGAAATATCAATGGTTGATTTTAGTTTTACTTTCATTTTTTACCACCAAATTTTGTTTTATAATCCATCTCATAGTACACTTCATTGGTTTTTAAATTTTTATAAAAATGGACTTCATCTTTACCTACTTTTACCTTTGCTTTAACCCAATCTTTTATATCACCACGTTTTGATAGTTCTGCAATAAGCTTTTTATTGCCTATCTTCTCCCCAGAGGAGGAATTTATTATTTTAGATGCTTTAATAGCATTTTCGGTTAAGGTGCCATCGGAATTAAATATCTCCAAAAAATAAAGTTCCTTCTTATACTTTTCATACAAAGCAACATTTGCGGCACTATCTTTGTCTTTTACTGCCTCTATGGCTGGATTGTCTATTTTAGTAACATCACTAGTTACCTCACTAGGCTTTTTACCAAACCTATCCCAAGCTGCTTTTCCAGCTTTGTTTGCAACAGCACCAGAGCCAGTAAGTCCAGCTATAAATTCAGTATCCCTTGCAGTTACACTCTCATAGTCACCTAATACTACATCAAGGTCGCCTTTGTCTATACCTTCTTTTATTTCACTTGGTATATTTGGGATATTAGCCAACGCATTAACAAATTCTTTTGGGTTATTTACTAAATGATAAACTCCCGTTATTGTATCTTTTACAAGATTTATTCCACCTTTTGCAAACCCTGTTGCAAAGTTTGCTATATCATTACTAAGCTTTGTATCTACTTTTAAATTTTTATCATAAAATTCTCTATTGTTAGTAAAACTATCTAGATAGATATACCTATCCTCATATTGCTTTTTATCTGGATTAAAGGCATTTGTATTATCTAGGCTTGTATTGTAAAAGCTACTTTGCTTTATGAAATTTGTTGCTAGTTCTATATTGTAAAGATCATTTGAGCTTAGGCTTTGTCTATATGCTTCGTTAAATGATCTATCTGTTAGAGATAGTGCTGCTTTTGCTAGGATAGATTTTGCTTCATCATCACTATAAATTTTATTTGTTGTAGTTTGAAGCTTTGATTTAAAGCTTTCTATATTGTTTTTATTGTTTATAAAGTCTATCTCTCTTTGATGAAGCTGTCTATTATAAGTATCTGCACTTGTGGTTATCTTATATCCTGTGTTTGCTCCTTTATCTCCATTAGCTATGCCTCCAGCTATTATTCCTATTAGCTGGGATGCTAGTAGGCGTTTATTGTTATAAGCTTCTATCTCTTTAGTGCTCATATTTGATGTGTCTTTATATAATATAGAAGAGACTGCTTCATTTACAGCTCCACTTAATGCACCAGCTGCAACGTTTTCATGAGATAACTTTGCTGATAGTGCTCCTACGGCTGAGTGAAGAGCTATCTTACCTAAGCCTGATTCTTTAAATAGTGAGTTAGAGTTTATATTTGCTTCACTGCTTGAGTAGCCTCCTACTGCCTTGTAAGCATTGTCTGTTGCTTTAGAGATTAAATTTGATAGTAGTGCATCTTTAAAGTTTGTTTTATAGATGGCAGAGTTTATTGCTGCGTTTGATGTGGAGCTTAGTAGGTCTGCATAAGAGAAAGTATAAGTTGGTGTATTTATGATATTAGTATTACTTAGAGTGCTTATACTTGATATATAGCTACTAACATATGAGCCTACCCCTGCACTAATGGCTGATTTAGCTAGGGATGATGCGTCAAATTTAACCTTGCCATGAGATAAGAGATTGTTTGTTAGTTGGACTGTTGAGTTTGCTATGACAGCTGTTGTCATAGCTGATATGGCTGCACTTGCGGTTGAGCTAGCAGCAGCTCCAAGTGCTCCAGCTACAGCGGTTCCAGCTCCTGCTGTTAGGAATGTAACGATGGCTGTTATTATTAGAGCTCCCATACCGCTAAGAGTAGTTGTCTTATCTTCCCACTCTTTAGAATTTAGAACTGCTTTTACTTGATTTATTGTCTCTTCATCTATTGGGGTATTTGAGTTTGATCTTAGCTCTCTTATAACTCCTTCTTTAAATTCCTCTGAGTTTAAAGAGTCGTTTATGGCTTTAAAGGCTGTAGTGTCTAGCTTGTCTGTTATATCTTTACCATTTAGTGTAAATTTATCTTTTACTTTGATGATGGCAGGTATCTCTATCTCTTCTATCTTGCCTTTTGTTTTTATAGTAGCTGTTAAAACTCCTGCATTGTTGCTTAGGCTTGTATTTACAGATGTGCTCTTTGCTGAGACTAAATTTAAAAGCTTTGTATTTACATCTACATTAGTAGCCTCTATTACAGATGCTAGAGCGTTTATGGTATTTGAGCTTAGGCTTATATCTTTTGCCGATAGTGTGCTTGTAGCAAGGTTATAGTTTGAGCTACTCTCTTCACCATTTGATTTCATTAGATCGCCAAAGCCTGAGTCTTTAAATTTAGATGAGCTCTCTAGGCTATATGATGCTGGGAGTAAATTTAAATTATCAGCTTTTATATCTAAGCTCTCATCTGCGCTGATATTTGAGCCTATAAGTGTAGTATCTTGGTTTGAGGCTATGTTTATGTTTTTGGAGTTTAAATTTGAGCTAACAACCTCTTCATTTGTTGAGCTTGCTGACGCGCTTTGTTTGCCTAGGATTTTTCTTGCGGTTGATTCTGACTTGGCATTAGAGATGCTATTTGTAGATGAAATTTCTATCGCTTCATTAGCCTTTAAATTTAAGTTCTCTTTAGCATCTACATTTGAGGCTACTATGTTTATATCTTTATTGGCATTGATATTTATATTATTGCCAGCTTTTTATGTTAGTGGCTTTTAGCTTCTAGGCTATTGCTTTCTGAAATCTTGGTAGATGTTTTTCCTATTACAAATGTAGGTGTGCTAAGTGAGCTAAATTTATCTTTTGCTTCTTTTTAGAGGGTTTAGCTTTCTTTTTAGATCGACAACGATATCTTTTAGCACTTCATTAGGCTTTTAAGATACCCTACTCTGCTACTCTTATGCTCCTCTTTATGGTAGCTTTCATCATTTGTGTTTGATATAGCTATAAGCTCTGCGTTTAAATTTGTATCATTGCCAGAGTTTAGGTTTGCACCTTTTAGGCTAAGAGCACTTTTGGCATTTAAATTTATATCATTGCCTGAGTCTATAGTGCTATAAACTGCCTTTTTACTGCCATTTGCAACAAGATCAAAGCTGCTCTTATAAAATGCGTTTGGATTTAAAGATATCTTGCTCTTTTTAGAAGTATGAGAGCTAGCCTCTACGTTGTAGCCATTTTCAAACTACTATAGATCAAGCGATGATTTGAATTTTAATTTGACTCCGTTTTTACACCTTCAAAATTTCTAACTTCACTTGTTTATTTTGAGTTATTTTCATCTTTTAACTTTTGATAACTACTGTAATATTTTAAAAATCATTATTATTTTTTTATCACAGTAATTTAACATTTCACTTTTTCACATCGCTGATGAAATCCAATAATTTATTTGCTAATTCGTTATGTTCTTTGTAAAATTTATTAAAAATTTATAAAAAAATTAACTTTAAATTATCCCTAACGCCTTGTTTATTTTTTTAACTCCACATTTATTATCTTCTTCTTTTTATCATTAAAGTAATTCATCATAGCTAGCCCAACCGTCTTCTGGTTTAAATTCTTGCAATTCCTTAAAAATGCAAATATTGATAGAATCTTTAAATGTATCCCAATTATGAGTTGGAGGTAATTTAGTTTTAGCGATAAAAAATATAGCATCTTTTCTTTTATATTTTCTGGAATACGATTGCCATAAGCATAGTTCAATTCTCTAATCTTATCAATTTCATCAAAAATCAATTCTAACTTCTATCATTTAATACCTCCAAACATTTTATTTATCGTTTCTTTTTGGCAATACACCAACTCTATAAAAAGGGATACCATTCCCATTTTTGTCCATAATGGTTGTTTGAGTAATATAGTTCCGTCGCTTCCCACTACTATTCTATGAACATTTTTGCTTTATCTACTGGTTCCACCCTGTATTCTCTATATTGTATTTCTTTTTCCGTTAGATATAGATGGTAATCAAATTTTCTCATAATTGTTATAGATAGAGCCATTATGTTTTTTAAGTTGTGTATTTGTTTTTATAGGTTCCTTAATAATATCTTGCACCGCTTTATTTATATTTTGTGCAAGTTCTCTATTTGGAATATTGCCAATGTTTGGTATATTTTTTGAAAAATTGTCTAAACCACTCAAGGTATTATTTATATGATATTTCGAAAAACTATCAACAATATCGTCAATTGGCTTTAAAACACCATCGCCAACTCTATCCCAAGTTGCTTTTCCAGCTTTGTTTGTAATAGCACCAGAGCCAGTAAGTCCAGCTATAAATTCAGTATCCCTTGCAGTTACACTCTCATAGTCACCTAATACTACATCAAGGTCGCCTTTGTCTATACCTTCTTTTATTTCACTTGGTATATTTGGGATATTAGCCAACGCATTAACAAATTCTTTTGGGTTATTTACTAAATGATAAACTCCCGTTATTGTATCTTTTACAAGATTTATTCCACCTTTTGCAAACCCTGTTGCAAAGTTTGCTATATCATTACTAAGCTTTTGTATCTACTTTTAAATTGCTTTTATCATGTGTCCTTCTATTGTTAGTAAAACTATCTAGATAGATATACCCTATCCTCATATTGCTTTTTATCTGGATTAAAGGCATTTGTATTATCTAGGCTGTTGTATTGTAAAAAGCTACTTGCTTTTATGAAATTGTTGCTAGTTCTATATTGTAAAGACTCATTTGAGCTTAGGCTTTGTCTATATGCTTCGTTAAATGATCTATCTGTTAGAGATAGTGCTGCTTTTGCTAGGATAGATTTTGCTTCATCATCACTATAAATTTTATTTGTTGTAGTTTGAAGCTTTGATTTAAAGCTTTCTATATTGTTTTTATTGTTTATAAAGTCTATCTCTCTTTGATGAAGCTGTCTATTATAAGTATCTGCACTTGTGGTTATCTTATATCCTGTGTTTGCTCCTTTATCTCCATTAGCTATGCCTCCAGCTATTATTCCTATTAGCTGGGATGCTAGTAGGCGTTTATTGTTATAAGCTTCTATCTCTTTAGTGCTCATATTTGATGTGTCTTTATATAATATAGAAGAGACTGCTTCATTTACAGCTCCACTTAATGCACCAGCTGCAACGTTTTCATGAGATAACTTTGCTGATAGTGCTCCTACGGCTGAGTGAAGAGCTATCTTACCTAAGCCTGATTCTTTAAATAGTGAGTTAGAGTTTATATTTGCTTCACTGCTTGAGTAGCCTCCTACTGCCTTGTAAGCATTGTCTGTTGCTTTAGAGATTAAATTTGATAGTAGTGCATCTTTAAAGTTTGTTTTATAGATGGCAGAGTTTATTGCTGCGTTTGATGTGGAGCTTTAGTAGGTCTGCATAAGAGAAAGTATAAGTTGGTGTATTTATGATATTAGTATTACTTAGAGTGCTTATACTTGATATATAGCTACTAACATATGAGTCCCTACTCCCCTGCACTAATGGCTGATTTAGCTAGGGATGATGCGTCACTTAACCTTGCCATGAGATAAGAGATTGTTTGTTAGTTGGACTGTTGAGTTTGCTATGACAGCTGTTGTCATAGCTGATATGGCTGCACTTGCGGTTGAGCTAGCAGCAGCTCCAAGTGCTCCAGCTACAGCGGTTCCAGCTCCTGCTGTTAGGAATGTAACGATGGCTGTTATTATTAGAGCTCCCATACCGCTAAGAGTAGTTGTCTTATCTTCCCACTCTTTAATATTAGAACTGCTTTTACTTGATTTATTGTCTCTTCATCTATTGGGGTATTTGAGTTTGATCTTAGCTCTCTTATAACTCCTTCTTTAAATTCCTCTGAGTTTAAAGAGTCGTTTATGGCTTTAAAGGCTGTAGTGTCTAGCTTGTCTGTTATATCTTTACCATTTAGTGTAAATTTATCTTTTACTTTGATGATGGCAGGTATCTCTATCTCTTCTATCTTGCCTTTTGTTTTTATAGTAGCTGTTAAAACTCCTGCATTGTTGCTTAGGCTTGTATTTACAGATGTGCTCTTTGCTGAGACTAAATTTAAAAGCTTTGTATTTACATCTACATTAGTAGCCTCTATTACAGATGCTAGAGCGTTTATGGTATTTGAGCTTAGGCTTATATCTTTTGCCGATAGTGTGCTTGTAGCAAGGTTATAGTTTGAGCTACTCTCTTCACCATTTGATTTCATTAGATCGCCAAAGCCTGAGTCTTTAAATTTAGATGAGCTCTCTAGGCTATATGATGCTGGGAGTAAATTTAAATTATCAGCTTTTATATCTAAGCTCTCATCTGCGCTGATATTTGAGCCTATAAGTGTAGTATCTTGGTTTGAGGCTATGTTTATGTTTTTGGAGTTTAAATTTGAGCTAACAACCTCTTCATTTGTTGAGCTTGCTGACGCGCTTTGTTTGCCTAGGATTTTTCTTGCGGTTGATTCTGACTTGGCATTAGAGATGCTATTTGTAGATGAAATTTCTATCGCTTCATTAGCCTTTAAATTTAAGTTCTCTTTAGCATCTACATTTGAGGCTACTATGTTTATATCTTTATTGGCATTGATATTTATATTATTGCCAGCTTTTATGTTAGTGGCTTTAGCTTCTAGGCTATTGCTTTCAAATTTGGTAGATGTTTTTCCTATTACAAATGTAGGTGTGCTAAGTGAGCTAAATTTATCTTTTGCTTCTTTTAGAGGGTTTAGCTTTCTTTTTAGATCGACAACGATATCTTTTAGCACTTCATTAGGCTTTAAGATACCTACTCTGCTACTCTTATGCTCCTCTTTATGGTAGCTTTCATCATTTGTGTTTGATATAGCTATAAGCTCTGCGTTTAAATTTGTATCATTGCCAGAGTTTAGGTTTGCACCTTTTAGGCTAAGAGCACTTTTGGCATTTAAATTTATATCATTGCCTGAGTCTATAGTGCTATAAACTGCCTTTTTACTGCCATTTGCAACAAGATCAAAGCTGCTCTTATAAAATGCGTTTGGATTTAAAGATATCTTGCTCTTTTTAGAAGTATGAGAGCTAGCCTCTACGTTGTAGCCATTTTCAAAGAGGATATTGCTCTTTGAGTTTAAATTTATATCTTTGTCTGATTTTAGCTTAGATGATACTAGATATATATCATTAGCTGAGTTTAAATTTATATTATTGCCTGATTTTAGGCTAGTGCTTACTACTTCTGAGCTTACGGCGCTATCTATGGTTTGCTTTTTAGAAAGGAGTGATTTAGAGCTATTTATAGCTGTTGCTTCGCTAGTGTTTGACTGCGCTGCTAGTATGATATCACTAGCATTTAAATTTATATCTTTTAGTGCGTTTAGATGAGTTGATGAGACTAAAAGAGTATTTTTAGCATTTAAATTTATGTCGCTATTTGCGTTTAAATTTGCAGCGCTTACTCTTTTTACACTCTCATCAAATTTCATCCCTTTAGAGCTTACATGATGAGTGTAGCTAAACTCATCTGCTTTTATCTCTATATTATTGCCTGAGTTTAAATTTATATCTCTACTCGCATCTAAATTTGAGCCAGATACTTTTATGTCATTGCCAGCTTGTAAATTTATATCGTTTGTAGCCTCTAGGTTAGAGACTTTGCTAAACTGAGATTTGCTTTGATCTAAATTTATATTATTCTTTGCATTTAAGCTTAGATTTTTAGATTTTAGATCAGAGCTATCTATCTCTATATCATTAGCCAAAATGTTAGCATCTCTACTAGTTGCTAGATCTGCACCTTTTAGCTTTATCTTTTTATCTGCATTGAGATTTAAGCTATCAGCCACTACGCTTCCAGCTAGGCTTATGTTGCCTTTAGCGTCTAGCTCTATGTTATTTGCCATTACTAAAGCTGAGGCTTTTACGTTTTTGTCTTTGGCCTCTTTTTTAAATTTACTTATGCTCTCATTTCTTGCTTCATATAAACTGTCAAGGATATTTGCTATATAAGCAGAGTTTATACTATCAAGGCTGTAGTAGTATCCTTGGTTTTTCACCTTTCTATTTAGGTTTTTAATTATTGGGCTATTAAATATTGGCTCAGAGAATTTATCTAGATCAACATTTGCTAGTTTTATATCATCATTTAGTGCGTAGCTTGAAAAGTCCTGCGTGCTTCCTACTATATTATTGCCCGCTGCAAATACTGCTGGCAAGCCAACATCTGTGTATGAGAAACTGAAAACTTTTCCTGTTCCACCTTTGGTTTTCCAGCCTCCACCTCTATACCATTTCTTTTTCTCTTTCCACTTATAAACGCTATAGCTATTTACGTGGTTATTTAGCATTAGAGCTATGTTTTCTACATTATCGCTATTTAGCTTTAGATCTCCTCCAGCATATATAACGCTCTTATCGTTTAAGACATCATTTACATTTAAATTTATATCATTGTTAGCTATTATGCTACCTGGGATGAAGTTGGCTTTATCATCTTCGTTTAGCACATCTTTAACTATGCTATATGTGATAGTTCTTTTTTGTTCATTATTCTTTGCTCTACTAGTATCAACTAGAACCTCATTTGTATCATAGTCTAGTCTTAGATTATGAAATATCTTTTGGCTAGTGCCAACTAGATGCGAGTCTTTGTGTAAATTTAGAGCATATAGAGCGCCATCTTTATTTGCAGCCTCTTTTAATACTAACTCATTTACCTCGTTTTCATCTAGCTCGCTTATATCTTTGCCTAGCTTCTTAGCTAGTTTGGTGCTTATCTTCTCTTTTAGCTCTTTTAAATTTACACCAAGCTTATATCTATTTACTCCCTCTTTTTTTAGGTGCATAGTGCCTTGTTTGTGCACTGTATCCACCCTAGCCTGCGAGCTTGAGTTATTTACCAGCTTTTTAGCCTCTACATTTATATCTTTAGCATAAATTTGACTAGAAGTATTTACCAAAGTGTCTGCTTTTATATTAAGGCTCTCTTTTGCACCTATTAGCGCTTCATCTTTGTTTGTTATAGTCTTTGCCTCTATCTTAACATCTTTGTTAGAAGCGATAGCGCCAGCATTAACTATGTCGCCATCAAGGCTTATCTCTATGTTGTTATTTGCTATCACTAGGCCGTTATTATTTACGCCTACGCCGTTACTTGTGCCAACTAGTTTGATTTTATTAGCATACATACCGCCAAGCGCGCTACTATCTAGGCTAAAGCTGTTTTCTTGGTTTTTAGTTTTTACGTCGTTATAAAGTCTATCTTTGCTTGAAGCAACCGCCTTTTCACCGATGATGTTTAGCTCATTTGCGTGGATATTTGAGTTTAAATTTACAGCATTTGAGATGACATTTGTATAGTCGCTACTCTTATCGTTTAGGCCGTCCCCTACGATGTCGATAGAGTTATTAGATATTAGCTCTATCTCTTTGGGGCTTAGTTTATTGATATTACCTGTTGTTAGTGTGAGTGAGCGAGAGTTGATCATATTTAGACCATCTACGCTTATGCCATTTGGGTTTGCTATGACCACATCAGCTCTGCTACCAGCAACCTCTAAATTTCCTTTTAGAGATGATTTCTCAGCCGAATTTACTTTGTTGATAATAAGGCTTGCCTCTTTTGTAAGCCTATAGTTTGCATCTATCTGGCCAGCTATCTTTGTATCTATGTTTTTATTAGAGTTATTAAGGATAGTGCCAGTGGTTGGCGTATTAAATCTACTATATTCATTTATAGAGACGCCCTTGCTATCAGGGTTTGTGATATTTATTATTAGCGTCTCATTAGGAGCTTTTAGTATATCAGGGCGGTTACTAGCACCTGGGTCAGCTATGATACTTGGCTCATTTGCAAGGGCAGGCATAGTACCAAGTAGCAAAGAGAGACTTACGTAGAAATTTAAGCCTATGGTTAAAAGGCTAGGCTTTTGCGCATTTGAAATTTGGTTTTTCTTTAGCATATTTTATCCTTAAAATTCGTAGCTTATGATGAAATTTACATTTGTTGATTTAGTTTCAAAGCTCTTTGGTTTATAAATAGGTTTAGAGACAGATATGTCGTAGCTTAGGTTGTTGTAGGCTTTTATGCTGCCTCTTAGACCTATGGCGTATCCTGCAAGGGTGTTTTTATCCTTTATGCCACTACTTGGGGCTCTTACCATGCCAGCGTCAAGCCCTGCATAGACAGAGTTGCTCTTATAGTAGTTATATGAGAGGGTATTTCTTACGCTTACTCCGTGATTTCCAACAAGCGAGCTCTCCCCGTCAAATCCTCTAACACTGTAGTATCCACCGATACTAAATTTATCTTGCAAGCTTAGTCTATTTAGACCATATCTTGCGTTGATATTTAGATCGTAGCTTAGTGGAAGTTCAAATTTATATTTGTAGTTTAGGTTTAAATTTATTAGAGCAAACCTAGATGTTGCCTCGCCACTATCCTCTAAAGGATCAGGCTGTGAGTTAAATATCCCAGTGCCCTTTTTATAAGCTAGCTTAGTGCTAAAAGCTTGATTATATGAGTTGTAGCTTGTTTTTACGCCTACCTCATATCCAGCATTTCTTCTAGCTTGGTTATCTAGCTCGTAGTCCTCTAGATAGTTTTTATTTTTTCTCTTAAATAGCTTTACATAGGCGCTATTTTTAAAATTTGAGTCCCTATAAAATGTATAAGCAAGGCTTAGTGAGTCACTCTCGCTTCTACCTTTATATGTGTAGAGGTTGTAGGCTGCGTTTATGATCTGGGCGTAGTCATATTTACTCTTTTCATACTCAAGCATGAAATAGCCAAATGGGATACTAAAGCCGTAATAGTAGTTATTTGAAGCTCCGTGATCACTAGCGCCATTAAATTTATTTGTGACCTCATATTTTTTAAATATATCTTTGCCACGTGAGAAGCTAAAAATTTCGTTAAATCCAAGTAAATTTAGCGTGCTTAAATTTAGCATTCCTTGATACTTGCCGCTTTGTTTTGAGCCAAGGTTATCAATGCTTATAGCAGCTTTTAGAGGGAAGCTATCAACTCTAGTGATCACTATATTTGAAAAGCCAGCTCTATTTGAAGGTAAGAATTTAATACTAACGTCATTTTTCGAGACGTTTTGAAGTGACTCAAGAGCCTGCTCGATATCTCTTATGTTTGCCACTTTATTTTTATGAGAGTACTCACCAAATGCGCTAAATAGGCTCGCTCTATTTCTTTGAGTGTCAAGCTCATTGATGCTTATATCATCTATTAGACCAAGATTTATGACAAACTCTAGCTTGGCATCTTTTAGGCTCTTTGTAACTAGGCTCGCACTTGAAGTGATATAGCCACTTTTTATTATCTCGTTATTAAAAGAGTTTATGATTAGATTGATAGAGTTTTTGCCAAGACAGCTGCCAGATTTAAAGTCAAGCTTGTTTAAGCTAGCCTCTAAAATAGAGTTAAATTTAGAGTAGTTTGTATTATAAGCTTTTCTTATTATAGCCTCATCAGCACCACTACTAGCATTAAAGCTAGCTACTTCGTTCTCACTAAGAAGTGAAATTTTATCTATTTTAAAGCATGGGGTTTCGTTTAAATTTAGCTTACCTTCTGAAGTTGGTTTTTCGTTAAGTAAATTTATGTTGGAGCTTTCGTTAAAAGAGCTTGCCATATTCGCCCTAATCTCTTCGTTGTTTAACTCGTTTTTTAGATTAGTCTCATTAGCAAGTAGCGCAGCACACACCATGCTTAAAGATAAGAGAGTTCTCATCTTAACCTTCCTTGGAAATAACTATAAAGTTATATTTTTTAAAAATAATTTAGTGACATTATAAAGGATATAATCTTAATTAAATATTAAAATATAATGAGAAAAAAGAATTTTTATATAAAATATTTTCAGAAATAAAACTTTTTAGTTATATAAATGGTAAAGACAAAATTTATTTTTGGTTTATCCCTTTGTGGATAAAATTTAATTTTATATTGATATTAATTATTATTTTTGATATAATTGCACAACTGATTTATATCTCGTAATTTCAGTTGTTAAAAGTATTTTTTTAATACTTATGTTATTTTATAAATTTAAATGAATAAAATCAGTTTTTGATTACTAAATTGTTAAGTAAATAGCGAAAATTTAGTCATGTAGAAATTTAACAATATTTTTTTGTGACATATATTAGAAATAGAAAAATAGACAATTTAATCTGAAAGGATATGTAATGAACAAGCATTTATTTGCACTTTTGGCTTTGGCGGCTTTTAGCAGTCACTCTTTAGCTCACGAATTTTGGCTTTTTGGAAGCAGCAAAGAGGTAACAAGCGTTGATATCGGCTACGCAGACGACTTCCCAACTGTTGAAAAGATCCCAGACAACAAGACCGGACTATTTGAAGCCCCATACATTATAAACAAAAATGGCGAAAAACTGAGCCTAAAACAAAGCGGCGAAAACTACCATTATGAAAGAGCCAAACTAGAGGACGGCTCATACCTTATAGCTGGCGAGTACAAGCCTACGTTTTGGACAAAAGCGAGCGATGGCACATGGCACATGGGCAAAACCAAAGAGGACATCAAGGACGCCAAATACTGCAAAAAAGCGAGCATGAGCGCAAAAGGCGTCATAAATAAAAACGCAAAAGATAGCTCAGTCACAAAGCCGTCCAACCAACGCCTAGAGATAGTCCCACTTGACAATCCAGCAAATTTCAAAGTGGGCGTGCCATTTAAAGTGAAAATTCTATTTGAAGGCAAACCACTAGAAAATGCTACACTTGATGGAACATTTGATGGCTTTTTGAAAGAAAAAAGCGCATTTCACGGCCAAACTGAGTCAGATGGTACGATAGAAGTGCTTGCGCTTAAACCTGGAAAATGGCTACTGCAAACTGTGCATAAAATGCCGTTTGCTGACTCAAAAATTTGTGATGATGAGACGATCGCTGCAACACTTGCGTTTGAGCTAAAATAGATCAAATTTAAGATCAAGCAAGTTTTCATCTTAAATTTATAAAAGGGCGTATTTTAATGCGTCCTACCCCTTTTATCTTATAAGTCAAATTTATCAAGTCAAAATCAGCAAATTTATCAAATTTATATTGCAGCTAAATTTTAAATTTGTGTATTTCTAGAAGATTTAATGAAAATGTCAAACTCCAGCAGTCATGATTTCATCATTATTTGTAATCTCTAGATTTTTATAAATTGCTGATCCGTTTTCGCCTAAAAATCTTTTACAAAACCTCAAGCACTTCCCCCGTTATTAAAAACAAGTTTTTTTAGACCTTCATGAAATAATTATGAGATTTTTAAAAATACGGCATTGTGATATAATTTCTACTATTTGAATACCCAAAATTGCTTCGCATATTAGCAAGCAATAAAGAAAGCGTTATAATCCATAGATGTAAAATTTACTGAAAAACAAATATAGAATATTTTTACTGTGGAAAACGAGCGCTCCATTGCTTTCTACATATGCAACTCTGGTAGCTTTTTAAAACAAATTTACCTTTTATAAAAATAGAAAGAAATTTTAAACATTTTTTAGTCAAATTTATTGCACTAGCAGTAAATTTTAAAAATTTGAGTTAAATTTAGAAAAAAATGGTGACCCATACGAGACTCGAACTCGTGTTACCAACGTGAGAGGCTGGTGTCCTAACCGCTAGACGAATGGGCCAAAAGATGGTGCCCCGTGTAGAGACCGCAAAACTGCATAAAAACGCCGAAAATTTAGCACTTAACACTTTAAGCTTTGCTTAACTCCGTTTTAACTCCGTAAAAATATTTTATTTTTTCGGTTCGTTTCCATTTGTAACATTTTTGTGTTAAAAAAACTCAATAGTGCTAAGCCAGTTATTATTTATGCTATGCGTGATCTTTGATATTATCGCTCTTAGCGTTTTTGGCTCGTCTTTGAGCTTGATATTAATATACCCACCTGCAAAAAATGGGCGACCATGTATCGACACGGTGCCAGCTAATACGCTATTTTTTTGCCTCTTTAGCTTTGCCTCTGCTTTTGATAGTGCTTCTGCTTCATCACGTGCAAAGTCGCTAAATTTAAGCACTGGTGTTCCTTCTCCTACCTTTGAGACGACTGATTTATTTTTTTCGCTGTCAAACCATTTTATCTCACAAGCATTATACTTTTTTGTGTGATTGATTTGGTAGTTTAGATCGATGATCTCGTCTTCGGTTATGGTATATTCTACTCGGTCATGATCCTTGTCTTTGTCTATAAAAATGAGCGTTTTATTTTTCACACAAAAGGTTATTTCGAGATCATCGGCTATCTTTTTACAAAACGCGCAGTCGCTTAGGTCGTATTGCTCGATGTCGCCTACCTCGTCCATTCGGCTAAAATCGATCTTGATGTTATAGCCGTTTTCTTTGGCTATCGATTTTAAAATTTCTTTATAGCTTTGAGCTTTAAAAGTTCGGTTCTTTTTTTCGCGAAAAGCTTTAAAAAAATTTGCCGATATTGCCTCGATCTCGTAGCTTTGCTTATAGTTATACTTTATCGTGGCAATCGTAAAATCACCCAAAAAAGCACCATCAATATAAATTTTAATCTCGTCTTCTTCTCTTGGCAGTGGTGCGCTCCAGTGCATAAGCACATTTAAAACATCACTTTCGTCACTCTCGTAGTCGTCTATGCCTATATCGATCCATGGTATCTCATCCGTTTTATCTACGCCGTTATATAAGATTTTAATTTTTGGCGCTCTATATCCTGCTATTCCCATAAGTATTTAGCCTTTTTTTCTTCTTGGGGCTCGATGCTTGGTAAATTTACCTCATCACCACTTTTTAGCTTTGTTTTGTGTAAAAGATGCTCGTTTTCTCTTAGAAATTCACTATAAACGTTTTGATCTAAAGAGCCGTAAATTTTAAAGCATATCATGTCCATGCTCTCGTCATCTTTTGCTATATAAATTTTCATTTTTTTAACTCCTGCGAAAATATATACTCTGCCTTAGCTAACACTGCATCGCTTATCTTTAGTGCCTCTGTGTCAAGATCGGATAGTTTTCGTAAATAAAAAAAGCTCCTGCCATCTTTTGCCACTGCCTGACCTGTCAAAAATCCGCTTGTGTTGCCTTTGTTCTGCCTTGTTTTGGTAAGCCCCCTAACATAGAAATGCCGCCCCTTTGGTATGCCGTAGTCATATCCTTTTGGTCTTGCGTGAGCTTCGAGCATGAAAGGCGTTATAGCTTTTGGCATGGCAAATATTTTGATACTTAGGTCATCTGCCCTTGCTCCGCGTCTTACAAGACGCTTTTTATCAAGGTATCTCTTTTTGATTGATACTCTTTTTGCGATTAGTTCTCTTTGCTCTTTTGATACTTTTGTGAGCGTTCTATTCATCGCGTTTCTTAATACCCTTGTGACCTCTTTGCTGAATTGATTAAAATCGCTCATAGTAAATAGCCTGAAATTCTGATTTTTTTTGTGTAATACCAAATGCCATTAAAAAAGAGTTTGACAAAGTTATCGGTGCTTTGTGTCATCGAGTAGATAAGTATATAGTTGCCTCGCACGAGATCAAAAGCTGAAATTTTAAGCGGTATCGCCTGCTTTACTAGCTCTTCAAATCCGCTAAATTTAAGCACGTCATCGAGCAATATAGTAGCTTCAAAGCTAAATTCCTCATCATATCCGCCTAGATGTGTATATACTGGTCTTGTGATCGTGTTTTTCTTGTCGTAATTTACGCTTAAATTTTTCTCTATACCTGCGACGTTGTCATCTATGCTAAAAACATATTTATCAATCGTTATTATCCTCATATCTACCCCTTAGTCGCCATAACTATAGCTCGAGTTTTGCACCGCTTTGGCTACCGCCTGCGGCGTGGCGTTTGACCCGCTCATCGTGATATTTACTACTTTGTTGTCGTTGATAGTCTGATTTTTATTGTTCGCTGCGTTTTGTCTTTTAGCTTCCGCGTTCTCGCTTATCGCTCCGCTTGTGCTTTGCGTTTTTGGCTTGCTATCGTAAAATAAATTTAAAGGGTTATACCAACTGCGATCCGCTCCATCCTTAGCCCCTAGCATATCTTTTAAACCGCCACTTATATCGAGATTTTTAAAGCCATCTACAATACTATTAAATGCATCAACTACTGGCTGAAAAAATGCCAAAAGGTCATTTAATAGGCTTTTTGCTTCTTCGATCCATGTGCTAAATTTAAGCCTCACTATGTCTATTATAAGCGCTATTGCGTTTATAATGTTACATACTGCTTGAAGTGGGAATGTAATAATATTTAAAGCATAGCTCATCCATTTCCCAAACTCTCGCCCTGCGTTTGTTGCTGCGCCAAGCTCCTCGGATGTGGCGTTGCTTTGATTAAAAAGTAGCTCAAAAAGTGAGGCTATGCCTGAGAAAATAGGCTTTATGGCATTATTCCAAACTCCACTAAGTGCATCTGTGAGCCACCCACAATTTTGACTAAGTGCCTCAAATGTGCCTAACAAAAAAGCTTTTACGTGATCCCAATATTTATAGATTAGCGCTCCAGCCGTTGCGATCGCTGCTAAAACAAGACCGATGGGATTACTTAAAAATGCAAGGCTTAGCGCTCTAAAGCCTAAAACTATCTTTTTAAGCCCTCCGACAAATCCTAGAGATGCGCCACTTGCTGCACTGCTTGCCAATCTAAAGCTTTTTAAGTTGTTATTGACAAGCCCTGAAAGCATCGCCTTTGTCTTCATTAAGATATTGCACTGCGACAAAGATGCGTTTAGCTTTAAACAATCAAAAGGCAACATCATTAAAATTTGGCGGTATCCACCAAGTGAGAGCGTCAAAATCGCCGATGATGCTTTTAGTGTTGTCATTGCCACGTTGAAGCCGAAAAAAGCAGCTACACTAAAACCTATTTTTTTAACTAGGTCTTCATTACTTCGCACAAATTCGGTTATTTTTTGTATAAATTCCGTGATTTTTTCTACTCCTCTTTTAATATATGGTAAAAAAACCCTACCAAAACTTACACTAAGCTCATTTAACGCGTTTTTCATTAGTTGAATTTTATTTTCCGTAGTATCACTTCTTGATTGAAATTCCGCTTCCATTGACCCAAAGCGTTTATTGTCACCACTTAGTGCCATAGCCTTATCAAAGTTCTCTATCGCACCAGTTAGCAAAGAAATATCATCCCCAAAATTTTTGCCAAAGATAGTAGTTAAAACGCCAGTCTTTTTCTCTTTTGGGACTTTTGAGAGTGTATGCAAGAAGTCCGTTAGCGCTTTTTGTGGATTTTTTAAAATTTGTGCTTTTAATTCTTTACCGCTAAGCCCTATGCTTTTAAATGCTTTTTCGAGATCGCCACCTGCTTTATCGGCGTTATTCAATACTGTAAGCATTGAGTTTATTGCCGTTGCTGCTACTTCTGGCTGCTTGCCAAGAGCGATAAAACTACTCGCAAGTCCAGCTGTCGCATCTGCACTTAACCCCATATCTTTTGCATTACCTGCGATCCTACCTACTGCATTTACTATCTTGTTTGCCGTTGATGCTGAGTTGTTAGATAGGTGGTTTATCGTATCTCCAAGCCCTCTAACGCCATCTACACTCATATTAAAAATATTCATAAGTGTTGCCATGTTATCGCCTGCTTCTTTGGCGCTCATATCAAAAGCAACTCCCATCTTTGCCGCCGTTTGTGTAAAGTCCATTAAATTTTCTTTTGCTATGCCAAGCTGTCCGCCTGATGCTGTTATTGATGCTATCTCATTTACGCTTAGCGGTATATCGCGGCTCATATTTAAAATTTGGTTTGAAAATTCCTTTAACTCATCTGGCGTTTTAAAATCAACTACTTTTTTTACATCTGCCATCGAGCTTTCAAAATCAATCGCACTTTTGATCGGTGCTGCGATCGCTGCTACTGATGCCACGCTTGCGACGATCTCGGTTTTTAAATTTGCTAGCTTTTGCTTTGCCTCGTCCATATCGATGCGGATCTTGGCTTTTGTGGCTCTTTGCAGGTCTTCTTTTAGCTTCGCCATTTGTGTGTGAAAGCCTGCTTTTTGAAACGGCTCAACTTTTAGCTTTTGCAAGGCTGTGTTATACTTTTCTATGCCTGATTTTATGTTTGCATTTAGCTTATCGCCTAGGCTTATAGTGCTTCTATCAACGGCTTTTAAGATATTATTTAGCCCCTTAAGCTCCATGTTAAAGGTTAATGTTGCTTCTTGTGCCATATATTGCCTTTTTATTTTGATATTAGTAAAATATTAGTGATTTTTATACAAGGTGGTTAAAATGGATTATTTAGGCGCTCTTTTGGCTGGGTTTATGCTCCCTATCATTCTCATGGTCGGTGGCTTAATCGCCTGCATGTTT
Source organism: Campylobacter concisus (assembly GCF_003048675.2). Taxonomy (NCBI): domain Bacteria; kingdom Pseudomonadati; phylum Campylobacterota; class Epsilonproteobacteria; order Campylobacterales; family Campylobacteraceae; genus Campylobacter; species Campylobacter concisus. The sequence continues at coordinate 237,837 of NZ_CP060707.1, read as the reverse complement.
TGGTATATAAGCGTGCCCTTGCTTGTGCTTTTTGTCATTGCTAAAATTTATAAGAGCAAGAGCAGCAACGCCGCTCTTTAGTTTTGATGTAAGCGTTTTGCGATCTCAAAATAATCTACAAATTCGTTAAATTCTAATCCCATAACGTCGGATAGTGTAAAATTTAGGGAGTGCGTGATTAGCGCAATCCCCTCTATTAGTTTTTTACATCAACGCCCATAAATCCGCTTATCGTCTTGCTAAGCTCGACCCACTCGCTTATCGGCAATGAGTTTAAAAACTCCTTATTTAACTCGCCGTCACTCATATCAACGAGTAAATTTTTAGCTTGCTCGATCTCGTCACCCTTTGCGTTTTTTGTGGCGGATTGGATTTGTAGCAGAGTAGGGGCTTTTAAATAGACCTTTTGCCCATCCGAAAATGTGAATTCTTCTTTTGGTAGTTCGATTTTTTGAAGTGGCATTTTTTATCCCTTTTTATAAAATATTTTTGCGTATAGTGCCAAATAGATCGACGCCATCATTTTCGAATATATGGTTCAGTGCGTCATAAAGTATCACTCTTGCCCCTGCAACTTCGAGCTTATAAAATGTTAGGCTTACTTCAAAGCTTAAATTTGCCTCTTTATTAAACTCAAATTTAGCTCCATCGAGGCTTTTTATCTTGCCCTCAAAAGTAGCGATAACTTGTTCATCGTCGCCGTTTGAATTTGTAGCGTTTGCTTTTAAGTATAGTTTTTGTGTCTTTGAACTATCCAGCATCTTAAAATATAGCTCGTTTAGGTTATTTACGGTGATTTTGGTATTTAGTGGCTTTACCACTGGCAAAACTGCTTCAAATTTGCCGATGCCGCTACTTGTTTCGATCGTCTCTTTTTCGATCTTTGGCAGTTCAACCTCAACGACCTCACCCATCAATCCGATGCCATCAATAAATAAATTCCCACCTGTAAATGCTTGCGCTTTTAACATTTTTACTCCTTTTTATAGTTCTTCGATTAGTTTTTGCGAGTAATCGGTTACTCGGTAAATTCTATTGACTATGCGTTTTATTAGTGGCATTTCTTGGACGTTGTGTTTAATATACACTATGCCCTCGCTTATAGTCTCGTTTGAGTTTAGATCCTTTGGCACTGTGATCTCAAAGCCTACTACCACGTTATTGGCGGTTAGCCTTAGATAAAACGCTTCTAAGCTATCAACTACATTTTTGAGTACGTCGCGCATGCGTTTATCGATAGCCGTTTTTTGTGCTTTGAAAATCGTATCTATGGCGGTATAAAAAATAACATAAGTATGTATCGAGCCAAATAAGTCATCATTGCAAGTCTCTCCACCCCATGCCCTTATGCCATCATCGGCGATTATAAGGCTTACGCCTTTGCCTCTTAGTCTGTCTGCCTCGCAGTCCTCGCCTTGTATAAGCTCGACTTTGTCTTGAATTCCTATAACTCCGTCGATAACTCTATTTGAATACGTTTGTGAAAATCCGTACTCGGTTTCTGCCATAATTTTCGCGTAGAGTGCTATTAGAAACGCACTAGCAGGGCGCACAACCTTATCAACTCTTATCACTTTTTGATATGTGATGATCGCCGTTTTGGTGCTATATTCTTGCAGTGTGGTATTTATCTCGCTCTCTTTTGTTTTGTTTAGCTCGATTGCATAAACTCCACGCAGATAAGCGGCTATCTGTTTGAGCTTCTCGTGTGTGCCTTTGTCGTTGTAGCCAACTGCCAAAAAGAATTTAGGTTTTGTTCCGATCGTGGCTTCGCATTTTTTTAGCTCATCGATAGCGTTTTGGCATGCTACCTCATCGGCATTTTGATCGCTTGTTTTAGCAAAAACGCTAAGCACGATTTGATTATGTAGCCCAGTGGCTTTTAGGTCTGTTAGCGTGTCTTTTATCGACCCCTCACCAACTTCTTTAAGCGCCTCTAGTATATCGCTATATAAGTATAATCCAGCGGTTAGCTTTGTATCGTCGCCGATTATGGCGATAGGGCGTTCATTGTTTATCTTGTATGGTGCAAGCGAGGCGTTATATAGCTCGACATTTACTCCAAATTTTGCTGCCATTTTCTCTCCTTTTAATTTTTGCTTTTTATGCGTTTTTTATTAAATTTGATTTTATTTTATTAGTATGCTTTTTATTTACAAGGGCATTTAAAAGTTAAAATCTCTTGGCGGTTTTTGCGAAAAATCATCACTGCCGACATCAAAGCTATTTATTTTTTTATCTATTACTTTATCAACTGTTGAGCTTATCCACGCAGTTCCACGCCACGCAAAAAAGCCACCGATCGCGAGGCTAAAGCGGTTCTCTTTCATAAAATAAAATGTAACTTCGTAAAAAATCCAGCATATAAACATCGAGCTTATCGCGCTTATGATCGAATTTATTATTGCCTTGCCGCTGTGTAATGGCTTATGGCTGTCATTTTCAAGGCTTAGTACTCCGCCGACAAAGCCAACGACAGCGACCCAAAAATAAAAACCTGCCTTATTTAGTAAGTCCTCCATTACCTCCGCCTTTCTTAGTATTTAAATGTGAAAATATACATTATGACAACGGATAGTATTAGCTCAAAAACAACCATTTTATTAAGCCAAAATTTCTTAGTTTTTTTTATGATCGCTTCCATTTACGCACCCTTTTAAAAGTTCTTCACACGTCAAAAAATAGCCCATTAGCCCCTTTGCGCTTTGTAAATCACTAGGGCTATACTTTGGCTTTGTTGGCATCTTTTCAATGCACGCCACCGGCACATATACATCTTGATATTGCGTTTTTACGATTACTTCAGGCTTTGAAGCGCATCCAACCATAAAAAACGCCACCAATAGGCTACTTATTATTAGCTTCATTGAGTAGCCTTTCGTAAAAATTTAGTTTTTCCTCGCAGGCGGCGTCCTTGATAGGCACTGCCACGCGCTTAACCCTTGTTACAACGCGTTCTTTTATCTTAGCCTCGTCTTGTTTTGGCACACTTAGAGCTTTTAGGCTTGTGTTGGCTAGCTCGATCTTGGCGTTACATGTTTCCAAATTAGAAACAACCACTGCATTGCTTGCCTCTTTTAACGCTATCTTTTTAGTTAGCTCGTCTATCTTATCGGCTGCATTATTATTCAGCCAATAAAGCACGCCAACGACAAAACTCAAAAATAAGATAGCCCCTATATAGAATTTATCGCTCATTTTGCACCCTCTTAAATGGATTAACCGCCCACACGCTCTTTAAAAATGCCTTGTCGTCTGATTGCAAAAAGGTATCTTTGTTATACTCGTTCATCTCTGCCACGTCTAGCAATTTCCACCCTACATAAATACGACAATAAAAGCCACTTAAAAAGCCTCTATAACGGATCGTTTTGAAAAGTCCAAATCGTGATCGTCCGTCTTTTAGCTTTAGTGTCACTTTGCAAAAATCGCTAACCGCTCCGCCGTTGCTTGTTACTTTTGGATTGCCTTGCACTCTTACGCTTGATGGCTCTATCTCACTCACTTTTACGCCGTTTATTCGGCTTGAAAAGTAGCCGATACGATTTCTATATAGCCACCTTAACCTTGCAAAATACGTCCTATTTTTGCCGTTTGGATAGTGCTCTTTTTGCCAGCCACTATCGCCATTTATCGCCGAGTTTTCGCCGTCGTAGTAGTCGCTTGCATCCTCAAAGTATCGCGCCCACTTTGGCAAGTGTTCGCTTTGTTTGTTGCAAAACGCTAGAGCGATCGGCACTATTATGTAGCCAAGTATCTCGAGCGGTAGCTCAATAGCTATAATGCAAAAGAGTTGCAAAAACTCTCTAAATTTAAGCATCACTCATCCTTTTTGTCTTTTGGTTTTTCTTGCTCTTTTTCTTTATATTTAGGGCTTTTAGGGCATCCGTCCCAAGTGCAGTTTCCGTCTTTATCAAGTTTTGATGCGCAAATTTCGCACCTTTTTATTCTTGCTCTCATTTATTCTCCTTTGGTCTAGTTTTCACAATATCCGTAAATTCATCGCCGCTCAAATACCAGAACGGCTTTTGTCCGTCCGGGTATTGCATTTTTGCAAAGTCATCAGGGTGCGTTGCAAGATGAGCAAACACCCTGATAATGTTTGTCATGTTTGAGTTGTCCCACTGGTCGCACTTTCTAGCCCTTAGAAAAATCGCGATAGGGCAGAGTAAAACGCCTAAAATTAGCGACAATATGCAAATTAAAAAATAGCTCATTTTAATCCCCTTTATAGATGATCTGTCGGCGCTACCGTTATCGGCTCGCTCGTAGTATTTAGCTTTTCGCGCTCTGCAATTAGCTCTTTATACTCGCTTCTTAGATTTTCAAGTACGGCGTTACTTCCAATAATTAGGGCGTGGCGTATATAGTTTTCACACTCAGCGATTTCGGCTTCAATTTCCGATAGTTGTTTTGTTTTTTCATCTACATTTGGGGCTAAATACTCCTCTATCTCCTTTTGCGATAAAGGTGTCAAACAAAACTTTTCTACGCTTTTAGATAAAACTTCATTGCTCAAATCATCTTCATACGCATATATCTCATTATTTTTATCTTTATAGTATTTCATTATTTTTTTCTCCTTATTTTAATTCCGCCCAAGAGCTAGCTGTATTGATGTTGTTGCATATACCCAGTTTTTTAAGCGTAGCATTCTCTGGTGTTGCTATTTTGTATTTTGATCCTGCTGGCACAATAAATTGTGCATCAGCAAAATAAAGTCGCTCTGATTGTATTTTTCTCACTACTACATCATCAATGACAATGTGAAAAATATAAGATCCTGATGTGCTTTCTAAATTGAAATCGACCATTATAGGTCTGCCTGCGGTGTTTGGATAATAAGTATTTAATTCTCTTTGACCCCACACATCTTGCCAAGTCTGATCTACCCCTATGCTCTTGTTTGCCTCTATCGCATCGCTTACGGCTTTTTCGCTCACTGCTGCATCTTCTTGCTTGGCAGTTATGGCGTTTTTGAGCTTTACTATACCTGCTTTTATTTCGGTAGCTAGTATGGTTTTATCAATTTGCCCAGCCGTTGGAGTATTTACGTTTTTGACTTTTATAATAACCACTACTGCCATATTGTAGGGGCGATTTTCGTTTGCGGTCGGCACTACTTTAGAGGCTGAAAACAACATACTATAAGACTCTGACCCACCTATAAGTGGCAAAACCGAATATCTAGTATTCCCTTTTGTAAAAGCCCCTGACGCTGAAGATGAAGTAGTGTATATTCCTGTGCCATCTCCAATCCTAAATTCGCCTTGAATGTTCCTAATTGCATCCCCTTGAGCTGTGCCAAGTGCGGCAGCATTGCCGCCAATGCCACGCATAAACTTACCATCGGCGAAATTTGGCAAGTTAAAATTATCGCCACTTCCGCCGTATGTGTATCCTATCACGTCAAAAAGCTCGGTGTATTCTGCTTTTTTAAGGCTTTTGCCATCCGCTATCAAAAAGCCAGCAGGGATAGTCTTTTGGCTTGGGTAGCTTAGATACGCGCCTATTGGCAAGCCGTCCGTTAGCTCGGCTTTTAGAACAAATTTATCGTCGCTTTCGCGTTTTGTGTAGGCATCTATCTTGTCGGTCTTTTTTAAAAACGTGGCATCACTCCACTTTCTTGTGGCAAGTACTACGTTATTATCGACTTTTAAAATGATGCTCTCGTTTGCATTTGCAATTTGAAGTTTAAAATTTAGCGTGATGTCTTTGCTCGACCCCTCGTTTAAAAGTGGCTTATATGTATCTGCAAGGCGTGCCACCGCGAAGAGCGAGCCATCATCGCAGTATATGCCAGCCGTTTTGATATAAAATCCGCCAACTTCAGGCGGTATGATGGCATCGACGTCAAGGATATTATTATCGTTTTCGTCTATCGTTATGGCATTTATAGCACCTCTATATTTCTCATTTGGTATTGATGTAGTCTGCTCGCTTAGCTCTCCATCGTAATCGCTTACTACGATCTCTTTTAGTGCTATCTTTGATCCATCACTAGCGGTTTTTAGTAGCTTATTTATGCCGCTTGATGTTAAAAGTGTGTATTGTTTCATTTATCATCCTTTTATCTTGCAAAAATTTGTTTTGTGTTGATTGGTATGCTTATGATCTCGTTTATCTGCGTAGTAGCGCCAAATTTAAAATGTGCGTGTTCGTTTATGTTTGATACTACGTAAGGATATACGCTGACATTTTCGCCGCTTATTGCATAAGAGTAGGCTTTTACATCTGCTTTGATACCTACTTTTATATTTGCGCCGTCATATACGCTACGCACGTTTTTATATGTTTTGATTAGCTTATCGGTCTTTGCTACTTGCTCTTTGCTTAGCCCTTTGCTTGCTTCCAAAATAAGCTTAAAATGATAAGGCTCTCCACCGTATTCGATCCACTGCTTTGTGCTTGCGCCGCTATAATATGCCTTTAGTCCAGTTTCTAGGCTCTCACTTGTCCCCTCAAAAAAGTAGGTTTTTAGCGGTGTTTTTAGCAGCTCTTTTGTCTCTTCTATGCTTAGACTTTTTGGTTCGGTATCAAATTGGTGAGCTAGATAAGCCCTATTTAGCTCGGTTCGGTTATAAAAAAAACGTTCGTCAAAGGCTAAATACTCATCCATTTTTGGCGCAAAGACTTCATCAACCCTAAAAAGTACATCGTTATAGGCTCTTAAATCAAGCATGATTAGCCTTGTTGATTTGAAGTGAATTTAAAACAATAATGCTATCTCGATCGGCTGCTGGGATTGGCGTTTTTACCTCAACGGATGCGGTATTTTCATCAAAAGCCACTTCAATTATCTGCGAGATGTGCGGCGTCTCGTTGATCTTTAGCGTGCTAAAAAACTCTTTCAGCCTAAAATCTGCATTCGCTAAAATTTCATTAAACATAAAATTCTGCTTTGGCGCTATCTCGATAACTAGGTCAAGATTTATTTTATTAGCCTCTTTTATGCGTACATCATCGGTTAGTGGGATTTTGTCCTTTAGTGCCTCTTTGATCTTTTCTTTAGCAATTTGCCCACTAAATTTGGATAAATAGACTACTTGCACGACACCAGCACTTAGCTGATATACATTTGCTTTGCTTATGCCCTCAACGCTTAATACATGAAAAAGATAGGCTTTTTCACTGCCTGCAGTGCTAAAGCGATGAAGTGCGAGCAAAAATCGCTCTCTTAGCTCGTCATCTCTCTCACGTGCCTTAAACCCACCAAATGGCTCTTTTATATTTATCTCGTTTATGTAGATGTTTGGTATTTCGAGCGTCGTGGTTTCGTAAGGCTCTTTAAAATAGTCTGCCGCTTCGATCTCAACTATCGCCGTGTCGCTTACGTATATATCTTTTAGCAGATATGCAAAATGCCCTTTGGTATCTGTAAATTTAGTCCCTTTACTTAAAAAAGTTGAGCTATTTACTTTGATTTCGACCTTTGCGATTGGCTTTATCTCTTCATTTCGCTTTATGCCGATTAGTTTTACAAGCTCATCGAGATACTCGCCATTGCTAAAAAGTAGGTAATTTTGAGAAATTTTGACGTTTGTAAGCTCGATAAAGTTGTTAAGCTTAAACAAAAATATATCAATAAGCGTCATATAATCATCCCCTATTAGTGGGATATAGTCTAACTTTCCGCTCCTTACCCTAAACTCGTTTATGATACTTTCTCGCTCTTTGTCTATATTAAGAGGCTTTATAAAATTTGGCACTTTCATATATTTAGCCTTAAAAATTTAGCTTCTTTGTCTTGTGTGTATGATATTTCGCAGATGATCGAGCCGTTATCGTCCTCAAAGCTTATGCTGTCAGTTTGAATGCGTGGCTCGTGCTTTTTGATCTGCTCGGTTATATCCTCTTTTAGCGCCAGCAGATTATAAAGATCGGCGCTTTTGTCTATATGCCTATCAAGTCCAAAAAGAGGGCGTAAGGTCTTTGTATATTTGTTTGTGATAAAAATACGCCTTAAATTTTCCTCTACTTCGATTTGATACATTTTTGCCCTTTTTTTGCTTTGATTGTATAAAATGACATAGACAAAAATTTACAAGGGGGTTAATCTCTAGTGTAGCCGTGGTTAGTGTGATTTGTTAGATCGCCTTTTGTGTCTGTGATGCTGCCGCCGATCCTTGCGCTACCGCCTGCGCTTAAATTTGCCCCTATTTTTACATCACCAGTTATTTTTAAATTTCCGTTGATACTAAACTCACCACTTCCGCCGCCGTCTCCTGACGTGGTGATCGCGCCTTGTATGTTTGTGTTGCCTAAAATTTGCACGCTAGGACTTTTTATAGTGGTTTTTTGCGCAGTTAAATTTGCGTTTTTGCAAGTTACGTTTATGTCGTTTTGCACCACTATATTTATCACTTTTGGATTTGTGATTTCAAGCGTTGAGCTTGATGTGTCGTAGCTTATTATCGTGCCGTCCTCGTACTGGCTTACTTCTTTTGTTGTGCTTGCGCCGCTTGGTGTGTTAAAGTCTGAATTTAAAAAGCTGCCTATCGCGATCTTTGCTCCGCCAAAATCAACTAGCATAACTTGCTCGCCAACTCGTGGCGGCGTAAAGCTTCTTTTGTATGAATTTGCAAATTGCAAGTAAGGTATAAAAGGTGTTATGGTGCCTAAATAATCAACCCTTACAAGCTCGTTTTTAACCTCGCAGATTTTTCCTAAAAATAGCTCTCTCATGCTTCCCAAAGCTCGCTTTTATAATAAATTTTTAGTGTGATCGTGCTTAGGATATACTCGTCATCGTATAGCTCAAAACTCTCACGATTTAGACTTGTTTGCTCTATCTTTAGAAATTTGCTTTTATACCCTTTTAGCGCATTCAAAACGGCTTTTATTATATCGTTTGATGCGCTATATTTCGCAGTTATCATTCGCACCTCAACGCTTAGAGCGTGCGAGATGCTGGCAAAGGCATCGTTTTCGATAGTGTCGTCGGTGTCTTTTATGATGATTATGGGTAGGTCTTTGCGCTCAAATGCTGGAGTTAAAAAAAGTTCCACATTCTCGCAAAGTGGCTTAAGCAGGGTAAAAAGATCGTTAATGATTGTTTCTCTTTGCATTTTTACGCCTCTTTTAGATATAGCCGTTTTGTTACTTGGTTTTCAAGCTCGATTTTGGTAATGATATATCCTTGCTCGTTTATCATTACCTCATCTTTTACTCTTAGCTTTATGCCGTCGTCATCATTAATTAGCGCCGTTGTTTGCGTTGCAACTGCGCCGTCATCAAAGATCACTTTGGCGTATTTGTTGAAGTGACAATTAAGCGCTATATCGTCTTTTGTTAAAGTGGCGTTTGTCTTTGCAAAAAGGCTCTTTACATCTCTTTTTACCATCTGCATATTAAGCATTTTACCCCTCGATGCCGTCTAAATCAACGCCTAAGTCATCATCCTCGCTATCATCTGGTCGCTTTTTGTCTTGCTTTTTAGCTTGTTTTTCTTGCTCTTTTACGTTTGTGCCTCTTAGGTTTTTAGTCTCTTTTTGCTTTTCGCTGCCTGCTACTGGCTCGATGCATTTTATATCGACAAGCCTTTTTATAAAAAGCTCGTCCGTGCCAGATGCGAATTCTATCTCGTCGCCTGCTTTATAGTTTTTTGTTGATATTCTCGTGTTGTAAAGAATTTTATACTTCATTTTTTTACCCTTTTTAAATTGCCAACGCTCTATTTTTCCAGCCGTTGGTGTAAATTTTTAGTTTTGGATTTTTACTGACTAGGCTTGCATAATATGCGATCTCATAGCTGTCAAATTCAACGTTAAATTTGTCCTCGTCGTATGCATTTAGCGCATTTAATGTTTGCGTTCCCATAACTCCATCAACCGCCACATTTAAAAGCGTTTGAGTGAGCTTTATGGCTACTTTTGTGCCTACATTTACGCCAAAAACAAATATCTCGCTGGCTTTTAAGTCACTTTCTACCTCATCAAGCCGCATCTTATCCCAAAACTCTCGTTTATAAAACTCATAGACTAAAGCCACAAGATCGCTGTTGTTATAGAGTGTAACGCTAGCTTCTTTTAAGCTTTTGCCCTTTAGCACTTGTTTTACAAGCTCCCATCCCTTAAAATTAGGATGGGCACACTCATAAATTCCGAAAAATGTCAAGCCGTTTTCGGTTTCGTTCTTATGCAGTGCAAGGCTTGGGCTGCTAAATTCAAGCCTCATTAAAAATTGCATAGACTTAGTGAAATTTGACATTTTTATGCGCTTGTCTTTGAAATTACAAATGATTTTTCACGTGCAAGTTTGGCATCTACGTCCAAATATAGCTCTAGGATAATATCACCGCCTCTTTCGTTGTGAGTAAGTAGCTCAATCCCCTTAAATGAGCCAATAAAGATGTCTTTAAAATCGCCAAATACTACATCACCGCTTTTAATAAGCTGTGTTGTAAAGTATGGATAGCCTTGTAGGTTTCCTAGCTCTTCGATTAGCATCTTTTCGTTTGATACGCCGCGCGCTGTTGCTTTTAGCTTGCTTACATCGCTATTTTTTAGCGCAAATTTAGCATTTGCGATATTGCCGTTGTTATTTTCTAGTGTGTCGCCAAAGCTTAAAGTTTTTTCTAATGTCGGAGCAGTCATATACGCAGCGATGCTTGGTACTCCGCTTATCTCAAAAATGCCTTTGATTACGCCTTTGCCATAAAGGATCACTTCTTCAAGCTTTTTACGTATTGCGAATTTCATTGCTTTATAGGTAAAGCTCTCTAGTCCAAAGGCTGACATATTCATCATCGTTCTTGTGATCCTAATAGTTGCGAGCAACGTATGAGGCTCAAGAATGATCTTGTCAAATGATAAGTTTTCGCTATCTCTGCTTTGTCCTTCTTCTACAAAATCAGCGGTAATGTTTGAGTTATTGCGTGGGATTTCCACTCTTTGGCTTAGCCCATCAAGCCAGCTGCACTCGCTTAAAAGTGGGCTTTCTTTTTTTACTTCTTCAATGAGCAAATCATCTCTAAATTCAGTCGCGATCGCGCCTGCACCTTGTGTCGTTGTTGTGATGCTATCGTTAAATCTCGCACCAAAGTCAGGCGGTAAAACAAAGCGACCATTGCTTTTATTAAAATAGTTTTCTACTTCAAAGCCTAAATCTGCCGTGCTAGCGTTGCCTGCATTTTTAATTATGTTTGCTAGGCTAAATTCTTGTGTGTTCTCTCTTTTCATAATGTTAAACTCCTTTATGTCGTTGGTTTTTTGTTGTTGTTCTTTTAATTTGTTGCTAAATTCGCTAAAGCTTATCTTATTTTTTATTGCCTCTAGTGCTTCAGCTTGTTTGCCTAAAATTTCGGCTAACTCAATGATCTCTTTTGTCTCGTCTTTTTTTTCAGCTTTAAATTCAGTCTTTTCATCCTCTTTTTGTATCTCTTGTTCTACTGCTTTTGGTTTTTCTTGCTCTTTTGCAAAATTTGCCACTTTCGCATTTGGATCAGCTCCTTGCCATACTGCGCTAAGCTCATTTATTACGCCGTTTTTTATCTCAAAATGCTCGATACCATCTATCGGCTCGCACTCTTTTAGCTCGTAATTCTTAAATCCTACGCTCACGCTATCGCTAAAGCCTGCTTTAAATTTGGCGTATGCTTCACGGCTTTGGCTTACCTCATCGTTAAACTGCACGATCACTTTAAAGCCCTTATCATCTAGCTTTGTATCTATGATCTTGCCGATAGCATTTTCAAAGCTTACATCATGATCTAAATATAGCGTCGTGGCTTCAAATTTCACGCCACTTAAATCCACGCTTAGGTAGTACTCGTCACCAAAAAATGAGTAGCGTTTATGCAAATTATTATGACTTAGCGCCAAAAAGCTTATTGTTTTGGCTTCGTCGTTTATCGCGTTATCTGCCAAAACGGCTTTAAATTTAGATATATCCTCATTTTGCAGATTGATCTTGTTCATCAATTTCTCCTTTTAAAATTTTAATTTCCCTTAACTTTTCTACTAATTCTTTCTCTTTTTCTAACTCATCCATAAAATCATCAAGCTCGACGCCTTTCTCTCTTAAGACTTCGGTTATCGTCTTAAATCCTGCGCCAATGGCGATCTTGTTCGCATTTACCTCTTTTACTGGGTCGATATACTCCCAACCTTGGGATTTAAACGTGAAGTGTCCTATTAGCTGTTTATAGTCGCTTGGCTTGATACGCCCTGCGATTAGTTCGCACTCCATCCACCTTTTAAAAACTTCGTCGTGGAATTTACGTTTTATGAAATTTTGTATTCTTTTAAAATTTCGGCGCTCTGCGATCGTGCCTTGACGGATGGAGCTGTAATTTACTTCCCTTAAATCGCCAGTATAAGTGGAGTAGCTAAGCCCTAGCGAGCGAGCGACATCCCTATCGGTGCTTTTTAAAAAATACTCCATATTAATCGGATTGTGCGGCTCTACAAATTGCGGAGTGATGCCATCCTCCAAAAACGTAAATGTGCCAGTCTGCACGCTTTCAGGTAAATTTATCTCTTTTTGTCTTATCTCGCCATCGTCTCCGTACTCGACATTACCAAGTATCGATCCCTCATCTTTGTGAGTAAAAAACCCAGTTAGCTCGCTCGCAAGCCTTGCGCGGTCAAGCTCTGCTTTTTTTAGCTTGTCTTTGCTGTGAGTATCAAAGATCGCACTTGCTAGCTTGCTTACGCCTCTTTTTTGTTTTGAGAGTGATGACTTTTTAATGTGTATGATCTCGGATGCTGGGATTACCTCATATTTGCCATTTTTTAGTAGTCGGTAGTATGCTTTTGGTGTCATCTCTCGCTCGGCATCGTATTCTATGCCGTAATATATATGTTTGCTCTCGTCGGTTAGGTCGTTGTCTATGTCTTCGGCGTCGATTAGCTCGATTTGTAGCATATCGCCTTTGTGTAGTTTGATAAATGCCTCGCCGTCGCGATAAAGCGCAGTTAAGATCATCTCCTCATAATCGCCAAAATCATAAACGCCATATTTGCAGCATATATGTTCCCACTCAAAAAATGATTTTTGCACGGCTTGATTTAGATTTTTCTTTGGCGTGGTTATATCAAGGATAAAACCTTGCTCGCCGTAAATTTCGCTACATAGCGTCTCAAAAAAGCCACTTGTTAGAGATACCGACGTGCTTATGCTACGTGCTTGCTTTCTTAGCTTAGCGCTTACTTTGTCGATGTCTTGATTGCGCAGTAGTTGGCTTATTTCATATGAATTTATGCGGTTTGGCTCCAAGCTTGGATATTTAAAAAAATTTATCTTTGGCTTCATAGATATGTTTTTAGATAAATTTTGCTTTGTTTTTCGCTTCATTAATATCTATCTCCAAAAATATATGTTTTGCTAGTCGCTTTTGCCTTTTGTGCGTCTTTTATGATGCTTGCTCTTATTCTTCTTAGTTCGCTTATTAGCTCTAGTGGGCTACGCTTTACGACTTTTAAGTTATCGATCCAGTATTCTTTTATCTCGATGCCATCTTTGAGGTTATCCAAAACATCATCGATCGCGCTGTCGATTAATAAAATTCTCTCTTGTGTAGTCATCAGCCTTTAGCCCTTTTGCTTTTTTGGCTCATTTTAGAGAAATTTATAAATATTTTTTACAAGTGAGAAAGAGGGGATTTAAAAGCTATCTACGCAAAATCTTTATAAATTTTGGCGTCCTTTAGCTCGGTTAATATGCTTTCAACTTCATTATTGATCGCGTTTTCTACCTCATCGCTTAAATTTATGCTACGTTTTAGCTTGTTTGGCAGTGAATAAAGCTTATTTGATACGGCGGCGGCGATGTCGCTTAAGTCCTTTTCTAGTCTATCAATGGCTATTACTTCGCCCTTTTCTTTGGCTAGTCTTAGCTCCTTTAGCTCTGCATCTGCCAGTTCTTTTTTGGCTCTTGCCTCGCTTAGTTCAAAGCTTTGAGTGGCAAGTTTTATTTTGTAGTCGAGGTAAGCGTCAATGCAGGCGGTCAAATCCCACTTATTACGCTCTAGCTTCTTGATAACGCCCTCGCTCTCTAGTTCTTGCACTCTCCTATCGGTTAGCCCTAAAGCGTTGCTTAGCTCTTTTGTGCTTACTTGCATTTTAAATTCCTTTTTAGTTTGTGCCAAATAAGCTCATATCGTTTTCAACCTTTTTTCTAAACTCTTCTTTTTTGATGTTCAAATTTACTAGATATTGCTTATATCTTGGATTGCCTTTGCAAAAATTTTCAATGATAAAATCCGCCATGTCTGACTTTTTCATCTCATAAGCTTCGCAAAGTTGCTCAAAGCGTGATGCGTTTTCTACGCTCATATTTAGATCGTATCTTGTCTTTTTTACCAGCACCTTTTTATGAATTTGCATTTTTAATCCTTTTTCGTCTTAGCTCGTTTTTGATAAGTTTTGCTGCTGCGTATGCTAGCACTGTTATATCTAAAGCTTCGTTTCTCTCCCTAGTCTTGACGTATTGCAATTTTGTATATCCTCTTTTATTTTTGACTTCTTGCAACTTCTCGGCGGTTAGTTGCAAAAAGAATTCATTTGTGAAATTTTTGTTATAGTGAAAATATCCCTCGCCAGCTTCTTTTATGCTTAGTAGCCTAAAAAACTCGCTTTTACCTTTAAATGTGCCTATGTTTATCAGCCTAACGCCTTTTTTTAGCACTCTTACTTTATTTAAAAATTCTACTTTTTGGCTCGCTTCGCTTGCGCCTTTTGATGCTATGAAATTTGGCGCTAAGCTCACAAAATCATAAACTCGGCTGGAGTTAAAGCCACTATCAATTAGTGCTAGCGTAGTGCTTAGGATTTTGCCGTCCTCCCTTTTAAATTTACGCTTTAGCTCCCTAAAGAGCTTTTGCCAAACTTCATCTTGATCGGTATTGCCATAAATTTGCTTATAATCAATATTGTAAGCTTCATACCCTTTGCACCAGCCGATGAAGATAACCTCAACGCGGTTTCCTTGTATATCCACACCAGCAGTTACAAAGCTTATATTTTGTGATAAATTTTGATCGTCATACTCTTCAACCCTATTTAATAGCTCATTTTCGTTAAAGCTTGTATTTGGTGGCTCATAGGCTAGAGCCTCGATCGTGTTTTTAAACGTTTGAATTTTTAGCTCATCGCCTTTTGCGTCAAGGTAGGTTTTAACGATCTCGCTCATTTTGTAAAAAGGGCTGTATATGGCATTTAAAAAAAATCCTGCTATTTTTGATTTTGGATTTTGTGCGATCCATCGCCCATTTTTTACGGCTTCGTTCTTGTCTTGCTCGCTTAGTAGGCTACCGCACTCGCTGCATTGATATTTTACGCTTTCGTTTATTAGCTCTTTGTGTTCGTCTAGCTCGTATATGATGCGCTCAAATATTAGCTTTTGCTCATGCTGACAAAAAGGGCACTTTACAAAAAATAGCCTTTGATCGGAGTTTATAAATTCTTTCTCGATCGTACTAGCTCCTGAAATGGTAGGCGTCGAGCTTATGACTATTTTGCGGTCGTAAAATGTAGCTGTCCGCCTTTGTGCCAGTTCTATGCTGTCGCCCTCTTTAGTAGCCTCGCATCGATCCGCCTCATCAACCAGCAAAACTTTTATAGGCTTACTTGCTAGCTTTGATGGTGAGTTTGAGCCAACTAAGGCTAAATTTCCACCCCTAAAATTTTTAATAAGTATTGTATTATTTGCGTCGTTTGCGTTGATTAGCTCGCTTAGCTCGTGCGTATCTCGAAACATCGGAGCTAAACGCCTTTTTGAGTAGTCCTCTGCGTCGTCTTTGTTAGGTAACATAAACAAAATAGTGCTTGGCTCTTGGTGGATGTAATAACCCAAAACATTATTTATTAACTCACTCTTACCCAGCTGTGACGCCCAAAGCAAAATAACCTTTTCACGTTTTGGGTTTGAGATTTCGATCATAGGCTCACGCTGGTAAGAAAAAGCCTTAAATTTTCCAAAGCTTGATGAGCTTTCTTTACTCAAAAACCTATATCGCTCCGCCCACTCTAGCAAATTTAAGCGAGGCTTTATAAAAATGGATTTTGCAAAGATCTCTATAATTTTACTCATTGATTTGTCTATAAATTTAAAAAAGGGGCTTTTGAAGTGATAACCGATAACAAGCGTATTATATCATTTTTGTTGGTATTCTAACTATTGTTTAAGAAATCATTAATTTTTTTCTTTTTCTAGTACAATATTTAATATAATTTAATTATATACTAAGGTTGTTTTTTGTAAATTTACAAACTTTAAATATCAAAAATATCTAACATTGATTAAGTTCTTTAAAATAAAAACACTTTAAGCGTTCAATTAAAATAAATCTTTATAATTAGGATATGTGGTATAATTATGTTAAACAATGCAACTAAAGAAGAATTAGAAAACCTACTTGAAAGTTGGTTAAAAATTTGTGAGGATCAAGGCGACGAAGGTTCTGTATTTGCCCAAGATATCGATGATAAAATAAAAAGACTTATTGATGATATTCAAAAGGAAGAGTTTTTTGCTTATATTTTACATGACGAAGATAGCAAAGAATGTGTTGCTTTACTTGATGTTATCCGTGCTCTTCCGCGTTCGGATGTTGGTTGGTTAAAAATATTTGATATGACAATAACGCCAAAATGCACTCTAAACGGTGGCAATGATGACGAAATAGTCAAAGCTTTACAAAGCGTTTTTATGGAGTCCTTGAAACTCCTTATAAGTAGTAAGTGCGAAGACATAAAAGAAATAAAAATAATTGCTAGAAATGAAATAACTATAGAATTGTTTAAAAATATAGCAAATAATGATACTCTAAAAAAAGAGTTAAATAATATCGATGTGGTAATTTTCTTTACATCAAAATGGCTTATTTTGAGAAAAAAAGATCTGATACCAGCCCAAAAGGAGATAGTATGAATAAACAACAAGAACAAAAAATAAAGTTAGCTTTTGAAAAAGCCATTAAATATGCTTTAGATAAGCATTTGAGTAGTTGGTCTATAAAAACTCTTGACTTTGTAAATGCAAGCCAAGAAACTACAGACTTTTATATAGCTCGCGAAAGCGAAAAGCTACATATAGCATAGTCACATCAAATACAAGGAGACATTTGTCTCCTTGTATAAAATACTTATACTCTCTTATGTCCTTAGCCTTTTTTTGCTCATAATTTTTTTAGCTTTTTTTAACTTCAACAAAAATAATCAAAAACTTTTATACATTTTTCCAAAATAAGAGCAATTCTGGAATAAAGCTTTGATTAATGAGTCAAAGCTTATTTAAAAATAAAATCTTAATTTTTATTATGCTTTTTTTCGCTCTATTCTATACCATAAATTTGATGACCCTTTTTGTTGCTCTTTTTTTAAAACATAGTTTTGACATTTTTAAACTTACTTTTTATTTTTTTATTTTTTTAAACTTCTTTTTATTTTATCGCTAAAAATATCACATTTTTTTATATTTATTTAAGAAAAATACACTTTCTTAAAAATAACCATTTTTATCAAAAACGATAACGAAGTGCCCTAAAAACGATTATAACCCCATTTTTCGCGGTTAAGCACCGCATCTAAAAAAATAAGGGCTGAGGAGGACCCATGAGAATTTTTTACTCTATTACGCCACTATTAAGAGATGGGATTTTTAATTGATGCTTAAAACGCATTTGTAAAAGGTCATAAGCATAGCGATAAGCTCGGCAATTATCGCTCTTTTTTTGGCATAGATATATCCTTTATATTCAGCGGAGATTAAGCCGAAATATATGCCGTATTTGTCGGAGCGATGTTAAATTTTATATATATTTGCATCCATTTTTAAAGAATTCTCTTATCTCATTTAGCTTTTTTGTCTTGATGCCTTTTATTGATAGTAGTTCATCATCGCTTGCTACTTCGATCTCTTTGAGCGATCTATACCCTGCGTTATATAAGGCTCTTGCGCTTGGCATATCTTTTAAAATGCCTTTTATAAACAAACTTATCAAAGTCTCATCATCTAAATTTTTAAAGATATACTCCACCAACTCACTATTTGATAACTCTTTGCCATTTCTTTTGTCTATGGCCTTTATTATCCTTTTTATGTCGTATCGCTTGTTATCTCCGATAAAAAAACCATCATGATAACATTGATAGTTCAAATCGATTTTTATAATTCCCATATTGCTATGGTTATATATTATTTCAAGAGGTAATCCAGTATAAAATTCGTTTTGGTCTAGCGTTATGCCATAGAATGTTCTATCTTCTTTTGGTATATCTTTTTGCCTAAAAGGCATCATATGCCCCTCGATTATGTCTTTATGAATTTCCATGCTATCTAATTTTTTTATAACACCACTATCTTTTATAAATTTTATAAAGTGTTGTTCGCTGATTATCGCAATTTTTATGCCTAGTTTTTTAATATCTATTGCTTCTTTTATTTTTGTGCCATAGTTGCCATTGACGTAAGCACTGCTAGCTACTTCAGCGGTCACCACATAATCCGTGCTTCTGGTTACTGCCTTAGATGTCTTGCCACCACGCTCTAGTATCATTCTTGCAACTTCCGATCTATCTGCTATTGTAAAAACCCCAGTCAAAACAAAAGTTTTGTCTTTAAATTCAACGTCTGGCGCTGGATCATCCAAAAAACTATCATTTGTCTTTATAATGTTGCCATTTTCGTCATGTGCTGGTCTTTGGTGATTATCCATTTTTTACTCCTTTGCGATGTTATTGTGACTTCCTGCGATAACTATGTTTTGCGAGCCATCGACATTTATATCTATTTTTATATACGCTCCATCTTTTAGCGCTTGTAAAAAATCCTCATTTGTAAAAACAGCCAATATTCCCCCTGCTACCCCATCGCTTATCCTACTTACTTCTTCTCTTCTTATTGCTTCGTATTCCTTTTTGTGGCGTTCTCTCTCGCTTTTGACATTGCTGATATAAATAAATGCAAAAAAAGCAATAACTACAAGGGCCATCCCATATTTGCCAAAAAAATCAATAGCTGCACTCATTTTATCCCTCCGATAATTCTTTCACTTTTTTCAGCTTTTCTATAAAAGAAAGCAACATAGTATTATTCCCATACTCCTCATACAACTTTTCAAATTCTTTATAAAGCGGTGTGTTGAGCTTTTGATTGTGTGGCTCATTGATTTGATTGTCGTTACCTTTTATTGATATATTGCCACTACCTATCGCTACAGCGCCAGTTATTTGCCCCATATCAACTCCTAATATTTTTGATATTTGCATTAGTTTTTTGTAATCCACCCCGTCGCCATCAATCTCATATCTTTGATATGTTCTAAGCGACACCCCTAGCTTATCCGCTACTTCTTGCTGTGTAAATCCAGTTTGCTTTCTTACTTCTTTTAAATTTATGTCATTTTTTTTCATTTTACGCCTTTTTTTGTCATATTTAAGTTTAATTTAATTGACATATGACAAAAAGTGTCATATAATTCACTCATCAATAAAACAATTATAGCAAAAAGGGTAAAAAATGATGAGAAACAAGACGCCAAACAAAAAGACAAAACAAGAGGTGTAAGATGAAAACACTAGCGCAGCTTATATATGACAAAACGAGATGGACGCTAAAGGCTTATTGCGAGATGAGGGGAATAGCTTATTACGCACTTAGTGGCGGATATGTGAGTAAGGCAAATGCAAAAATACTAGAAAACGATGGTATCGACTGGCGAAGTGCATCAAACGCCAAAGTAGGCGATGGCACGTGTGCAGGCTCTATCTATCTAAATAAAAACAAAGCAAGCTAAAAGGACAACAGATGAGCCAAAAAGATAGAAATATAGGCGAAATTTTAGCCTTTATCGAAGCGATGGCGGCGCTTGGCTATGCGGTCGAGCTGACAAAAGGCGGCAATTTTAGAGGTGCAAAAAACTTGGACGAGAGTTTAAAAGAGCTAAAAGATGAGCGTAAAAGCTCACTTGAAACACTGGATCGACTAACGGATGAGCTTAAAGACGTTTTGAAAAAGGAGAAAGAATGCTAACGCCAAATCTTTTATTCTTATTTATGCTCTGCATTGCAGCTGTGGCATTGATTTATACAAAATAGTTTTTAGTTGGTCGTTGAGACCTAGAAAAAAATAAAAGGATTGATTTTGAATTTTAGCACTGGGATTGATGCTTATCGTTTCATTTTGTCAAAGTCGAGCTTTTTAAAATTTATGCGCAAGATCGAGCTTAGCACGAAGCTTCGCAGCATAAACCGAAACAAAGCGATCACGACTTACGTGAAAGATAAATTTAAAGCTGATAAACCAGATGAGCCGCTTTTATTGCCTGAAGGTGTGAAATATAAAATCCGCTATGTGAGCTTTAAAAAGGGTGTGACGAGCTTAACTAACTCGATGATCGTAATTGAGAATTCAAACGAGCTAAACGATCTTTGTAAAAAGCGTAAAAAGCCCTATGGATACTATATTAAAGTGGTATTTGCAGGGCTTTACCAGCCTAGCCGTGAAGTTTTTAAAGAAACTTACAAAGTGCTAAGTAAATTTTTGCGTCGCTTCAAACCTTACGAGTGGGATATAGCTCATGACTTTAAGTGCGACGAGCATGCAGGAGCAAGCTCAAAAGAGTGGCTTAAAAAGCGTCTTAATCGTTTTGGTGACAAGTTCATAAGCTACAAGAGCACCATTTACGCTAACGCCTGCTATGAGCGTTTTTATGGACTTAAGAAAATTTGCTTTTATGACAAATTTGAGAAGCAAACAAACTACCATCATCAAAAGCTAGATGAGAGCTTAAGTGGATGGCATAGGCTAGAGCTTACTTTTAAGCTCAAAGATAAATTTATAGATCACGCAGAATATGACCGCTTGGCGGAGTATGTCGCCGTTATGGATGAGATGATCAACCGACTAACTGGCAACGCTTATCCTTATGGCGTTGATATTGGCGTGCTTGGCGAGCAAGTGGAGTTTTTAAAAGATAATAGACGTCACTTATCTTTTACAAAATCCGCATAAAAGGCAGAGTATGTATAAGACACAAAAAGCGGCATTTGCATTTAGCAAGGATGAGCTAAGAAATTTAGTTGAGGGCTATCCCTCTATAAGACACTTGAGAGAGGCTTACGCGATGAAAGCAGAAAAGACGCTTAGAGTATATGTTGCAAGCCCCTATGATACGGTGCTAAATGCAGGCTTTAGCGTTGGCGATGCCTTTTATTTAGCAGGTAAAGCACAAGATAGGGCTAAGCATATCTTTAGCTCGAAATTTAACTTTTTTATGCCAGTTTTGGAATTTGGCGAGCTTAATATAAGCCGCGATGAGGCTATGAAAAAGTGTTTTGGTGAGCTTAAAAAGTGCGATTTTCTCTTTATCGCCGACGTGCTTTATAACGACAAAAGCAAAGGGATAAAAGAGGAGTACGAATTCGCAAAAGCTAATCATATATGTGTAGTTTTTGAGAATTTGCAGATCAAAGAGCGATTTTTAAAGGGCGAGTGATGAAAATAGAAAAAATAAACTATATGAGCTACAAGGACGCGGCGGCGATGCTAAATTTAAGCATCATAACGATCAAAAAATGGGCGCAAAAGGGCATCATAAAGCGCTACGCCGTAACTGCTAGAAGTGTTTTTGTCGATCGTGATGAGATTTTAGAGCTTATCAAGAGCAAAGGGGCGTAAGATGGACGTTTTAGATCAAGTAGTAGCCGATGATTACGCTATTTATAACGGTGATAGCTGCGAAGTGATAAAGGGCTTTGAGGATGAGAGCGTGCATTATATTATCTACTCGCCACCATTTGATAGCCTTTATACTTATTCAAACTCGGATCGCGATATGGGTAACTCGGACAAAGGCGAGTTTATGGTGCATTTTGAATTTTTGGCTCGTGAGCTCTTTAGGGTGCTTAAAAGTGGGCGCTTGATGAGTTTTCACTGCATGAATTTGCCATATTCTAAATTTAAAGATGGTTATATCGGCATCCGTGATTTTAGAGGTGAGCTTATAAAGCTTTTTGAGAGCGTGGGGTTTATTTTTCACTCTGAGGTGTGTATCTGGAAAGATCCAGTTGTAGCACAGCAACGCACTAAAGCGCTCGGACTACTACATAAGCAGATCGTAAAAGATAGCGCGATGTGTAGGCAAGGTATAGCCGACTATCTCGTCACAATGAGAAAGCCAGGCGACAATGCCGAGCCGATAAGTGGCGGCTTTGATCACTACGCAGGAGATGGCACGCCGATCACAGCTAAATTTGACGAGACTAAAGGCAACCTCAACAGAGGCAGCATCGAAGTATGGCAAAGATACGCAAGCCCAGTATGGATGGATATAAATCAGTCTAATACTCTATCACTGAAAGGCAGTAGAGATGACAACGACGAGAAGCATATATGCCCTTTACAACTTGACGTTATCGAGCGCGCCTTACAGCTTTGGAGCAATGAAAATGACATCGTATTTACTCCGTTTCTTGGTATCGGGTCGGAGGTTTATCAAGCTCTAAAAATGAGACGTAGAGGCATAGGCATCGAGCTTAAGCCGTCTTATTTTTATGTCGCTCGTAAAAATTGCGAGCTTGCACTTCGTGAGCGAGGCGAACAAAGCTTATTCTAGGGGCTAAAAATGGATGATAAATTTGAGCCATATAGGCAAAAAGCTAAAGACGCTTGTAAAGATGAGATTAAAAAATATATCGCTTTAAATAAAGCGCTCTTTTTATCAAGGCTTGGCAAAAAAGAGATGGATTTATTAAGGAGTGATTTTGAGATCACGAGGCTTAAGACGCTATCAAAACTCATGGCGTCGCTTAGTCTAGAAGAGCATTTTGAGATTAGGGATTTGATAGTTGATGATGGCGAGATTAGATCCTTGCCTGATTTTTTTCAAAGTTGCTTACATTAAGGATAAAAAATGAGTGTTTTGGATTATGAAAGTTTTTTAAGACAAAAAGAGAAAAAGATAAATTTCAAAAGCGTTGATATAAAAAGAGAGGATTTGCATAGCGCGCTCTTTGAGTATCAAAAGGATTTAGTATATTTAGCCCTTAAAAAAGGGCATTTTGCAATATTTGCGATGACTGGCAGTGGCAAAACAGCCATGCAAGGCGAGTGGGCTTATAGAGTGTGGCAAAAAGAGCATAAGCCAGTGCTTATCATCGCTCCTTTAGCGGTCGCTCATCAAAGTATCGATGAAATCAAAGAGCTTCTAGGTTATGAAGTTAAATTTTGTGAGAGCAGCGAGGATGTTATCAATGGCTTAAATATCACAAACTACGAAAAGCTGGATAAATTTAACCTATATGAGTTTGTGGGCGTTGTGCTTGACGAGAGTAGCCGCATAAAAAGCTACACATCAAAGAGTAGAGATATGATCATAGAGGGCTTTAAACACACGCCTTATAAGCTCGCTTGTAGCGCTACACCATCGCCAAATGATTACACTGAGCTAGGCAACCATACTGAATTTTTAAATGTTATGAGCCTTAGCGAGATGCTGGCGACTTACTTTATCCATGATGGCAGCGACACATCGAAATGGATATTAAAAGGTCATGCGCAAAAGCCGTTTTGGCGTTTTGTAAGCTCTTGGAGTGCGTTTTTTACAAAGCCTAGCGATCTAGGATATAGTCTCGATGAAGACTCTAAATTTAAACTACCGCCTCTAAAAATGCACCATATCGAGGTCGAGCATCAGCCAAAAACTTCACTTTTTGCAACCTCAGCGCAAACACTAAGCGAGAGGCGAGAGGCAAAAAAAGAGAGCCTAGAGGATAGATGCGAGGCGGTCGCTAATATCGTAAATAATAGCGATGAAAACTATCTTATATGGTGTGAGCTAAACGACGAGGGCAAATTACTAAAAGAGCTAATAGCTGGCGCAGTTGAGATCAAAGGTAGTGACACGGATGAGTATAAGGCTAAGATGATGAGCGACTTTGCAAATGGCAAGATAAGAGTACTCATCACAAAGCCAAAGATCGCAGGCTTTGGTATGAACTGGCAAAAATACTGCAAAAACGTAATATTTGCAAGTCTTAGCGATAGTTTCGAGGGCTTTTTTCAAGCGCTGCGCCGAGTATATAGGTATGGACAGAAAAAAGAAGTTGATTGCTATATCGTGACAAGCGAGGCAGAGATAAACGTACTCGCAAACATCAAGCGAAAAGAGGATGAATTCTTAAAAATGGTGAGCAGTGTGATCGATGAGACGCGCGCGCTGGTGCTTGACGAGATAAAGCAGATCGCGCAAAACAAGACAGAGTATAAGCCAAATATCAAAATGGCACTACCTAAATTTTTAAATCACGCATCATAGAGGAGTTGAAATGTATAAATTTATTGACGGACAAAAGGCGAGGTTTTGGAGTAAATTTTATTATGTTAGTAGTGACGGCTTTATCGTCTCAAAAGTAGGCGGCAAAGTAGTAGATATTGCTTGGATCAAATACGACTTAGGAGCTTAAAATGACTTTTGATGATGCGGTCGCGCTATTTCACTCACGCGACAAAATAGATCGCAAGCTAGACGTTAGGACATTGCGCCCTAAAAATGAAGTGATAGCAGAATTTAATAAGAAGCTTGATGAGTACTGGCAAAGCGTACTTGACACGAGATTAAAAGATAAATTCGCAGGCAAAGAGACGTTAGTGCTACAAATTTTAAAAGGGGTTAATTTAAACGAGATAGGGGCAAAAAATGTTTAACAAAGTAGTAATAGTTGGCAATTTAACAAGAGATATTGAGCTTAGATACACTCCAAGCGGTGCAGCGATAGGCAAAAGTGCGATCGCCGCTACCCATAAATTTGCTATCAACGGAGAGAAAAAAGAGGATACTTGCTTCATTGATATTAGCTTTTTTGGTAAAGGCGCAGAGATTGCCAACCAATATCTGAGAAAAGGATCAAAACTTTTGATTGAAGGACGGCTTAAATTTGAGCAATGGACGGATCAAAACGGACAAAATCGCTCAAAGCACTCAATCGCCGTTGAGAGTATGGAGATGCTAGGTAGCAAAGACGGCGAGCCACAAAAAAGCAACGCATATCAAGTTAGCAGCACGTCACAGCAAAGCCAAGACGCGCAGCGCAAAAGCGTACCACAATATAATGACGTGCCAGATATAGATGTCGATTGTGTTGATTACGATAGCCAAGATATACCATTTTAAGAGGTGCAAAATGAATGAAATAATCACAATTAGCCAAGCAATGATAAACAATACTGAAGTAAATGCGGTAAATGCTAGAGACTTACACGAGGTTTTAGAAAGTGATACTAAATTTTCAGACTGGATCAAAAGGCGACTTGATGAGACGGATGCTATCTTGAACGCCGACTATATGATCGTTTCTCAAAAAAGAGAAACGATCACAGAGTACGGCAAAAAGGCGAGTATAATAACCGAGTATATTCTCACAACCGACATCGCGAAAGAGATAGCGATGATGGAGCGAAACGAAAAAGGCAAGCAAGTAAGGCGTTATTTTATCGAAGTTGAAAAGGCTTACAAAAGAGATAAGGTCACCGTTAGCCAACTCGACTATATGCAAATCCAACTAAACTACCTAAAAGAGCAGGATAGAAAGATCCACGAGCTAGAAAATAGGACGGATGAAATCCACAAAGAGCAGCTAAAAGCAAAGCACAATATCAACCGAATTTTAAACAACGATAACTATATGACGCTTATTGCCTACATGAATTTGTATGGTATCTCACAAAAAGGCTATCACATCCCAAGTTTAGGCAAAAAAGCTAAAAAGATGAGCGACGAGCAGGGCGCTTTTATGGGCGCGGTGATCGATCCGCGATATGGCAGAATAAACACTTATAGCGTCGAGATATTAAGGCAAATTTTTAACATTGCCTAAATTTAATGGGCGATTTTGTAGTCGCTCTTTGCAATAACTCAAAGACTATCTAGAAAATCCGCCCACCACTGCATAAGTTTACGCATTTGTGTCAAGTTGCCAGCGTGGTTATATGTATTTCTTATTTTGTTAGTGCCTTTGTGTGCGAGGCACTTTTCTATAATGTCAAAATTTAATCCATGTTCGTCAATATACTCGTTGCAAATAGTGCTAAACATAGCACGAAATCCATGCGATACTATCTCATCTTTACTAAACCCCATCCGCCTAAGCGCAACGTTAAGCGTATTTTCGCTCATATATCGATCCTCGCTTTGCAAGGCACTAAAAAGATAAATTTGGCCAAGTCTTAACCCTTGATACTCTCTTAATAAATTTACCGCCTGCTTTGATAGCGGCAACGTAAATTCATCTCTCATTTTCATATCGCCAGCAGGTATTTTTAAAGTCTCTCGATCAAAATCGATATACTCCCACCTCATCGATCTAATATTGAATGGACGCAAAGCCGTAAGTATTGCAAGTTTTAGGGCGTATTTTGTTCGCACGTCGCCGTTATATTCGTCACATCCCTGCCAAAGCGCCTTAATGTCCGCCTTTTTTGTTAGTGTCGCGTAGTTATTCTCTTTTGGTTTTTTAAATGTCAACTTATAGTTGACAGTTGCAATTATATTGTTTTGAGTGATGTTATACGCAGACTGCCAAATTTGATTTAAAAATGAGTATAGTCGCCTCGTACCATCAAGTAAACCTTTGCCCTCAACTCGTTTTAAAACATCTATCACATCATCTACACTTATATCTCTTATGTCTAAATTTTCAAAATAAGGGTATATGTGTGTTTCAAGCAGCCTAATATCCCTACTTAGCGTCTGCTTTGTTACACTTGCGGATTTTACCTCTAACCATTTTTGTGCGATCATTTTAAAATTTGCTCGCTCATCCTTTTTGGCTTTCGCTTTGATGTCAATGCCACCCCTTATTTTTTGCTCCATCTTAAATCGCTCTTCTCTCGCCATTGCAAGAGTATATCTAGGATAATCACCTAAATTTATACGTTTTATCTTTTGATCTATTGGACTTTTATATTCGAGTGCGAAATATTTGCGACCATCTGGATTGATAAAAATATATAGCCCTCTGCCATCACATTTTTTATAAATTTTGTCTGTAGGCTTTAGCGATCTTATCTCCATATCGCTTAGCGGTTTAGGTATCTTTGGCATTTTTTACGGAGCTCCTTTTATCATTTTTCTCTTACTCCGTAATTGTTCCGTAAAAAATAATTATTTGCAAGGATTTTTATATATATTATTATATGTTGTCGTATGTTTAACAATGTATGTAAAAGCCCTTTTTCTAGGTGCTTTTATATGCTCTTATATGTTTTTTGATTTTTTAAGATATGGGTTAGTGGTGCCCCGTGTAGGTCTCGAACCTACGACCCCATCATTAAGAGTGATATGCTCTACCAACTGAGCTAACGAGGCAAGATTAAGTATCAATAACAAATCATAAAGTGTTATCTTAGAACTTATAATCTTAAAATTTAATTTGATCACTCAAAAAACAAGAAAAATAGAATCAAGAACCTTAACCTAAGGTTTAGTAGATGGCGCAGCGGACGGGGCTCGAACCCGCGACCTCCGCCGTGACAGGGCGGCATTCTAACCAACTGAACTACCGCTGCACCTAAAAGTAATGGTGGTCGCTATAAGACTCGAACTTATGACATCCACCTTGTAAGGGTGGCGCTCTACCAACTGAGCTAAGCGACCTAAAAATTTAAAATATCTGGCGACCCTTAGAGGATTTGAACCTCTGTTCCTACACAGAGAAAGTAGAGTCCTGAGCCACTAGACGAAAGGGTCATAAACCCAAAAAAATGGTGTCCTGCGTTGGATTCGAACCAACGGCCCCCTCATTAAAAGTGAGATGCTCTACCGACTGAGCTAGCAAGACATGATTATTTAAAAAAGAATTGAGATTATACAAAAAACATTATTGTATGTCAAGAAAAATTAAATTTTAAATCAAATTAAAGCTATTTTGTCCGCTATTTCTAAGCAAAAAATATAAATTTATAGACTAAATTTTCTTAACCTTTAAACCATTTATTCAGATAAATTTTTTAAATTTGCATTCTAGCTCTTGCCTAAAAACCTTACTGCCATTTTTCTAGCTTTTTCTATCTTTTCAGTGTCTTGATCTTGGACTGCAATAGAAGATATCCGCTTTTTACCAAATAAATTTTGAGCTATCTCTATCATAACTGCGCAAGCGTATAGATCTTTTTCGCTAGAGATACCTTGCAAAAAAGCGGCTTTTGTTTTATCTCGCAAGATTGCTTGGCTAACCCTGTGAAAAGACATCTGCATAAGGCCAGCTGCCGCCCATGCCCTGCAAAGGCTATCCTTGCTTTCTAGTATCTCGCTTATTAAAATTTCTATTTGCTCTAACGTGCCAACCCAACCAAGCGCTATTATAAGCTTGCGGCGAAGGACATTTTCTACGCTTGTAAAAGAGAGGATATACGGGATAAGGCGGTCACAAAACGCCGCATAAAAGTCTCTATGCTTAGACTTAGAAAGGATTTGCGCTATAAGATAGATGGTTTCTATTTTTAGTTTTTGATCACCCTCCTTGGCTAAGCGCTCAAACAAAAACTCCAGCCCAGCGCCTCCATGCCTATCAAAACTACTCTCAAAATTTAGCTGCCCGCCCTCTTGCCACTCTTTGCAAATGAGCTCATAGTGATACGCTATCTCATCGCTAGCGCCTAAATTTGCGATAAATTTGATCCTTTTGCCGTCTAAGAAATTCTCTTTTTCTAGCTTTAGATACTCTTTTTCAAGATCATTTAAACTTAGCACTAAATTTTACTTTATCATCTCAAGTTTGGCTTTGCAGGCATCTTTGTAAGCACTTGTGAAATTTGAGCTAACGCACTCGTCCAAATAGACCTTAGCCAGCTTATACTGCTTTTGTCTGATGTAAATTTCACTTGCTAAATTTAGAGCATGCAAGCGGTCTTCTGGCTCAAGCTTCATATTTAGTATAAATTTCGCCTCATCAAGCGCCTCGTCAAGATTATCTGTCTTTAGTGAAGCCTCTGAGTAGTCAAAATTTAGCTTTGGCGAAAAGGTATTTATCTTGGCTCTGGTTTGTAGCTCAAGCGCCTTTTTAGCGTAGGTTGCAGCGATAGCGTAGTCGTTGCTTTTCATCGCATAGTCGCTTATAGCTGCGTATGCCTCGATGATCTTAAAGTCCTGTCCTCTTAGCTGCTCGATCGCACTGATCGTAGAGACCGCCTCAGTAAAGCGCTTTAGCGCAAGTAGCGAGTAAAATCTATCAAAAAGCGATGGCGTAGGGTCCGAGTACTCGACTGCTGAGCCAAGCGATAGCGCGTCATTTGCCGCAGTGATCGCATGCTCGTAGTCTTTATTTTTATATAAAATTTTGCTCAAATTTACCAGCCATTCGACTCTATCTTCTAAATTTTCATCCTTTACATGCGCCTTTGCAAGCTCTAGCGCCTCATTGTAACGCGCCGTTCTAAAGTAGCAGTTAAATAGCTTAAACTGCGGCAAATAGACCTTGCTCACATCGTAGTTTTCGAGTAAATTTACAACCGCTGTGCAGTCATCTTTGATGAAAAACTCTTTTGTTAGCTCAAGCGCAGCCTCATTTACAAGCTCCATTGCCCGGCTTAAATTTTCATCTTTTGCGAGGTTGTTATAAGCTAGCGCATCGGCAAATTTACGCTCTTTTAGATCAAGCTCAAGCTCGCTGATTAGCGCCTTTTGGCTGATATTTGTGCCAGCATATTTTTCGATGAGCTCTTTATATCTTGCGTGAAGTGCGGTGGCGTTTTTGTCGTCCTCTTCAAAAAATAGCCCATCCTTTGCCTTAGCGACCTCATCGATATAATCGCCATACTTAAACTCTTTTTCGTATCTGTTTAGATACTCATACGCCCTTTTTTCATCTTTGGTTTTGGCTAAATTTAGTGCTAAATTTTTTAGTGCTGCCTCGTAAAAATCCTTTGTCCTGTCGCTATTATTTACCAAAATTTCATAAATTTTAGCAGCTACGTCTGGCATATCTTTGCTGGCAAATGTATAGGCTAAATTCATCGATTTTGTCGGATCGTTCATGAAAAATTTCTCATTTGCATTTGCGATCTTTAGTACAAATTTCTTTGCCTCTTCAAATTTCTCTTTATCGATATTTGCGTCTGCTAGACTTAGTGCAGCTCTACTTGCAAGGTCAATGTCATTTGTTGAGTAGAGCACCTTTTCATAGTCGCTTAGCGCCTCTTTTTGCCTGCCTATTTTATATAGGTAGTCAGCATAATCAAGCGTGGCAAGCTTTGTAAATTTTGACTCTGCGTGCTCTTCGCTTAGTATGTCAAGCATATATTTTGCATCACTTGCGATGCTATCTTTTAGGTAAGCTCTGGCGATGAGATACAGCACCTCAGAGTAGTTCTCATCAGAAGGGAATTTCCTTATCCAAGCTCTGCCCTCGCTTACGATATCTTTTGGCTCGAGCCCCTCAAACTCGCTCTTTGTCTCAAAAATTTTATCAAGCGCTCTTAGCCTAAAAAGTAAAAACTCGCTTGAGAAAAGACTGGCTGGATGCCTTTTCATCGCTGTTTGTGTATCTTTTACCACGCTTTCATAAGCGCCTTTTTCGTAAGCTCTTTTTATATTTATATAGATGTCTATATCGTTGCTATCAAGCCCAGCAATAGGCGCTTTGTTAAGATCAAGAGCTCCTATGCTTGGACTTAGCATATCTCTAAAATCAGGCGAAAAATTTAGCCCAGATACTCTTTTGTTGTTTTCGCTTAGTGAAGTGTCGATGATGATGCTAAAGTGCTTTGAGATGGTCGTCTTTGGCGTGTCCTGCACGCTTGAACTGCTGTAAAGCTCGGTTTGAACGTTTAGCAGCTTTGAAGGTGCCTTTGGCATGATGACGATAAAGAGTTTGCCATCTTGCTTTTTATATTTTATATCCATTAAAGGCAGTGTCGTATCTTCGATCTTTGGCAAGATCCCATCATCGAGCATACAAACGTAGCGCTTTGTATCATAGGCTAAAATTTGCTCCACACATTCAAATTCTTTCTCGTCGCTTAGTTGAAGGACGCTATAAGGCTTATTTGCGTTTGCGCCGCTGTTTAGGCTAAGGCTAAAGGCGGATAGATAAAGCGGTAAAAATAAGATGGTTAAGAGCTTTTTCATGCCGCCATTATAGTTAAATTTTCTAAAATCCTGAAGCAAAGACAAAATGCTCGATAAATTCCAAAATCGCCCCAGAAAACAAAAAGGCAAAGACCGTGCCAGCAACGGCAACTCCAACGATCACCTTTAGCGCCATCGAGACGTTTGAGATGTAGATATTTTTATCTTTTACGATAGGCTCTTTTAAAAACATAAAGACGATGAGTTTTAGGTAGTAATAAATAGCAATCGCCGAGTTTATCATGATGATGAGGCTAAGCACGATATAATCAGACTTTATAAGCGATGAGATAAGCACCATCTTGCCCCAAAATACGCTAAAAGGCGGTATGCCAGCAAGTGCGATCATGAAAATTCCCATTATCACAGCGTAACTTGGCAAAATTTTAATAAGCCCTGAAAATTTCTCATACGGGTGTTTAAAGCGCTTGTCCCAACAGACGACGTCGTCGCACCTTGCGACCCAGAGCATAGAAAATGCACCCAAATTTGCAAACAAAAACATGATCCAGTAGAAAAACAAGGCGACATTTGCCTCGTGAGAATTTGCCACAAGCGCGCAAAGCACGACACCAGCGTGAGCTATCGAGCTAAAAGCGAGCATCCTTTTGACGTCTTTTTGCACTAGAGCCATGATGTTTGCAAGGCTCATCGTAAGCACGGCGATGATGTAGAGCATATCTTTTATCCATGAAATTCCAGAGCCCTCAAGCATTGCAAAAATTCTTAACGCGACGATAAATCCAGCCACCTTTGGCACGATAGACATATAGCCAGCTAGCGGGGCATTTGAACCCTCATAAACGTCTGGTATCCATGTGTGAAATGGTATGAGCGAGAGCTTAAAGCCAATGGCTGAAGCGATGAAAACGCAGCCGAGCAAGATGATTAAGTTTTGATTTAGGCTAAGATCTTTTATGACAACGCCTATGCGAGCGATGTCTATTGAGTTTGTTGCCAGATAAAACATCGCTATCGCCATCGCAAAAAAGCCAGCTGAGAGCGAACCCATCGCGAAGTATTTGATAGCAGCCTCGACGCTTTTTGCCTTGTTGTGAAGGGCGATTAGGGTGTAGAGGCAAAGCGAGCTGATCTCAAGGCCTAAAAAGATGATGAGTAGGTTGTTTGAGCTCACCATAAATAAAAATCCAGCGATCATAAACAAAAATAGCGCGTAATACTCGTAAATTTTATACTCAAAATACTCTTTTGTGCTAAGTGCCAGCGGGATGAAAAGTGCTGAGGCGATTAGGATAATGATCTGCGAGATGATAGAAATTCCATCTACTAAGAGCATGTCCCAAAAGCTTAGGCTAAGCCCGTTAAAATCAAGCGTAATGCCTAAATTTACAAATATAGCGATGATACAAAATACGCAGTAGAAATTCCTCGAAAGATCCTTTTTTATCGCTCCAACTATGAGGATAAAAAGTGCAAAAACCATCATGCTTAGCATCGGCGAGAGCGATTGTAGCGAGATCTCGTTTAGGTCTAAAAAGGCTATTTCGTTCATAGTTTGCTCCCGCCATTTAAAGATGAAATTTTATCCTTTGTGCCGTTATTTACAGCTCTAGTTTGCATTTTACTTATGATATTTTGCACACTTGGCTCAAGTGGTTTTAGTATCAAATTTGGTGCGATACCAAGAATGATTATGAGCAAACAAAGTGGCACAAGAGCGGCTAACTCTTTAAAATTTAGATCTTTTAGGCTTAAATTTTTCTCTTTGCACTCGCCAAAAAAGACCCTTTTATAAAGCACCAGCATATAAACTGCGCCCACGATTATACTAAAGCCACCAAGTAGCGCAAAGAGCTTGTTTAGCTTAAAGACGCCAATTAGGCTCAAAAACTCACCCACAAAGCCAATGGTTAGCGGCAAACCGATACTTGCAAGGGTCGCTATAAAAAATATGAGTGCGTATTTTGGCATTATCTTGGCAAGACCGCCAAATTCGCAAATTTCTTTAGTATGAGCCCTCTCGTAGATGACGCCAACTAGCAAGAACAAAGCGCCGCTTACGATACCGTGGCTTATCATTAAAAATATTGAGCCGTCAAGGCCTATTAAATTTAGTGAAAAGATACCAAGCATGATGACACCCATGTGTGAAATGGAGCTATAAGCGATCACTTGCTTCATGTCGCTTTGCGCGTAGGCAACAAGGGCTGCGTAGATGATCATGATGATGGCTATGGCACAGACAAAGCCGCTTAAAAGTAGGCTCGCATCTGGAAAAAGTGGTAGTGAAAATCTCACAAAGCCGTAAGTGCCCATCTTTAAAAGCACGCTAGCAAGCAGCACTGAGCCGATCGTTGGAGCCTGTCCGTGTGCGTAAGGTAGCCACGTGTGAAACGGAAATAACGGAGTTTTCACGCCAAAAGCGAAGAAAAATGCTAAAAATAGCCAAATTTGAGCATTTTGCCCGATACCAAGCTTGTACCAATCAAGCAGGTTAAAGCTAAATACGCCGCTTTTTTGGTAGCACAGATAGCCGATAAATATGATCGCCACTAGCATAAAGACAGAGCCTAAAAATGTGTAGATAAAAAATTTAATCGCAGCGTAAATTCTATTTTTACTGCCAAATGCGCCGATGATGTAAAGTAGCGGTATGAGACTAAGCTCCCAAAAGCTGTAAAACAAGATCATATCAAGCGCGCTAAAGACGCCCATCATCGTGCTCTCTAAAAATAGCACGCTAATAACCAGGTGTTTTAAATTTCCATCGTCACTAAGTGCGGCGATAGAGATGAAGCTCATAAATGCGCTAAGGACTATAAGCACAAGTGAGATGGTGTCAATGCCGACAAAGTAGCTGATATTTAGGCTTGGTATGAGTGAGACTTGATGCGTTAAAACAAAGTCATAACCCTGAAAATCGACATTTACGCAGATAAAAATGGCTAGCAAAAGCTCGATTAAAGCGATGCTTGCTCCATAAAATTTGATGCTTTTATTTTCTATCAAAAAACCAAGTATTGCGCTTATTGCTGGGAAAAATATGATGACACTTAGCATTATTTGGCTCCGTTTAATAAAAATATAAAGCTTAAAAGCAAGGCAAATCCTGCGACCATAAATCTAAGCATGACGCTTAGATCGCCACTTTGCATTTTGTTTGCAAGATACGCAAATTTAGTAACCAAAAGTGCGACAAAATCAACACTACGATCGACTATCATCTCATCAAATTTCTTACAAATTTTAGAGATAAAAGCGTAGCCATTTATAAAAAATTTCTCATAAAATTTTGGTATAAAGTAGGCATTTTGCAAAATTTTGTAAATTTTACTCTCGCAAATGCTCTCTTTAAAAATTTCTTTTTTATAAGCAAACACAGCAAAGCCAGCACTTGCAAGCACTAAAGCAAGCGTTAAAACGAGTAAGAAAATTTCACTACTGTGAGATAAATTTAGCTTAAAATCCCCAAGGCTGTTACTTAAAAACTCACTAAAGTTGCTCCAAAAAAAGCCGCTGATGACTGAGAGAACGCCAAGCAAGCTCATGCCAACAAGCATGTAGTTTTTGGCTTCATGTGCGTGCTCCTCGCTCTTTGGCCTTGCAAAAAAGACTAGCATGACAAGCCTAAAGCTATAAAATGCCGTAAGCACCGCACCAAATAGCAAGACGGCCCACAAAATTTGATTTTCACTAAAGGCGACCTCTAAAATTTTATCTTTAGAAAAAAAGCCAGCAAATGGATAAAAGCCAGCCAGCGCGCAGCTTGCGATGATAGAAAGAAGTGCAGTTGGCTTCATAAATTTATAAAGTCCGCCCATTTTTTTGATATTTAGCTCGTCATTCATCGCGTGCATAACGTTGCCAGCGCACAAAAAGAGCAAAGACTTGAAAAATGCGTGCGTGACAAGGTGAAAAAGTGCGATCTT
Source organism: Campylobacter concisus (assembly GCF_003048675.2). Taxonomy (NCBI): domain Bacteria; kingdom Pseudomonadati; phylum Campylobacterota; class Epsilonproteobacteria; order Campylobacterales; family Campylobacteraceae; genus Campylobacter; species Campylobacter concisus. The sequence continues at coordinate 202,881 of NZ_CP060707.1, read as the reverse complement.
GTAAGCGCCAAGACCAGCGGCTACAAACATATATCCAAGCTGCGAAAGCGTCGAGTAGGCGACTATCTTTTTAAGGTCGTTATGCACTAGCGCGATGCTAGCGGCAAATATCGCTACAAATGCGCCAAGGCAGGCTATAAAGTGCGATATTTCAGGCACGTTTGCAAAGATGAAATTTGCACGTATGACTAGATAGACGCCAGCTGTTACCATGGTCGCAGCGTGGATGAGGGCAGAAACCGGCGTTGGGCCCTCCATGGCGTTTGCAAGCCAAGTATGAAATGGAAACTGCGCGCTTTTACCCATAGCGCCTATAAAAAGAAGTGTGGCGATGATGCCTAAATTTAGCCCAGAAAGGTCGCTTCTAGCGTTAAAAACCTCGCTAAATTTAAGCGAGCCAAAGCTATAAAATATATAAAAAATGCCAACAAGCATGGCTAGGTCAGCCACTCTGTTCATCACAAAGGCTTCGTTTGCAGCGATGTTTGCGCTAGGCCTTTTATACCAAAAACCAATGAGCAACCACGAGCAAAGCCCAACGCCCTCCCAGCCGATAAATAGCCCTATGAAGTTATCGCTTGATACAAGGACATTCATGCAAAAGACAAAGAGCCCAAGGTAGCTAAAAAAGCGGTTAAAACTCGCGTCATCTCTCATGTAGCCAATGGAGTAGATATGCACGATGCTAGCGACTACGCCCACGGTGCTAAGCATCACAAGGCTAATCGCGTCAAGGTAGAAGCTAAAGCTAAGATCAAGCGAGCCAAAATTTATAAACTCTTTTAGGGTTAAATTTAAAGGCTCATCTACGCTAAGGCTAGCCGTTAGCATAAGCGAAGCTGTGGCGCTAGCGATCATGAGAAGCGAGCAAAAAAGACCGATAAATAAATTCTTACTGCTATGCGAAAAGATGCCAGCTATGATGAAGCTAAGAAGCGGGAAAAATAGCGAAATACAAAATAAAATCATCTCTTAGCCTTTCATATTTGTCATCGAATCTAAACTGATGCTACCAGTCTTTTTATACCAAAGCACGAGCAGTCCAAGCCCCACAGCGACCTCGCTAGCAGCGATGGCTACTATAAAAAATGCGATGATCTGCCCAGTTAGGTCAAAGTAGTATTTCGAGATAGCTGCAAGCGCGATGTTTGCTGAGTTTAGTAAAATTTCGCTTGAGAAAAATAGCATTATCAAATTTCTTCTTCTCATTATGCCAACTAGCCCTATGACAAAGACTAGGCTTGCTAGGATGAGGTAGTGAGTAAGGCCTATCATAGCATCTCCTCAAGGCTGCTTTGCGCGTTCATATCTTTATGTATCAAGATGATGCCAGCTACCATCGCCACAAGCAGCATGATGGCGCACATCTCAAAGGCTAGCAGATACTTGCTAAAGAGCAAAATTCCAACCGCTTCAATGTTGCCAAGGCTAGCGAGGGTAGAATTTACCACCTCTTGCTTTGCGCCATAGATCGGCGCTAAAAAGATAAATATCAAAAGAAGCGCTATGAAGCTACTTAGAAGATAGATGATGATCTTTGCTTTTTTATTACCACTTTTTGGCTCGCACTCCTTACTGGTGTCAAAAAACATCATCGCAAATGCGTATAAAACGACCACCGCGCCTGTATAGACTATGATCTGCACCACGCCTAAAAACTCAGCCCCAAGCAAGAAAAATATAGCCGAAATAAAAGCCATGCCAGCAGCTAGCGCAGAGACCGCATTTAGAGCGTTTTTGCAAAGCACGCTAAAAGAAAAACTAACTAATATAAGGGCGCTAAAAAGATAAAATGCAAAGCTCTCATACATCGCTTGACCCTTTTAAATTTATATCCATTGTTTCTGCCTTATCTTCATTTGTAAGCGCATTTGGCGTCTTTTTCACCAAGCTATCAGCATTTTTAGGTAGTGCGCCATAGCCCTCAAACTCGGTTTGATCTTTTAAAAATTTATCATCTGTTAAAAACTCAGCCTTTGTGCCAAAGAGGATTTTGTTTTCACTTGCGACCTCGTACTCTTGCCCGCAGACGATAGCAAGCTCAGGGCAGACATCAGCGCAAAATCCGCAATAAACACACCTGCTTAAATTTATCGTGTAGCTTGCGACCTTTTTGCGGCCATCTTCACCAAGAGAAGTCTTCATCGAGATGCAGTTGCTAACGCAAATTTTCTCGCATAATCCACAGCCTATGCAGCGCTCATTTTCGCTTTCAACAAATTTTAAAAGCCTATGAATTCCCCTATATCTGGCGTTTAGCTGCATCTTTTGCATAGGGTATTTTAGAGTGTGCGACTTGCTAAATAGCATCTGTTTTAGCGTGATCTTTAGCCCCACCAAAAGATCAAGCTTAAAAGTAGCGGCGATGAAGTGCTTAAATTTATCAAATGCCCCTTTTGGCTCTATCTTTTCGTCTATCAAAATATATCTTTTCTCGCTCATTTTACGCCTTAGATAAGTAGTGCAAAGCCGGTGATTACGACATTTAAGATGCCAAGCGGAAGTAAAATTTTCCAGCAAAGCATACTAAGCTGATCGACCCTTAGATGTGGCCACGACGCCCTCGTCCAAAGGAAAAAGAAAAAGACTAGGCTTGATTTTAAGATGATCATCAAAGCACCAGGGATAAATAAAAACTCGTTAAAACCGCCTAAAAATAGAAGCGTGATGATGATGCTTGCTGCGATCATGTTGGTGTATTCGCCGATAAAAAACATCGCCCATCTCATGCCGCTATACTCGGTGCCGTAGCCTGCTACGATCTCGGTCTCGTTTTCTGTTAGGCAAAACGGCGTTCTGTTGCACTCCACAAAGCTTGCCATTACAAAAAGCACAAAGGCAAGTGGCTGCTTGAAGATGAGCCAGTTAAATATGCCTTTTTGATAGTTGTTTATATCAACTAGCGAGAGCGAGCTAGTCACCATGACAACGCTTAAAAGTGCCATGCCAGCGACCACTTCGAAGCTAAGAAGCGCCACGACTGCGCGAGCAGCGCTGATTAGTGCAAATTTATTGTAGCTTGCAAGACCTGCTGCAAGTGGCGAAAAGACGCAAACTGCTGCCACGCCAGCGATATATAAAATGCCCACGTTTATATCTGCAAGTATCGGTCTAATCGTATGCCCAAAAACCTCAAACTCAGGCAAAAATGGCACAGGCGCAAGCGCTGCAAATGCTGCGATAGCAGAGATTAAAGGCGCTATTAGAAAGATAAATTTATTTGCATTTGCAGGCACGATATCCTCTTTTGTAAAGAGCTTTATCATGTCAGCCACGATCTGCAGCACGCCAGCAGGCCCCACCATATCAGGTCCCACGCGGCGCTGCATGTATGCAAGCACCTTTCTTTCAGCGTAGGTCGCAAGCCCTGCGAGGCTAGCCATGACGGCCAAGATGACGACTGCTTTAACAATAGTTGTTATCACAAAAAATAGCATTTCACTCATTCTCTGCCTTTATTATTTTTACGCTAGCAAAACTCTTGCCCTCAAAAATGGCGCCTACATCAAGCTTATCATCGTAGTCGCCAAGATAGGCTGCCACGCCTCCTAGCTCACTATCAAGCTCCACGCAAATGGCAAGCTTTTGCCCATTTTTTTCTAAAATGATCGCTTCGTTTTGTGAAATTTCAAATTTAGCCATAAACTCGCTACTTGCGTAAAGTTTCGCGCGTTTAGCAGTCCCGCTGGCATAGTTTGCAAAAAACGATGGCAAATTTATAGGATTTGCAAGGCTTATTAGCGCTTCGTCATCTTTTAAATTTAGCTCATTTTTCTCTTTAAAAAGTGGCTCTATGTCCTCTTTTGGCGTGAAATTTGAGATTTCAAGCCTGTAGCCTCTGTGACTTGTGCCGTCGTTTGCGTAAAAATTTTCTAAATCATCAAATTTAACGCCCCTGTAGCCCTTCTCTTTTGGTAGCTGCGCTGTGTAATCAATCGTGTTTTTAGCCACCAGCCCAAGTGCGTTTGCGATGTCGTTTAAGAAGTAGCCACCATGTGTCAAAGCCGCATTTGTCGGCACCACTTCGTTATTTATGCTTGTAAGTGTGCCCTCTTGCTGATTTAGCGCACCAGCGTCAAGATCACCCTCAAAAATGCTAAATTTAAACTCGCCCATTTCGTTATATCCTAGCGTCTTGCCGGGCTTTTTCTCGCGTGAAAGCGTGCAAATTTTAGCCACGCCAAGCGAGTTAGTTCTAGGTGGTATGAGCATCACATGAAAGGGTGTAGTTCTTGCGATCACTCCAGCAAGGGCTGCAAGTAAATTTGCATTTTCATGAGCGTAAAAGTCACTACCCAAAATGAGCGTAAATTTAGCCTTGCCCTCGCTCAAAGTGGCTACTTCTAAGCCAAAGTTTTCATCAAATTTTTCAACTCTTGCCTGAAGTACTGCTGGTAAATTTACGCCCCAGTTTTTAAGCACAAAGAGTAAAATTTGCTCCAATTTGCCAGCCTCATAACTCACACAGGCGAAATTCTTTGAAAATTTCTTCACAACCTCATCAGCGATGTGATGAAAGTAAATTCCAGCCGCTTTATTCATCTTAAGGGCATTGTTTAGCTTATAGCTAGTTACTGGGCTCTCATGGCGCAAGAAGCTACCAGCAGAGATGATAAAGTCGCTATTTTTTAGGCTCTCATAGTCTGCGTTATACGAGCTAAGGCCGCTAAATTCGCTAAAAATATTTAAGAAATTTTGAAATTTAAAAGCCTCATCGTTTAGTAAATTTAGATCAAATTTCTCTCTCAAGCGCTCCAAAATAAGTGCCTCTTCGTTTGTTATGAAGCTATTAAATTTTATATTTTTTATGTTGCCGTTTTTAAAATTTAAGACTAGCTCATTAAATTTCACCTCATTTTTACGCGCTTTTTCGTTGTGAAAGTCGTAGCCAAACCTTGCTGCACCACTTATCTCGCCAAAGTGAAAATCGTTGCTAACGCGGTAAATTTGCTTGCTTCTATCGCTAGTGCTTTTTTCTTTTATGTCATAAAAAATGAGCTCGCAGTCGCTTTGGTGCGGATTTGCCGCTGGGACGCGGCTTAGCTCCCAGACATTTGAGCTATACTGAAAATTTGAGCTAACAAGCGCTCCAACAGGGCAGACGCTGATGCACTCGCCACAAAATGAGCAGTCCAAATTTTCGCCCGCACTTGGGCCAATTAGGCTCTTTTGCATCTTGCTAAAGACGGCATAGGCATCTTTAGGCATGCTCTCTTTTAGCTCTTTTGGCACTTCAACGCCCCTTGGCACCGTTTTTAGCGCGCTCTCGCCGATCTTATCTTTGCAAACCGTCACGCACCTCTCGCAAACCACGCAAAGGGCTGGGTCGTAGTTTATGAGCCCCCATTTTTTGTGCGGTTTATGCGTGTCCTCTATGGCAAAACTTTGCTCATTTATACGCAGATGCGCCGTTAAATTTTGCAATTCACACTCGCCGCTTTTATCACAAACACCGCATTGAAGGGGGTGATTGACGCAGTAGGTCTGCATGATCGCATTTCGCTCAGCAGCGATCTCTGGCGTATTTGTGTAAATTTGCATATCCTCTTTGGCTTTGGCATTGCAGCTATAGACCACTTTGCCGTTTGCTTCGACCATGCAAAGCCTGCAAGCAAGCGTTGGCGAACAGCCGCTAAGGTAGCAAAGCGCAGGGATGTAGATGCCATTTGCCCTTGCGATATTTAGGATGCTCTCGCCCTCGTTTGCCTCTAAAATTTGATCGTTTATGGTGATTTTCATTTGCTAACTACTACTTGTTTAAATGCATATCCATCAAAATTTTTTGCGCCAAGCAGGGCAACCGTGCCTTTTAGCGCTCGATCAAGCCTAAATTTAGCGCTCACATTAAAGTCTTTTGCCTTTAAATTTAATGTTTCGCCATCCTTTGCCTTTGCCACGATGCCAAACTGCACGCCGCCCACGATCTCATCGCTTGCGTTTTTGTTTAGATAGACGACCGCTCCGTCAAAATTATCAAGCTCTCTTAGTTCGCCAACTTCGCCGCCTACTGCAAATTCTCTCACTTCGCCGCCTGCTAAGACGACATTTTTACCTAAAATTTCAAGAAGCCAAAAGATCGCATCTTTATCTGGATGAGTAAAAAAGGAGTCATCAATGATCACGTTTTTAACGTCCTTTATCCACTCACCAAGCTCTTCAAACTCCTCTTCGCCCACGTTGCACTCGCCACTTATCAGCCCATCATCAAGCTCGTCAAAAAAGTCATTTTGCGCCAAATTTGCATACTTGCAAAGAAGCGCTAAGACGTAGCTTATCGATCCTATCTCGCAGCGGATCAAATTTTCGCCACCAAGCTCGTTATCTTCGAAGCATGAGATGTATTTAAACTCGTGCTCTTTTATCTTTTTTGCTAAATTTTTGTCGCTCAAACTTAGTAAATTTGCGATACTTAGGCTCTTGCCTGCTATTAGATCATTAAATTTCATATCTTGCCCTTTTTTATCGTTAATGCCCAATCAACTTGGTTAAATTTAAGCGAGTTCATCACCTCGCAGTTTAGGTTATAAGCCAAATTTACGGCCTTCTCTACACCGCTGTAATCACCTATCTCAAACAAAAATATCACAACTTCGTCTGGCTCGCTAGCCTTTATCTGCTGCCCAAGAGCGCTCAAAAACTCGCCCTTTAGATGCCTAAGATCGACTCTTCTCATCTATCAACCTCGCCTAAGATGATATTTGTGCTGCCAATTATCGCGGCCACATCTGCCACATACTGCCCAACTAGCATATCTTCATAAATAGCGCAGTGCCAAAAGCTTGGCGTGCGAATTTTTAGGCGATACGGGCTTGCGCTGCCGTCTGAGTTTATATAAATTCCAAGCTCACCCTTTGGCGACTCACTAGCAAAGTAAATTTCGCCCTTTGGTGGCTTTAGCCCCTGAGTTATCAGCACAAAATGCTGCATCAAAGAGTAGTTTTGGCTCATTATCTGCTCTTTTGAAGCACTCACATACTCTGGCACGTCGGCGATGATGGCAGGGCTACTTGTATGATACTTGCTAACGCACTGCTTTAAAATTTTCACGCACTCGCGCATCTCTTTCATATAAAGCAGATATCTCGCGTAGCAGTCGCCCTTGGTGGCGTAAGGCACGTCAAATTCTAGCTCGTCATAGATGAGATATGGCTCTTCTTTTCTGATGTCGCGCGCGATGCCACTTGCTCTTAGCATGACGCCAGAGCAGCCGCTACTAAGGGCTAGCTCCTTGCTAACTACGCCCACATCTATTAGCCTTGCTTGCCAAATTCTATTTTCACTTAGCAGATCTTCGTAAAGCGTGATGTCGCTTGGAAATTTCTCGCAAAATTTAAGTAGCTCCTCGCACCAGCCATCAGGCAGATCAAGTGGCACGCCACCGATCCTTATGGAGCTATGAGTTAGCCTTGCGCCGCAGTATTTTTCTATGAGATCAAGGATGTATTCGCGCTCTCTAAATGCGTATAAAAAGACGCTCATTGCCCCTACATCAAGGGCGTGCGTAGCTAAAAATAAAAGGTGCGAGCTGATGCGGTTTAGCTCCAAAAGCATCACTCTAATGATCTGCGCACGGCGAGGCACTTCTATGGCGCAAAGCTTCTCCACAGCCGCGCAAAATGCGTAGTTATTCGCACTTGAGGCGATGTAATCGACCCTGTCAGTCACTGGGATAAATTCCTGATAGGTCATATTTTCAGCCATCTTTTCAACGCCTCGGTGCATAAAGCCAACCTCTGGCATAGCGCGCACAACCTTTTCTCCGTCAAGCTCAAGCACAAGCTTTAGCTGGCCATGAGCACTTGGGTGTTGTGGGCCAAAATTTAGTATCATCTTGCCGTCATTTTGCTCAAATTCTAAATTTTCAAAAAATGGTTTTAAGCGGTTTGGTGCCTGGCTCAAGGTCTTTCCTTTACTATCTGGCTTTGGTTAAATTTAGCCTTTTTGACAAATCTCACGCCGCCTTCTTCTTGATACTCGTACTCTTCATTTTCGTCAAACACTCTTGAAAAGCCAAAGGTATCTTTCTCGTTCACAAAGGCTGGGTCGCGGTTCTCTTCGCCGATCTGCTCTCTAAACTCACGCCCAAAAATTTTATCCACCTCGTACCATTTAGCAGCCTCGTCGCCAACTAGTGGATAGCTCTTTAAAAGCGGGTGCGAGTGCCAGTCATCAGGCATTATAAGACGCTTTAAATTTGGATGATCTTTGATTAAAACGCCGCTTAGATCATACATCTCACGCTCTGCCCAGTTTGCGCTTTTATAAAGCTCACAGACGCTTTTTAGCATTTCGTCCTTTTTGACAAAGCACTTTACGCGTGTGCGCCTATTTTTACTAACACTTAGAAGCTGATAAAATACCTCATATCCACCTTTTTGCGCTATATAATCAACCGCCGCAAGCTCACAAAGCTGCTCGTAGCCAAAGTTTTTTAACGTTTCAAGCGCTTTAAAATTTTCACTAGAATTTACGTAGAGAACAAGTTGGTCAAACTCCACATAGCTAGATAAAATTTGCACTCCGCTTTGCTCTAAAATAGCTAGCTCTTCATCAAATTTAGAACCACTTGCCACTTCTTTTGGCGTCTGCTTGGCGATATAAAATTTCTCGCTGTAATACTGCTTTTTTTGCAGGTCGTTTTTTGGCTTATACTCTCTCATATTTCAAGCTTTCTTGGTTTTTGCGCCCTAAATGCGCTCTGTTTTCTTATCTTTTTTTGAAGCATCATAAGTGCGTACTGAAGCGTCTCTGGGCGCGGGGCACAGCCTGGGATATAGATATCGACGGGTATTATGCGGTCTACGCCTTGAACGGTTGAGTAGGTGTTAAACATGCCGCCAGTGTTTGCGCAGCTACCCATCGAGATGACCCACTTTGGCTCAGGCATCTGGTCGTAAAGCCGCCTTGTAAATTCAGCGTGCTTTTTAGTTAGCGTGCCAGCTATGATCATCACCTCAGAGTGCCTTGGACTAGCGCGAAAAATGGTGCCAAATCTATCAAAATCATATCTGCTAGCGCCACTTGCCATCATCTCGATCGCACAGCATGCAAGCCCGTAGCTAAGCGCCCAAAGCGAGTTACTCCTACCCCACTGCACGAGCTTATCAACGGTTGTTAAAACTACTGGCAGACCGCCATTTGCAGCGTAGTTTATCTGATGCTTTGCCATTTAAAGACTCCTTTTTGCCAAGCGTAGGCAAAGCCGATGAGTAAGATCGCCACAAAAAGTAGCATCTCGATGAGCCCAAATAGCCCAAGCAGCCTAAAATCCACCGCCCACGGATACATAAAAATGACCTCAACGTCAAATAAAATAAATAAAATTCCATAAAAAAAGTAGTGGATATTTATCTTATTTGGCTGTTTTACGGTTGTCGGTCCGCACTCGTAAAAGCCAACTTTTAAACGCTCAGTGTTGCGGTTGGCTAGCTTTTTGCTTATCTTTGAAGATAAAAATGTTATCAGACTAAATGAACAAGTAGCTAACAAAAGTATGATAAAAGCGCCAAGATATGTGCTGTCAAGCTCTGAGTGTGACATACTTCACCTTTTTTAATTTTTCAAAATTCTACTAAATTTAAATTTATTTGACCTTGAAATAGCTCAAGAGTAGCGATGTAAATCTCTTTTTGTGTAAAAAATACTCTTATTTTATCTTTTCCACGGCGTCTTTTGCGGCACTTATGCGCTCCGCCTCATCAAGCTCACGCACAAAACCATCTTTTACTAAAATGATCCTAGTTGCCACGTCAAAGTAGCTATCATCGTGGCTTACGGCGATGACGCTTATGCCTTTGCTTTGCAAAAACGGCAAAATTTCTTTATAAAATTTACGCTTGAATAATGGGTCTTGATCGGCCGCCCACTCATCAAGGATAAGGATAGAGCGGCGCTCTAATATGGCTATTAGCAGGCTTAGGCGCTTTCTCTGACCGGTTGAGAGCTGCGTGGTGCTAAGCTTATTATCAACGACGACACTTACCTTTTTATCTATCTCAAGCAGAGCCAAGAGCCCCTCTATATCGCTTTGGCTGGCAAAGCCATCACGACAGAGTGTTTGCGAAAATAGATAAAAATCAGCAAAAATAGCGCTTATTTTTGCTTGGTAGCTTTGTAAATTTGCATCATCTATCTTTGTGCTATCAAGGTAAATTTCGCCGCTACTTGGGCGGATAAGTCCGCAAAGAATATTTATAAGCGTGCTTTTACCGCTGCCATTTTTACCGATGATAAATGTTATCTCGCCGCGTTTGATCTCTAAATTTACATCATTTAGGCTAAATTTGCCGTGGTCGTAGTTGAAATTCAGATCCTTTAGCCTGATACTTTGCCACTCATCGCTTAGGCTATCGTCAAATTTAAAGCCTTCTTTAAATTCATTTAAATTTAAACTCATGATCTTCTCTAAACTCACCTTTGCGCTAAGTGCGGCTGGTATGGAACCAACCATACTCATAAATGAGCCTCTTAAAAATAGTATCGTTAGGCTTATGCTTAGTGCTGTTTGCACGCTCGCCCAGCCAAATGCCACGCATAAAAATACACAAAGTCCGACTGAGCCAAGGAGCATTACATTTGTGAAATTATCACTTAGCGCGTGAAATACGTCAGCTTTTACCATGCTTTGACGCTTCTTATCGCCTGTAAAATTTAGCTCATCAAAGCAAACTTGCGCCCTTGCTCTATTTAAACTAAGCTCTCTATGCCCCTCAACGATGTCGTCATAGTGCTTTTGCAGCGCATCATCTTGCGTCCTTGAGTCTTTAAAATAGAAGTGAATTTTCTTCATAAAAAGCGTGTTTATAAAAAGTGTCGCACCGATCCAAACGGCTAGAAATATAAAAACTTTTGGCGCGATGTAAGCTAGATAAAAGCTCGCACAAACGATAAAAACTAGGCTTTGTATGAAGCCAGTAGCGCTCATAAAGGCAAATGTGATCGTTTTTATGTCGTTGTTTAGACTAGCTATGATCTTTGCCTTGCCGATCTCGTTTATCACGCTATTTGGCGTGTCTAAAATTTGCTTTACGCTTTGATATCTAAGCTCGTAGATAAATTTATGTCCAAAATTTGTAAGCGAGATGTTTGCAGCGATGGCGCTTAGAAAAAATAGAAGCAAAACAGCTATAAATTTAACCGCCACAAAGGCGTCAAATTCTTTTAAATTTACAAGTTCATTGTTGATAAAAGAGAGCGTCCAGACGCCAAGCCCGCTAAAGGCAAGCGTCAGGATCACTATTTTGATTATTGAAAAAAGATTGCTTTTTATTAAATTCGCAAGCATTACATGGCAGCACGTGGCTGGATGATGTTTTGATCAAATTTTTGCTCGGTATTTTCACTCATGATGTGAAGCACCTTGCTGCGTTTGATCTTCGCGTCATCCTTAAATATCGCGCGCACCTTGTCCATGCCAGCGTAGAAGTCGCGCATGAGCACGACGCAGATGTATTTTCCAAAAAATGTTGGCTTGATAACACCATTTTCTTCGTAGATCGCATTTACAAGTTTTAACAAGCTAAGCTCGACAAATAGGTCTTTGTTGATGTTTGCGTTGTTTTGTTCGTTGTAGGTTTTGATATCAACAGCACCGTCAAAAAGCCTTGTTAAAAATGTATATTTTAATCTCTCTTTTTTGCTAAATGCGCATTTTGCGATGACTGGGCTTTGTCTTTCTTTGACCTTTCTGCCGTAGTCAAGTAGGTTAAAGGCATTTATCACAAGCTCGCCGTTTAAGAAGCTAAATGCGCCACTACCAACACCCACGTACTCTAAATTTGAGCCTACATATTCGTCGCGAAGGTCTGCACTTTTTTCATTTGAAAATGCCCAAGCGTTGCTTTGCCTGTAGCCACCCTTGGCAAATTCGCTCACGATGATCTCGTAAAATTCGCGTTCATTATCGACGTTTGAGACGCCAAGTGCGCGAGCGATGTTCTCTCTTGTTAGCTCTGATTTCATTAGCGGATAGAAGGTGATTTGCTGCGGAGAGATCGATTTTGCAGTATTTATGTCGTTTATTAGCTGCTCTTTTGTTTGATTTGGCAGGTTAAAGATGAGATCTAGGCTGATGACTGGTATCTTGCCGATAGCCTGCTCAAGCTTTCTTTTTGTCTCTTTAGCTGAGCCAAATTTCTCGTATCTGCCAACTCTTTTTAGCGTCTCATCATCAAAGCTTTGCACGCCAACGCTTAAGCGGTTGATGAGCCCATCAAAACGGCCTAGACTCTCTGGCGAAATGTGATTTGGGTCGCTCTCTGCTGAGATGTCCTCTATGCTAAAGAGATCTTTTGCGAGTTTTAGCGTTTTTTCAAGCTCTGGCTCGTTTATAAGCGTCGTGCCACCACCCACATAAAGCGAGTCAAAGTCAAAGCCAGCCTCTTTTATCTGCCTCATCTCCTCGCGTAAATTTTCAAAGTAAATTTTTGCAAGCTCCTGCTCGTAGTGGTACTTGTGAAACGAGCAATACGGGCAAAATGTGTGACAAAATGGCACGTGAGCGTAGAGCATATATTTTTTGTCTTTTTTTGGAGTTTTGGTGTAAGTCGTGTTTAAAATGTCTATGTTAAATTCGTTATATAGCGATTTTTGTATAGAATTATGAGCGTAATTTACAGCAAAACTCTCAATGATATTTTTAAAAATCATAATTAATCGCCTTAAATAAGTTAATTTTAATTTAGTACATTAGGATAGCCAAATTTTAATAAATTTAGCCTTGCATTAACGTAAATTTTGAGTAAAAAATGCAATCATTTTTTAAATTTTCTATTTTTACAAACCTGCGATTTTTACATATCTAGCTCGCTTTTGCTCTATAAATTTAAGCTTAGCCTACTTACTCTTTTACCCTTGAGATAACCTTGCTTGAGTCAAGCTCAAATTTCACTCCGTCTTTTGTCTGCAAGTAGTAAAATTTACCGATATTGCAAATCGACTTCACGTCATAAATTTTAACCGCCTTTTCATCTATCTCGCAAGGCGTTTGCTCTTTGTCTTTTGCCCCGCAAAGTGAGCTAGGTAGCGCTTTTAACACACTTTTATCTACAAGTAAAAATTTATAATCCACATCGCCTATGTTAAAGGTTTTTGCTGTGTATTTGATAAACAAAAGCGAGTTTGAAACGATCATAAGCGAAAGCGCAGCGTAAAAAACAAATGAAAAATCCTTTGTCTCTTTGATGCTTGCAACACCCAGCATAAAAGAGAGCATAAACGAGCAAAAGAGTATCCAAAGTGCCAAAAATCCGCCATCTTTTAAGACGACAACCGAAATGATAAAGAGCAAAGACATGAGAAATGACAAAAGATAGAGGATGAAATTTGATCTATCTTTAAAGAAAACTGCCAAATTTACCCCAGCATAAGAGAGCAAAAGTAGCGATAAAATGGCACTCCAGCCGTAGTTTAGCTTGAATGCCGCAAAGGCTAAAATGGCAAATGAGATGAGCGTTAAAAAATAGATGAAATTTGAACTATAAAAAAATAGAAATTTTGGCTTTTTAAATTTATATTTTTTATCATCATTTTGATAAAGGTAGGAGACAAAGACCAAGATAGCGATCTCAAAAGCCGTTACGATCGCTGTCGCACAAAATAGCAAGATGCCTGTAAATATCATCTCTGAGCTATCTAAGCTCGGAAAGTAACCGATCTCAAAGCCAAAATATAAAAAGTAGCAAAGCATGCTGACAACTGGGACGATGAAATTTGAGTGCTTGAAGAAATTTGTAGCGCACTCTTTTATGAAATTTGCCTTTAAATTTGCCGAGTGCTCACCAAGATGGCTCTCAAAAAATGAGTTTAAAAGCAGCTCATTTTTTATCTTTTCAAGGCGCTCCTCGTCACTATTTGCTGCACCTTTATAAATTTCATAGTTTTTGTCTTCAAAATCCTTTGTGATCTCATCTTTTATATCTAAGATCACGAAGCAAATTCGCTCTTTTAGCTCCTTTAACTCCTTTGAAATTTCAGCGTAATTTGTCCTATTTAGCCTGTCAAAAAGGTCGTTTTCTTCGTTTAAAAGAGCGATCAAACGCGCTTGTTTGCTGCTTCTTATCTCATAGTTTGAAAAATTTGCCTTTATAAAATTTACAAATTTCTTAGCGTTTTTAACGCTCTCATCTTTTTCATCTAAAATGTCTTGATAACTCAAATTTACCTTTCTTGTTTCTCTCTTGAGATGATTTTACTTGCGTCAAGCTCAAACCTTACTTTGTCTTTTGTCTCTAGGTAATAAAACTTTCCTAGTGTTGAAAGAGCTTTGATGTTGTGAAGTTTTATAACATTATCTGGATACTTTCCAACATACTATGTTACTACCATATTTTTGCTAACTTACTTGCTAAAAATCTTTGAAAATAATTAGAACACTAATTTTATTTTTTTATTTCATAGCTACCAAAAAATTTATTTATAGTATCAATTTCATCTGTAAACATTATTTTTTTATTTTTTATGAGATATATGAAATAACAATTTCTTATTAGAAATATAATGGTGCCAGAGAATACAAGGAAATAGCTCAATATTGGATCATAGGTAACATTATCATATGAATTCAAGAAAAGTATTCCGAAGAAACAAATACAACAAAATGTACTATCTATATTGGTAAGACTATGTTTGATTGCCTTTTTGCAAGTTGTTTGTACCAAAAAGAATCCTAAACTAAATTGTGCTACCAGAAATACAAATGTTTGATCAATTAAGATAGGATCATACTTTCTTGGCATTGAAAATATATAAACCAAAACTATTAAAAACATATAAACAAACAAAACACCCAAAGAGTTTTTTGCCTCCTCTGATACATATTTTTCAGGTTGTGTCTTTGGGCTATAGTCCATTTTACGAAAACGATAAGCGACAGCTGACAGCAAAAAGAATAACACTGCTATACACATACCAGAGAAAAAATAATACTTAGAAATATTTTCAGTTACATATCCATTTTTTAAAGAAGCTATTAAGTTGGTATCCGACATAAAAGCATACTTTGGATTTTCTGACTGGTATCTTATTTGCAATAAAATAGTCATAAAAACGCCCAATGAAATAAAATATCTATATGTGCCAAAAAATAAAACTTTTAAGTAAAACACTTTTTCGTCTCCGATATTGATTTTTATATCAGATTATACTACATAAATATTTTGATAATTCAGGTAGCTCAAATTTTTCCTCTTTCTATTTTAACTATGCAAGCACCTTTGCGATTTCGCTCCAGCCCATTTGATCGGCAAAGTCAGCCGCTGTTTTGCCACTTTTTGTGCGAGCATTTTTATCAGCACCGTATTTTAGCAAGAGATTTACAAGGTTTAAATTTCCAGCGATCGCCTCGTGGTGAAGCTGCGTATATCCAAACTCATCGGCGTCTGTGGCAACGCTTGGGTGTTCTTTTGCATAGTTTTCAAACTGCTCGGTCATATTTTTACTCATCGGATGCTCGATCAAATTTTCTGGGTGCTCTTTTTGCTCGAAAACTACCAAAATGTCGTTATAATCGCCAAAGTCAAGCCCCCAAGCTGCGTCATGCTCGGCTAGCTCATCTTTTTGCATGCGTGATCGCATCGCCTGCACGCTAAATCCGCCGTATGCGCGCCCACCAATGGCAAAAAGCCAGTCGCTCATCTCACCTATCTTCGCGCTTATTTGGTCGCCAACTTTTACGTTTTGCACGGTGTCTGGCTCATTTACGAGCGTGCCATATATCGTTTCGCCGTCAAATTCCACGTCGTTTATCCACATGTGCTCGCCCACCTCTTCGCCGTTTATTGTGTCAAGAAAGCAAATTTTTACCATCGCATAGTCAAGCCCGGGCACGATCCTGCGGCGCTCCCAGTAAAGCTCACGCCAAAAATATCTAAAGCTCTCACGAGCCTGCTCAAATGCACGCTGCATGTAGTCTTCGTCGCTACTTACAAAATAGATCGGCATCTGCTCGCCAAGATCGATTTGCTTGCCAAAAATTTTCTTAAAAAAACTCATTTTTTATCCTTAGTGAAATAAATTTAAGTGCAAATTTGCAAAAACTGCCAAATTTAGGCTAAATATCTAAATTTTTAAATGAAAAATTTAGTGGCTATTTCGCAAAACTAGGCGAGGCGATTTCAAAAATTTAGCCTACCAACTTACCAAATTTAAACAAAAATATCGTGAGACGGATTTAAATGTTGCGACGAAAAACTAAGCGTGCGCTAGGTATATAGCCTGCGAAGCGAGAATTTTTCTAGCTCATTTAAAGGCACTCGCGAGAAGCCATTATTTTAGGTTTTTAAAGCTTATTGGGAGCTCTAGATTTAACCCCCTAACGAGCTTTATACACTCCTGCAGATCGTCTATGCTTTTGCTTGTCACCCTGATCTCTTCGCCCCTGATCTGCGCGCTCACCTTGATCTTTGAGTCTTTGATCGCTTTGGTGATCTTTTTTGAGTTTTCACTATCAAGCGTGTCGTTTAACTTTAGCGTCGCTTTTAAATTTCCGCCACTAGCTGGCTCTCTTTTTGTCTCTGTGATAGCAACTGGCGGGATGTTACGCTTGATGAGCTTTGAGATCACGATGTCTTTTAGCGCGTCGATCTTATTGTCGCTTGAGCTAAGAAGCGTGATAAATTTCTCTTTTTCATTTAGCTCTACCTCAGCCGCAAGCCCCTTAAAATCATACCTTGCTGCGATCTCTTTTTTAGCCGTCTCAAGAGCGTTTTTAACCTCCATCATATCGACTTCAGCGCTTATATCAAAGCTGTGTTCAGTTGCCATTTTCTATCCTTTTATAAATTCATCTATATTTTTAACTATGAGTGAGATCAGCCGTTTTCTAGCCTCCAAACTGCCCCATGCTACGTGCGGCGTGATTAATAAATTTTCTTTGTTTTTTACATTTAAAAATGGGCTATTTTCGCTCATTGGCTCACTTTCTAAAACGTCGGTGCCAAAACGCAGATTTCTCTCATCTATCGCCCTTGCCATCGCAGCTTCATCAACTATGCCGCCACGTCCTAAATTTAGCACTATCGCATCATCTTTTAGCAAATTTATCTCGTTTGTACCCAGTAAATTTCTAGTTTTTTCATTTAGTGGTGCGTGGATGCTGATGATGTCGCTGCTTCTTAGTAGCTCGTCTAAGCTTTTTTGCTTAAATTCACTATTGTTATTTGCTCCACTTGTCGAGTAGTAGCTTACCTTTGCACCAAATGCACGTGCTGCTGCTGCCACGCCGCGTCCTATCTCGCCAAGTCCGATGATGCCAAATTCTTTGCCAGCGATCTCGCTGATATCTGCGCCAAGATAGGTGAAAATTTCACTCTTCACCCACTCGCCGTTTTTTACGTACTCATCATAAAATTTGATGCGGTTTGTTAGCTCAAAAAGCAAGGCAAATGTGTGCTGCACGACGCTTGCAGTAGAGTAGCCAGCGACGTTTTTCACAGCTATATTTTTAGCTTTTGCATGCTCAAGATCTACGTTATTCATGCCAGTTGCACTTATGCAGATAAGCTTTAAATTTAGCGCATCCATCACGGCTTTATCGATGACGACCTTGTTTGTGATGACGATATCAACGCCCTTTAGACGTGGCACGACCTCATCGCTTTTGGTTTTTTGGTAGCTAATAAACTCGCCAAATTTCTTAAAAACACTAAGATCAACGTTTTCGCCAAGCGTGGCCGCGTCTAAACAAACGATCTTCATCCTTAGTCCTTAATGAAATGTCCTACAAATTTAGAGTAGTTATCTAAAATTTTACCGCCCTTTCTATATCCAAGCGCGCACGCTTCATAAGCGTAAAATACGCCAGCTTGGTAGCTCTCGCCTCTCTCATCTTGGTTAAACTCGTAAAATTCTTGATAGATGGCTTTGTTTGAGTCGTATTCGCCGTCATTGCTTGCTATTTGTGCGCCGTTTTCATCGTATATCGAGACGTTTGCACCTTCTCTGCCAAATACTGGCTTTTTCACATATTTTTTGCCTTTTAGTGGCTCATTTGAGGTCTCAAGCAAGAGCGGGTGATTAGGATATAGATCCCAAAGGATTTTTAAAATTCCTTTGCTTTGGAAAAGTAGCGTGTAGGCTGGATTTATGATGATAGCTTTTTGGTTTTTGATGATGTTTGAAAGTATCAGAGCCAGCTCGCCCTCATCGATCGCTATGCTCTCCCAAGGGACAAGCTTAAACCAGTACTCGAAATTTGCATCGCCTTTAAAAATGCCCTCATCATCGTTAAAAACGACCTCATCAACGTAGGCAAAGTCTGTTTCAAAGCCAGCCTCTTTTGCGATGTATTGCAGTAGTTTTACGGTCTGCTCGTCCTCGATACTGCCAGCGATGCTGCTAAAGAGTATCCCCCAGCCCTCGTAAAGCTCGTCAAAGTCAGCATCCTCGTCGCCAAGCGTGATAAGGCGTTTGAAATTTTGCTTTAGCGACTCGTAAAGGTCGTTAAACTGGGCCGCTTCGTCCATGTGATTTAGCTTTAGCATCGCCCACTGGATGATCGCCGTCTCAAAAACTGCCGTTGGCGTGTCGGCGTTAAACTCAATGAGCTTTATAGGCTTACCATCAAGCCCGCCCGCCAGGTCAAACCTGCCATAAAGGTGCCAATGAACGTCATTTTCCCAGCTATTTTTTATGATATCAACAAGGTTAAATGGTATGCCTATCTCGTGAAAAAGGTTGTTGTCGATCACGTGTTGAGCGGCATTTACATACATATCATATAGCTCGTTTGCCGCCTCGTAGTAGGCATTTGCCTCTTTTTCGCTTACTTGCACGATCTCATCTGCGATATACGAGCTGTTGTCGTTATCTGTATGCCATGCAAAGCCTATTTTCTCCATAAATTCGTTGTTTAATGGTTCTATCTTTTTTAAATTTATCATTTTTATCCTCCAAAGTGTAAATGTGATTTTTTGCCACCACTAAAGAACCCGCTTCTGCCACTGCTTTTAGTTGAGCTATCGCTTGAGGTTCTATACCTTCTCTTACTCTTGCTATAACTTTCAGAACTTCTTGAATAAACGCTCTGATGAGCATAACTACTTGCTTGACGAACTGCTTGATAGGTTAAGTTACCAATAAGCTTACTGCCTATCCAACTACCAAGTATCGCGCCGGCTGCTGAGGATAGTATCGTCTCGCCAAGGCTTAGACCACCGCTACTTAGCTGTGCGTCGCTCTCTTTTGTTGAATTTAACGTATTGCTATCTTCTGTATCACTTTCACGAGTTAGTAGATCTTCTATCTCGTCATAGCCTAGCACGCGCTCGGTGCCGTTTATATCTTTTAAAACGACCCTAGTTTCAGTGCTTGGATACTCTTCTAAAATTTTATAAACGCCAGGCGCGCTCTCTTCGATGATGACAAAGGCGCCGTTTTTTTGCGCAACTTCGTTTAGTGCGTTTTCATTGCCGCCATCGTCGCTTCCGCAACCAGCAAGTCCAGCCATGATAATGGCACCAAATCCTCCAACCGCAGCATAAGTTGCTATCTTTTTAATGTGTTTCATATCTCTTTATATGCCATGCAAAGCCGATTTTTTCCATAAATTCGTTGTTTAATGGTTCTATCTTTTTTAAATTTATCATTTTCAGCCTCCAAAGCTTGATGAGCTAGAGCCTGACTTTGAGCCACCACCGAAAAATCCACTCTTGCCACCACTACTTCTTGCAGCAGAATTTGCCGCTTTTTGCTTGTTAAAACTATCCACACTTCTTGTATAGGCACTTGGATTTTTATATGTGCTTTGGCGATTTGCTTGGAAATTTTGGTTGCCAAAGAGCTTACTGCCTATCCAGCTACCAAGTATCGCGCCAGCTGCTGAGGCAAGGATCGTCTCGCCAAGGCTTAGCCCGCCGCTACTTAGCTGTGCGTCGCTAGTTCTTGTCAAATTTGAAGTGTTATTGTCGATCTTTGCGTTTGCTTGCGCTAGAAGCTTATCGATCTCATCTTTACTTAGCACGCGCTCTGTGCCGTTTATATCTTTTAAAACGACCCTCGTTTCAGTGCTTGGATACTCTTCTAAAATTTTATAAACGCCAGGTGCGCTCTCTTCGATGATTACAAAGGCGCCGTTTTTTTGCGCAACTTCGTTTAGTGCGTTTTCATTGCCGCCATCGTCGCTCCCACAACCAGCAAGTCCAGCCATGATAATGGCACCAAATCCCCCAACCGCAGCATAAGTTGCTATTTTTTTGATGTGTTTCATATCTCTCCTATCAACTCTTTTAAATTTTTATGTCTTCTAACAAGTATCACGCCGCGTTTAAATTTGATAAATTTGGAGTGATGTATCGCTTTTATTATCTTTTCACTGATCTTTTTTGTCGCTTTTGGTTTTAAATTTAACTCCTTTAGATATTCGCTTAAATTTATCCATTTTGACTCGTCTTCTATCTGCGCATCTATCGCCACTTCGCTTGTGGCACTTTCATTTTTAGGTGCTAAAAGAGGCCTTTGCATGGCGTTTAGAAACTGCATGAGCTTCTCGTCTCTATCCTTGTAAATTTGCAAAATTTCATTTTTGCGCTCGATGAGCATCTGCTCTTTTTCTTTAAAAAGCCTATCTTTATCGGCTTGCAAATTTAAATTTAAGCTCTTAAGCTCATTTAGCTCATTTAGCAAATAACTTACAAACTCGTCGTTTTGGGATTTAGTTTTTGTGCTTTTTGAAGCGGTTTTTGCGGGTTTTTCGCTACTTGGTTCCTCGTCAAGGATGACAAATTTTGTGCCATTTTCAATGAGCGTTTTCAACGAGCCTCGGCGGATTCTATTATAGACTGCTTCTTTTGTTATGCCTAAAATTTCTGCAGCTTCATTTACAGCTAGCTTTTGCATCGGATTTCCGTTTAAAATAAAATAAAAAAATTGCTTTGATTATAAAAAAATAAGGCTAAAAGAAGAGTTAAACAAAGAGAGCAAAGCTCCCTTTGTCTTGGTTTTAGAGTCTTGACTCGTAGCGTCTAAGCATATAAAGACGTTTAAGCATTTTCTTGCGAGCTGCAATTTTTTGTTTCTTGCGGATCTCAGTTTTAGGCTCAAAGAAGCGTCTAGCTCTTGCTTCAGTTACGACTAAGTTACGGTCAGTTTGTTTTTTAAACTTTCTGTAACCCTCGTCAAATGACTCGTTAGGATGTACCTTAATACCAGGCAACGTCCTCACCACCTTTCAGATTAAAATAAGCCGTGAGTATAGTTTAACTTTCATAAATTTAAGCTTTCAAAATATGCTCAGCAGCTATCAAACCAGAACTAATGCAGTCTGGTGTAGAGCAGCTTGTTAGCCTTGCATAGCCGTGAATTCCGCCTGTTGCTTCGCCTATGGCATATAAATTTTTAATAGGCATATTATCTTTTAAGCCTAGCACTTCAAAATTTAAACTAACCCTTACTCCACCTGGCGTGTAGCTTATGCCAGGAGCCGCTAGCATGCCGTAAAACGGAGCTTTCAAGATAGGATTTACCTTGCTAAGGTCCTTTTTAAAGTCACTATCGTCTTTTTTCTCTATATTTTCATTATATCGCTTGATCTCGCTGTTTAAAACCTCTAAATTTAGCCCAAATTCCTTTGCCAACTCATCTAAATTTTGAAATTTCTTCATCTTTCCATCTTCTACAAATTTGTTTAGCCTTTTTGGATCGTGGCTACTTCCAAAACCAACCTCATCAAAGATTATCACTGCAAATTTATCTGAGCTGTTATCTTGCATATTTTCTAAAATTTTATCTGACAAGCCCTGCCTGTCGCCATCTTCATTCATAAATCTTTTTGAGTTTTTACCATCAACTATCATTGAAAAGACTAGGTCTTCTGTTGGGATACCAAAAGAGTACCTGCCAAGACTTAGCTGTATAGGCGTTGCTCCAGCTGCTAGCATGGTTTTTAGCGCTCCAGCTGTTGCGCCTGGGCTTGAAGGTGTTTTAGCAAGGGCTAGTCTTGGATTTTGAGCGGCTTTAAATTCCTTATCTGCCGAATATCCACCGCTTGCAAAGATGACAGCTTTATTTGCTTTGTAAAATTTGCTATCACCTGTTGTATTTTGCATGTCATCATCAGCCAAGCTCTTATCAAATTTATACTCTTCTCTCACCTTTAAGCCTGCTACCTTGCCACTTTCGTCAAATATAATCTCATCAGCCTTTACGCGCTTAAGACTTGTCCCGCCTTTACTTTCAAAGTGCGAATTTAAAGTCTGAACAAAGGCTCCACCACCGCCCTCTGTCTCTAAGCTTCTAGCTACGCTATGTCCGCCAAGATGTTTTAGTTTGCTAGCAAATTTAACACCTCTTGCCTTTACAAATTCATACGATCGTTTCGAATTCTCAGCTATACGTAAAGATTGTGCGACGTCGTTAAAGCCCTTGCCAGCCTTGTTTAGATCTTTGACAAAAAGTTCTATGGAGTCTTTTATGCCAGCATCTATCTGCTCGTCTGATCCAACGCAGGCAAAGTCAAGTTGCGAAATGACCGAGTTACCGCCAAGTCTTGACATTTTTTCAATCAGCGCTACCTTTAGCCCAGCCTCAGCCAAAACTATGCCAGCTACATTTGCGCTAAGTCCGCTACCAACGATAAGTACGTCAAATTCCTTATCCCATTTTGGCTCATTCGCTGACGCCTCTAAATTTAAAGCAGCTAGTGTTGTGGCTGCTAAACTTGTCTTTATAAATTTTCGCCTAGAAATCATACACACTCCTTTAATAAATTTGTAAAAATATACCTTAGAAAAGGGGCAAAAATGGGTTTAAAGCGGTTTTAATGTATAATCACAAAAAATAAAAAAAGGCTCACCATGTCAAAGGACATTCACTTTAGCTACGCCAAGAGGCGTTACATTTTTTTCGCCTGTATCACGTTATTTGTATTTATTTTGCCATTTATTAGGATAAACGACGCGCAGCTATTTTTGCTGAGCTTTGATAAGAGCAGGGTCGATCTATTTTTTACAAAATTTGATATGCAAGAGCTATATTTGATGCCATTTTTGTTTATCACTTTGTTTTTAAGCATATTTTTCCTAACGACGCTTGCAGGGCGAGTTTGGTGCGGTTGGAGCTGTCCGCAGACCATTTTTAGAACGCTCTTTCGTGACCTTTTGCAAACTAAAATTTTAAAGATCAGAAAAAATATCCAAAACAAACAAAATGAGCCACAAGGTCAAATTTTAAAACGTGCAATAGCAGTTGGAATTTGGTCTGTTTTGGCTCTTATCATAGCTGCAAATTTCATGTGGTTTTTTGTGCCGCCATTTGAGTTTTTAGCCTATATAAGTGACCCCGCGGAGCATAAAATTTTACTTGCATTTTGGCTTGGTATAGCAGCTTGGCTAGTCTATGATGTGGTCATTTTAAAAGAGAATTTCTGCGTCTATGTCTGCCCGTATGCGAGGGTGCAGTCAGTTATGTTTGATAGCGACACGATACAAGTTATTTATAATCAAAAACGAGGCGGCGTCATATATGAGGGCCGGGAGAAATTTAAAAAGCCAAAAGAAGATGGCGCACTTTGCACTGGCTGCGAAGCCTGTGTGAGGATATGCCCAACACATATAGATATAAGAAAAGGCATGCAGCTTGAGTGCATAAACTGCCTTGAATGTAGCGATGCGTGCGCTAAAGTGATGGGACATTTTAACGAGAGCTCACTCATCGAGTGGAGAAGTATAAATTCTCAAAATGAAAATAAAAAGGTGAAAATTTTTAGATTTAGAACGGTTGCCTATCTAGTCATTTTGTGCGCTACTTTAGTAGCTGCAGCGCTGATGAGCGGCAAAAAAGAGAGCATGCTTTTAAATATAAATAGAACCAGCGAGCTTTACAAGGTTTTAGGGCAAGGTGAAGTCGAAAACTCATACGTCTTTTTGGTACAAAATACCCAAAATAAAGAGCATACATTTTTCTTTGAGATAGATGATAAAAGTATAGAAATTTCTCGCCCAAGCAAGCCGATCACGCTAAAAGCTGGCGCAAAGCAAAAGGTCATCGTCACGCTAAAATCAAAAAATGAAAACACGAGCGAAAAAGATCTTTTAAAACATATAAATATAAGAGCTTACGCCACTGACGAGCCAACTATCAGCGTGCAAAGGGCTAGCACCTTTATCTATCCTAAAAGATGATAAAATGGCAAAAATTTAGTGGGAAGTGAAATGGCGATCTCAGAAAAAGGCAAAAAACGATACGAACTCATCGTAAAAACAGCGCTTGAGCTATTTTTAAAAAATGGCTACGAAAAGACAAGCCTTAGCGATATCGTGGCGATAAGTGGCGGCTCGCTTGCTAGTATTTACACTTTTTTTGAGAGCAAGGAGGGGCTTTTTCAAGCGATCATCGAGCAAGAGATAGATGCGCTTATAAAAGAGGTCGATGAGAGGATAGATCTTAAAATTTCTCATAGCTTGGAGGAGTTTTTAACCAAATTTGCAACCATCATCTTCTCCATCGTCTGCACCAAAAAAAGCGTCTTGCTTAGCAGGACTATGATAAGCGAGAGCTCTAAAAATGGTGGCAAGCTTGGCAGGGTATTTTTGGATCAAATTTTAAATAGGATCGACCTTGTGCTTATAAATTTCTTTGAAAGAGATGAGATAAAAGCCCAGCTTAATCCAAAATTTCCAGCCAAATTTGCTGCAAAATGCTTTATAGAAAATGTAAAGGGGTCACATTACTACAACGCCCTCATATTAGACGAGGAGCCAAAACTAAGCAAAAAAGAGCGTGAAGAGCACGTTGCCTTGTGTGTTGAGCTATTTTTAAATGGGATTGTTAAAAGATAAAATTGACTTTTAATTTATTTTTGGTTATATTCATGGCATTTAAAATTTTGTAATTAAGATTACAAAACTAAACTTGGGATTAAATTTTAAAATTAAGAGAGGTTTTTATGTTGAAATTTAAAAGTTTTCTTGTGCTTTCGGCTGCCGTTTTTTTCTTTTCTGGCTGCTTTGAAAGTGGTGACAAAAAGGCTGCTGCAGGCCGTCAAATGCCACCATCTCACGTTGATATTTTCGTTGCACAAAAAGCAGATGTGCCTATTAGTTTTGACTATACAGCCACAGTTACTAGCAACCAAGATGTCATCATCTATCCAAAGGTTGGCGGCACGATCATAAAGCAGTTTTTTAAGCCAGGCGATAAGGTAAAGACTGGAGAGAAGTTATTTCTCATAGATCCAGAAAAATACGAGGCTAGCTTTGACTCGCTTGACGCAGCTGTTGGCGTGGCAAATGCAAATTTAAAAAATGCGCAGACTGAGTTTAAAAGAATTTCTGCCCTTTATAAGAAAAATGCAGTCTCTCAAAAAGACTACGACGCAGCCGTTGCAGCTTATGACATCGCAAATGCAACTTTAGTAAGCGCAAAAGCAACTTTAAAAAATGCCAAGATCGATCTTGGCTATACAACTATCACGGCTCCATTTGACGGCGTTGTTGGCGATAATAAAGTAGATGTTGGCTCACTTGTAGTAGCAAGCCAAACTCAGCTTGTAAGACTAACAAAAATAAATCCGATCGAGGCTGACTTTTACATCGCAGACGTGGATAATCTAAGCAGAAAAACAAATTTAGATAGTGGCGCTTGGCAGCAACTAAATAGCGAGGCTGTCTTAAATTTAAACAATGAAAATTTCACTGGCAAAGTGATATTTATAGATAACGTCGTAAATACCGCGACTGGCAGCGTTTTGGCAAAGGCTAGTTTTGATAACAGCGAGGGTAAAATTTTGCCAGGTGCGTTTGGTCATATAAAGATGAGTGGATTTGTGCAAAAAAATGCCTTTAACATCCCACAAGTTGCCCTTCAACAAAGCGCTACAAACACTTATGTTTTGGTCGTGAAAGATGGCAAAGTAGGTCAAAAAAATGTAAAAACTAGCTACCAAACAAAAGATATGGTCGTAGTGACTGAGGGTCTTGAAGAGGGCGATAAGATAATAGTTAATAACTTCCTTAAAATCGGAGTTGGCGCACCAGTAGAAACTGATAAAGACCTAAGCGCAAATTTCTTAAACAAAGATGCAAATGCTACAAGTAGCAAGTAAAGGCAGATAGATGTTTTCAAGATTTTTCATAAACCGCCCGATATTTGCAACTGTTATATCTATCATCATAGTTATAGCAGGTTTTATGGGTATCAAGGGGCTTCCAATAGAGGAGTATCCAAGTCTTACACCGCCTACTGTCTCTGTAACTGCGACATATAGCGGCGCTGATGCGCAGACGATCGCTGACTCAGTCGCAAGTGCCATTGAAGATCAGATAAATGGTGTTGAAAATATGCTTTATATGCAAAGCACCTCAAGCTCAGCTGGTACAATGAATATAAGTGTATATTTTAAGATCGGCTCATCGTCAAAACAAGCTACGATAGATGTAAATAACCGCGTCCAAGCTGCCCTTTCAAGGCTACCTCAAGAGGTGCAAAATATGGGCGTAACGGTGCGTGAAAGAAGTGGCTCGATCCTTCAAGTAGTTGGCTTTACAAATCCAAATATGAACCTAGTTGAGCTATATAACTATGTGAATTTAAACATCGCAGACGAGATCAAAAGAGTAAAAGGTATCGGCGATACAGCGCTCATTGGCAACAAAGAGTACTCAATGAGAATTTGGCTAAAGCCAGACAGACTTGCTAAGTTTAAACTAACTCCAAGCGACGTCATCTCTCAAGTAAAAATTCAAAACTCACAATACGCAGCCGGCAAGATCGGCGAGCAGCCATCAAAGGGTGAAAATCCTTATGTTTACTCGGTCGTTTCCGAGGGTCGTTTTAAAGATCCAAAGCAGTTTGGCGAAATTTTGATAAAGAGTGAGGACGGCAGTGTCGTAAAACTAAAAGAGGTCGCCACAGTCGAGCTTGGAGCTGCTAGCTACGCATCAGATGCTATGCTAAATGGTAAGCCAGCAGTGCCACTTTTGCTATTTTTGCAAAACGATGCAAACGCACTTGCAACTGCAGAGGCAGTCGCTGCAAAGCTTGAAGAGCTAAAGAAAACCTACCCAGTTGGTCTAGAGCACACCATAGCCTACAACCCAACTGAATTTATCACCGTCTCAATCAATGAGGTTATCAAAACTTTCATTGAGGCGATGCTACTTGTTCTTGTCGTAATGTACTTCTTCTTAAAGAGCTTTAGAGCCACCATCATACCGATGCTCGCCGTGCCAGTCTCTATCATAGGTACATTTGGCGGACTTTATATCATGGGCTTTAGTATAAATTTGATCACGCTTTTTGCCCTGATCCTAGCCATCGGTATCGTCGTGGATGACGCCATCATCGTTATAGAAAACGTCGAGAGAATTTTACATGAAGATAAAAACATAAGCGTAAAAGACGCGACATTTAAGGCAATGGAGGAGGTACAAACCCCAGTTATCTCTATCGTGCTCGTGCTTTGTGCGGTTTTCGTGCCAGTTTCATTTATGGAGGGCTTTGTTGGCGTTATACAAAAGCAGTTTGCGCTAACACTTGTTGTCGCCGTTTGTATCTCAGGCTTTGTCGCTCTTACTCTTACGCCAGCACTTTGTGCGGTTATGCTTAAAAAACAAGAGAACAAGCCATTTTGGATAGTTCAGAAATTTAACGACTTTTTTGACTTTAGCACTAGGCTCTTTACAGCAGGCGTGGCAAAAATTTTAAAACACGTCATCATTAGCTTTATAGTCATTGGCATAATGGGATTTGCGACGTATGGCCTTTTTCAAAAGGTGCCAAAAGGGCTTGTGCCTTCAGAAGATAAGGGCGCTTTGTTGGTTATCACCTCGCTTCCACCTTCAACAAATATGCTAAAGACCAAAGAAGAGGTAAAATCTATTAGTAACGCCATTTTGAGCAACCCAAATGTCGAATTTACCATGGGATTTGCAGGCTATGATATGCTAGCTAGCTCACTTAGAGAAAACTCAGCCATCAGCTTTATCAAGCTAAAAGACTGGAGCGAAAGAAAAGGTGCAACGGACGGTGCAGATGCCTTAGTAGGTCAGTTTAACGGCATGCTTTGGGGTTCAAAAAACTCAATGACCTTTGTCGTAAATGTGCCACCTATCATGGGTCTATCAATGACTGGCGGCTTTGAGATGTATCTACAAAATAAGAGCGGCAAGAGCTACAACGAGATAGAAGCGGATGCTAGAAAGGTAACTGCAGCTGCAAACGCAAGGCCTGAGCTAACTGGCGTAAGAACGACGCTTGAGACAAACTACCGCCAGTTTAAGATAACAGTTGATAAAGAAAAGGCAAGGCTATTTGGCGTAAGCGAGAGCGAAATTTTTAGCACGATAGCAGCTACTTTTGGCTCTTACTACATAAACGACTTCAACCTTGCAGGTAAATCATACCGCGTATATGCAAGGGCAAGCGATAACTTTAGAAACAACCCTGAGGATCTAAGAAAAATTTTCGTCCGCTCAAAAGATGGCGGCATGGTGCCATTAAATTCAGTAGCGACGCTCACAAGATCGATCGGACCTGATATCGTTGATAGATTTAACCTCTTTCCAGCGGCTAAGATCATGGGCGATCCAAAACCTGGCTACACATCAGGCGATGCGATAAGAGCGATACAAGAGGTCGTAAATGACACACTAAGTAGTGATGAGTACGCTATAAGCTGGGCTGGAACGGCGTATCAAGAGGTAAATTCTCAAGGAACAGGCACAGTCGCCTTTATATTTGGTATGGTCTTTGTCTTTTTGATCCTTGCGGCTCAGTACGAAAGATGGCTCATCCCACTTGCAGTCATAACTGCCGTGCCGTTTGCAGTATTTGGCTCGTTGCTAGCTGTTTGGATAAGAGGGCTGACAAACGATATCTACTTTGAGATCGGACTCTTGCTACTCATCGGTCTAGCGGCCAAAAACGCCATTTTGATCGTAGAATTTGCTATGCAAGAGCGCGAGAGCGGAAAGAGCATATTTGAATCAGCTGTAAATGCGGCCAAACTTCGCTTTAGACCTATCGTAATGACCTCGATCGCATTTACTCTAGGCGTTTTCCCAATGGTTATAAGCACGGGTGCTGGCGCTGCATCTCGTCACTCACTAGGAACTGGCGTAGTTGGCGGTATGATCGCATCAACAACGATAGCGATATTTTTCGTGCCTATGTTTTACTATTTGCTTGAAAATTTAAATGAAAAATACTGGAAAAAGGGAGCAAAAAAAGATGAGAAATAAGGCGTTTATACTTATAACAGCGGCGTTTTTGGCTGGTTGCTCGTTTCGCCCAGATATGCCAAATGTGGATACAAATTTCACCTCAACATACACTTTCGAGACAAGCGATATAAGAGATCTTTGGTGGAAAGAATTTCACGATGAAAATTTAAATTCTCTAGTCGAAAGCGCACTTGAGAAAAATACAAATTTACGCATTGCATATTTAAATTTACAAAAAGCAAAAGCAAGTCTTGGCATTGCTGAGGCTGACTTGCTACCGGGGGTAAATTTAAATGTAAGTTATACCAAAGCAAAAAGCAGTGGTGAAACTTACACAGGGCAGCCTCAAACACGCTATAGAAGTTCGAGCATAAATTTAGGACTAAACTACGAGATAGATCTTTGGGGTAGAGTGCGAAATAGCGTGCTTGCAGCTAATGAAAATTTAAATGCGAGCAAATTTGACTATGATAGCGCTAGACTAAGCCTTAGCTCAAGTGTGGCAAAAAGCTACTTTGCTCTAGTGTCGCTAAACATGCAAGAAGCAGTGCTAAAAGAGACACTAAAGACCTACGAAGATACGTTAGCGCTTCGCAAGACGCAGCTTGATCTTGGTGGCATAAATGAGATGACCTATCTGCAAAGTAAGGCTGAAGTAGAAAGGGCAAAAACAAGCCTAACTTCAGTGCTAAACTCAAAGTCGCAAGCGCTTACTTCGCTAGCCATCCTAACTGGCAAGAGCAATGATGAAATTTTAAAAGGAGCCGTTGCTAGTGCGCAAAATTTACCAAGCTCACCTGAGATAAAGGCTGGCATCAGCTCAGATGTTTTGCTTAGAAGAAGTGACGTGGCAAAGGCGCTAGCAGATCTAAAAGCTACAAATGCCCTTGTTGGCGTGGCAAAGGCTGATTATTTCCCTACGATCTCACTCACTGGACTTTTGGGCTTTACAAGTATTGATTTTGAAAATATATTTGTAGGAAATGCCAATACTTGGAATATAGGTGGCTCTTTAGCGCAAAAAATATTTGACTACAGCAGGACAAAAAACAACGTCCGTGTTGCTGAGACAAACGAGCAAATCGCAGCTATCACTTACGAAGCGACCGTTAGATCGGCCCTTGGAGAGGTTAGAGACGCCCTTATCTCAAGGCAAAATGCAAAGCTCTCTTTGGATCAGGTAAAAAATTTGCTACAATCGCAGCAAAAAATTTATTCGCTTGCTAAAGATCAATATAACGCTGGCTATATCGGTCACTTAGAGCTTCTTGATGCGGAGAGAAATTTGCTTCAAGCAAAGCTTCAAGATGTCTCTGCAAAGCTTGATGAAGTAGATAGCGCGGTTGAAGTTTATAGGGCACTTGGCGGCGGATTTAAGGTAGATAAATAAACTCAAAAAGGAGAAAAGTTGATGACTAAGATTTTAAATTTTTTATTTTCTTGGGGATTTTTTGTTTTTGCTATCGCTCTTGGCGTAGCATTATGGTTTGCGATAAATTACGTGGATACCATTAGGCTTGAGTCAAGCTTTTATGATATCGGCGAGATATTTATGATGGCAGCTGTCTTTGGTATCGTTTTTTACCTTATTGCAGCGATATTTGTTATACCTATTAGGGCGATGACAAAAAAGGCCTAAAAACTCTTTTCATCTAAGAATTAAATTTCTTAGATGAACCCTCAAAACATTTTATAAATTTCTTTTTACTTATTTAAATTTGAAAGAGTAGAAAGGGCGAAGATCGCCCCTTGAAGCATAAAATTTGATTATTTTGCACTTTTGCAGCCGCATGTGCAGCCTAAAATCCTATAAATGATAGCTCCGATGATCGCTCCAACGATAGGTGCAACCCAGAAAAGCCAAAGCTGCTCTAGTGCCCAAGTACCTTGAAATATCGCAACGCCAGTTGAGCGAGCTGGATTAACCGATGTGTTTGTGATAGGTATCGAGATAAGGTGGATAAGCGTCAAGCCAAGGCCAATAGCGATCGGTGCAAAGCCTTTTGGAGCACGCTCATCAGTCGCACCTAGGATGATGATAAGGAAAAACGCAGTTAGAACGACCTCTGCAACTAGCGCTGAGACTAGATTGTAGCCATTTGGTGAGTGCTCGCCGTATCCGTTGCTAGCAAAACCGCTCGCAGTAGCGTCAAATCCAGCCTTGCCTGAAGCGATAAGATATAGCACAGCAGCAGCTGCGATCGCTCCGATAACTTGCGCGATGACATAAGGCACGAAGTCTTTTTTGTCAAATCTTCCACCGACCAATAGACCAACTGAGACAGCAGGGTTGAAGTGTCCGCCACTGATGTGACCAACTGCGTAAGCCATCGTAAGAACTGTAAGACCAAAAGCAAATGCAACACCCACAAAACCAATACCAAGCTCTGGAAAAGCCGCAGCAAATATCGCACTACCGCAACCTCCAAAAACTAACCAAAATGTGCCAAAAAACTCGGCTAAATATCTCTTCATTTTCTCCCTTTTAGGTAAATTAAAAGGGGCGATTTTAGCAAAAACGTGTGACATTACAAAATATTGTAAAGATAGAGTTTTATATCTGGTTTGGGCTAAAATTTTAATACTTATTCAGCCAGTATTTATTGTTCTTTATATCATCGTAAATTTTTATTTTAATCCTAGCTAACACAACATCGATAACTCACACAAAATAATATTCAAAATAGATATAAATTTATGCCGACCATCAGCAGTATCAAAACTATGTTGTTTATCTAAAATAAGGCAAATTTACCAATTTTATGCGCCGCTATCGCCATCCAAAATTACTTCTATTCCATTATTAACTTTTTTAAAATCAACATTAAAAAGAGATTCGTTAGAACAGTCATTATATTCGAGTTTGAGATAGTTTTTGCCAGCTCTTGTTAGGCTAAAATAGCATATGTTTTCACTATTTTCTGGTCTACTTTTAAATTTATATTCAAGCCTTGTGGTTTTATTTAAATTTGGCATTTTCATCTCTTTGGAAGCGCTCTTATATATCTCTTTTGTGTCGTCTTGAAAATATTGTTTTAAATAGTGCTTGTAAGCCCCAAGCAAATCTGTATTTTTATATATACACTTTGACGCAACGCAGCTATAATCACCATTACAAATTTTTTCTTCATAGCTCTCATCACAATCAACTACAATCTCACTTGACCAGCAAAACATAGATATTGCACTTACTATAAGCAGTATTTTTTTCATAATTTTCTCCAGAATACTTTTATAAATTTATAACCACTTACCTGATTTTATCCTTTACGATGCCTAATCACAATATATAAATTTAAAATCAAATAAAGATCGCATAAGGACAAAGACCATCATGCTCCATATAAAGCCAAAAGCATAACTGCCTTTTGTATCTTAATATTGAGCCTCTAAATTTATTTAAATTGAGCCAAGCAAATCCAATAAAAATCATTTATAATAGTCTAATTATTGCACAAATGATCATAAAAGAGACATGGTCCAATATTAAAATATCTAAATTTTAGCCACTGTGATTTAAATTTTTATATTATTAATACAATAAAAGCATTTTTATTTTTTAGTCTTGAAGCTATTTCCATAACCAATTCTTAAAATTTCTAAAGGATCTGATAAATCGCTCCTTCTTTTAAATTTATTATTTGGATCGCGAATAGTCAATGTATCTTTTGTATTATTTCCATCTGTGTAATATTCAAAGTGAATCATATATATTGTGTATCCTGAAACAACATTAATATGTTGATTTCTATCATTTAATAATTTACCAGTTTGCCCTAAGAATTGACCTTTTTTTACCCTATCTCCTGCTTTTACAGGAATGTTAACCAACTCTCCATATCTTATTATAATTTTTCGGCCTTTGAAGTAATGCATAACGGTGACTTGATTTGTTTTACAATAAAAGAAGCTTGTATTTAAGACAACCCCATCTGCTATGGCAACAATCTCTGCATTTGCTAAAGTATATAAATCCCTACCCGCGTGCCTTCTCTTGCCACCGCTTCTGCCACTGCCAAAAGAGGCCTGATGTGCTCCTGGCGCACTAGCCCAGTAATACCTACTATGAACTCCGTCTTTATCATTTAATGGCTTTACTTTAAGAGGAAAGATTATCTCATTATCCTCCTCAATGACTTCAAGGCTAACACTATCGATATTTTCTAGTTTAACTCTTTGCTTTACTTCGTTAAATTTGGAGATAAATTTACTTTTATTTTCACTATTTATTAAATTTATTCCATTTTGGAAATTAGATATTGAGCTTTTAGTGTTGCCACCTGATGCATAAATTTCTAGAAGTGCTCTAGCAGGTCTATTGCGATCATTTATAGAACAATAAGCTAACTCTTTTAATTTATGATCTTTATAAATACTTATGCTTTGAGAATTTATATTTGCACTTATATAGTATCTTCCTCTGGCATTATCTGTTTTTTTAGTGTCATTAATCTCATTAATAAAAGCATTTGACAAACTTGCATCAAAGCTTAAACTCTTATCAGTATGCCCAAATTCATATATATAAAGTTTATTATTTTCATATTTTAGCTCCATAGGAACCCTAAAGTCTGCTCTTATATGTGTCTTACCATATCTTGTCTTATAAGATGGGCTTCTTAAATAGGCAAAAAACACTATCATGCTGTTATTTTCTTTTAGTTTTTCAAGCAACTCCTTATCTTTTATGTCATTTTGCGGAGTAAAGCTTATCTTTTTACCTTTAAATTTATCGCCTTCTAATACTATATATCCTGTAGGATTATTATCTTTTACCTCTTTGTTGTATTCATCTTGTCTTATGATCTCATAAGCCCAGTTTATATCTTTATAGTTATCATCGCCTTTATTTGGTTTATACATTGCTTTTAGTTTAATGGCTTCTTTTACATTTAGCTTGCCTGTATTTTCTATAACAACATTAGTTATGTTATTTGCGATATCAACAAGTGAAGTTTTTAGATCATATGTAGTATTACCTTCAGCTTTTTTCTTTGCTTCAAGTGATATAACGCCATTATCACTCATGCTATGAATTTCTTCTGTGGAGTGATCCTTACTAAGATCTCGTGAAGCTAATATCATCTTTGTCGTCTTTTTAAAAGCACTTTGATCTTTATCCTGTATAAGATTTATATTAAATTTAGCCGTATATGAGTTTTTATCTGCTTCATT
This sequence comes from Campylobacter concisus, assembly GCF_003048675.2. Classification (NCBI taxonomy): domain Bacteria; kingdom Pseudomonadati; phylum Campylobacterota; class Epsilonproteobacteria; order Campylobacterales; family Campylobacteraceae; genus Campylobacter; species Campylobacter concisus. Next base: position 168,553 of record NZ_CP060707.1, on the reverse strand, counting down.
GCCACTAGAACTGTTTTTTTCAAGATAGTAAGACTTATATACCCTTTTATCTTCTCCATTATGTAAATAAATTTTTTTGATTTCTGTACTATTTTGATTTTCATCAGTGATAATTAAGTCCGAAACAGTCAGATCGAAATTTCCTTTATTCGCAGTTGAAACACTTGGCTATTTATCTGATAGTTTCAACTTTATTTTAAACATTGAAGAAGCTTTATCATTTCTTAGATTAAAGTTATTTTCTTTGGCAAAATTTAATAGGTTAAAGTTTAGGTTATTAAAAAAATTTAGAGTTAGCTTATTTGCATTATCAAAAAAATACTTGCCATCTTGAGAAACAAACTTGCCAGTATTATCTTTGTAAAGAGTTACTTCTGTACTTGTAGAAGGATCTATAAATTTTATATTGTCGTTCTTATTTGTATTGTAAGGATTATACTTATAGTTAGTTAGTATGATCTTGCTCTCATCTTTTTTTCCTGATGGATTTAAATTTGCACAATCAAGATATGTCTTATCTGCTAAAATGATGGTAAGTTTTGTGTTTTTAGGCTGATATGGTGCTATTGGTTGAGCTGATTTATATGGAAGGATTAGTAAAATTTCCTCTTTAGATCCTTCTTTGAATTCAGAATTTCGCTCCCGCTCTTCTAATGCCTTGTTTATCTTTGAGATGTTATTAGTACCATCGGAATTCAAATTTACAACATATATATTTTTAAAATCAAAAACAGTGCTTGTTACTTCTTTTATAAGAGAGTGCAATTTATTTAAAAAAGGTGCAACGGTATCTTTTATCTTATTATATTTAAACGAAAAATGACTGGTAAGATTTCTGCTTGTAGCATCTTTTTTAAAAGAGCTAATATTTTCTTCTGTAAAATTTCTTTTTTCATATGCTAGTATATATTTAATCATTCTTTCTTCATTAAATTTAAATATATTTAAGCTACTAAAAATATTGATTACCGCTTCAAAATCATCCTTATATATGAGATCAAAAATATCTGATTCCCATAGCCTTCTTTTAGTTAGGCCATTTAACTCTTTGCCTCTTTGAGTATTTATGGTATAACGCAGATGAAACCATATTAAAAACCTATCTCTTTGCGATACGGCTTTCATAAGAGCGGAGCCATAGTGGTTGTATGCTCTTGAGACTAATGCCAGTCTTTCGTAGGATTTTGGAATGCTACTATTGACTTTATTTTCATAAGTACTAAGAGTTAAAGAGTATAGTTTATATGCATTATCTCTTGTTTTTAAATCTAAGCTTAAATTTTGAATAGAGCCAAATTTACTTAATGCTGCTGAGGTTGTTATTTTTCCATTTTTATAGTCTTTTAAAACCAAAGTCTCTTCTTGCGTTAATTGCCATTTATCTCCAAAGACACCTCTATACATTTTTGTAATTTGAGCTATATCATTTACTTTTAAATCAAATCCATAGCCAATAGCGATATTTCCTTGATTAACATTTTTATAATTATCAGCGTGAGGCTTGAGAAAGCGTCCTGACTTAACTAGCTCAGAGTTTGGATGCACTTCTGTATTGCACATGAATATGCCCAATAATTTGCCATATTCATCTTTACTTAGCTCTTTAAAGATCATTTATCTTTCCTTATAAATTCTCCATCCCAATACGGATCAGTTCCTTCTCCACAACCATAATCTATAAGTATATTTGCACACTCATTTGCATTTATTTCTGGCTTAGTAAATTTAAAACCTTTATCAGTCTTTATGATATTTGCGCTACACTTTTTACTTTTGTCATTTGTTGCTAATTTTAAAACTGCTTCTTTAGAAGAAAGAATTTGCAAATTCATCGCTTTATCCTCAACTTCTATCAGACAAATATTTGCACCTTCGCTATCTTTATCTCCTTTAACGCCATACGTACGGTAACTTTCAAACCTAACATTGCAAATATTGTTTTTACACATCGATATATTCAAATCCTGAATATGCCCACGATAATTTTCTTTATCTAGCATAATCTGATCTTCAAACGAATAATTTCCTACCCACTCTTTTGACTCAAAATTTTCATTATCTGAGTATAAATTTACAATTAAAAATAGTATAAAAAAGACATTCTTCATATTATTCTCCATTTATTTTTACAGCGCCTTGATATCTCCGCCGATGACCCTTAGACCCATGCTGTCAAATATCGCTTTTATGCCGCCAACTTCTATCACGACACTTGCGCCATTTATGGTTACTTTGGTGCTGCCTACTTGGTGGATGATCTCATTTTTAGCATTGACCTCGTATGTCGTCTCGATCTCGCTAAACTTAGAGTCTGCCATCTCGGTGTGCTGCGCGGCTGTCTTTGTAGTGAAATTTGACTTAGCATTTATGTCGATGTAGTTGTTTGCCTGAAGTACTATGTGCTCGTTACTAAACTCATTTATACCTTTTTGCGAATTTAGCTTATAGCTACCATCTATGTTTTGCTCTTTAGTACCTTTTATCTCTTTGGTTTCGTCGTTGTGTATGGTTGTGTTGAGGTTTGATTTTATCTCGACAAATTTATCATTGCCGACAAACTCATGCCTATCTCGACCAACTCTAGTTGTATCATCAACAGCTACATTTAGTGTGTTTGAGACACCTACTACTGTATCTTTTGAAAGTCCAACCGTCGTTAGATATTCGCCGCCGACATTTACATTTTTAGCAAGATCTATCGTTTGGATGTGCGCTTTTTTGACCCTTTCAGTGTAGCTACCATGCACTTGAGAGCTTTTGTCGTTTAGGATCGTTTGAGAAAAGTCGTTATTTACTAGCTCGTCGTAGTCTTTCTCCGCTTTTACATAAATTTGCTCTTTATTTTTTAAGTTTGACAAAGTGATCTCGTTTATGCCAGTCTCGTTTGCACCGATTGTTTTTGAGCTAAGCGATGTTTGGTGGTAGTTGTTATCTACATTTACTAGTGGCATATTTGAGGCATTATAGAGGCTGCCGCTTACCACTGGGTTGTCTATGTCGTTTTGCAAAAATGAGATAATCACCTCATCGCCGACCCTAGGTATCGCAAAGAAGCCAGAGCTGTTGCTAGCTATCGGCGTGATCACTCTTAGATAGGCGCTTTTATGATAGCTTGCGTTTATGGTGTCGTCTTTATCTATCTGCTCTTGTGTGCTAAATGCGTTTAGTCTTACCTTTACCCTGCCGTAGCTATCCGTATGGATGGTGTTTGTTTGGCTATTTAGCCCATCTTGTCCTACAACAAGGCCTAGAGTGATGTCAGGCGCTTTTGGCTTTTGCTTGTAACTTGGTACAAATTTCACACTGCTTGGGATAATGCTTAGTTCATTTGTGTATGAGCTTATAAATTTCTTATCTTTTAAAGGGACATTGTCACCTAAATTTAGAGTATTTTCTAAAACGCTTTCGTCTATATAAGTGTGTTTTATAGCTATTATTTTAAACTCATACTCGCCGCTACTTTGATCTATGGCGACTGAGATATTGTCGTTTAAATTTAGAGCAAAGACGTTTGAGCTAGCGACAAATTCTTTCAAAAGCATATCGCTTCTTAGCTTTTTAAGATAGGTGCTAACCTCAAGCAACCTCGTATCACTAAATGAATACTCATCTAAATTTATATGCTTATCATAGATATTTACCTGCTCGTCAAATATCTTCTCATTTTTGCTCTCTAGCACGTTTGGATAGGCCGTGTTTTGAAATGAGTGGGTGAAGCTGTTTGCTTTTAGAGTTTCGCTCTTTGTGATTTTATTTATGTGTTCGCTTGCGAGATTGTTGTTTAAATTTACATTAAAGCTTACTTTTCTAGCCTCTTTACCTTTGCTCGGCTCGCTTTGTGCTAGGCCTTCAGCTTGGTTGCTATAAGCTAGGATAAAGGTATCGTGAAAGTAAATTTTCTCATTATCTTCATAAAAATATATACCGCTATCATGGCAAAGTCTTGTTATAAAGGCTAGGTCGCTTTCGTTGTACTGCGCTATAAATTCTTTTTTATTGTAGCTATTTTTGATATTTGAGAAGTCTAGCTCTTTAGTTAGCCTTTGCTTGTTAAAAGACAAAATTTCTTTTACCACTTCAAGCACGCTTTGATCTGTGTAAATTCTATTTGCTCTATTTATACTTAGTCTATATAGCGAAGATGTGAGTTTAAATTTGAAGAAGTATTTTTTGTCTATATTTGTACTACTATCGTCATCAACGCCTAGATACTCGACATCGCTTACTATGCCGCTAAAGTAGATATAGTCACTGCCATTATTGCCTGGGATGATACTCTTGTTCGTAGAAGATGGTCTTTTTATACTTAGCTTCATACCCTTATCAAGGTATCTATATATGCCAGTTTGAGCGTTATCGTTATAAATGCTCTCTAAATTTTCATAAAGCGGATTTTTGACTAAATTTATATAGGCAAAGCACTCTATGCTAAATATATCTTCTAAACTCTCATTTATATCAGCCCTTGTGACTATAAATTTATCGTTTGCTATCTGAAGAGTAGAGAAGGCATCGTTAGATACGCCATAATCTACAAAGCCGTCTGTTGCCACCGAGTTGCCAGATGCTAGCATGACTGGCTTGGTTAGTGATGATGTTGGTGATGTTATGTTTTTGTCCATTTGTTGCTCTTTCAATCTTTTTTCGTTTTCTTCTTCTTGTAATGCCTTTTCAAACATTTCGATATCGGCGTCAGTGAGGTTACGGTAATTTTTAAACCACTCCACTTGATCCATTTTTTTAATTTCTTTAAATTCTCTGTAGTCTTTATCTTTTGTGATATCAATCTGCCTTTCGGCCATATCAGCAACTTTCCTATAAACAAAGCCGCCAGGTCCAGCAATAGTACTAAATGCACCACCAGCGGCTTTTGTCGCTCTTGTTGCATCTCCATATTTACTTTTTTTATCAACGCCTGCTATTTCATTATTTTCATTTTTTATATCTAACTTCTTTTTATTTATATTTAAAAAATCCATTATTTATTCTTTCTATTTAATATTTTTTCTAGATCTTTTTCGTCATTTATGAGCATTAATATATTTTTTAAGAAGCCATAATCTTTTGGATCTTGTCCATACTCTAATAGTTTTTTGATTAGCCTAAATTTCTCTTCTTTAAATTCTTTATATTTTTGAGTTTTTATAAATTTTAGTAGCTCAGGGCTTGCTTTTTTGTTGTCTATACCGACACCATTTTCTCTAAAGAAAAATGCAAAGTCAAATCCTATAGATGTAGCTAATTGCATATTTGGCTTAGCACCATTATCCAAAAGCAGATCGAAAGTCTCATTTTTTTTATAATCATGTGCAAATTCGAGTAAATCATATGTTCTATTAGAAAGCTTTTTATTTTTTAAAGTTATATCTGTCGTACATCCATATTTTTTAATATATTCCTCAATATATTTTCTTGTATCATTGTCGCTTATATTTTTATCAGCTATTATGTTAAACATATCAGCACAATTTATTGTATGTGAATATTGTGAATATAAAGATGTTATAAGAAATATGATTATTGCCAATTGCTTCATTGCACTAATTCCTTTTGAGTTCTATTCTTTAATAAATTATCTAAATCTTCTTCATCATTTACAAGCATTAATACTTTATGTAAAAGGATATAGCCTTTTGGATCTTGACCATGTTCTAAAAGCTTTTTGATTAGCTTAAATTTATTTTCTTTGAATTCTTTATATTTTTGAGTTTTTATAAATTCTAGTAGCTCAGGGCTTGCTTTTTTGTTGTCTATACCGACACCATTTTCTCTAAAGAAAAATGCAAAGCTCATACCTATAGATGTAGCCAAGCTTGCATTAGCGAATGTACCTTTTGCCAAAAGAGTATCAAAAGTTTTTGTTTTATTTGTATCATAAGCATACTCTAATAAATTTGGTCTTATTGAAATATCTGGTATTTTAATAGTCATATTAGCATCGCATCCAAGATCATCTATGTAATATTTGATGTACTTAGCTGTTTCAGCGTCACTTAAATTTTTATTAAAAATGAGTCCAAACATATCCGTGCAATTTGCTTCGTGTGAATATAAAGATGTTATGAGAAATATGATCATAGTTAGGTGTTTCATATCGCATTTCACATATCATGGTGTTTTAAGAGATAATGATAAAAAGGGCTCATTTGTGTCCTTCCAACGAGAAGATTGATATCCCTAGGGAGGATCCCTAGGTTATTTTTTAAGCTTTTTTAGTAGCTTCTCTCCAGTCATCGCTTCCGCTTGTGCCTGCAGCTACGTGCTCCCAAACTATCTTTCTATAGTTCATAGAAACTTTAAAAAGCTCAGTTTTGTCGCTGTTTAGCTTATCTTGAGCATTTGGACTTACTAGAGTGATATCTGTTATAGTTGCATCTTCTAGCTTTGTAGTGAAGAAGTGCTCAGCACCTCCACTAGTTGATGTTCTGTACCAGTGGATCTCAACCTCTGGAAGTCTCTCGCCTTGAGTTAATGCGTTGTAAAGAAGTGGCACAGCTTTATTTAAAGATGTTGTAAAGCTAAATGGCTTATGTACTCTTTGTCCTGATGGTTGGCCACTTTGTGGATCTACTGGAACAGTTACAATGTGAGAAACCTCTTGTGCCATAATCTCATCTTCGTGACCTGACTGATAGCGATTACCGATACTAGCTTCTGTTGAAGCACCACTTGAGATAAGTCCTTGAGTAGAACCTTTCACCTTAATATACACTGGTTGTGACATATTTACTCCTATTAAAAAATTTGGTTATTTTAACTTTTATTAACTTTCTATTTTATTAAAAACATTACTTTTTTAACATATAGCTTTCAAGTGCTTTATGTAATAAATAATTAAACGCCTCTTTATCTTCTTTGGTGCTTTTTGTTACAGCACCAGAGAGATATTTGAAAAATGAATTATTCTCGACTATATCGTACATTTGGCTATATAGCTCCTTGCATATTAGTTTAAGCAAAACAGCATTAACAAGCGTCGTGTTGTCGCTTAGAGGCAGCGTTTTTATAATAGTTTCCATATCTTTTGTATTTAACGTCCTGCTTTGCTCGCTTATAGGGCTCATGTTTGGCTGCACTTTTATGCTCTCAACTAAATTCATCAAAAGCTCATCCATACTTTTTGCTGTTAGCATCCTTTGACTATTTATATCTTCTTCATCTAAATTTTGAGCGCTCTCATTTAAATTTAAAGGCACATCATTAACATTTTCATTTAGAGTGATATCTTTTTCTTCATCTATGAGAGAATTTATCTTTGGCTCTTCTTTAAAATCAACATTTGAGATTTTCCCAACTGGCTCAAATTCTTTATTATCAAGCTCATCAAAGTTTTTGGTATTTTCTATGATCTTGTGAGCTTTGCCGACATATTCGTCTATCCTAGAAGGATCTATAAATATAAATTTAAGCTCTCCTATCCTAAAAATATCTCCTGGATTTATCACGCTTTCATAATCATCAGGCAACTTCGAATAAGAATCGCTATAAAATATCTCGCATCCTTCGTATCCGCAAATGGTAAAAACACCCTCTTCAAAGCCTATATGAGCGTGCTTTGAAGCTATGGAGCCACTTGTATCGCTGCACGGAAATTTAACCGTATCTAGCGAGCCTATGTCTCCGCCGTTTTCATCAAAAATGACATACTGCGCCAAAAAGCTCGAAGCTTTATCGAAATTTTGTATAACCGCTGCTATCTCTTGCATATTTTTTCCTTAATAAAGCATCTTTCTTGGTAAATCAATAGTTGGTATGATATTCATAAGCTCTAAAAGCTCTCCACCATTTGGAGTAACTTCAAAGCCAAAATATGACTCTTTTTTACCATCAAAGTTAAGCGTGCTAACGCCAATGCTACTGAAATTTGAAGCCTTTAATAGCTTGTACCAGCCCCACTCGCCGTCAAAGCTGATCTCTTTTTTGTCGCTACCTGCATTTGAAACTGCATTAAATTTAAACTGCGTTGAGATATCAAAGCTTTTACTTGAGACAAGTAAATTTGATGGGATCGTATGATCATACGCCAAAGAGTTATTTCCGTAACCTATATTTATGTGGCTGAAATTTGCCGATAGATCAACTGCTTTTAAGTTATAGTTTAGTTTTAGTTCATCATTTGAGTCAAGCATCAAATTTGAAATTCTATCGATATAAGCGATATTTTCAAGGAAACTTTTATTAAATCTTAGCTCTTTTGCATATTTTGGTCTTACTTTGTAGCCACTGCCAGTTTTGCTCAAAATTTGTTTTAGATACTTATCATAAAAGCTATTCCACGTTCCGTCTTTACCAAAAAATCTCTTAAATTCTTCGATGCTAACAGCTTTTGCTGAGTTTTCATTAAATGGATAATAAGGCTTTATAAGACTTTCAAAGTCATCAAGAACATCATCTTTATAAGCTGTTGCCAAAAGCGATGAAGCTCCGTTTTCTACTTGTTTCCAAGCAAGCTTTGATAGCTTTTGATAGTACTCATTTAGCTCATCTGGAAGCTTTTTGGCGTCATTATTTAGCACGATAAATGGATCATTCTCATTTTTTATGCCATTTATCGCATAAACGATCTTATCGTCACTGCTTTGAAGCATCTCAAAGTTATAGTCACTAACTTTTTTATATACATTTGTGACGTCATTGCTGATAAGATCTAGCGATCCGTCAGAATTTAGCGCATGATAGTTTGTAAATTTAGTGCTAAAGTCTGTAAATACGCGTTTTATCTCGCTTGAAGCAAAACCTAGAGAGTAGATGTATTTTAGTAAATTTTCATCATTTAAATTTGTATTTTGATTAGTTAGTTTTATAAGAGAATTTAGTGGGTTTTCTCTTTTTGACAAAATTTCAAGCTCGTCTATGACCTCTTTTTTAGTAGCAAATTCATTTGGCTCGATCGCTCTTAAAATTTGGTTCCATTTATCAGCATAGTTTTGCAAGTAAAGCTCTACAACTGCGATGCTTAGCTCTTTTTTCTCATTTGAGCTGATATCTTTTAAAGATGAGTTGGTATCCATCAGCCATGACTCTATGCCTGCAGTCTCATCGATGTTTGAGCTAAGTTTTGCCAAGAAGTCTCTTAAATTTTCTTTTGTATAAATTTTATTAAATGGATTAAACGCCTCTTTTTCTTGAACTACTTGGTTTAAATTTTCAACCTCTTTTTTGATGTCGTAGAATGATTTTTCATCTTTAAATGAGATAAACTCAAGTATCGAGTAGAGCCTTTTTGCTCTTTGAACAGGTGTTAGTTTAGTATTTGCTGCACTTTGGGCGCTCTGATCTGCTGAAATGCTTAAATTTTTAGCATTTAAAATGGCTTCAATGTGTGCTAAAAACTCATTTTTAGCAACGCCATATTTTTCAAATTTATCCCAGTTTGCAGCTATCCAAATTTTAAATAGATCTACGTTTGTATAGTTTTTATCAAAAAGTGAATCATACATATAAAAGGCTTTTATAAGCTTATCTGGATCACTCTCTGTTTTTAGGATATTTTCCATCTCAGTTAAAACTGTATTTTTGAAAAAGTCAGCACTAAGATCGTAATAAAGCGCTTTAACAGGTGCAAAGCCCTTATAAGAGGTATCAAGAGTGATGTACTCAAATTTAGTATCACCGCTAAAGATCCTTGGATAGTCGTTTAGACTTTGTTTTAGCAGATTTAAAAGCTCGATCTTTTGTGTAGCGGTAAGATCTTTATACTTTTTGCTATCAAGATAGTTAGAAATTTTATCTACGTTGTTAGCCGCAATTTGCTCTTTTGTATTTTTGATATTTAAAATATAACTAGAGCCAAAATAAACTCCCGCACAAAGTGCAGCCACTAAGGCGAAATTTATAAATTTAATAAATCTATTTTGCGCACCAAATTTCGTTACATTTGCTTTAAAAGCGATCTCTTTTAAAAATGATTTTACAAAGTAGCTTTGTTTGCTGTAATTATTTACCGCTCTAAGAAGTGGTTTTTTGATGCTATATTTATCGCAAATCGTATTTGTAAGGTAGTTTATAGGGATGTTTTCTTGATATGCACTTACAAAATAAACTCCATTTATCACAGATGTGTTTTTAAGAGCATTTTGAGAGCTTAGCTTTGTAACAAAGTCTTTTACTAGCACGAAGAAATTTTCAAGCTGTTTTAAGAACAAATATGAGCGTTTTTTATCTTCTAGCATGTGTGAGATCGAGTTTTTGCTCATTAGGTGTTTAAATAGCGAGTCGCTTAAGCCCTTAAGCTCTGTCTCAAGTGTTTGAGCGGTGAAATTTGAGTCTAAATTTATACCAAGAGCTTTATTTGCCACGTCTTCATTAAATAATTTGAAATAATCACCCATACCATCTATAAGATCAAGCTTGCTAAAGACTACGTAAATAGGAAATTTAATGCCAAGGTGTTTCTCGCAGTCATTTATCCTCTTTACCATATATCTTATAAGCTCGTCAAAATACTCTTGAGTGCCTTCTAGGAATTTTTTAGTATCGATGATAAGCACGGCGCCGCTTAGTCTTGAGTTAAAGTCATTTCTCTTTAAAAAGTGTAAAAACTCGTTCCAAACGCCTTTTTTAAGTAGATAGTCTCTGTTTTTCTCTACATCATCTTCAGGAAGCTCCTCTGTTGCAGTTGGCTGATAGAGGCTCTCTTGCGCAAAATGAATGCCCTCAGTATCTAATAGTGCTCCAAATTTTGATACATAAAGGTTAAAATTTGTCGTACTTTGGTGTATCTTTTTATAAGTATCTAGGCTATCAGATAGAGGAAATTCGATATTTGAGTAGTTTATAAAAGCACTTTTGCCAGCACCCTCGTTGCCTATTATCATTATTAATGGCAATTTTTTAAAATTTATATCTTTCTTCCAAGTCGTTTTGGCGTCTTTTAGCGAAAGTAAGAAATTTCTCTTTGCCTTGCCAAAACTATCCATTGACTCTTTTTTTATCTCTTTTAGTTTGTCGTTTTTCTCATCTTTGCGTGATGCAAAATAGTTCATCAGCGGTCTGAGCAAGACAAAAAACAATATAACTGCCCAAAAAGCAACTAGCACGCTAACTCGTGAGCTAACGCTAGCAAAGCTATATATATCGTTAAATGCTACAAGCGGGGCATAGAGCCAAAACAAAACACTAAGAGCGATAGAGGTTACTAAAACAACACTGTGTTTAAACCTAAAAAATGTGAAAAATCTGCGTAAGTAGTCGATAAATGCCATAGCTGCAAATCCTTTTACAAATAAATATATTTCTTTTATGTAATTATATCAGATTTTTTTGATTTTGGAGTTAAATTTTATGAACAAAGTCTAAATTTTATAAAATTTGACATTTTTTTATCATTTTTAAGCCTTGAACCAAAGCCAATTTGACTACTTGTATATTTTGACCCGAGCTTAAACTGCATCTTGTGAGAGTAATTTATCTTCAAATATAAATCAGAAACAAATTCATCATTAGTAAAATAAGAAAGAGTCTCTTGAAGCTCTTTAAATTTATCTTTTTTGGGGAAGAAATTCACAGCCTCTTCATACTCTATGCCGTTTATAAAGACTGCGATCTTGGTTTGTTTTTCAAAAAGCTTTTTACCAAGGATGAAATTTTTACCAAGTGTCCTATTTTTATGACCTAAAGAGTTTAAATTTGATGGGGCTATAAAAATTTGATTTGGTAAATTTTCAAGTATAAAAAGCTTATCTTTTAGCCCAAAGTGGCTCTGAAGTGCAAATTCAACCTCTTTTTTTGGCCTTCTTTGGCTAACTGCAAGTGGCGAAAATGGCAGAAATTTCTTTGCCAGCAGCTTTTCTTTTATATTAAGCATATCAAGTAATATCTTTGAAATTTTATCATCAAGCTCATCTTCAAAAGATCTTGCGTAGTTTTTCAGACTAATGCTGTCAAAAAAAAGCCAAAGCAAGTAGTTGTCAAAAAAATCAAAAAATAGCTCATAGCTATTGTCATTAGTCTTTGAAATTTTCTCTAAAATGTAGCTTGTTAGGTGCGAGCCGCTTCCTAAAAGACCCATAAAATTTACAATTATCTTTGTAAGCTCCTGCTCATCTAAGCTCTCGAGCTCTTTGATCGGGTAGGCAAAACTCGAGCTATTTTTTAAAAATATCTCGCTCCTATCCCTATTTTTTAGGATGTTTTTTATCAGCTTAAAAAAAGAAGCTTGGCTTATCTCTTCGCTCATACAAGCTCTTTCGTGCCGCTTAAAAACCCATAATCAAATAAAATTTTACTCTTTACGCACTTTATCTTAAGCTCGCAAAATGAGTTAATAGAAGCAAATTTTGATAAAAACTTAGCCAAATTTATACCTAAAACATAGACATTTCCAAGGCTTTCAAACTCGCTCTCATCTATATAAAATATACAAAGCACTCCTCTTTTTGCAAAGCCGCCATCGACCCTGTGGATTTGTTTTGTCTTTATCTCATGAAGCGAGCTAGAAAATTTCTTCAAAAACTCATCATCAGGTAGCATAAAGGCATTAAGCAGTGCCAAAAAAGAGCCTTTGTTTAGTATGCTTTGATAGCTAAATGACAAGATACTAACCAGCCTCCAAAGTAAATTTCCATCTACATTTACACGTTTTACGCTAGTTGGGATAGTTAAATTTTTGGTTACTACGCCTTGGTGATTTTGGATTTTGTTTATCTCGCCTAGTTTTAGATTAATTGGTAGGTCGCTATTACAGCAAAGCGTCTCGATGCTTACGGTCTGCTCTTTAGCGTCATTTTTAAAAAATGAAATTTCTTTGTAAGAGTTTAGCTTCATATCTATTTTGTTGCTTACAAAGTAATAATCCTTTGATCTTTGACTATTTAAAAACTCAAACCTCTCAAAGCTTTTGTAGTTTTTAAGTATCCTTTTTTCATTATTGCTGCTGTGAGCGACGACCTTTGTGATAGAGACTATCTCGTAAGCATTTATGTTTGAGCGGTCGATGAAAATTCTATACTCGCTTCGTTTGTTGTTATTTTGTATAGGCTCAGCGCCTTTGGCAAACAAATTTATCGCTGGTGTGGCAAAGAGAGAGAAGTACTCTAGCCTTGGCACATAACCATTTGGCATATCTTTTGAAAAGACAAATTTGATGTTAAAGCTTTTTGCGTCAAATCTCTTTAAAAAACCAAGTCCGTTTATACGGATGAAATTTAGTTTAGATGAAAAATATGAAAGCTCTTTTATAAGCTCAAACGCCTCAAAACCAAACTCATCGCTATTTATCAAAGCTTCATCAAATTCATCCAAGCTAAGCTTATCAGCTCCAAGTTTTATCTCCTCATCGCTATCTTCAAAGCTTATTACTATAAATTTCAAGTAGTTTTTTAGCCACATCAAAAGAGTTGAAGAGAAGTATATGTTATCGCCAAGGTATAAATTTAAAAAGTTGGTATCAAGCTCTTTGGTACTAAGCTCATCTTTGGTAATAGATATGTTTAAATTTAAAAGATAGTCGCTTTTGTTATTTGACATAAAAGCTTTTGATATCTTTAAAGGAAGTAAATTTACGTCATATATCGTCTGAAATTTACAAGCCACGCCGTTTATTGGCTTTGACTCTATGATGCTGCCCTTTGGTATAAATTCTTTTTTTTCTGAAAAGTCATCTCTTAGAGCAAATTCTTGCATGCAAACTGAGGGGAAAGGATTTGTGTAGCTTGGCATTAAGATATTTATCAAAGACTCAGCTATTAAAGGGATATTTTCATCTAGCTCTTGTCTAATCCTTGATGTCAAAATAGCCATATTTTCTATGATACTCTCAACATCAGGATCTTTGCTCTTAGTATCTAAAAATGGTGCGACTTTTGGGAAATTCTTTATAAAAAGTGCTCTTGTTTCATCAAGATACGCCATCTCTTTTTGAAAATAAGCTAAATTATTTTCATTATAATCCATTATAAAATCTCACAATATCTATTGTTTTTAAAAATAACCTTTAGCAAATACTCTTTGAAATTGTCGTTTTTATGCTTATAGTTTATGTTAAAGATGATACGCCAAGGCTTTAGCGAGTCATCATAGCCGATAGAGGTTATCTCTATTCTATTTTCGTTTGAGGTGATTAGTTCATATATCGCCATGCCAAGTCTATGGCCAAGCTCGTTTATCTCGACCCCAACCGACCAAAGATCGATGATACTATCATTTAAACGGCCGTAGTTTCCTAGCCTTGAGTTTAAGATAGTATCGATATGATCTTTGATGTCGCTGTCTAGATCTTTAAAATATGGACGAAATTTTGACTCATCACTAAATTCATATAAAATTTTATCTATCAGCGACATGCTTAAATTTACTCTTTATCCAGCTTACCAACCAAAGAAAGCTCGAAATTTGCCCCCATAAATTTAAAGTGAGGTCTAGCTAGAAGCTCTATCTTATACCAGCCTGGCTCGCCAGCTATATCGCTAACGATGACTTTTGCGCTTCTAAATGGTCTTCTACTTCTTACATCAGCTGGTGGATTTTCTTGATCTGAGATGTACTGTCTTAGCCACTCATTTAAGCCACGTTCAACGTCACTGCGCTCTTTCCAAGTACCGATCTCTTCTCTTTGAAGTACTTTTAGATAGTGAGCCAAACGAGAGATCAAAAATACATATGGAAGCTGTGTGCCAAGTCTGAAATTTGTCTCAGCAGCTTTGCCTTCTGGAGTATTTGGGAAAACTTTAGGTTTTAGCACAGAGTTTGCTGAGAAGAACGCAGCGTTGTTGCTATCACGTCTTAGCGTAAGCGTGATAAAGCCATTTTCTGCAAGCTCAAATTCTCTTCTATCTGTGATCAAAACTTCGGTTGGAATTTTTGTCTGAACGCTTCCGTAGTTTTCATAAGTGTAAGTTGGTAGGTCTTTTACAGCGCCGCCACCTTTTGGTCCGATGATGTTTCCGCACCATCTATAGTCCGCAAAACTCTCTGTAAGTCTTGTAGCAAACGCATAAGCGCCGTTGCCCCAAAGCATATCATCGTGCTTATCAACGCTTTCGCGGTAGTTAAAGCTTTTTATAGGGTTATCTTCTGGGATATATGGAGATCTAGTAAGAAATCTATTTACCATACAACCTGTGTATTTTGCGTCTTCGTTCTCTCTAAAAGTTCTCCATCTTGTGTATTGAGGACCTTCGAGTAGGCTCTTTAGATCTTTTATGTTTTCAAGCTCGCCAAAGTTATCAAGTCCGAAGAATTTAGAAGATAACGAAGTTAGAAGCGGAGAGTGGCTCATCGCCGCAATTGAAGACATTTTGTTTAAGAAAGTCATGTCTTGATTTGACTTATCTAGCTCATAGTCAGCAACTATCGCGCCAACTGGCTCACCACCAAATTGACCATATTCAGCTGAGTAAATTTGCTTATAAAGTGTGCTTTGAGTTATATCTAGATTGTTTTCAAAGTCATCTAAAATTTCTTCTTTTGTTGCATCTAAAAGATCGATCTTTACGTTTTCGTTGAAATTTGTTCTCTCAACCAAAAATCTAATGCCACGCCAAGTAGATTCTAGCTCTTGGAAAGATTTATTGTGTAAAATTTCATCCATCTGAGCTGATAAAAGCGTATCTATATGGGCTATCATCTCATCAAGTGCTAGCTTATTTATCTTCTCTTCAGCGTTGTTTGTTGTAATGATATTTGAGATAAACTCAGCAACTCCTTGTTTTACTACGCTATAACTTTCATCATCTTTTGTATATTTGCTCCTTTGCATTATGCTTTCGATGATAGGAGTTTTTACTTTAGTTTCAGACATTTTTATTCCTTATCTTTTTCGTCTTTAAGCTCTAAAAGAAGCTGTTTTCTACTATCTTCATCCTTAATAGCCTCTAAAACTGCTTTTCTAAAATCAGGCATATTGCCCATAGGTCCTTTTAACGCAACTAAAGCTTTTCTAAGCTGTAATAGCTTTTTTAGCTCAGGTACTTGGTTGATGATATTGTCTGGATTGAAGTCTTGAATGCTTTCAAAATTTAGATCGATATTTAGATCTTCGCTACCAGAATTTAGTCTATTTTTCACTGAAAATTCAGTATGAATGTCTAAACTTTTCATAACTTGATCGAAATTTATCTTATTTATAGAGACAACTTCGCGATCTTCAAGTGGAGTTTGGTTTTCACCAGTCAAATTTGAAACTACCATCAGCTTTAATGGAAGCTCAACATCTGCTTCTTGGTTGTTTGTTTTGGTTCTATAAACAATGTTTATACGTTCTTTTGGTGGGATTGAATTCTCTGCCATAATAACATCCTTTTTTTGAGTAAATGATTTAAGAATTATAATTAAATAAAATTAAAGAAGTTTTAAAAAAACATATTTTATCACAAAAATGTTTTTGCCTTTATATAAATATCTGACAAATAATCCTTAAGCTCGGTGTTTTCTATAAATTTAACTATTTGCGAATATACAACTTTCGCATTGTTATCCATGCCTTGGCTTGTAAAAATTTTGGAAAGCTCTAACAAAAAGCTAAGCTCACTTTGCGAATTTGTTGTATATTTGCTTCTATCAAGGGCTTTTATCAGCTCTTCAAAGCTCATATCCTTTTTCATATCATCACTAGAGATAAAATTTGAAGTCACTTTTTTACTAAAAAATTTAGCACTCTCTTCGCTGAAAAATGCCTCTTCACTTTGAAATTTAAGCTTTTTCATATCTGAAAATTTTTCTATAAAATTTAAAGTCATACTAGAAACTAGTTCGCTTTGCTCGCTTAGTCCAGATGATCTTAAAAATTCACAAAATATCCTAACGCCATCTATCCAAAATGGATTAAGAGCTAAATTTCTTATAAATTTCTCTAAATTACCAAGGTTTGCTTCTTTCATATTTTTAAAAAGTAAGATCAAATTTTCATCAGGATAGCGTATCTGCGTCACTTGCTCGCTGCTAACTGGCAAAG
The DNA here is from genome assembly GCF_003048675.2 of Campylobacter concisus. Lineage (NCBI taxonomy): Bacteria > Pseudomonadati > Campylobacterota > Epsilonproteobacteria > Campylobacterales > Campylobacteraceae > Campylobacter > Campylobacter concisus. Next base: position 151,662 of record NZ_CP060707.1, on the reverse strand, counting down.
CCTTGATCCTGCCCCACATCGCCTCAAAAATAAGCGAGTAAGCGGTCAAATTTTTTATATCATTTTTTAAAAGCGAGATGGATAAATTTACAAAATACTCCCTAAACTCTCTATCACTAAATGTGCTAATGTCGCTATTGCCAAAAGAGACACTTTGCGAGTAGTTTGGTTCGGTCTTTTGCGGCTGTTTTGGCTCCTCTACTTTTTGAGTTTGCTCATTTTTCTCTTCTATATAAAGCGTGTCAAAGTGCGTGCTAAGCTCGCGTGAGAGCTCAGGTACAAGCTCATTAAAAGCTCTTGCGTCCGCTTCGTCTAAATTTATACCGTCCCTATGAGCTTGCGTAAAAAGCTCTATCGTTTGGGCAAATATCTTTTTTTTAGCAGGCACTTGCTTTTCATTTTTGGCTAATAAATTTGGCTCTTGTTTTAGGGTTGTTAGAAAAAATGAGAAGGCCTCGATCAGAGTTTTAAAACTATCTTTTTGGTTTAAATTTACAGCAGAGATAGCTAAGAAATTTAAAAGCTTTACATCGAGGCTAAATTCGCTTAATGCCTTTAAAGACGAGCTAAAAACAAAGTCCCATTTTATCGTATCATGAGTCAAAGTCTTATACTTTGACATCTCGTCTATAAGGCTGATGTAGAGTTCGTTTTCTGAAAAGTTTTCGTTAAATTTGTTGAAAAACTTATCTTGCACTTACTTTTTGTCCATAAAATTTTCTATTTTATTGTTTAGAACGCTGTCGTTTTTAACGTTGTTTTGATCCATCGAATAGGTGCTATATAAAAACGCAGCTGCAATCGCTGCAAGCGCTATAAGGATAAAATAAAATTTCAAATGTCTTAGTGAAAATATCTCAAAAAAGCTTCTCTTTTTAGTTTTTAAATAGCTCTTTTCAAATACATTTTCATCAGCCTTTATAAGTGGCGAAACGGCTGAGGCTATATTTTCACAAAGGTATGAAATTTTCTCGTTGCAATCTTCTTGCGCTTCGTATTTACCCTTGTAGCCAAGCACCAAACAAGCGTAGATAAACTCTAAAAAGTCCTTGTTTTTGCCAACATTTTCAAACCATTTATCCATGATGCCAAAGAATTTGTTGCCACCTAAATTTTCGTTGAAAAATCTCGTTGTCAAAGTGTTGTTCGCCCAAAAACTATTCATAAAAATTTCATTTTTGAGCAAGCTCTCATCGATGAAAACGCAAAGGCAATATCTAAGCCTAATGATGTCATCCTCTTCATAAATGCCCAAATTTGAGATCTTTGAAGTGGTGCTTAATATATCATTTATCAGCTTTTCACGTAAATTTTGCATCTCACTTTGTGAAAAATTTTGTAGTTTTGATACTCTGTTTGCCAAAAGAAGCAGTGGTAGCACGTGATCTAGGGCAGGATTTGCGCCAAGTCCTAGAAGCTTTGTCTGGCTTAAAACTGAAATGTCATTTTGATTTTCACTCATTTTTTGTCCTTATAATAAAGCCCACATCTTAATGTCAGCGTTTGATAAATTTGCTGTTATATAGACGCTAATAACGCTTTGATTTGCGAAGCTTTTGAAAATTTCATCTTTTTTATCGATCTTGTAGTAGATATAGTCATTTAGCTTTGGCAATGTGCTAGGTATAGCTGAAATTTGCTCTACGTTTATGCCGCGAAGCTGCGATGAGACGATACTTTTGATGTTTGATTGGGTGTGGATTTTGCACTGCTCTTTGAAATTTTTAAGCAGGTACTCATTTTTTGTATCGCTATGGATAGCAAAGTAAATTTCTGAGTTTTCTATGATGCTTGGGTTATCAAAGACGCAGTCAAAAAAGCCGTGATTGTTTTTGACGATCTGTGCCATGACGTATTTTGGCGACAAGATATGCGAGAATAAAAGCCTAAGATTGTTTATTAACGGTACAAAAGTTTGACTTAAGTTGTTGTGATCATAAGCTATAAATTCGCTAAAACTATCATCGTGACTTAGGGCTAGCAGATCAGCTTGAAAATCAACTAGCTTTTCATATAGATACTCTGGATGAATTTTGTCTCTTTTGAAAAGATATGAGAATATCAAGTGCCATTTTTTAAGCATATTTAGCGTCAAATATGTTGAGATATCAAGCCTATTTTTAGCCTGATCTATACCGCCTAAAAGCCCAGTATAGCTCTCTTGATGCTGCTTTGTAGCAAAGCTAAACTCATCTATAAAGCTAGTGATGAAAGAATTTTTACTTATATCGATGCAGGTTGGGATAAATTTCTCATCAAGCGTTATTTGCTTGTTTAGGTCAATGTTTTTTATCCTGCAAATAGGCACGCTAAGCTCATAAGGTGTCTTTGAGCCAAGCACTCCTAGAGCCGATCTTTGGCTTGCCAGGATCAAATTTTCTTTATCCTGCGTAAAAGCAGACGAAAGCTCAAAGTCATCTTTGTCATCTAACTCGTTCAAGATATCGTTGCTAGCTTCATCATGCACTCTTGAGCTAATGAGCGCTTGTTTAGCTGTAAATTTTAGATTTGGCAGGTTGTTTTGCAAGCTAACATCAACAAGCCCTGAGCTAACTGGTAGCTTTAGCACTATGACAGCAGAATTTAGCTCGCTAGGACTTATCTCAAGAGGCTCTGGTAGGTCGTCTTGATCTGGGGCGTTAAATATCGTACCATCTTGCGAGATACAAGAAATTTTATTTAGCCCTATCTTGCCTTGAAGTAAAAGCTCGCTTGAGATCTCAAGCTCCAAAACTCCATATAAATTTGATAAAGACGAGACGGTTTTTAGATTTAAATTTCTCTCAAAATACCTCTCTTGTTGCTCGAAATGAACCTTGTCAACGTTCATCCCGTTGTACCAGACAACTTTTAATTTATCAGACATTTTATTTGCTTGCTTGGATCTTAGAGCCGCTAGCGTCTATGGTATTTACGCCATTTTTAGTTATCTCAAAAACTATATTTTTCTCTTTTGCTTCTTTTGTTGATTTATAAGCTTTGATATTTGTCTTGCTTTGATCAGCATAAAGCACCAAAATGCCCACGTATGGCACTTCGTCTGGATCGACATTTGTAAAAGCGTATCTGTTTGTATTTGGCTGAATTTGCGTTTTTATCGAGTCTATCTTGTCTTGACCAAGTATGTCACCATTTTTCTCAGCTAGATCAACTATGCTAGCTTGCTGAAATTTTGCCACATCTCTTAGTTTATAAGCGATGATGGTCACTGGAACGTTGTCACCGTGGTAGTTTAAATTTGAATTTGGAGTGTTGCTTATGATAAGATCTTTTGCACATCCTGCGATAAATAGCATAAAAATTAAAGAACAAAGAAATTTAAACGTTTTCTTCATGGTTTCCTTTACCTCACGTTAATAATATTATTTTTATGTAATTCTATCTAAAGTTATTTTAGAAGAAACTTATTTTAAAATCAATATTCTTAAATAAAACTTTAATGAGCGTTAATCAATCCTTTATATTATGCTCTTTGGCATAGCTTAATATCTTTTGCCTAAGATCTTCTGGGAAGCTGTCTCTATACATCACTGGTGTTAGAGGGTTTAGCTTTTTATCTAATTTACCAGCCTCATATAGTCTTGTTAGCTCTTCTGGTGTGTTGTAGTATGGTGCATTAGGATATCCCTCTGGTGGGGTTAGGGACATTATTTTGGCTTCTAATATACCAGAGTCTCTATTTAACATAACTTGTTTTAATTCAGTATCGTCGGGCTCTGCGACATCATAAGGGGCTTGAAAATCATGCAAGGTTTCTTTTGCATATTTCAAAAATTCTTCCCTAGTTGTCTCATTAGCATCTAGGTCTCTAGGGTCTAGCAGCTTGCCTTTATCTTCCACCATTTCCCTTAAGTGATGAACGGTATCAGCTATTGGATCAAGTATGACCCCACCCCTATTAAAATCCATCACGAAGTAGTTCCCTACTATCTCATCTAGATAAGGTATCATTCCATATTCGTCTAGTGGGGGATTTTTATATAGTTTACGAATTTTTTCGTAGGTGTCTAAATTTTTATTTACTCCCATCCCATAAGTGTAGTATTTAAAAGAGTCTGCCAGATAGTTTAATGCTTCTACTACTCCAAGCTGTGCTGCTAGAAATGCTTTTTGAAAATCTCTGGCTTTAAATCCTGCTGAACCGCCAGTACCAAATGCTGATGGATTACCCAATACTCCAGCACATAAATTCCACTCTCCTATAAAAAGCTCTGATTTAAGTGTATTTTTATTTCTATCTACTTCATCATAAATTTCAGCATACTCTGGCTTTGTTAGTTTGCCACTACTATCTACTCTACCTATTGCATCATCTGGGATATCTATCATAGTGCATTTTAGATTACTTCTTTTTACTAGATAGATATATCTATCTCTCTTATCTTTTAAGCTTTCATAGTAGGCTTTTTCTGTCTTAGTCCAAGGTGATAGTTTAGTTGAGCTTGGTTTATAGCTAATATCTAGCCATGGTTTAAATGATAGATAGTCTGTTTGACCTAATGAATTTGGTTTAGGGTTATAATATAGTGGTTTATAGTTTTTATATGGAGATGAGTCTAGGATGGAGCGAGAGTCGAGGACTAGCTTGGCTGCAAGATCTGGAGCTAGTTGCATATTGGGATTTTTTTCGGCAACTATCAAATTTGTCTTTTTATCAAATGGTATTTCCATTCCATTTGGCGCTATAACCGTATAAATTTCTTTATCCATTAAATTTCCTTTGTTTATTATTAATAATGATCCTGCTAATAAAAGAGCTATGATGATAAATATGATCTTTTTCATCTCTTATCCTATATATAGACCATCTTCCATTACTATGGTGGTGGCTAGACGACCGATTAGGCGAGGAGGGATATTTTTTTCTTCTAAATTTTCTTTTTCTTTCCAGCTCTCCCTACACCCCACATACATACCCTTTACATTGTTGTTTCCTATAACATCTAATGCTTTTAGTAGTCTTCTTGATTTATTATCTACCTCTGAGCCAAAGGTGTTTAAATTTCCATTTTTAAAGTCTTCTAGTATCTCCATAGCTTCGTTGTATTTGTCTATTGGAATACCAAAAGTTGCATTGGCACTTTTGTTTTCAGCTACAGACTCTTTATACATCTCATAAATTTTCTCTCTTTGTTTTATATCTATTGAGTTTGATGGACTTATTGTAAGCAATGTTTTAACTCCTTGTAGCATAAGCTCTTTTGGTGAATATGCTAGTTTTTTATTTCTTTTGTTAAGGTTATTAAAGAACTCTTCATCAGTTTTATTATCTGTTCTTAGCTCATCTAGACATAGATAAGATATCATAGTATCTAGGCTTATATCTTTAGATAGGTTAGAGTCTAGTTTGTTTGTAGTAGTGTTTATATCATAGTAGAAGAAGTTATGATAGTCTAGTCCTCCACTAGATAGTCTTCCTCCTATGATAGTTCTTTTTAGGTCTATATTTATAAAAGATGAGTATATCTCTATAGGATAGTAGGTATATTCACTTGTTTTATTTGAATTTGGTTCATAAGATATATTCTTAACAGCATAGGTATCATTAAATTTATTTGTGAAATACTTATGAAGTATTAGTTCATAAGATCTTTTTTGTTGTTCATAGGTGGCTCCGTTTGGAGCCATAGATATTAAATTTATTCTTTAATCCTTTATATTATGCTCTTTAGCATAGCTTAGGATCTTTTGCCTAAGATCTTCAGGGAAGCTATCTCTATACATCACTGGTGTTAGAGGGTTTAGCTTTTTATCTAATTTACCAGCCTCATATAGTCTTGTTAGCTCTTCTGGTGTGTTGTAGTATGGTGCATTAGGATATCCCTCTGGTGGGGTTAGGGACATTATTTTAGCTTCTAGGAGGGTGGAGTCGATGTAAAGAGATAGCCTTCTTTCATCCCATTCTGCAGGGAAACCTCCTTTAAAATCCTCTTTATTGTCATCTAGAACTTTCTTTATAAAGTTATCAAATTCGTTTCTCGTAGTCTCGTTTGCATCTATATCTCTAGGGTCTAGTAGCTTGCCTTTGTCTTCTACAAGCTCTCTAAGTCCAGCATAAAAACCACCATCTGGTATAACTACTAAATTGTCCCTATTAAAATCCATCACGAAATAGTTCCCTACTATCTCATCTAGATAAGGCATCATTCCATATTCATCTAGTGGGGGATTTTTATATAGTTTAATAATTTTTTCGTAGGTATCTAAATTTTTATTTACTCCAACTGTATATGTATAGTATTTAAAGCAATCTGCTAGTACATGTAGTGCTTCCACTACTCCTAGTTGGGCTGCTAGAAATACTGCTTGAAATTCTCTTGCTTTAAATCCACCTTCATTTCCATTACCTAGTGATTCACTATCTCCTAATACTCCAGCACAAATTCCCCACTCTCCTATAAAGAGTTCTGATTTAAGTGTATTTTTATTTCTATCTACTTCATCATAAATTTCAGCATACTCTGGCTTTGTTAGTTTGCCATTGCTATCTACTCTACCTATGGCATCATCTGGTATATCTATCATAGTGCATTTTAGATTGCTTCTTTTTACTAGATAGATATATCTATCTCTCTTATCTTTTAAACTTTCATAGTAGGCTTTTTCTGATTTAGTCCAAGGTGATAGTTTAGTAGAGCTTGGTTTATAGCTAATGTCTAGCCATGGTTTAAATGATAGATAGTCTGTTTGACCTAGAGAATTTGGCTTAGGGTTATAGTATAGAGGTTTATAGTTTTTATATGGAGATGAGTCTAGGATGGAGCGGGCTTGTAGGAGCATTTGAGATTTTTCTTTTAGATAAGCTTCATCATTTGCAATATTTTTTGAAACAATTAAATTTGTCTTCTTATCGATCTCAATTATATTTCCATTTGGCGCTATAACCGTATAAATTTCTTTATCCATTAAATTTCCTTTGTTTATTATTAATAATGATCCTGCTAATAAAAGAGCTATGATGATAAATATGATCTTCTTCATCTCTTATCCTATATATAGACCATCTTCCATTACTATGGTGGTGGCTAGACGACCGATTAGGCGAGGGGGGATTATAGCCTTAGAAATATTAAATTTACCGTTACTATAGTTATCTTTACACCCCACATACATACCCTTGACATTGTTGTTTCCTATAACATCTAATGCTTTTAGTAGTCTTCTTGATTTATTATCTACTTCTGAGCCAAAGGTGTTTAAATTTCCATTTTTAAAGTCTTCTAGTATCTCCATAGCTTCGTTGTATTTGTCTATTGGCAGGGCTTGTTTTGAGGTGCTTTTATTTGTCTTATACATATCATAAATTTTCTCTCTTTGTTTTATACCTATTGGATTTGATGGACTTATTGTAAGCAATGTTTTAACTCCTTGTAGCATAAGCTCTTTTGGTGAATATGCTAGCTTCTTGTTTCTTTTGTTTAGATTATTAAAGAACTCTTCATCAGTTTTATTATCTGTTCTTAGTTCATCTAGACATAGATAAGATATCATAGTATCTAGGCTTATATCTTTTGATAGGTTAGAGTCTAGTTTGTTTGTAGTAGTGTTTATATCATAGTAGAAGAAGTTATGGTAGTCTAGTCCTCCACTAGATAGTCTTCCTCCTATGATAGTTCTTTTTAGATCTATATTTATAAAAGATGAGTATATCTCTATAGGGTAGTAAGTATATTCACTTGTTTTATTTGAATTTGGTTCATAAGATATATTCTTAACAGCATAGGTATCATTAAATTTATTTGTGAAATACTTATGAAGTATTAGTTCATAAGATCTTTTTTGGTGTTCGTAAGATGAAGTATAAGCACTATCTATAAAAAAATTAAAGCCGGCTTTTGCTAGATTAGATATTGTTGCCTTTCCTGCATTTTTTGCAAATTCTATACCTATCCTTAAAGTTATAAGTTTTATTGTAGTACCTTTATACTCTTGTGCTAATTTTTCCTGATTTAGACGTTGAGCTTTGTCTTCTGCTTTTTGTCCAAAATAAGAAAAAAGGTAGTCATTGCTTTTTAGCTTTTGCATCTTAAAAAATTCGCGACTTTTATGAAGATTAAGATTTTTGTCATCATTTTTGCCGATGAATATTAAATAAGGTTTTTCTTTTATTAGCGTGACCAATCTAAGCTCCCCACCCGTTGCCATAAATATACCTTTAACGACATTAAGAGGAGCAGCGTCTTTTCCTACATAAAACATTGTCCTTATGACACTTTTCCATACAGTTTCACCGCATTTATCTATAAAAAAGCCATAAAATGGAAATATATCGTACAATATATCGTTCATTATAGACTTTAATGAAAAATCTATCATATCCTTATACTCATCATCATTTATCTGTTTTATATATCTTTTAAATTTTTCATCCTCTATACTGCTCGTATCTATATTATTAGGATTACTAAGTGTCTTTTTAAGTTCTTTATATTCTTCGTCACTTAAAGAATTTTCTTTTTTGAATTTACTTGCAAATTTCTCATCACTCATATCATATGTATCTATAGTTGTTGGCTCTTCAAGTATCTTTTTTAACTCACTATATGTATCATCATTCAATATATGATCATCATCCGCCACATGGCTTTTTTCTATTGTTTCCACTATCTCTTCTATACAGATGGCATCCTTTTGTCTCGCTTTTTCCTCTTTTTCTTTTTTTTCTTTTTTTTCTTTTTTAAAGAAATATATAGGAACTTTTGTTTTATCTTCCTTTAGATAATAGGTATTTTTAGATAAAACTAGAAGCGTTTCGCCATATAAATTTATGGCTTCATCCCCGAGATAAGATTCTGGTTTAATTATGGAATTATCAAATATTTGTCTTAATATAAAATATCCCATCGTTAATAAAAATACTTTTGTTGCTGGATAATAGTATTCTGTTTCTATCTTAATTGCATCATTAGACTCCTCTGATAGTAGTTGCATCATACCTCTATCATCGATTGGTATTGAGGTTGGTTTACCCAAAGCATAAACAATGCGATCTCGTTCCGTATTCGAATTCAAATTTAAAAAGAAAGTCTTAAATTCCTCTATATTTGCCTTTAAAAATTCTTTCTCATTTTTGATTATCTCTTCCATGTCTTTAGCATTTTTAAAGTGCTTATCTATATGACTTAAATAGTCGGCAGCTTGTGCAAATTCAAAGAATCTATCTGTGTTTCCAAAGATTTCTTTACCCATTGACGTGTTAAATATAGAATTTTTTGAAATATTGTTTTTAAATTTCTCGATCTTCTCTTTACTAACCCTTGTAAATGGGCTTAAGCTTAACAGATATAGATCTTCATCGTTTTTGGCGTCTATTTGTATAGAGTACTGACTATAGTCTTTTATGCCTTTTAGTTGTTTAGGATCGGTCACCTTCTTATCATCCGTTCTATTTAGACTATCTACTATCTTATAGTTTAATACGTTTTGTAAAAGATGCTCGTTTAGCTTTGCATTTTCTCTTATAGGGGCGTTTGAGATGACAAGATAGTTTTTAGAGATACCGCTACTATTATTTGTATTATGAGTGTTGTCTTTTGTGGTTAAGGATTTGTCTCTTAAAAGATTTGCAAATTTTAAAGAGTTAAAAAATGGATATTGCATATAGACAAAATTTGCTCTATTTGCGATCACGCACTCTTCTATCCTTTTAAGTAAGCTCTCTTCAGTATTATCCTTATCATTTTTACATATTGATATATTATTCTTTTTATCTATATTTTCATATTTACTTATCTTTGCATCAAATAGACTTTTTTCATCACCTTCTAATGAAAAATCAGAACAAATTCCGATGTACTCGTCATAGTTACTTTTTGTCCTAGTAGCTGTTATATCAAACCCTGAAAAATCTATAAATGCTCCACTCTTTTGATCGTCATTTGTAAAAACTAAGATATTATTAAACGACACTGTATTTAATAGCCCTAGTGTAAAGCCAAACTTAGTAGCTAGCAAACTCATAACCGGACCAGAAAAAGCATAAAATCCTCTTTTTTGGAGAAATTCACTTACATTTTTTATAGCAGAAAGGGCATCTGGCACGGCAAGCAGTAGTGTTAGTGGTTTAAAGGTAGACCTTAAATCAGTTATATCAATAAGGCTAAAAAGAAATTTAAATATCTCTTTTGCTATGTAAAGCTTGCCATCCTTTGAAGCCTTTTCAAGATTTTCTTTGATTTCTGTAAATCCGCTCTTGATTGCCTCTATGCTCTCTTTTCCCTTATCGAAATTTTCATGGTTTAATATTATGGTGACTTTTTCTATTAGTGCGTTTTGTAGCTTATCCAACAATGAATTAATTTGTTGATCTAATTTTTTATAGTTGCTCACTAGCTCACTAGATGCTTCTTCGAAATTTTTAACTTTATCATCTTTATCCCTAAACGAATTTGCAAGGTTTGCTAACTCTTTAGTAAATTCTTCTATAATATCCTTTTCTTGACTAAGCACCTCTAAATTTATACTACTGTTTGCGACTTTTATTTCATCAGTTCTTTCAAAACCACGATCATTTTTAAATAAACTAAACTTATCAAAGTATTTATAAGTCTTTATGCTAACATTTTTACCCGCCTTTTTTTGATCATATAGCTTGGTAAATATCTTATTATATAAAGCATCTCCGTTTAGTATATTTGTATTATAAAAATGATTTAAATCACGACAATAAAAGGTTATATTTTTGTATGTCTCACCATTAACACCAAACTCGAAAAGCAATTCCTCTATGCTTCTAATAATTTTCGTATTATCTAGTCTCAAGAACGATCCTTCACTTTAAATTTATCAACTAACAAGCATTACAAAGCTAGTTGTGTTTATGTCGTTTTCATATCCACTATCTAGCCCTTTAGCTATCTCAAGCTCTATACTTTTAGCGCCGGTTGGAGTTAAAAATACTTTCGTATAAGTTTGCTTGTTTTTATCTGTACTAGAGCTGTTAAACTCATCCAAACTAGCATAAAATCCCACACCACTTTCAGGACTATTTGCTTTTTTATAGTTCTCTTTATCAAGTGCGCTAAAATTCTTTGGAGCAACAAATACCAAATTTAGCTTATCTGCTCCATATCTTAGTTTAAATTCTTTTATATCATAGCGCTTATCGTCATAATTGTCCGCCAAAAGAGCCTTTAAATTCTTATCCTCTACGTCTCTTCCCTTGTCTAAGTTGAGCTTGATCTTACTAAAGCCATTTTTATCTTCAAATTTTTTATCAAATAGATAGTATGTAGCCACCAAAAGGTTATCACTCTGAGAAGCAAAAGCCTTTACATGCAGTCTTATCACTGGCTTGTTTAAATTTGGATTTACCACCGCTGGATTATTGTTTTCAGATGTTGGACTACCTACGCTATGAGCTAGCTTTATCCTATTTTCTTTTTTTATGCACCTTAGCGGTGAGCCAGTGTTGCTTAGGCACGCTGGCACTAGATCTTGCATAACAGCATAGTGGTTATTCATACTTTTTAGACTAAGAGCTGCTCTTGGCACGTATGCCACCTTTGTGCAAGGGTTTTTAGCCGAGCAGCCAACTATCGGTGAGTTTATAAAATCAACATCAAGTATCACACCTTGATCATCTGACCTTATGCTTTTGCCTGCTCTACTTTTTAAGATCACATGGCCGCCATGTGGGCAAACTACCACGTCATCTTCTATTATTGGATTAGCAAAGGCAGTTCCAGAAGCACCTACCGCACTACTTCTCTTTTCTAAATTTAGCCTCTCATTTGCCCGCTCAAGCGACTCTTTGGTCTCTTTGTTTGTTGGTTTTAGGTCTATATTTAGGCTTTTGTTTAGTAAAGAGTAGTTTAGCACACAAGCTCGTTGGTTTTTATAATCGATAGTTAGTCTTCCCTTGTCTTTATCCTCATCTCTTGGCTGATGAGCAAAGCTTAGCAGGTTAGAATTTGACTCCTCCCCATCCTCTTCTTTTTTAAAGTATAGTGGATAGTCTGATTGCTCTGTGGCGGTGTTTAGTGGCTTATCTATGATATAAACCTGTGTTTTTAACTTTGTAAAGTCTATATCCAGATCAGAGCTAACTTGATTGATATCAAATATACTCTTATCTCTTAAAAGTATATCCACCTTGCCCTCACTGATATGCATTAGCTCATTTGGCTCTAGCCTTATCACATTTAAGTACTCTTTTGCCACGTCGTTTTTAGCATCTTTTGCCACATTGTCTATTAGCTTAAAGTTATGCGTTAGCACTATGCCTCTTGTTATCTTCTTATCAGTATTTGTCTTAGCTATTACCACATAGTGTTTGTTATCGTCCGCATATTTAAAACTCTCAAATTTTAACTCATAAGCACTTCTATAAATTTCTAGCCTTGTGTTTATATACTGCTCTAGCTCTTTTTCGTTTGAGTTAGAATTTGCATGCGAGCTTGCTATCTTAAAGAAGTCAGATATATAGCTCATGCGGTCCTTAAATGCCTTCAGATCAGCCTTTTTACTTAGCATAAAGTATCTGACCGAGTAGATAGCAAAGAAAAGATTTAGATCACCGCTTTTTACCTTGCTAGCTATATCTTTAGCATCTAGCGCCTTTATCTCCTCTCTATCTATCATATCTACAAATTTATCTTTCTCTTTGTAGTACAAGAGCGAGCTTACAGGGTCTTCTAAATTTGGCGCCTCTTTTTCATCCTCAAAACCAAGAGAATTTACATATAAAGCCACAGGGTATATCACGCTCTCAAGTATACTAAGTCTTTTTTTATCCTCGCTGCCTAGTTTTGGTAGATAGCCTAGAGAAATTTTATAAAAGTAGACGTTAAAGCTTAGACTTTGTATATAGTCATTTAGATAGTCTAGAGCGGCTGGCACATCTTTATCTTTTATCTTTGCCTCATTTTTTTCATTGCTTAGCAGGTACTCCATCAAGTATAGGCTCTCCACGATCTGCTTCATAAAGTGCGAGGCAACTAATATATTTATAAGATGTAGCTTGTCTGTATTTTTATAGTCAAATTCTGCCCCATCACCTACTCTAGTAAGTGGTTCTAGTCCATATCTAAATCCAAGGTCAGATATCACTGAAGTGCTTGGCTCATAGAGTTGGTTCCACTCTCTTTTAAAGCTATCCTCACCACTATCATCACTAGCATCAAATAGCCCCTCATCATTTTTGTCATAAATTTTATGTCTGACGCTATCGCAGTGGTGTATCTCTACTTCATGGCTTCCTTTGCTAGATTTATTGATATTAGAGCTTACCTTTTTATCTCCTACTTCCTTGCAAGCTTTCTCATTATCTTTGATAGTATCTACACACTCTTTTAGTGTGCTCTTGTCGTCTTTAAAGCCAAACATATTTTTTATCTTGTTAAAGATAGAGCTAGCTATCTTTCCTACAAAGCCATTTGGATCAAGCAGCCTTGCTATCCACCTTACACCTTTTAGTATTGCCTTAGCTATAAAGCTAACAAATCTTAAAGCTATAGTGAGCAAACTAGCATATATACCACCAAAGCCAGGAGCGTTAAAAGTATATAGCTCTTTTACATCTTTAGTGTATAAAAAGGCAAAGGATTGAGCTAGATGGCCACCTAGTGAGTGACCTGATAAGACAAGATTAGAGACTTCGCTTTTATCGTTTGGATTTAAATTTAGCTTATGCTCTCTTATAGCATCATACATATCACCTTTTAGCATAGCCATAGAGGCTATTTGGCTTAGTCCTGCACCTAAAAAGGTTATCATGCCATCAGCCAAAACTAAGTCATTAAGCTCAGTTTCAGTTCCCCTAAAGCCTATGATGTAGTTTTTAAATTTACTATCATAAAAGAGTGTCGAGCTAAAACCAGTGATAGATGTATTTTTGATGTGATGGACTAGCTCGTAGCGATTGACAAAGGCTTTTGTGCGGAGGGAGATGTTTTTGTAAAAGATATAGGGCTCTTGATTTTTTGGGACAGCAATAAAATTTTTAACATTATTATCAATGGCAACGTCTTCAAATTCAGTATCGGAGCCCCTTTTGGGTCTTTTTATTACCATATCTTGATTAAAACGGGCTTCGATAGATAAAGCATAGGCTGTAGGCTCACCAAATTTACGATTATTTGATTGTGATGTATCAGTTTCGTTGCTTTCATCTATTTTATCGCCTTTAGTTATATCATCTGCATATCTCCAAACAGGTTTTTCTATTTCTTGCTCTTTATATGAATTTACAATCTTTTCAGGGACATTTTCCTTACCAAGCTTATCTTGCAGGTCATCAAGTCCATTTCTTTCATTCTCAAAGACATTATGCAAAAAGGCATAAGAAGCGTCAGCTATATCTGCATAGTCTTTAAATTTTATTATTTGTTCTTTGATTGAAATTTCACTCATTTTTATTTCACTTTTTCAAATTTGTTGTTATTAAGGATAAATTTATTGTCACCGCTAATATTTTTTAAAGTTGTTTGACTTAAAGAAAATCCTCTACCCTCATCTCCATATAGGCCATAGTTTTTCTTTTTGACATAATAATCAACTGTCATCACAATAGGCACTATACTTCCATCGCTTTCTATATAAAATTTAATCAAGTCTATATATGGTTTATGTTTGTTGTAGTCTTGCATACCAATAAATTCTTTTATTTTATTAATATAAATTTCAGGGATTACTGATTTTTTGCCAGTCTTATTTTCATAATCTGTCCAGCGCGTATAATATGGCTTGCCATTAGAAAGAACTTGCTGCATTTCAGGATTATTGTAAAACTCAAGCTTTAAAATTTCTCTCATTTTTTTGTTTCTCTCATTTTTGTTAGGTATTGTCTTTATTCTTTCTAAAATTTCCTTTCTCTTACTATCTCTTATTTTCTCTTGTTTCTCTATCTCTTTTTCAAATTTCTCATTAAACACATAAACCCCACCATATTTACTAGCTAAATTTTCTAGTTCAGAGTTGTTTATCTTGTTGCTTGCTTGGTTTGCAGAGCAAGCTATTAAAAATATGCTTGTTAGTAGTAGAAGTATAATGCCTATAAATTTCATCCTATATCCTTTTAGAAGATTTATTTTGCTTATTTTATTGTCTTTGAAATTATAATATTATTAATTTATTATGCTTTATTTGTAGATTGTTAAATTTTTTATTAGGCAACTAATATATTTATAAGATGTAGCTTGTCTGTATTTTTATAGTCAAATTCTGCCCCATCACCTACTCTAGTAAGTGGTTCTAGTCCATATCTAAATCCAAGGTCAGATATCACTGAAGTGCTTGGCTCATAGAGTTGGTTCCACTCTCTTTTAAAGCTATCCTCACCACTATCATCACTAGCATCAAATAGCCCCTCATCATTTTTGTCATAAATTTTATGTCTGACGCTATCGCAGTGGTGTATCTCTACTTCATGGCTTCCTTTGCTAGATTTATTGATATTAGAGCTTACCTTTTTATCTCCTACTTCCTTGCAAGCTTTCTCATTATCTTTGATAGTATCTACACACTCTTTTAGTGTGCTCTTGTCGTCTTTAAAGCCAAACATATTTTTTATCTTGTTAAAGATAGAGCTAGCTATCTTTCCTACAAAGCCATTTGGATCAAGCAGCCTTGCTATCCACCTTACACCTTTTAGTATTGCCTTAGCTATAAAGCTAACAAATCTTAAAGCTATAGTGAGCAAACTAGCATATATACCACCAAAGCCAGGAGCGTTAAAAGTATATAGCTCTTTTACATCTTTAGTGTATAAAAAGGCAAAGGATTGAGCTAGATGGCCACCTAGTGAGTGACCTGATAAGACAAGATTAGAGACTTCGCTTTTATCGTTTGGATTTAAATTTAGCTTATGCTCTCTTATAGCATCATACATATCACCTTTTAGCATAGCCATAGAGGCTATTTGGCTTAGTCCTGCACCTAAAAAGGTTATCATGCCATCAGCCAAAACTAAGTCATTAAGCTCAGTTTCAGTTCCCCTAAAGCCTATGATGTAGTTTTTAAATTTACTATCATAAAAGAGTGTCGAGCTAAAACCAGTGATAGATGTATTTTTGATGTGATGGACTAGCTCATAGCGATTGACAAAGGCTTTTGTGCGAAGGGAAATTTGGTGGAAGTTTTCTTTATTTACAAAGATATATGGTGGTTTGTTTATATCTTTTGATTGATAAACAAAGCTTTGAACCTCATTATTTATAAGTTTTATTTCAGGTTTATCATCTTCTTTGTCGGTTGGTTTAGTTATTACCATATCTTGATTAAAGCGAGCTTCGATAGATAGAGCATAGGCGGTTGGCTCGCCAGCTTCTTTAATAATATTGTCGTTTTCATCTTTCTGATCTGATTTTAAAACATCACCCTTAACAACGCCATCTGCATATCTCCAAACAGGCTTTTCTACTTCTTGTTTCTTATATGAATTTACAATGCTTTCAGGGACGTTTTCTTTGCCACGCTTACTATAAAGATCATCAAGTCCGTTTCTTTCATTCTCAAAGACATAATGTAAAAAAGAATAAGAAGCATCTGCTATATCTGCATAGTCTTTAAATTTAAGTATTTGTTCTTTTGTTGAAATTTGGCTCATTGTTATTTCACTTTTTCAAATTTGTTGTTATTAAGGATAAATTTATTATTTCCACCTATATCTTTTATGTCTTTTCTAGATAGAGCAAAACCTCTACCCTCATCACCAAATAAGCCGTATTTGGTATACCCCTCATAAAAGCTTACATCTAGAGAAATAACCTTTAAATTTTCGTTATCAAAATAAAACTCATCGATTATTATAGATGAAAGTTTATAAGCTGTTTCGCCCATAAAGTTTTTTAACTTGACAACTACATCTTCAGGTATTACTACTTTTTTAGAGTAGCTTCTTCTTTGGTAATATGGCTTGCCGTTTGAGAGAATTCGCGGAAGTTGTTTATTTATTAACGTCATATCCACATCATATATTGTTATAAATTTATCCCCTTGTTTTATTTTTCTAGGGTTTGATCTTATCTTGTCACCAAGCGATTTGCTTAGCTCTTTCCTCTCAGCCTCTCTTTTCTCTATCTCATCAACAAATTTCTTGTTAAATATATAAACCCCACCATATTTACTAGCTAAGCTTTCTAGTTCAGAGTTGCTTATCTTGTTGCTTGCTTGATTTGCAGAGCAGGCTATTAAAAATATGCTTGTTAGTAGCAGAAGTATAATGCCTATAAATTTCATCCTATACCCTTTTAGAAATTTTATTTTGGGTATTTTATTGTCGCAATATTTACAATACCATTAATTATCTGGCTTTTAAATTTTTAATCCTTAAGAAAAAGAATTAATATTAAGAGTAAAATAGGCTCTTTTAGGCGAAATTTCGCAAATGGCGCATCTGTCAAATATTGATAAAGAATTTCAATATTTTTTACTATCAAAATGAGCTAAATATTGAAAAAACTAAAGCATTTTTTTAAACTTGCTTTTAACTTTTTTGTTATAATATCCCATCAAAAATAAAAGGGATATTTTTTATCCGAATTAAGGTTTTAAATTTGAGAGTATATTTAGACAATAACGCTACAACGATGGTTGATCCAGAGGCTTTTGAGCTTATGAAGCCGTTTTTTTGCGAAAAATACGGCAATCCAAACTCACTTCACAAATTTGGCTCAGAAACCCACCCAGCGCTAAGAACAGCGCTAGATCAGCTCTACGCTGGCATAAACGCAAAAGATAGCGATGACATCGTCGTTACCTCATGTGCGACCGAGAGCAACAACTGGGTTGTAAAAGGCATCTACTTTGACAAAATAGCAACTGGCGAGAAAAAACGCATCGTTACAACCGCGGTCGAGCATCCAGCCATTTTAGCAACTTGTAAATTTCTAGAAAAATATGGCGTGGAGCTTACGGTTTTAGACGTAAATAGCGATGGTATCGTTACTCCAGATCAGCTAAGGACTGTCATGGACGAAAACGTCGCACTTGTCGCCATAATGAGCGCAAACAACGAAACTGGTATGATCTTTCCTATAAAAGAGCTTGCCAAAGTCGCTCACGAATACGGCGCATTATTTCACACCGATGCCGTGCAAGCAGTTGGCAAGATAAAGATAGATGTTCAAGACCTAGACGTTGATTTTCTAAGCTTTTCGGCGCATAAATTTCACGGACCAAAGGGCGTTGGCGCGTTATTTATAAAAAATAGCATGCCACTAAGCAGCTTGCTTCACGGTGGCGAGCACATGGGCGGACGCAGAAGCGGCACGCTTGACGTACCAGGTATCGTTGGCATGGGCAAGGCGCTTGAGCTAGCAAATAAATTTATGGATTACGAGCACTCACACGTTCGCCGTTTGCGTGACAAGCTAGAAGACGCACTACTGCAAATTCCTGACGTTAGCGTCGTTGGTAAAAAAGAGCAGCGCGTGCCAAACACCATCCTAGCTTCTATCAAAGGTGTCGAGGGTGAGGCTATGCTTTGGGATCTAAATAGAGCT
Source organism: Campylobacter concisus (assembly GCF_003048675.2). Lineage (NCBI taxonomy): Bacteria > Pseudomonadati > Campylobacterota > Epsilonproteobacteria > Campylobacterales > Campylobacteraceae > Campylobacter > Campylobacter concisus. The sequence goes on along the minus strand of NZ_CP060707.1, from coordinate 133,219 downwards.
GGCATAGCAGCATCTACCGGCTCTGCCTGTGCGAGCGAGACGCTAGAGAGCAACCCTATCATGGAAGCTATCGGCGCTGACAAAGAGCTAGCCCACACCGCACTTAGACTCTCACTTTCTAGGTTTAACACCGAAGAGGAGATCGACTATGCGATAGAGCAGATAACAAATGCTGTAAATAGGCTAAGAGGCATATCAAGCACCTTCGCGTACGCCCCAGAGTGGCATAAGAGTGGATTATAAAATTTAAAGGAAAAACATGGCAAAAAATAACTTAATCGGCGGCTCTATCTGGGATGAATACTCAAAGGTAGTGCAAGATAGGATGAATAATCCTAAATTCATGGGAGAACTAACCGAAGAAGACGCCAAAAAAGCAAACGCAAAGCTCATCATCGCTGACTTTGGCGCAGAAAGCTGCGGCGACGCGGTCAGGCTTTACTGGCTCGTTGATGAGAAAACTGACAAGATAATAGACGCTAAATTTAAAAGCTTTGGCTGTGGTACAGCTATAGCTAGCTCTGATACGATGGCTGAGCTTTGCATCGGCAAAACGGTTGATGAGGCGGTTAAGATCACAAACCTTGATGTCGAAAGAGCTATGCGTGACAACCCAGACACTCCAGCCGTCCCGCCTCAAAAGATGCACTGCTCGGTCATGGCATATGACGTCATCAAGGCAGCTGCTGCAAGCTACAAGGGCATAGACCCAGAGCACTTTGAAGATGAGATCATCGTTTGCGAGTGCGCTAGAGTAAGCCTTGGCACGATCAAAGAGGTGATAAGACTAAACGACCTTCACACGGTTGAAGAGATCACGCAATACACCAAAGCAGGCGCATTTTGCAAATCATGCGTTAGACCTGGCGGACACGAGAAAAAAGACTACTATTTGGTTGATATCTTGCGCGACACTAGGGCTGAGATGGAGCAAGAGAGGCTTGAAGCTCAGGCAAATGCTCAAGCAAACAACACACTTAGCGACGTTAGCTTTGAGAGCATGACGATGGTTGGCCAGCTAAAAGCGATCGAGTCGATCATCAACAAAGAGATCCGCCCGATGCTTATGATGGACGGCGGAAATTTAGAGATCATAGACATCAGAAACGACAACGGCGAAAATATCGACGTTTATATCCGCTATCTTGGCGCTTGCTCTGGCTGTTCAAGCGGCTCGACTGGCACGCTTTATGCGATAGAAAATGTCTTACAAGAGAGTCTAAGCCCAAAAATCAGGGTCATGCCTATATAAATTTATCGAACGGCTTCTTTTGGAGCTGTTCGCCCCCCCCTGCTAAATTAAATTTACCACCTAGACAATTTAAATTTACCCTTTTAAAAATTTCAAAATTTCACCTCTAGTCTGTGCCAAGTCACCCACAAATTTCTTCTCAAACTGCGATCGATTAAAGGTTCGCTGACGCTTAGCAAGCTGGGCTGTATGCGTGGCGATGAGCGTTTCTAGCTCGCTTTTTGAAATTTCACTCTCCAAAAACTGCTTGCACTCCTTTAGACCTATCGATTTTAGGGGTTTTGGCTCGCTTTTATACTTGCCAAATAAAAACTTCGCCTCATCTATCAAGCCCTCATCTAGCATATTTTTCGTCCGCTTTGCTATGCGTGCCCTAAGCTCCTCTTTATCCCACAAAATTTCAAATATCGCAAGCTCTTTTATGACGCTCTCTTTGGTATTTTGCTTTAGCCAAACGCTTGGAATTTGGCCGCTAAATTTATAAATTTGATACCATTTTTCGAGACGATAAGAGTCGTTTTGGCTAAATTTACTTGCAAATTCAGGGTCGTTTTGTAAAGCTAGCTCGTAAATTTCCTCGTTGCTTAAATTTATCTCGCATTTTGGCACATCTGGCGCAAGACCGCTTAGCATCGCCTTTAGATAAAAGCCGCTGCCTCCCGTGATGATGAGCAAGCACTCTTGCGAGCGTGCAAATTCTTTTGCATTTTTATAAATTTCAAAAAATGCCCCAACGCTAAATTCCTCATCAGGGTAAATTTCATCCACCCCAAAGTGCCTCACAGCCCCCAGCTGCCAAGGCTTTGGCTTTGCGCTGGCGATATCTATCTCTTTATAAAGTGCGAGTGAGTCAAGGCTTAAGATGACGCCATTAAATTCCTTTGCTAGCTCAAAGGCTAGATCGCTCTTACCGCTTGCTGTAGTGCCGATTAGTGCTAGCTCGCCAAACAAGCTTAGCCCTCGTAAAGTGAGCTAAAAAGTAAAATTTCATCACTTTGCTCGTTGCTTTTGCCCTCTTTTATAAGATCAGCCAAAACGCTTGCAAAGTGCGGTGCAAAGCTTAGTTCATTTAGCCCGTACGCTTGGTTGTAGAGTAAATTTTGATAGGTCTCATCACGTCCGATCGCTGGCTTGTCGTTTGAGCTAAGAAGCACGAAATTTGCCCTAAAACTAGGCTCTTTTAGCTCGCTTATGCCAAGGTGTCTTTTTAGTTCGTTTAAAAATGCGTTGATCTTTTCTGTTTTTACAAGCGTATCGATCGCGCCCACTTGTAAATTTGTGATGATCGTGACGCCATTTTTGGTTGGATAAATTTTGGCAAACATATCATTTAAAATGATCGGTTTTTTAGGGATTTGACCCTCGTTTAGCGCGAGATCTATCGTGTAAAATTTAGCCAAGATGGCGCTTAAATTTGTCCCAAGCTTGCTTGAAAGCTCTAAATTTCTGCTCGCCACGACAAAGCTATCAGCCTCGTACTCGCCAGCTGCACCAACAGCCTTTTGCACGGCTTGCCCCTGCGTTTTTAGCTCATAAATTTCATCATTTATAAACTGCACTCCGAGTTCATTTAGCTCGCTAACAAGCGCTTTTTTTAGCTCTCCTGCATCGATACTCGCGTTTTTAGCTAAATTTAGCGCACCTTTTATGTTTTTATTTATCAGGCCAAAATTTGCTAGCTCACTATCCACGCTTAAAATTTCTTGCTCGCTATCAGCGACCCTTGTCTCATCAAGCCTTTTTTTAAAGCTCTCATCCTCGCTAAAGATGAGATAAACGCCGCTCTCATCAAAATTTATCTGCGGATATTTTTCGTTTAGCTCTTTGAAAATTTCAAAGCTCTTTTGTCCAAATTTCTTAAACAAAATTCTCATCTTTTTATCGTGAGCCTTTGTTGATTTAAGCGTAAAATTCGCCATCCACGCCCTAAAGTTTTCATTTAGGCAAAGTGCTATATCAAGCTCGCTTTTTTTACTAACTAGCCCCAAAAATGAGCTAGATATCGCTCCATCTCTTGCGAGCGCTGGGGTGTTAAATGGGGTTAAAATTCCGCTCTCAAACTCATCTTTTTGGCTACTAATAACTAAAATTTCCTCACCCTTTTTAGCTAGCTCAAGTGCCGTAAATAACGCACTAAAACTATCTCCGATAATCGCTATTTTACTCATCATAACCCTTCATTTTAAATTGCTCTCGCAATGATAATATAAATTTAGATTTAAAGCAAAATGATGTAAAATCAAACACTTTTTAAAAAACATGGAAATTTATATGATTAAAAAGCTAAAAGATATCGCAGAACTCATCGTTTTTAAGCACTCGGTTTTTGCCCTGCCATTTATCTTTGTGGCGATGATAGTTGCGAGCAAGATAGAAAACGGCTCGGCTTGGTTTGGCTTTAAACTGCTTATTTTAGGCACTCTTTGCGCAGTCAGCGCTAGAAATTTCGCCATGGCGTTTAACAGATACCAAGACGAAGACATCGACAAGCTAAACCCACGCACCGCAAGCCGTCCAAGCGTCGATGGGCGCATCGGCAAGGGCAATATGCAGCTCTTCATCGTAGCAAACGCGTTTATCTTTATCATCTGCGCTTATTTTGTAAATTCGCTCGCATTTTGGCTAAGCTTCCCTATCCTTGCCGTGCTTGGCGGATACTCGCTGTTTAAGCGATTTAGCGAGCTAGCGCACTTGGTGCTAGGCCTTAGTCTTGGACTTGCCCCCATCGCTGGCGTGGTAGCAGTGAGCGCTGCCATACCGCTTTGGAGCGTGCTACTTTGCCTTGGTGTGACATTTTGGGTGGCTGGATTTGACCTGCTTTACTCGCTTCAAGATATTAAATTTGACCAAGAGAACAAGCTCTTTAGCATACCAGCCATTTATGGCGACAAGGCGACACTATTTTTATCAGCCATTTTTCACGCTCTAGCCTTTATACTTTGGCTACTTTTTGCTTGGGCGGCTGGGCTTGGAGCGATGGCGTTTTTTGGCATTGTGGTAAGTGGCGTGATATTATTTTTCGAGCATAGGATCGTAAGGCGCGACTTTAGCAAGATAGATCGGGCGTTTTTCACGCTAAATGGCTACTTGGGAATTTTATTTTTCATCTTTGTTTGGATCAGTGTATTATGAGCGAAGTAAGGCTTTTTAAAGCGCCTCTTAGCATGGTTTATGAGTGTGACAGAAGTGGAGATGAGAAATTTTTAAGAGAATTTAACTCTATCTTGCCAGGCGACGAAGATGCGCTCGGAGCGTGGCTAAAACGAGCCAAATCACGCGGCGAGACCAAAGAGAGCGACCAAGTCTTGCTAACGCTTGTCATCGAGCTTCATAGAAAGATCGATGCGCTTAGTGATTATATAAAAAACGAGCACAAGCAATACTTGCCACTAAAAGAGAGCGCAGATATCGATGAGATCGGCTTTACGCATATAAAAATAAGCGAAGATAAATTTAAAAAAGATGAAATTTACTACGCAAGGATCGCAATGCCTATCTTTCCAAAGAGAAATTTGAGCCTTTATCTAAGGGCGCAGGATGAGAGGCTAGCAAAGATAGAGAACATGCACGAAGAGGACGAGGCCGACTGGAACGCTTACGTGACGGCTAGAGAGCGTGTGATGATAAGAGAGCTTAGAGCGAATTCGTAAAGGAAAAATATGGAAATTTACATTTTTTTAGGTTTTGGCATCGTTTTAGCGATAATAATAGCTTTGATATTTATAAAAGATAGCGAGACAAATAAGAAATTTGCAAGGTATGAGCGTGCCATAGAGAGCGCCATGCAAGAAAACTACAATCTCAAAAAGCAGCTAGCCGCACTAGCAAGCTTCAAGCCTGATGATGACGAGCAGCTAAAAGATGTAAAAGATGAGCTAAAAGAGCAGATAAATGAGCAGATAAATGAAAAAATCGTGCCGATAATCCGCGCTATAAAGAGCATCGAGCGAGTGATCGATGACTTTGCAAACGAGCAAAAAGATAGGATGTTTAACCTTGAGGAGCGAACAAGAGATATCAACAAAATCGCCCCGAGCGTTATAAATGAAGAAGAGCAGATCCTAAAGATGTTTAAAGATGGCAAAAGTGCAGCCATGATCGCTAAAGATCTTCACGTGGGTATGGGGAGAGTTGAGTTTGTGCTTAAATTTCATAAATTAGCCTAAATTTATAGGATAATTTTAAAAGACAAAACTACTCTTAAACTACAAAAATTAGCTTAAATTTTTATTTAAATTTAAATCTTTTAACATATAATTGAAAATTAAAAAGCTCTAACCAAGCTTAAAAAAGGTGCTTTATGCTAATAGATAAATATGGTCGGGTTGTTGATTATTTAAGAATTTCCGTGACGCAGCGCTGCAATTTTAGATGTAGATATTGCATGCCTACGACGCCATTTAGTTGGACACCAAAAGAGAATTTACTGACATTTGAAGAGCTATTTTTATTTGTCAAAGTAGCTATCGACGAGGGTGTGAAAAAGATCAGGATCACAGGCGGCGAGCCACTCGTGCGCAAGGATCTGGACGTCTTTATAAAGATGATAAGCGATTACAAGCCAGACATCGATCTAGCGCTTACGACAAATGGCTTTATGCTGCCACACTTTGCCAAAAGGCTAAAAGACGCTGGTCTAAAGCGCATAAATATGTCACTTGATACGCTAAATGAGCAAAAGGCTAAATTTATCGCTCAAAAGAGCGTCTTACACGAGGTTTTGGCTGGCTTTGAAGCAGCACTTGATGCTGGGCTAAAGGTCAAGATAAACACGGTCGCTCTAAAAGGCTTTAACGACGATGAACTCGTAAATTTGCTTGAGTTTGCTAAATTTAGAAACTCTCAGATCAGATTTATCGAATATATGGAAAACTCGCACGCCAAAGAGGATCTAAAAGGGCTAAAAAGCGATGAAATTTTGAGTATCATCTCGCAAAAATACAACATCACAAAAGATGAAAAGTTACCAAACGCACCTGCGTCTATTTATAGGCTTGATGACGGCTATAAATTTGGCATCATTGACCCACATAAACACGACTTTTGCGAGAGTTGCAACCGCATTAGGCTAAGTGCTGAGGGGCTTTTGATACCTTGCCTTTACTTTGAAGATGCGCTAAGTATCAAAAAAGCAGTTGCAAATGGTGACATCGTCGCAGCAAGCGAGATCTTAAGACAAGTGCTAACTAACAAGCCAAAAGAGAACAAATGGGCGCTAGGAGCTGAAAACGAAACCTCCTCAAGGGCCTTTTACCAAACTGGTGGTTGATGAGCAAAGAGCTAGAATTAGTTGAGGCATTTTTAAGCATCCAAGGCGAGGGCGCTTATCAGGGAAGACTCGCCATATTTTTACGCTTTTTGGGCTGCAACCTAAACTGCTCTGGCTTTGGCGTAAAGACAAGGTCTTTAAAAACAGGCGAAGAGCTTTTGGGATGCGATAGCATAAGAGCCGTTTTTAAGGGACATTTTCACCACAAAAGATATAGCGCAGATGAAATTTTAAGCCTAGTTGATGGGCTTTGTAAAGGCTTAGAGCAAAAGCCGATCATCGTTTTAACAGGCGGCGAGCCACTCATCTGGCATCAAAATGAAAATTTCATAAATTTGGTAAGAAATTTGCTTATAAATTACGAGGTGCATTTTGAGACAAATGGCACGATCTTGGTTGATTTTGATAAATTTGAAATTTATAAAAACTGCCATTTTGCACTTGGCGTAAAGCTAGCAAATAGCGGAGTTAGCGAGCAAAAACGCATAAATTTAGATGCCATCTTGGCTATCAAAAATAACGCAAAAAGCAGCTTTTTAAAATTTGTCCTCTCGCGCTTTGATAAAAGCGAGCTGGAGGAAATTTTATATATAAAAGATAGAGCAAATTTGCCAGTTTGGTGCATGGCGATGGGCGCAAATGAGGACGAGCTAAGCAAAAATGCTCTAAAAACAGCGCAGTTTGCCATAAAGCATGGATTTAACTACTCAGAGCGTATCCACATCAGGCTTTGGGGCGACAAAGAGGGTGTTTGATGATTATTAGAAAACTTTTTAGATTTGAAAATGCGCATATCGTGAGGTTTTGTAGCTCAAAGCGCTGCAGGACGAGCATCCACGGCCACAGCTACGTGGCTGAAATTTTACTTAGCTCAAATTTCTTAGACAACGCTGGCATGGTCTATGACTTTGGGCTGATGAAGCAAAACATAAAAACGATCATCGATAGCTTTGACCACGCCACGACCATATATTCAGGCGATAGCGACGAATACAAAAACGACCTTAAAAAGCACTCTGCAAGGTGGATCGAGATCCCGCTAAATCCCAGTGCAGAGCAGTTTTGCCGTATATTTTTTGTAATGATCGAGAGGCTGCTTGAGCTTAGCGTGATGAACAACGGCGAGCGCGAGGTGAAGCTTTACAGCGTCATCGTGCACGAGACCGACACTGGCTATGCGCAGTGTTTCAAAGAGGACGCGATAAACCCACAAATGGGCGAGATAAGGCTTAGTGATATCAAATTTTCTGAGGCGGTTATGGACGAGTGGGAAGATAAAAATTTGCTTGAAAAGATGATAAATAAGATAAAAATAGAAAATCCAAAGGACGTTTAATGAAAAAATTTATAACCTCTTTTTTGCTTATAGCTGGCGTATTTTTGGGATGTGGAGATAAAGAAGAAGCCAAAAGTGACGTTAGTGAGCCAGTCCCCAGTGATGTTACGATAGCTCAGCCTGATGCGAACGTAACTATCGACGAGCAGCTCCCACCTGAGCCAGTAGTCGAGGAAAACGAGCCTCCTAAAGAGAAGAAATGAACGAACATTTAGCCTCGCTTTTTGCCTACACTTTGCCATTTCACGTGACATTTTTTTATGCGCTACTTGCTTTAGCGGTGCTTTATCTAGCGCTTACTCAGTTTGGAGTGAGGACTAAAAACTACGTGCTTCGCATAAGGTATTTTTTGCCTATTTATCATATGCTACTTAGCTTTTTGGTGCTAACTGGGCTTATTTTGTGGGCATATTATAGCTATGAGCTAAAATTTAACGCCATAAAAATGCTTCTTGTTTTGATAGCTTTGATCGCACTTAGCGCAGTTGGATATAAAAGGCTAAAAAGATACGCCGTTGCTGGCGAGCTAGAGAAATTTAAAAAATTTGCCCTTATTAAAGGCATTTGTGAGATTATTTTGATTGTTATTGCAGGGATTTAGATGAAATTTTTATATGATAAAAATGCTGGCGAAGAGCGCCTAAAAATAGTAAATGAGGCATTTTTACACCTAAAAGCTAGAAGGGTTGAAGCAGGAGAGCGCGTAAGCGTTAGAAATTTATACGATGGCAAAGAGTACATCTATGAGGTTGATGAGATAGAGCGCAGAAGTGCAAATTTAAGCCTTGTCTTTGCCAGCCTAAACTGCGAGCATAAATTTGACTTTACCATCGCTTGGGCGGTCGTTGATCCAAAGACGATCGAAAAGGCTCTACCATTTTTAAATGAGCTTGGCGTTGGCAAGATCGCCTTTGTCTACACTAAATTTTCTCAGGCAAATTTCAAGATCGACCTTGAAAAGCTAAACTACATAAACGCACTTTCATGCGAGCAGTGCGGGAGAACATCGCTAATGGAGTTTGAAATTTATAAAAATTTAGACGAGCTAATGAGCGTTTATAAAAATGTCTCAGCCATAAATTTTGGCGGTAAAAATTTAAATGAAAAAAGATATGATGAAATTTTAATAATCGGTCCAGAGGGCGGATTTAGCGAGGATGAGACGGCTAAATTTAAAAATATCTACGGCCTAAATACAAAAAATATCTTAAGATCACAGACCGCAGTCATATCTGTAGCGGCAAAATTTCTTGCCTGATTTATTTGATTTTTAGATTAGTTTTTATATAATCAGCAACTTTTAAGGTAACAAATAGCCCAAAATAATAAAGGAAAGATGATGAAAAAAGAGATCCATCCAGAGTATGTAGATTGCACCGTAACTTGCGCGTGTGGCAACACTTTTAAGACAAAGTCAAACAAAAGCGAAATCAGAATTGACATTTGCGACAAGTGCCACCCATTTTTCACAGGCAGCGAAAAAATAGTTGATAGCGCTGGCCGTGTTGAGAAATTTAAGAAAAAATACGCTCAAAAATAAGCCTTGCTCTACTTTGTTCCTACTCCAATAGGAAATTTAGAAGATATCTCGCTTCGTGCGATCAAAATTTTGCGTGAATGCGAGATAGCTATCTGCGAAGATACAAGAGTTTGCAAAAGCCTTGTAAATCTACTAAACGAACGCTTTGACGCAAATATAAACATCTCAAATTTTATCCCGCTTCACACCCACAACGAAGATGAATTTTTTGCAAATTTAAGTGATGAAATTTTGAGCAAAAATATAGCTTATATGAGCGACGCTGGCATGCCAGGCATAAGTGACCCAGGCGTTAGCCTAGTAAGATATGCTCAAAAAAATGATATCAAATACGAAATTTTAAGCGGAGCAAACGCTGCACTTTTAAGCGTGGTTGCAAGCGGACTTTGCGATAAAGAGTTTGTTTTTTTAGGCTTTTTACCAAATACCGGTAGAGAGAGGGCTTTAGCTATACAAAATGCTTTAAATTTAGCCTATCCAGCCGTGATCTATGAAAGCCCAAAACGCATATTAAGCTTAGTGCAAAGCATCGCAAATTTAGAACCAGAGAGAGAAATTTTTGCCATAAAAGAGGCCACCAAAAAATTTGAGACTAAATTTAAGGGCACAGCCAAAAATTTATTCCAAATTTTAGAAAAAGCAAATTTAAATGGCGAGTGGGCAGTTGTCGTCTCAAAAAGTGCTAACATAGCCACTCAAAACATCACAAAAGATGAGATCATCTCTCTTGATATAGCCCCAAAGGCAAAGGCAAAACTGCTTAGCAAAATAACTGGTGAAGATGTCAAAAAGATATACGACCAGCTCATAAAAGCATAAATTTAAAAGCTCAAATTTACCCACAAAGTTTCAAAAATTCACTCAAATTTAGAAGCAAAATAAGTTAAATTTTACTTGACTTTAGCTACCATAAGCAACCATGATAATATACGGAAAACAGCTATTTTTACATATTTTGAACAAGCGCCCACAGATCCTAGAAGAGATCTATCTCTCAAAAGAGTGTGATAAAAAACTCTTCTCAAAAATTTGTGGCACAGGCAAGAAGATCATCCGCGTGGATAATCAAAAAGCTCAATCTATGGCGCATGGCGGCAACCATCAAGGCTTCTTAGCAAGCGTTAGCGAGTTTGAGTTTTCAGACTTTAGCGAGCTAAAAAAGCTAAATTTCATCGCCGTGCTTTACGGCATAAGTGACGTCGGAAACATCGGTGCCATCGCTAGAAGTGCCTATGCTCTAGGCTGCGAAGGGCTAGTTGTCGTTACAAAAAGTGTAAATATGCAAGGCGTTTTAAGGTCAAGTAGCGGTGCTGCTTACGAGATACCAATAGCCATTTTTGAAGACGGACTTAGCCTGCTAAATGAGCTAAAACAGTGTGGTTTCAGGCTCTATGCTACGGCGAGCAACGGCAAAAATATAAAAGAGATGAAATTTGCTGGCAAGAGGGCTTTGGTGATGGGCTCAGAGGGTGAAGGCATACCGCAAAAAGCTCTAGCAAAGTGCGATGAGTGCGTCGGTATCAAGCTAAAAGATGGCTGGGACTCCCTAAATGTAAGTGCAGCTTTTGCGATAATTTGTGATAGGATGATAGATGAATGAATTAGAAAATTTAAAAGAGATAGGCATAAAGGAAATTTCGCGTAAGACGCACATTGAACCGACATTTTTACAATACATTTTTGACAAAAATTTTGAAAAATTATCACGCTTAAACATCAGAGGCTACGCCAAAATTTTACAGCGTGAGTATGGCGTCGATCTTAGCGAACTTCTAGCCGAATACGACGCATTTATGCAAGAAAACATGCCTGATGAGAGCAAAAAAACAAAAGTTAGCCCAAAAATTTCATCATACACACCTGAAGATGTCTCGATCCAAAGGCAAAGTAGCGGTGGCGGGGCTGGATTTTTCTTCTGGATCATCATTTTAGCTATCATCGCTGGCGGCGCTTACTACTTTGACGCTTATAAATACGTCCAAAATTTCATAGCAAGCTTAAATGAAGACAACACAAGCGTGACCTACTCGCAATCAAGCATCGTAAATGAAGTTAAGAAAAACATCATCGACACAAACGTAACGATCTCTCAAAACACTCCAAAGATCGATGCAAACGCTTCAAGCGTGAAAATTTCAGCTCCAGCTGAGCAAAACGTGACTGTAAGTCCTGCTAGCGTTGATCAAAATGCCCTAAAGCCTAGCATGACAGCCCAGCCAGCTCCAAAAGTAGAGCAAAACGCGACAAAGCCGCTAAATGAGGCTGTCATCACACCAAAACAACGCGTTTGGATAGGTATCATCAACCTTGAAAATGGCCAAAAAACATCAAGCGATACAAGCAAAAGTGTCAATATAAATTTAGACCAAAGACAGCTAGTCGTTTGCGGAAATGGCAACATCGAGCTTAAGATAGGCGATAAAGTAACAAAATATAACCCAAGCCGTCCAGCTAGATTTTTAGTAGAAAATGGCGATATGAAATTTTTAACTTATGACGAGTTTGTCGAGATGAATAAGGGCAAATCTTGGTAAAAAAACTAGCCATATTTCTTCTTTTTAGCGTTTTTTCATACGCTTTTGATCTAAATAGCAGTGCAAACGCACTAAGTAGCGGAAAAGATCTGCAAATTTCTTTAGAAAATTTAGACACCAACGGCTCGCTAAACGTCGGCGAGCTGGTCTCAAGGCTAAAGCAAAGCTCAAACTACGATGCTCTCTCTTTTAGCTCAAATAGCTTAAATTTAAAATTTATAAGCACGCAAAAAGCCCCCTCAGCACTATTTGTAAAATCGATAAATTTAGCTCTTGAAGATGCAAACATAAGCGTGGCAAGGGTAAATTCTCTAAAAAATGGCAATGAAATTTCTTATGGGATTTTAGCTCTAAAAAGTGGTGGCATAGATCCAAATTTGCTAAATTTCACGCTTAGTAAAAGCAGCTTTAAGATCATGGGATTTGATAGAGTTGATGGAAATTTAGCGCTTTATTTGGACGCTAAAAATATGAGCCTAAATGCCTCAAAAGTAAATTTTAACGAAGAGACCCCACTTGTCAAAAGTGGCGGCGTCTATATCGTCGACGTGGCAGGCGCAAGTAGCCTAAATATCATCTCAAACGAGCCAAACAAATGGGTGCCACTTGTTAGAATTTATGATAAAAATTTAAACCAAATCGATCTAAAAAGAGAAAACGAGATAAAAACTAACTACACCATAAATTTAGCTAACGACGCAAAATATGCGTTAATTAGCGATAATAACGACATAACTAACATTAAAAACGAGATAATTATCAAGCTTATAAAATAGGAGCAAACAGTGTTTGATGAGATAAGATTTAATACAATTGAGCGTTTGCCAAACTACGTTTTTGCCGAAGTAAATGCTATAAAAATGGCAGCACGCAGAGCTGGCGAGGACATCATCGACTTTTCTATGGGCAACCCAGAGGGCAGAACACCGCAGCACATCGTTGATAAACTATGCGAAAGCGCGCAAAAAGATAAGACCCACGGCTACTCAGCCAGTGCTGGAATTTACAAGCTCCGCCTTGCCATTTGCAACTGGTATAAGAGAAAATATGGCGTAAATTTAGACCCAGAAACTGAAGCAGTAGCCACAATGGGTAGCAAAGAGGGCTTTGTGCATCTTGCTCAAGCCGTGATAAACCCAGGTGACGTGGCTATCGTGCCTGATCCTGCATATCCGATACACACGCAAGCGTTTTTATTTGCTGGCGGAAGCGTCGCAAAGATGCCGCTTCACTATAATGATAAATTTGAGCTAGATGAGAATAAATTTTTTGAAAACTTAATCCAGACGATACATGCAAGCTCGCCAAAGCCAAAATATGTAGTCGTAAATTTCCCACACAATCCAACGACCGTGACCGTGCAAAAGAGCTTTTACGAGCGCCTTGTAAGCATCGCAAAGCAAGAGAGATTTTACATCATCTCTGATATCGCCTACGCTGATCTTACCTTTGATGGCTACAAAACTCCAAGCATCTTTGAAGTAGAAGGCGCAAAAGATGTCGCGGTCGAGTGCTACACTCTTTCAAAAAGCTACAACATGGCTGGCTGGAGAGTTGGCTTCATGTGCGGAAACAAGAGACTTTGCGCTGCGCTTAAAAAGATAAAATCATGGGTTGATTACGGCATGTTTACGCCGATACAAGTCTCTGCCACGGTCGCACTTGACGGCGATCAAAGCTGCGTTGAAGAGATACGCCAAATTTATGAAAAAAGAAGAGATGTGATGATAGAGGCCTTTACTCAGGCTGGTTGGGAGCTTAAAAAGCCAAATGCTAGCATGTTTATCTGGGCGAAACTTCCACCAAAGGTGAGCCACTTAGGCAGTCTTGAGTTTTCAAAGCAGCTTCTTACAAAGGCTTCAGTTGCTGTTAGTCCGGGCATTGGTTTTGGCGAGGGCGGAAACGACTATGTGCGCTTAGCTCTTATCGAAAACGAAAATAGGATAAGACAAGCAGCAAGAAATATAAAAAAATATTTGAAAGAATTTGAATGAATGTAGCGATATTAGGCGTTGGAACCGTTGGTGAGTCGGTTGCAAAAATTTTACTAAAAAACAAAAAGCTAATCGCAGCAAGATGTGGCGAAGAGATAGTGCCAGTCATCGGTGTGGTTAGAAATTTAAATAAAAAAAGAGACGCTGGCATCCCTTTGACTGACGATATAAATAGCGTCATAAATCGCGATGATATCGATGTTTTTGTTGAGCTTATGGGCGGTGTTGAAGAGCCTTTTAGAGTGGTGAGTGAAATTTTAAAGCGCAAAAAAGCGGTCGTCACTGCAAACAAGGCACTTCTTGCTTATCATAGATATGCTTTGCAAAATTTAGCCAAAAACACGCCATTTGGCTTTGAAGCAAGCGTAGCTGGTGGCATACCGATCATCAGAGCCTTAAGAGAGGGGCTTAGCGCCAACCACATCCTAAGCATAAATGGCATACTAAATGGCACTAGCAACTATATCTTAACCTCGATGATGAATGAGGGCTCAAATTTCAAAGATGCGCTTAAAAAGGCACAAGAGCTTGGATACGCTGAGGCTGATCCTACTTTTGACGTGGGTGGCTTTGACACGGCTCACAAGCTTCTCATCCTTGCAAGCATCGCATACGGCGTGCACGGAGATCCAGAGGACATCTTGATCGAGGGGATACAAGGCATCACGCCAGAAGACATATTTTTCGCAAAAGATTTCGAATACTCAATAAAACTTCTAGCTATCGCCAAAAAAAGTGAGGGCAAGGTCGAACTACGCGTGCATCCAGCGCTTGTACCACAAAACAAAATGATAGCAAAGGCAAGCGGTGTGACAAATGCAATCAGCGTCGTTGGCGAGGTCGTTGGCGAGACTATGTACTATGGTCCAGGAGCTGGTGGCGACGCAACAGCGAGCGCAGTAATTAGCGATCTTATCGACATTGCAAGAGATAGCAAGTCGCCTATGCTTGGATACAAAGCGCCATTTGAGCTAAACACCTTAGAGCTGCTTGATCGCGACAGGATAAAGACAAAATACTACTTTAGGCTAAAAGTCGAAGACAAAATGGGCGTGCTAGCAAAGATAACAAATTTGATGAGTGAAAACAACCTCTCGATTGATAGCTTATTACAAAAGCCAAAAGATGAGAGCGAGTATGCCGTGCTATTTTTCACGACGCACACGAGCTTAGAGGCTGATGCAAAGCGAACGATAGAGCTTCTAAAAGAGCAAGAGTATATAAAAGAAGAGCCATTTATGATGAGGATCGAGGAGTAGCTTGGGGCTAAAAGAGTATCTCTTTGGCAAGAGCTCAGAAGACAGGGCGTGCGAGTTTTTGCTTAAGCTTGGTTTTGTAATTTTAGAGAGAAATTTCCACTCTAAATTTGGCGAGATCGACATCATCGCGCTAAGTAACGATAAAATTTTGCATTTTATTGAAGTAAAAGCAACTAGCGGAGAATACGAAGCGGAGTATAGGCTAAACAAGGCAAAATATATGAAAATTTTAAAAACAATAAATTTTTATATGATGAAAAATGAGCCAAACAGGGACTTTCAGCTTGATCTACTTGTTATTAAAAATGAAAATTTTAAGCTAATAGAAAATATTAGTTTATAATAAAATTTATTATTTATCTAAAATTTAAATTTGATTTTGTATAATTGCCACATCTTGAAAATAAGGAGAACAAATGGGAAAATACATCGAACTCACAAAAGAAAATTTTGATGTAACAAAAGAAGGCGTTGCTCTAGTAGATTTCTGGGCTCCATGGTGCGGACCTTGCCGTATGCTAGCTCCAGTGATCGAAGAGCTTGCTGAAGACTTCGAGGGCAAAGCGAAAATTTGCAAGGTAAATACTGATGAAGAGCAAGATCTTGCAGTTGAGTTTGGCATCAGATCGATCCCAACATTGCTATTTTTCAAAAATGGCGAGCTAGTTGAGCAAATGGTCGGTGCGCAGTCAAAACAAGCCCTAACTGACAAACTAAATTCGCTTCTTTAATGAGCGAAAAAAGAAGAGGAAGTCTGCTTCCTCTTACCTATATATTTGGTTCATTTTTTGGTGCAGCTATGATAGCGGCTGCATTTGCGTACAGCAACTATCGTTTTTCACAGTATAAATTTGTTGATTTTGCGAAGCTAGTTTTTTACGAAAAAAGCGAAATTTTCACTCCAAAAGAGCCAAAATACACGCTTTTAATCTTCAGTTCAAATCAGTCAAAATTAGATGAAATTTTACCAACCAAAAATGAAACAGTTGTGGCGATCGATATCTTTCAAAAAAGATATGAGTCAAACTCAACACTAAAATACATAAGCTCTGATATAAATACAGTTTTAGAGCTGATGCGAAATTTAAGCATTACAAAGCTTCCTAGCAGTGTTGAGATAGTTCATCAAAGGGGCGAAATTTACAAACAAAATTCGTCCATAAAAGTTTTAGAATAAAGGAAATTTATGCTTGATTTAGCGATCATCGGAGGCGGTCCAGCAGGACTAAGCGCCGGACTTTACGCCACTAGAGGCGGATTAAAAAATGTTGTAATGTTTGAAAAAGGCGAGCCTGGCGGTCAGATCACCTCTAGCTCAGAGATAGAAAACTACCCAGGTCAAAAAGCCCCTGGCGAAAGCGGCTTTGACTTTATGAGCACTTGGTGGAAGCAGTGCAGCGCATTTGGACTAGTTCACAAGTGGGCAAACGTCGTTGGTGTTAGAAAAAATAGCGACGGTAGCTTTGAAATTTTACTTGAGGGCGGCAAAAGCGAGCAGGCAAAAGCTGTCATCGTAGCGACTGGCTCAACCCCAAGACGTGCTGGCTTTAAAGGCGAGGACGAGTTCTTTGGCAAAGGCGTTAGCACATGCGCGACATGCGATGGCTTCTTTTACAAAAACAAAGAGGTAGCCGTCCTTGGTGGTGGCGACACAGCTGTTGAAGAGGCACTTTATCTAGCAAATATCTGCTCAAAAGTTTATCTTGTGCATAGACGCGACGAGTTTAGAGCAGCGCCAACAACCGTTGAAAAAGCTAGAAAAAATGAGAAGATCGAGTTTATAACAAGTGCGACTGTAAAAGAGGCGCTTGGCGATAAGATGGGTCTAACAAAGATCGTGCTTGATACCAAAAATGGCGAGCGTGTGCTTGATGTGCCGGGCATTTTCACCTTTGTCGGACTAAATGTAAATAACGAAATTTTAAAAGATGAAAACGGCAAATTTATCTGCGAAATGGCTGATGGCGGACAAGTTAAGACAAATCTCAAGATGCAAACTAGCCTAAAAGGGCTCTTTGTAGCAGGCGACATCAGAGAGGATGCTCCAAAGCAAGTCATCGTAGCAGCAGGCGATGGCGCTGTGGCTGCACTTAGTGCTATGAGCTACATAGAAAGCTTACATTAATACTCAAATTTAGCCAAATTTTTTGGCTAAATTTCTCTTTTTTATCCAAATTTCCACATTTTTTAAAAGCCAATTCGTAATCTCCCTATAATAAAATTTATGCTAAATTTCAACCAAAATTCAAAGGATAAATTTTGGTAAAAATAGGACTTTACGGCGCTAGCGGCAAGATGGCTCAAAGTATCATCTCTTGTTTAAAAGATGAGAAAAATGCCATTTTAAGCGTCGCTTTTAGCCAAAAAAATGAGGTTGAAAATTTAAGTAGCGAGCTTTTGACAAACGACTTTGCTAAATTTTTTGAAGCGTGCGACGTCATCATCGACTTTAGCCAAAAAGAGGCGACCGTAGCACTGCTAAACTACGCTAGGACCAACCCAAAACCACTAGTCATCGGCACGACTGGACTAAATGACGATGAGAAAAACTTGCTTCACCTAGCATCAGGAGCTATGCCGATACTCTACGCAACAAACATGAGTCTAGGCGTAGCAGTGTTAAACCGCATAGCAAGGATCGCCTCGAAAGTTTTAAGAGAATTTGATATAGAGATCGTCGAGCAGCACCACAGACACAAAAAGGACGCTCCAAGTGGCACTGCAATGACTTTAGCAGGCTGCGTCGCAGAGGCCAGAGATCTAAATTTAAAAGATGTTTTAGTAACTGGACGAGCTGGCATGGTGGGCGCAAGAAGCAAAGACGAGATCGCTGTTATGGCGCTTCGTGGAGGCGACGTGGTCGGTCGTCACACGGTTGGCTTTTACAATGACGGCGAATTTATTGAGCTAAACCACACGGCAACTAGTAGAGCGACCTTTTCAAAAGGTGCGATCAAGGCTGCTATCTGGCTAAAAGATCAAAGCAGTGGTCTTTACTCAATAGACGATAGTTTGGGGCTTGATGATTAAATTTAGTCTTGATGATGTGCAGAGCTACAAGCTAGAATTTGGCGATAAATTCTACCTGCCAGAGCGCGAAAATCGCCAAAATTTAAGAGCTGGTGAGTTTGATTTAAGATGATAAAATTTAGTTTTAGCGTATTTGGATTGTTATAAATGGTGCAAATAACGGCAAATGTGCCAGCCATTAGACAACAAACACTTATAAAAAGTGTTTAGCATTGGCTATGAAATTTAAAAATTTAAAAAGATGAAAAGAGGATAAAAGATGTGTGCGATAGTTGGTATCATAAATTCTAAAGATGCGGCGAAAACGGCGTATTATGCGCTATTTTCTATGCAACACCGCGGTCAAGAGGCAAGTGGCATCAGTGTCTGTAACGACGGAGAAATTTCCACTCACAAGGGCAACGGCCTAGTCACCGAGGTCTTTAACGAAGAGATATTAAGCTCACTAAAAGGCGACATGGCGATCGGTCACAACCGCTACGCGACAGCTGGCAAAAACTCAGGCCGCGACGCCCAGCCAATAGCCGCCAACTACGCCTTAGGTCAAATCTCGATCGTTCATAACGGAAATTTGGTCAATAAAGACGAGGTTAGAGACGAGCTCATCAAAGATGGCGCGATATTTCAGACAAATATGGACACAGAAAACATCATCCACCTCATCGCAAGAAACCACGACGAACACTTGCAAGACCGCATCATCGCAGCACTTGACAAGATAAAAGGTGCTTACTGCTTGCTCGTACAGTCACGCCACAAGACTTTTGCCATCAGAGACCGCTGGGGAGTTAGGCCGCTAAGCCTTGGCAGGCTAAAGGACGGCGGATATATCGTAGCTAGCGAGACTTGCGCGTTTGACCTTGTGGGAGCGACATTTATAAGAGATGTTAGACCTGGCGAGATGATAGTTTTTGAGCATGGCAAGAGCGAGTTTCAAAGCTTGCAAATTTTCGAGCCAGAGCCTAGAGTTTGCGCCTTTGAGTACATATACTTTGCACGCCCAGATAGCGTGATAGAGGGCAAAAGCGTCTATGAAGTGAGAAAAAAGATGGGCGAGGTGCTTGCTAGAAAGAGCAAGGTAAAGGCTGACTTTGTAGTGCCTGTGCCAGATAGCGGCGTGCCAGCAGCGCTTGGATACGCAAATGAGAGTAAGATCCCATTTGAGCTAGCCATCACTAGAAATCACTATGTGGGCAGAACCTTTATCGAGCCAAGCCAAGAGATGAGAAATTTAAAGGTCAAACTAAAGCTAAACCCAATGTCAAGCGTGCTAGCTGGTAAAAGCATCGTAGTGATCGATGATAGCATCGTTCGTGGCACTACTTCTAAAAAGGTGGTCGATCTTTTAAGACACGCAGGGGCGAAAGAAATTCACTTCAGAGTTGCGTGCCCTGAGCTCAAGTATCCTGAGCGATACGGCATCGACACACCAAGCTTTGAGGAGCTAATAAGCGCTAAAAAAAGTGTAGAAGAGGTCAGAGAGTACATCGGCGCCGATAGCTTGGAGTTTTTAAGCATCGAGGAGCTTAAAGAGAGCATCGGCAACGAGAGAAAATACTCGCTTGTAAGCTTTGATGGTGATTATTTCATAAAATGAGAAATTTAGTAGTTTTGCTGCTTGCAGCGCTCTTTTTTGCAGGCTGCTCGCAAAAGACGCCTAGCAAAAAGGATGAAATTTCCATCATGGTGAGCTACTTTGAGCTAAACGGCGAAAAGCAGCAGCTACTAATAAAAAACATGCCAAATTTGGCTGATAAAAATGCCAGCGTGCCATTTTTTGGCATGGTAAATTTTCTTGATCAAAACAAAACGACAAGAGCTTACTCTCTAGTAAGTGGCGTTATAAACGTCATTAAAGCTAATAGCTCCTCTATAAATTTAAACAAAACTAGTGACGTTTTGGCTCTTAAAAAATCTAGCGAGATAAGGTTTTACGAGATAAGACCTGACGTGGTTGAGAGTGTTAAATTTAGCTCACAAAACGACGTTTGCGGTGAGTTTTTGGCTCAAAAGTCAGTTTTTGTAAATGCGGCCACCAACTACTATTTAAGAGATGATAGCTTTTTTGCAAGTTTTATCGAGGCAAAATTTGTTTATAAAAAGGGGGCAAAGATCCTAAAAAAGGAGTTTGCTTATAGCATTGCTGAGCCCAAAATCCTAGACGAAGCTAAAGAATTTACACAAAAACCAAACCAGCTTTTCTTAAATGATATGCAAAAACTTGGAAGACTGCTTGACATACTCTGCACCTATTAAACGCTAAAATTTAGACTTTTTAACAAGCCAATGCCTTTTTAAACCAAAATGAAAAAACAAATTTTAGCTTCGGTTTTAGTTGGCTCGTTGGCTGTAAGTAATACTCCTGCTTGGAGTTTATTTGTCGGATATAGAGAAAAAGCCTAAAGAGTATAACGACAAAATGAAAAATGGCGATGAAAAGTGGAATTCGGTTCTTTATGATTATAAACACATGAGATATATTTATAAAGATGCTTCTGCATGGTGGCTTTTGCTTGATTTTAAATATACAGGATGATTTCCTGCATATTTTTTAAAAAATATCTATTTTTAAATTGAAATTTTTCACTTTTTTAATTTTTAGTTATCACTTTTAATCAATATACTTTCGCTTAAGCTTATTTTGTATATAGGTTATAAAAAAAGAAATAAAACAACACCAATTATTGCAAGGACAATTTCACTTCTGTATAATGGCAATATATCATCTGGGACTTCAAATACCTTAGCTATCCCTCTTAAAAATAACTTAATATTATTCGTCATCTTGTTCCTTTCTGTTTTTATAATAGCCGTATTTTACCAAAAAAAGAAATCTTTTATCATACATTTTTTATGGCTTTATTTTTAAGAAGTTTTTAAACTTTGTTCAAAATCTCTAGCACTATGTGCCATTTACATAATGCTAGAGCTATGGAGTTTATTTAATAGGCGAGTATAGCACACTTATTCTATCGCTTATAGTTTGGGCTATATCTAACATCGCACCTTCTTTAATGCCTTTACTATCTCTGGAAAGTTACCTATTGCTGTAAAGTCAGCTTCTAGCTGAGATATTATATCTTTTGGAACTAGAAGCTTATGGACCGAGTTATGGCTAAACTCAAAAAATTCATCGTGGGTTTTTAGTTCGAGCATGCTACTACTATATAATGGTTATTATTTTTACAATAGAGCACACAAAAAGAGCAGGTCCGATGAGGCATGCCAATAGAAGCATAAGCCATCGTCCGTTAAATAAAATTTTATCATCATACGTGAAAACCTTGCAAAACAAAATATATCTCATAAGAAAATAAAAAATAATACAAGTTATGACTCCTTGCTGAAACCTGACATTAAATGGAATAGTTTGTATTCCAGTAGAGTCGAATGTAGCAAAAGAAGCATAATAAAGAGCTATTATAAAAGCAAAGTATGTAATAATAGCAAGAACTTTGAGAACCATTTTGCTCTTTATTTTTTCTCTTTCGACAATATATTTATAACCCCAAAAAAGGATCGGTAGATATATTAAAGTTATAAATAAGACTATTCCAATCAAAAAGGTCGAAGTAATAAATTTAAACCTAAGAACAATAAAAAAAGCAATAAACCAAGTAATTATTATCTTTACAAAAACGTTCTCAAATACACTTATTTTATTACCATGAAAATCCT
Organism: Campylobacter concisus; assembly: GCF_003048675.2. Lineage (NCBI taxonomy): Bacteria > Pseudomonadati > Campylobacterota > Epsilonproteobacteria > Campylobacterales > Campylobacteraceae > Campylobacter > Campylobacter concisus. The sequence continues at coordinate 111,327 of NZ_CP060707.1, read as the reverse complement.
CTTTATCTTTTGCAAAAGTAACTGCTGTATATAAAAGTGCCACAAAGAAAAAAAATGGTGGTGGAATAAAAGACACATCAAGCATGTGATTGCCAAATAGCCACATACAAAAAAATGCACCGATCCACGCCAGGGCTATTTTTAAGAATTTGCTTTGCATAACCACTCCTCTTTTAAATTTTCTTAATTATATATTTAAATTTGGCTCAGATCAATACATTTTTAAAATTATAAATGACTCAATTAAACTTAAGCGGTTTTTCTCTTATCAATTTAAATAGTTTCTGCTATAGGTCCTTTTGTGTAGTTTTATAACTAAACTCTACTTCGCTACGCTCGTAGCTGCAAGCAGAACACACTCTTTAAGATGAAGCAGGAAATTCTCTTTTCTATCCCTTTAAATTTAGACAATCTATGTTTAGCATAGCCTTTAGAATTCTCATGCCATTTATATGGTTATTAGCGAATTTATTTTTGGAGTGTTTTACTCTGTAGTGCGCTAAAGCTTCGTAATCCACCAATCCATCATAAGCTTTTTGACAATCAGAGTATATAGTAAAGCTTTAAGCTCGCTATATTGTGATAATATTAGTATTAGTTCACTAACAGAGCAATTTTTAACTATCCTAGTATAAACTTTGCCGTCACGCTTTAGCATACCGTCTATTTACAGCTGCAAGCGTAGTGAGGTAGAGTAGCTTTTGTCTATTTCAAAGCAAAGCTTCTAGGCAAGTTTGGAAATTTCCCCTGAAAACTTAGATATTTTTTCACACTTGCTAGCAATTAAAATTCTGATATTTTACAACTTCTATGCCAGATGAAAAATACCATAAAATTTCTCTAAATTTCTTTTCTGAAATTCGGGAACTGCTGACTTGTAAATTTAGTAAATTTCACCATCTCTCAAGTCAGCTATTTTAAATTTAAAGCTAAATTTAGCCACCCTGCTCTTTTAAATTTATCCTAAAGCATCTCTATAAATGCCTCCAGCCTTGTCTTGATTTGCCCAGCGTCGCTCGTCGAAAAGTCCGTCTCAAGCGCCATATAAGGCGTATCTACGTCGTTGCACGCCCTTTTTATATTGGTAGTTTCTACGTTGTAGGTGTGACAGGCTTGCAGCACAACGTCGATCACGCCGTCCGCCTTATACTCTTTTATCATCTCTTGAAGCACATTTTCTCTATCTTTATTTGGCGACATGATAGAGCAAGGTATCGCCATGTAGCGCTTGGCGATGGCGCTAATAGGATCGTCATTTTCATCGACAAGGTTGCTAAAGTTTTTAGTTCCAGTGCAGTTTTCGTAAGCCACCACAACGCCGCCTGCCTCTTCTATGGCTGGGACTATCTTGTCATAGACCCCGCCACTTGGACAGCCTGTGATGATGATGCGTTTGGCATCTTTATGCACGGGTGAAATTTTATCTCTCACGCACTCTTTTAGCTTATTTACGATGATCTCAAGGTCGCTTATCTGCTCCTTTTTATCAAATATAAAGCCATTTCCATATAGCAGTGCGTGCAGCTCTTTGCCATTCATCGGTGGTGGCGTTAGCTTCATGAAATTTTGTATTTCTCCCATTAGCTCGCGCTCTTTGTTAAATAGCCTGATAGAGTTTCTAAGCTCCTCGTCGCTCACTTTCACGTCAAATTTAGCCTCCAGCCGCTCCTTTAGCTCCCTAACCTCATCTTGCCAAAGCTCCAAGCTCTTTTGGCTCTTGAAATGTGGCAGGTGCATGACGTGGACGTCTTTAAACTCACCCATTAGCTCATACATCTTTTTCTTGCCGTCGCAGGTAGTCTCGCCGATAACGATATCAGAGTTTCGCACAAATGGGCACTTGTTTGCCTTAGCAAAGCCATAGCTTGCCTTTATGAGCGGGCAGAGGTTTTTAGGCAGGTACTTTTCACCCTCAACCACCGCGTTATCACCAGTAGCGCAGACACTCACGCTGTGGGCATTTGCTGCGTGGATGATCTCTCTTGGCGTGTAGGTGCAAAATATCGCTGCAATCTTTTGACCGCTATTTTTGACCGCTTCGACGTTTTGGGCTAAATTTTTCTTAGCGCTGTCATAGGTAGCGAAAATTTCGCTTAAATTCATACTCTCATTTATTGCCATCTTCTCTCCTTAAATTTCTTATCCCTGCAAGGCCAGCACCGATCGCACCGCAGTAGATCGCATCTTTGTGCGTGGTGACGCTAGCTTGCAAGCACGCTTCTAAATTTTCTCTCACATACTCGCTCTTACTAAAGCCACCGCTTAGAAAATAGCTCGTATTTGCCTGTTTTTTGACCAAATTTGAAATTTTATTTATAGCTGAGACGATCACTGCTTTTGCGATATTTTCTCGTGAGACGTTTTGAGCGATAAGGCTTATGATCTCAGACTCCGCAAAGACCGTGCACATCGAGCTTATAGCGATATCTTTGTCGCTATTTTTAGCAAGGCGTGTAAGCTCATCAAACCTAACTCCAAGGCGGTTTGACATAATTTCAAGAAATTTACCAGTGCCGGCTGAGCATTTATCATTCATCGTAAAGTCCGTCACTGCGCCATTTTCAAGCTTGATAGCCTTCGTATCTTGACCGCCCACATCGATAACGGTGCAGTCGCTTTTGCAAAAGTAGTGCGCCCCAAGTGCGTGGCAGGTGATCTCTGTAAGGGTTTTATCAGCGTATGGCACCGAGACTCTGCCATAGCCTGTCGCTGTAAAATATAGCTCGCCAAGGCCTAAAGCTAAAACTTGCTCTTTTATAAGCATGGCCGTATCTGCGCTGCTCCAGCCTGTTGGGAGTAAAAATAGCTCCTTTATCTCGCCGCTAGCTTCCATGACTGCTACTTTTGCAGAAGTTGAGCCGATATCGATTCCGATTGAGTGCATTTTATATCCAAAAAAGGTCTTTCTAAAACTTAGAACTGGCGTGATTTTACTCCCTTTAAGACAAATTTGTCAATAAATAAGACCCAAAAATTTATAGCCTTTTCACCTTTTAAAATTTATAATTTACCCACACTTTACAAAGGGGATGAAATTTGAAAAATTTGACAAACGAGCAGAGATTTTTCTCAAATGCCGACCTTACAAGGCTATTTTTCCCTATCGCCGTAGAGCAGTTTTTAGAGTATAGCCTAGGGCTTGCTAACTCGCTAATGGCAGCAAGTGTTAGCGAAAGTGCGGTAAGTGCGGTAAGCCTTGTGGAGTTTGTCATGGCGCTATTTATTAGCATATTTACCGCTATAGCCACTGGTGGCTCGGTGGTCGCTAGCCAGTATCTAGGTAGCAAACAAAGTGGCAACGCCAGAAATACCGCCGATCAGCTAGTTTGGTTTAGCCTAATTTTCGCCATCTTTATAGCCATTGCCATCATCCTTTTAAAAGACCTCATCTTAGATAAAGTCTTTGGCGATATCGGCGAGCAAGTGAGGAGCGATGCTAGCCACTATCTCGTTTTCTCCGCCATTTCAGAGCCCTTTCTAGCAGTCTATGCAGCAGCTGCGGCGATCTTTCGCACGATGTCAAACGCAAAGCTACCTATGTATATCATGGCGGCTGCAAATTTACTAAATGTGCTGCTAACTGCCATTAGCATCTACACATTTCACACAGGGGTGCTTGGTATCGCCATTAGCACGCTCATAGCAAGAGCGATCGCTTGCTTTGTCATCGTCTATCTGCTACTTGATATCAAGCTAAAACTTCACATAAGAAAGAGCCTTATCTATAAATTTGACTACGAGATCATCAAGAAAATTTTAAATATCGGCGTGCCTTATGGCTTTGAAAATTCGATGTTTTACGTGGGTCGCATCATCGTTTTGAGCCTTGTTTCGCTCTTTGGCACGGCGAGCATCGCTGCAAATGCCGTGGGCGGGGACTATCGTGATGTTTCAGGTGCTCCCTGGCATGGCGATAGGCACAGGCCTAAGCGTCGTCGTGGCTAGATGTATCGGCGCAAATGACTTTAATCAGGCTAAATTTTACGTAAGAAAATCAATGCTAAGCATCTACATCGTGCAGATTTTTAGCACGGCTGCCGTGTTACTGCTTCTTGAGCCGCTACTTCGCGTTTATAATCTCTCAAGCGAAGCCATAAATTTAACAAGGCAGATCGTCTGGTATCACGGCATCGCGATGTGCCTCATCTGGCCGCTTGCCTACACCTATCCGACCGTTTTTCGTGCTGCTGGGGACGCAAAATATCCGATGATAGTAAATTTAGCCTGCATGTTTGCCTGCAGGATCGTGCTAGCTTATATCTTTGCGCTCACCTTTAATCTTGGCATGATAGGCACTTGGTTTGCGATGTTTGCCGACTGGGCGGTAAAGGCGGTGCTCTTTGTGCGCAGATACGCAAATGGCACGTGGATGAAATTTCGAGCCATTTAAAAAAAAGTAGTAATATACACACGATTTTGTCACAAAGGATAAAGATGAAAAATGTTTTAAAATTTAGTGCAGCTCTAGTGATCGCAGCGCTTTTTGCAGGGTGCGCTAGCGAGAGCTCAAGAGTGGTAGAAACTCCAAAAGTAGCAAGCTACGGCTCAGTTTATAACGGCAAAAAGGTCTCAGTTTCTATTGGCCGCTTTAATAACCAATCAGCCTATCAAAACGGCGCCTTTAGCGACGGCGAGGATAGACTTGGCAACCAAGCTCAAAGCATCCTAATCACAAATTTACAGCAAAGCGGTAGATTTTCGGTGCTTGAGAGATCAAATATGTCAGTCCTCAAACAAGAGAGCGAGCTAAGCAAAGAGGCTCAAAATTTAAAAGGCTCAAGATACGTCATAACTGGCGATGTGACTGAGTTTGGACGCAAGACAACAGGCGATCACCAGCTATTTGGCATACTTGGCAAAGGTAAGCAACAAACTGCCTACTCAAAGGTAAATTTAAACGTTGTCGATACCAAAACGGCTGAGGTTGTATATTCAGTTAGTGGCGCCGGCGAATACACCCTTTCAAACAGAGAGATCATCGGCTTTGGCGGCACCGCAGGATACGACTCTACGCTAAATGGCAAGGTGCTAAGCCTAGCGATAGTTGAAGCGGTAAATAACCTAGTAAATGGCATAGAAAGCGGAGCATGGCAAGTAAAATAAAGCTTGCCAGCCTTGGCGCTCTTGCGCTCGTGCTAGCAGGGTGCAGCAACGCAAGTGGCCCAAGGTCGCTTTACTACTGGGATGGCACATATAGTAGCTCGCTATATAGCTATCTAAGCGAAGATGGCGACGCAACTGAGCAAATTTCACGCTTAGAAAATTTAGTGCAAACCTCAACCCAAAGGGGCTACAAGGTTGCGCCAGGGCTATACGCGCACCTTGGACTTTTATACTTAAATAATGGAAATTTAGGCGCTGCAAATGCAAATTTTGACAAAGAGGTGCAAAATTTCCCAGAGTCAAGAGAATTTATAAATTTCATCAAAGGCTCTAAAAATTTAACCCCGAAAAAGCAGAGCAAAAAAGAGGGAGCGAAAGATGAAAAATAGCCTGAAATTTATAGCTGTGACGCTTCTTGCGCTGTTTTTTGCGGGTTGTTCTTTCAAAGAGCCTGAGCCATACGACTACTCAGCCTTTTTGCAAAAAAAGCCACGCTCCATCCTAGTGCTCATGCCAACAAACGATAGCACCGAAGTAAGCGGCTCAGCAGCGGTTTTGGCTAACTCAGTAGCCCCACTTAGCGAGGCTGGATACTATGTATTTCCAGTGGCTCTTGTAAATGATACATTTAAGCAAAATGGCATAACCGAGCCAAGCGAGATCGCAGCCGTGCCTCTAAATAAGCTTGATAAAATTTTCCACGCCGATAGCGTGCTTTACATAAATATCAAAGACTACGGCACAAGCTACGTCGTGGTCTCAAGCTCGACAAAGGTAGTGCTTGAAGCAAAGCTAGTCGATATAAAAAGTGGCGCGACGCTCTGGCAGGGCGAGGCAGCAGCCGCAGAGGATAGCGGTAATGGGCAAAACAGCCTGCTTGGCATGCTAGTCTCAGCCGTCATCACGCAGGTAGCAAACACTATCTCAGATAGATCATACGACCTAGCAGTAAGGGCTGATGCCTACCTCTTTTCTAGAAACTGCCGCGACTGCATACTTTATGGGCCTTATTCGCCTCACTACGGCAAAGACGCCCAGCTATATAAAGATAGATAAATTTAATGTCTAGCCATCAACTTGGAGTGCTTTTTACGCTAGTTGGTGGCGTGCTTTGGGGATTTAGCGGAGTTTGCGGGCAGTATCTCTTCTCGCAAAGCATTAGCGCTGATTTTCTAGTGCCTTATAGGCTCTTGCTAGCTGGTGCTTTTATCGTGCTCTACTACGCTTTTAAGGCTCCAAAGGCCGTTTTTGCGCCAGTTACTGACGTAAAACTGATGACCGAGCTTCTCACATACGCCCTGCTTGGACTTATGATGACGCAGTATGCTTACTTTTACTCGATCGAGCTCTCAAACGCCGCAGTTGCGACCGTCATTCAATACACCGCTCCAGTCCTCATCCTAGCTATCATTTGCCTAAAAGAGAAGCGAGCGCCAAGGCCGCTTGAAATTTTAGCACTACTATGCGCGATGCTTGGTGTATTTTTCTTGGCAACTCATGCGCAAATTTCAGCCCTTGTCATCTCGCCAGAAGCGCTATTTTGGTGCTTAGTAAGCGCTGTTTGCGTCTGCGTTTATAACCTAGCTCCCGCAAGGCTAAATGCCAAATACTCAGTCACGCTCACGCTTGGCTGGGGCATGGTGATAGGTGGCGTGGTGCTTTGCCTTTATATGAGAGTGTGGGAGTTTGCAGGGCTTAGTGGCACGGCGCAGTGGCTGGCATTTTTCGCCGTTATCACGCTTGGCACGATATTTGCATTTAGCTTTTATATGACTGGAGTTAAGCTCATAGGCGCCTCAAAGGCCAGCATGATAGCCTGCATAGAGCCACTAAGCGCGGCATTTTTTGGCTACTTTTGGCTTGAGACGAAATTTGTCTTTTGGGACTTTTTAGGCTTTGCTCTCATCATATCATGCATATTTTTACTTTCAAAGAAGAGAGATGATATACCTAGCGCAAACTGACACGACAGCTGGCTTTTTAAGCAAGGACTACAAGGAGATAAACCACGCTAAAATGCGAAGTGAGGGCAAACCCTGCCTCATCACGACGGCTAAATTTAGCGTTTTACGTGAGCTTGCTAGAGCGCCAAAAAAGTATAAAAATTTCATCCGTCGCTCGAGAAAGACGACATTTTTATATCCAAATTTAAAGGCGATCAGGGTCGTAAAAGAGTGCGAACATGAGAAATTTTTAACCAAATTTGACTGGCTTTACTCAAGCAGCGCAAACAAAAATGGTATGAAATTTGACGAAGTTTGGGCTAGAAGCGTGGCTGATGAAGTTGTTGATGAACGATTTTTTGAAGATACGCCATCAAAAATTTATAAAATTTCAAAGTCAAAACTAAAAAAGATCCGTTAGTTAAATTTACGCCTTGCACTTTTTATAAATTTAGGTAGTTTTGTTGTGGTTTGAGGTGATAAATTTGCTAAATTTCACAGCTTGCAAGAGCGGTTTTAAAAGCTAGTTTTTTAGACAAGGTTTAAATTTAATCTACTAATTAGATAAATTTACAAATGTCCAAACTAAATTTAGCCTATCTCGTATTATAAGCCTCGCTCCAGACTATATTTTGAAATTTAAAGTCTGCCAGATGCTTTAGCCAAGCACTGGCTGATATAAATTTGCGCCAATATCTAAAGTTACCAGCTAAAACCAAATTTAAGTCATTCAGGCTCCGCCAACTCACATAAATTTACAAATTTAGAGCAAGAAAGGACTAAATTTCATTAAATTTAGTCTGCTTTTTCACCATAAAGCTCTCTCCAAATCCGCGTCATAGAAATTTAAATTCTGCCAACTGCTACATTATCTTTTTACTCAAGCGCTAGCCGATATAAATTTAAATTTACAAAACCTCTATCTTGCATAATTTTAGAAGCAAAAACCAAATTTCACTATTTAGCTCGTTTGTGCGAATAAAGTAGCCATTCGACGCAACACCACTACAACCACGCAAGTAAATTCAGTCAAGCCACAAATTTAAAATTTTAGCCACTACAAAAATTTGGATGCAGAGATAGTCAAATAAGCAAATTTAACAGCTCTCAAAACCTAAATTTAACCCTTTTACAAATTCAAAAAAACAAATTCAATCACCACAGCTACTTGCTTTTTCACGTACAAAAATAGTCTTTGTAAAACGCAAACTACTCTATAAATTTCTCATGACGGCATCAGATCAGACAAATTTACTTATCAAGCATAAATTTACAAATTTGAAGCGCCAGAACCAAAAAACAAAAAGCAGCCTTTCTAAATTTACATCAGTTAAAACCAAAAATTCACCTAAATTTAACCAGCCCAACTTGACATAAACAGATAAATTTACAAACTAGATTATTAAATTTGCTTTTGGGATTAAATTAACTTGCTAGCCCCTTTGGCTGGTATCAAAGGGATTTTGCTAGCAAATTTGGATTATAGTTTTGCTTTTCTTTTGCGCTCTGTTGGGTCTAAATAGCGCTTGCGAACGCGGATATTTATAGGCGTAACCTCGACTAGTTCGTCATCTTCTATCCACTCTAGCGCGCGCTCAAGACTTAGCTTTCTAGGCGGCACTAGCTTGATCGCATCGTCACTGCCACTAGCACGCACGTTCGTTAGGTTTTTGCCCTTGATAGGATTTACGTCAAGGTCGTTTGGACGGCTGTGCTCGCCGATGATCATGCCCACATATACTTTTGCTTGCGGATCAAGAAAGAGCACGCCACGATCTTGTAAGTTAAATAGCGAATAAGCAAGCGTTACGCCGTTTTCCATAGAAACTAGCGCGCCATTTGTTCTATGCTCGACGGTGCCGCTAAGCGGTCTAAACTCCAAGAAGCTGTGGTTCATAACGCCCTCGCCTTTTGTATCAGTCAAAAACTGACTTCTAAAGCCGATAAGGCCACGCGCTGGGATCTCAAATTCTATCCTTGTTTGGCCGTCGCCTGTTGGGTTCATAGAGACCATTTCAGCCTTTCTTTTGCCAAGTTTTTCTATGACAGTGCCTGTCGTATCATCAGGTGCATCGATCACTAAAAGCTCGTATGGCTCGCATTTTACGCCGTTTATCTCTTTTACGATGACCTCAGGTCTGCCAAGTAAAAACTCATAGCCCTCACGGCGCATATTTTCAGCCAAAATGGTGATCTGAAGCTCGCCACGGCCGCTTACTTTAAATTTGCCCTCGCCGATGTTTTCATACTTCATCGCGATATTTGTCTTCATCTCGTTTGCAAGGCGCTCATCGATCTTATTTGATGTGACGTGTTTGCCCTCAGTGCCTGCTAGTGGGCCGTCATTTACAGAAAATACAACGCTAAGTGTTGGCTCTTCGATATGGAGCGGATCAAGCGGATGAGGGTTGTTTGGATCAACGACGCTATCGCCAACGTCAAGCGCGTCAAAGCCAGCGATCGCTACGATGTCGCCAGTGCCAGCCTCGTTTATATCGATCCTATCAAGTCCCATAAAGCCGATAAGTTTTGAAATTCTACCAGTTGTTTTTGTGCCATCAGCTTTTGCAAGCATGACGTTTTGGTTTTTAGCTATCTTGCCGTTAAAAATCCTCGCAATGCCGATCTTGCCGACGTAGTTATCATAATCAAGCGTGAAAACTTGAAGCTGAAGTGGGTTCTCGTCGCTACCGCTTGGAGCTGGTACGTGAGCTAGGATAGTCTCAAAAAGTGGCTGCATATCTTTGTTTTCATCGCTTAGTTTTAGCTTTGCGTAGCCATTTTTAGCAGCAGCATAAACGACTGGAAATTCTAGCTGCTCGTCGTTTGCATCAAGTGCAACAAAAAGGTCAAAAATTTCATTTATAACGCGGTCTGGATCGCCTGCAGGTTTGTCTATCTTATTTACGACGACGATTGGGCGAAGTCCAAGAGATAGCGCCTTTTTGACGACAAATTTAGTTTGTGGCATAACACCTTCTTGCGCATCGACAAGTAGTAAAACGCCATCAACCATCTTAAGAACACGCTCTACCTCGCCACCAAAGTCGGCGTGGCCCGGGGTGTCAATGATGTTGATCTTTGTATCTTTGTAGCGAATGGCGGTGTTTTTAGAAAGGATCGTGATGCCACGCTCTCTTTCGATGTCGTTGCTATCCATTACGCGCTCGCCAAGGTTTTGATGCTCGTTAAATGTTCCTGACTGCTTCAAAAGCTCATCAACCATTGTTGTTTTACCGTGGTCGACGTGCGCGATGACGGCTATATTTCGTATCTTTTCCAAATTTTTCTCCGTTTATTAGTTTGATATTTTTCGCTTTATCAGTTTTAAAATAGGGGCAGATTATATCCAAATTTTTATAAATTTTAAGCTGATATCAAGAAATTAATTTTTGGAATAGATTTTGCATGTAAGCGTTAAGTTTTTAAATTTAAAGGGATTAAATGCAAGCTTACACAGCGAAAAACAACGTAGATTTGCTAGCTCCTGCGGCTACTAAAAAGCCTGCAGCTGCGAAGAAGTCTCAAAACAACGGCGAGTTTTTGTCGATGGTTTTAGATGCGGCTGCGAGCAAGGCAAATAGCGGTCAAAAGATCACCGAAAAGGATGTCAAAGAGATAGTAAAAACTGTTGATATCCAAAAAGAGACGATAGAAAAGGCACAAAACGAAAGCGTGGCAAAAATTTCAGCCGCACTTGAAGAAAATTTGGACGAAGATACAAAAAATGAGCTCTATGAAAATGCAAATTTCATGCAGCTTTTGCAAGTTTTAGAGATCCTAAATGGCAATGAAAAAGTAAGCAAATTTCCAAATTTCAGCGACAAAATAGCAAATTTCTTAAGTGTGCCCGAAAACGTCGAAGAGCTTAGCAACGTTAAAAGCGTTAGCGATCTTATCGACCTTGCTAAAAAATTTGACCTTGGCCTTGAAAATATAGAAATTTCAAATGAAGATGTGCCAAAACTAAACGATATGTTTAAAAATTTGGGCAAGCAGGAATTTTTCACGCCGATAAAGACCGAGGACAAGCCTTTTTACCTAAAAGAGCTAAAAAACGAGGTCGAGCAAACTATCATCAAAAACGAGCCAAAAGAGGTCGTAAAGCTTGATACTTTGCTAAAAGAGGTGGTGGCAAATCCAACAAATGAAGTTAAAAATTTAGTCAAAGAAGAGCCTAAAAAACTAGATGATAGTAAAGTAAAGCTTGATGATGAGATAGTAGATGTTGAGCCAGAGGAGCAGCCAAAAGAGCCAAAAGTAAAGGTAAATTTACACGAGCAAAAGGCACAAAAAGCCCCAACTCTTGAGTCGCTACTCTTTCCAGAAAGAGAGCAGATGAGCGAGGCTGAGCCAAGCGAGGAGACCTTTAGCAGCGACAATAAATCAGAGCTAAATCAAATGGTAAAAGATATCGCAAACAGCGCTAAACACCAGCTTCAAACAAAGGCGGAGATAAAAGAGACGCTTAGCAACTTCTCTTCTACGCTAAAAGAGCAGGTGCAAAACTACAAAGCGCCGATCACTCGCTTTAACATCACGCTTAATCCGCTAAATTTAGGCGAGGTTGAGATCACGATGGTAAATCGCGGCAATAACTTGCATGTAAATTTTAGCTCGACCACAGCTACGATGAACCTCTTTTTACAAAACCAAGCTGAGTTTAAAAACAGCCTTGTAAATATGGGATTTACCGAGCTTGAGATGAATTTCTCAGACCAAAACCAAAGACAAGAAAAAAGAGAACAAGCAAAGAACAAATATAGCTCAAATCAAAGCGATGAGAGCGAAAACGGCCAAGCGGAACAAAGCTTGCTTGAGCTAGTAATACCAAGATATATTTAGGAGAGATTATGGCTTCAGTTTCAGATATAACTACACAAACAACGCAGCAAAAAAACGCCGAGAAAAAGGCAAAAGCAAGACAAGACGCTGCAGCTAGCACAGGAACTAATCCAAATGGACAGCTAGACAAAGATGCATTTATGAAGCTACTTTTGACAGAGCTTCAGTACCAAGACCCAACAAGCCCTATGGATACTGAAAAGATGCTAACGCAAACTAGCCAACTAGCATCAGTCGAAATGCAAGAAAATACAAACAAAGCGATGAAAGAGCTAGTAAGTCAGCTAAAGTCAAACGCAAACGCCTACGCCATATCAGCCCTTGGCAAGATGGTCTCGACTGGCTCAAATGCAGTCACACTAACAGATGAGAAAAAAGATGCAAAATTTGCGCTTTACTTTAAGACAGATCTTGCAAATGGCAAAATCGAGGTCAAAAATGCAAATGGTCAAGTCGTAAGAACAACTGATCTAAACGAGACAAATGCAGGCGTTCATAACCTAGCTTGGGACGGCAAAGACGCGTCTGGCAACCAAGTGCCAAATGGCTCATATACCATTTCGGCAACTTACACTGGCAAAGATGGCAAAGAGTATAAAACGCAAATAGGCAACTACCCAGTCGAGGCGGTGAAATTTGTAGATGGCAAGGCTATGATGAAAGTAGCTGGCGAATACGTTTCTATGGATAAAGTATCTGAATATTACGAGGGCTAAAAGCCATGATGAGAGGTTTTTACAACGGGGTTAGCGGCATCAAGACGCAAAGCTTTGGCATGGATGTTTGGTCAAACAACATCTCAAACATAAACAATGTCGGTTTCAAAGCTTCAATCCCTGAGTTTAAAAATTTAATAAACCAAAATCTAGTCTCAGCTGGCAGTGGCCCAACTAGCGATCAAGTGGGACTTGGAGCTACCAAGCAAACGACTGCGCTTGACATGTCAAATGGTAGCTTTCAAAGCACTGATAACAACTTTGACCTTGCTATAGGCGGAGATGGCTTCTTTGGCGTTGTCGATAAAACAGGCAAAAACTACTACACAAGAACAGGTACTTTTGACATAGATGCGGCTGGAAATTTAGTAGATACTAGGGGAAATTTACTCCTTGGCACGCTTGCAAATTTCACTCCAACCACGCCAAGTGCGAGCGCTCTTAAAAAATATGGTCAAACCTCAAGCGCCCCACAAGCTTACACGGTCTCGCAAGAGGAACTAAATCTGGGCGATCCTGGCTCGCAAAAGGGTATAACCCTGCCTCATTTTTTATTTATGCCAGCTGAGGCTACTACAAATATCAGCTTAAAAGGCAACCTAAACTCAAGCCGCATAACAGATAAAAAAACGACAGCCCTTGAGGCTAGCGAATACGCCTACACGCTTGATAATACAAACAAGACGATCTCACTAAACGGACAGATCCCGCTAAGCACCACATCACTTGGCGCAAAAGCTGGTGACAGCGTGGTCGTAAAAGTAAAAGACGGCGATGGTAAATTTAGCGAGTTTTCAACCACACTTGAGGGTGACGGCACTTGGCAGATAAACGACAAGAGCCTTAAATTTATGGATTTTGCAAATTTAGAGGTAAATGCTGAAGTCACCTCGCTCGTTGAAGTGCCAAACAAAGAGAAACTAACCTCTGATATCTACAACGCAGACGGCACAAAAAGTTTGGTCACTATAAATTTAACCAAGCAGATCCCACAAACTGGCGACCAGACTATCTGGGACGCGGTGGCAACGATAACTGACGCTAGCGGAGCCGTGCAAAATACGGCGATGGGCTCACTTACATTTAATGGCAGTGGCAGGCTTGTGGCAAATACACTAACGAGCGTTGGTGGCGTAAATTTAAACTTCGAGGGCGACGGCGATGCGGACGTTTATAACGGTATGACAAGCTCAGCAAACGCTAGAAAAGATTTCAACATAAAAAGAGATGGCTACGCTGAGGGGCTTTTATCAAAATATAGCGTCGATGATCGTGGCAACATCATGGCAAATTTCGACAACACTCGAGCATTTCCTGTGGCAAAAGTGGCGCTTTATCACTTTATAAACGACCAAGGCGTGGCAAAAGTTGGCGACAATCTCTATGAAGCCACCGCTAACTCTGGCGAGCCATTTTTTTACAAAAACAAAGCTGGCGAAACCGTTTATGGGGCGCAAATTTTAGCAAACAAGCTTGAGATGAGCAACGTCGATCTTGGTCAAGCACTAAGTGAGGTGATCGTCACACAAAAGGCCTACGAAGCGAGCGCAAAAAGCATCACAACAAGTGATGAAATGATACAAACTGCGATCCAGATGAAGAAATAATCCTTAAATTAAATTTGGGCGAGCAATCGCCCTATTTTTATAACTTTAAATTTACTTTAAACCTTTCAAATCCCCTAAAATACTTACTTTTCTCTAAATATAGCAATATAATTTTAAGCATGCTGGTTATAAAATTCATTTAATTTCTTTTTTTAAGGATTGTCAAATGAAAATGCTATTTTTAGCCCCAGTGCTAGTATGTAGTCTTGCCTTTGGTGCTGATGTGATCGCAAAAGACGCAAACATTACACTTGATGGCAAGATGATCGGTAAGATCGAGGTTTTAACGCCAGTTGAAGTCGTCGAAAAAGGCGATAAAACGAGTAAGATCAAGGTTAGTGGTGTAGTGTCGGCAAACTACTTAGCTCAGCTTCAAAGAAGCGTAGAAGATCCTGAAGTTTTTGTAGCTTTTGATAACGAGAGCGAGGCAAATTTCAAAAAAGTAAAAGATCTTGAAGATGACTACGGCGAGGTTTGGTATCAAGCTAATGGCATTTATGAAGTGCCAAATGACGCGCTTGGTGGCAACCAAAAAGAGCTTTACGCAAAGGCAAAGAAAATTTACGAAGAGACCTGCTCAGCATGTCACAGGCTACATGAACCAAACAGCTTCACAGCCGCTCAGTGGCCAGCAAATTTATCTGGTATGGTCGATGCTAAATTTGTCGCACTTGATGAAACTGACCTAAATTTAGTGCTTAAATACCTACAACACAATGCCAAAAAAGTAAAATAAATTTTCATAAGGGAGAAAATATGAAAAGACGAGATTTTATAAAATTTTCTGCACTTGCTGCCACAGCAGCGCAGGCAAACAAGATAGAGGGCGTGACTAAGACCATTTTTGACCAAAACAAAACCTTTGGCGCAAATAGATTTGGGCTATTTTGGGCAAATACCAACTCAAACCAAATCGTCTCTGTTGATCCATTTGAGGGCGATAAATTCCCAAATACCATGAACAACAGCTTGCCAGACCTCATCCAAAACGAAAGCCGCGTGCTCTATCCATACGTGAGAAAGAGCTACCTAAAGGCAAAGGGCGCAGCAAAGAGCGAGCTTCGTGGCAAAGAGGAATTTGTGCGTGTTAGCTGGGAGACAGCCCTTGATCTAGCAGCCAAGGCTCTAAAAGAAAATTTTGATAAATATGGCCCAGAGAGCGTCTACGGCGAGTGCTACTGGTGGGGTGGTAGCGGTAAGATCAGCTGGGGCAGGACAGTGGCCCACAGGATGCTAAAAGTCCTTGGCGGATATGTCGAAGAGAGTGGCGACTACTCAACAGGTGCTGGCCTTGTCATCATGCCTCACGTCCTAGGTAGCAGCGCAGTTTATGACTCTCCGACAAAGTGGGAGGCCATCGTTAAAAACGCTAAAAACGTTGTATTTTGGGGCACTGACCCACTTGTAACTGGTCAAATTTCATGGCAGCCACCAACACATGATGGCTATCTTGGTATCAAAAAGATAAAAGAGGCAGGCATCAAAACTTATAGCGTTTGCGTCTTTAAAAACGACACCGCAAGATACCTTGAGTCTGAAACCATCATCGTTCGCCCAAATACCGACGTAGCGATGATGATCGGCATGTGCCACTACCTATATGAAAACAAGCTTTATGATGAGGAATTTATCAAAAAATACACAGTCGGCTTTAATAAATTTAAAGACTACTTCCTTGGCACAACCGACAAGGTGGTCAAAGATATCAACTGGGCTAGCAAAATTTGTGGCGTAAAAGCCGAAGATATCGCGGCTCTAGCAACTAAACTCGCCAAAGAGCCAAGCACTATCGTAGCTGGTAGAGCACTGCAAAGGCAAGACCACGGCGAAATGGCATTTTGGGCGATCGTAACGCTTAGTGCGATGCTAGGTCAGATAGGCAAAGAGGGGCTTGGCTTTGAGTTTAACCACTGCTACGCAAACGGCAGCACCGACAAGATCGCACCTGCGCTAAAAGGTATCAGCACTAGGATCAGCGAAAAATACGAAAACGTTGATGGCGCTCCTTGGAAGAAATTTAAAAACGTCACCATCCCATCTTCAAGGTCTATCGAGGCGCTGCAAAACCCTGGCAAAGAGATAGACTATGACGGCTCAAAGATCAAGCTACCACACATGAGAGTGGCTTACATGGCGTCTGGATCGATGTTTACAAGACATCAGGATGTAAATAACGCCGTAAAAGCGTGGCGTAAATTTGACACCGTAATAACCGCTGAGCCATTTTGGACAAGCACAGCAAAACTAAGCGACATCGTCTTGCCAGTAGCCCTTGAAGTAGAAAGAAATGACATCAACCAAAGCGTGCCTACAAACGAATACATCGTAGCTTACAAGCCTGTCGTAGAGCCTATGGGCGAGAGCAGGAGCGATTACTGGATCTGCTCACAAATCTGCAAACGCTGGGGCAGAGAAGAGGTCTTTACAGAGGGCAAAGATGAGCTTGGCTGGGCGAAAGAATTTTACGCAGACGCAGCCGAGCAAGCTAAAGGCATAAATGTCAAGATGCCAAGCTTTGATGAGTTTTGGAAAGAGGGATATGTTAGATTTGAGCAAGATGACGAAGCTAGCAGATACTACACAAGGCTTAGCGCTTTTAGAGAAAATCCTCACAAAAACCGCCTAGGCACGCCATCTGGCAAGATAGAGCTCTACTCTCCAACTATCGCTAAATTTGGCTACAAAGACTTTGCGCCGCACGTTGCTTGGATCGAGCCGTTTGAGTGGCTTGGCAGCGAAAAAGCCAAAAAGTATCCATTTAGCGTCACAACCCCACACTCAAGATACCGCCTCCACTCACAGCTAAATAACTCAATAATCAGAAACTACGCTGAGGTGAGCGCTAGAGAGCCAATGCTCATAAACGTAAATGACGCCAAAGCAAAAGGCATAGCAACTGGCGACGTGGTGAGAGTATTTAACGACAGGGGCGAAATTTTAGTCGGCGCGCTTGTCACTGACATCATCCCAGAGCACGTCATCGCCATCTGCGAGGGTGCATGGTACGACCCTGAAGTGCTAGGCGAAAAGAGCCTTTGCAAACACGGCTGCGTCAATGTCCTAACTCGCGACAAGGGCACATCTAGCATCGCTCAAAGCAACTGCGGACACACGATCCTTGTAAATTTAGAAAAATATAAAGGCGAGATCAAGCCGATCACTGCGTTTTCTAAACCAAAAATTTTACAATCTTTGTAGAATTTATAAATTTAGCCCTCGCTTGGGGGCTAAATTTGATCATTTGCCACTTTTAATCAAAATCATCTTGTGACTTAAATTTGATCCATAGTTAGTCAATCAACCTGCTCTAAGGCGCTAAATATCACTTATTGAAAAAACTGGCGCTAGAATTTATCTATGAAACCAAAAACGATCACTACTAAATTTACATTTTCGTAATTTTAGGCACACTTTATCGCCTAGTTAAAAGCTACGAAGCAAAGAAATTTCTATATCTTTAAAAAGGCAAACTGCTATCTAAAGGCGCTTTTAGATCAAGCTGATTGCTGAGTAAATTTTGAAGCAAGTGTAAATTTGGCTAAAAATTTGCTAGTAAAATTTAGATTTATGTATGAAGCGACTAAATTTCGTCGTAAATTTTCATAATGCTAAATTTTGTAGTCAAATTTAATGAGAGCAGAGCAATCATAGCTAGCTCCATTGTCGCTAGTTATCAAAACACTGCCACCAGCTCAAGGCAACCATTTTTCTAACAGCCCAAATTTATAATTAACTCTGTTTTTACTCTTTAAATTTAGCTCAAGATACAAATTTACTAGTAGAATTTGGCTCCTGAGATAGTTAAATTTGGTCGTAAATTCTATGTTATTAAAAATTTTGATGAGAATACATCAACTATAACCAACTGCGTTGTCGATAGCCACAAGCAATGCCCCCGCACATAATATCAGCATTTTCTAGTAGTTCAAATTTATTACTTCTTTTTGTAAATTTTACCCTGTTTTATCTTTTTAAATTTGGCTCCAGAAATGTTTAAATTTAGGCGTAAATTTCTATTTATAGTCAAATTTAACAACTCCGTAATTATTCGCCCCTATTATCACGTGCCATTAGGACATCGCAAGGACATAAACTATAAAAACGCATCTTTTCTGGTAGCTCAAATTTAGCGCTTTCGTTGTAAATTTGATCTCTTTTTTAAATATCGTAGCTTCAAAAATTAAGCCATAGCAGATAAATTTAGCCATAAATTTCTATCTCATTTGGTTTTGTAGTTAAATTTAGTGGGCATATCAACCGTAACCAATTCGCTACACTGATAAACCTTGCCTTCATGCAACCTACAAAAGCCATCTTTACCCGATAATTTTACCGCCCACCTTTCATTTTATTATTTGAAATCACAGCTTCCAAATTTTTAAATTTAAACCTAAAAAACTAGATTTAGCCCTGAAATTTTATGTTTTTAGACTTTACGACTAATTGCTACAAACCGCACAAGAATATGTTTGTCTAATAGTTCAAATTGACTGCCTCTATTGTAATCACAGCCTTAAAGTTTTTAAATTTAAACCCAAAACGACTAAATTTAACCCCTAGATTTTTAAAATTTGCGCTCAAATTTAGCAATAGCGCCTCATCTGCAACCAAACAATCTTTCTGCCCACGCCGATCGATCTTGTTTAAGTCAAAAGTATGTTATCAAACTCATCAAAAATGGCTCAAAATATCTCATCAAGCCCAACAGCGCACGCCTTTAAGTGTTACTAAAAACGGCAGCCTCGACACTAACGCACTTGCCCTAGGTTTTTATTGTCTCTTTGTTTCTAATGGCGCAAGAATTTGATCTATAAATTTTATAAATTTAATGTAGATCGTTTGATAAGTGAAAATTTCTACTAAATTTTGAATAAGTAAATTTGATAAATTCAAATGAAAATTGAGTTTTTTGGGGATTTTAAAAAGATTTAAAAAGATGGTGCGGATGAGAGGACTTGAACCTCCACGCCGTGGGGCACCAGATCCTAAGTCTGGCGTGTCTGCCAATTTCACCACATCCGCACAACAATAATAAGTGGTACGCCCATCAGGATTCGAACCTGAGGCCTACGGCTTAGAAGGCCGTTGCTCTATCCAGCTGAGCTATGAGCGCATAAAGTCTTTTAAGTGGCGCGCCCGATAGGAGTCGAACCCATAACCTACAGATCCGAAGTCTGTCGCTCTATCCAATTGAGCTACGAGCGCCCAAAATGGGGTGAGTGATGGGAATCGAACCCACGACCCTCAGGACCACAATCTGATGCTCTAACCGACTGAGCTACACTCACCATTTAACATGGTCGGGGTGAAAGGATTCGAACCTTCGGCCCTCTGGTCCCAAACCAGATGCGCTAACCAGACTGCGCTACACCCCGCCTGAGTCGTGTTTGTAAGTTTATGCCACTACCTCATTAAAAAGTCGCATTCTATCTAAAAATGTTATTGTTGTCAAGAAAAAATTAGTTTTGGACTTTATTTTTATAAATTTTCAAGAATTAAGTGTAAATTTCAGACTTTAAGCTTTTGATAAAAAATCTTGCTAAAAAACGATGCGAACAGCGCTAAAGCTGATATGAGCTGGTAATGCTCCTTGTGCTGGCTTTATCATGCTTTGACTAAAACGCTTAAATTCTGGAGCTTCCCAAAGCTTTTTACATAGGCCTTGCTCGCTGATATCTACCCCCAAGCAGCTTTGGTCTGCAGCAAAGAATTTTAATGAAATGCACTTTTCATTTTTAGCAAAAAAGCCAAGATCGCCAGAGCTATCCACAATCCCAGCATTTGTCATCTCTTTAAATTTAACTTTATTGTTCGCAGTATCAAGGGCTAGTTTGCCTTGTGATATATAGTAGGCATTTATCTCTTCGATAGCGGTTCTAATCTCCGCCATAGTCTTTACTAAGACCGCATCATCTCTTGTAGCGCTGATCCTTGGGATAGCAATAGCTGCTAATACACCAATAACAACTATTACAAAGATGAGCTCTATCATAGTAAAAGCTTTTTTCATCACTTCATCCTTGAAATTTGAAGTTGGGAGATTATAGCTAGAATTTTTATAAATGAAAGATAAATTTTAAAATTAAGTTAAAGAAAGAGTGGCAAGGAATTTCTCCTTGCCAAAAATTTGAGTTTAGAAGTATTAGAACGCTACGCTAAGACCACTAACTGGGTATTCGCCTTCGCTACTGTCTGTTTCGGCTCCGCTAGCATTTATGAATTTAAATTTGTTTTTAAGCAATTTATCTACACCGGTGTTTGCTACAATTTTAGAGCAAATATTAGTTGTACCAGCTGCGGGAGAAGCATCATCACCTTTTTCTACTTTTATGTATGCTGGTTTTTTTGTTGTAGTATCAAAGTCAGTTAGTGTAACTTTTATACATTTTTTGCCAGCTGCTAGTAATTGACCAACCTTGCCAGTTGCGGGATCTAATGATACATTTGTCATTTCTGATAAGTTAGTAGCAAATTTACCTTGAGAAGTATAATAAGCACCAACATCACCCAATAAAGTAGATAAGTTTGTAGCGGCCTTAGTTACCTCTGCATCATCCCTTGTTGCAGCTAGTCTTGGTATAGCGACTGCGGCTAATATGCCTAAAATCACGATCACGAAGATCAACTCGATCATTGTAAAACCTTTTTTCATGGTTTCCTCCTTGAAATTAAAAATTTGGCGGATTATACAACATTTTTTTCAAAAGACAAATAAAAACTAAATTTTTTACAATTTAGCCGATTTGGTAGTTATGAAAAAGAATTCCGCTATAATGACGCTCAAGAATATGGAGATTTTATGAAAAAAGTTTTATTTTGGATGGTAGTATCTTTTTGCATTTTGAGCGCAAATTCATCATTTGAGCCAGTGCTTTCATCAAAATATAACGAAAAACAAGCCTACATCGGTAAGAAGCTCTTTTTTGACAAAAGGCTAAGCACCACTGAAAACTACTCATGCGAAACTTGCCACAACTTATACTGGAATTTAAGTGGCACAAACTCATCTTACACCAGCCAAAAAGGCGTTATAAACCCACCTAGCGTGCTAAATTCGGCTTTAAATTTTCTATTTTTTACTGATGGCAGGGTAAGAAGCTTAAAAGATCAGGTAAAAGAGTCGATAAATTCTAGAAATGAGCTAAATTCAAACAAAGATGAGATAGTAAAAAAGGTAAAAAGCATAGGCGAGTATGGGATTTTATTTAATGATGCATATAGTGATGGCATAAACTATGAAAATATAGTAGGTGCTTTGGCAGAATTTGAAAAGGCTATTTTAAGCATAGATTCGCCATTTGATGAGTATCTAGCTGGCAATGACGACTCCATAAACGCTGAGGCAAAAAAAGGCTTTGAGCTCTTTAATAAAGTAGGCTGTGTGGCATGCCACAATGGTAGAAATTTAGGTGGAAATTTGATGCAAAACGTGGGCTTAAAAGATGCAGGTGAGAGCAGACGCCTTATGCGTGTGCCTTCGCTTAGAAATGTAGCAAGAACAGCTCCATATCTAAGTAGTGGCGAAATGAGCGATCTAAAAGAAGTCATAGGCTTTGTGAGCTATCATCAACTAATCCATACACTAAATAGCGAAGAGTTAGGGCAAATTTATAAATTTTTGCTAACACTAAATGGACGCAGACCTAGGATACTAAATGAATAAAAGACAAGCAAATATCATCTTAATCGTCCTAGCAATCATCTTTTTCTTTAGCTCAACCTATATCTACATGGCAAATAAAGCAGTTACTGCTGTTAGTAAATTTAACGATACGATCTTAAGTCTTATCTTACTAGATAATGAGCTAAGCTTCACCCTAGAGAACAACGTACTTCGCTTAAACTACGACGATGTAAATAAAAATTTAAGAAGTTTTGATCAAAATTTAACCAAGCTTGATGAGCTAAACGCGATCATACAGGTCTTTTACCAAGAGAAAAATGCCAAAACTTTAAAGGTCATAAACGACGACTTTTTAAAAAAACAAAGGCTTGTAGATAGGTCAAACTACGCTAGCTCGTCAATGGCTGCTTATATCTTATCAGGTGAGTTTGAAATAGCATCAGAGAAGAAGCTAGATGCGCTTAATGTGATATTTCACGCGATAAAAAGCTCAGCCCTAATCAGCCCCGAAACGCTAAATCAAACAAAAGAGCAGATAGAAAAGTATAAAGATACTTACAAAAACGACACAAAAGCGATCTTGGTGCTAAACAAGGCAACTTATGCGCTTGAATTTGCAAAAAACCTAAGTGCCGTAGCTCAAGACTCTGTTGATCTAAAACTTGGAGAAACACTAAGAAAATTTAGAGATGATACCCTAGCCTCTTACAAAATAATGATACGAAATATAGTAATAATGCAAGTGCTTTGTTTTATCAGTTTTGTGTTATTTTGCGCTTTAACTTTTTATCAAGCAAGGGTACTAACTAAACAGCTAAAGCAGATAAAACTACTAAAAACGACAGTGGATGCAGGACACAGCTCGATAGTCTTTTGCGACAATGACAATAAAATTTTATATGCGAATAAAACCTTTGAGTCAAAAACTGGCTATAAACTAAAAGATGTTGTCGGCAAAAGCCCTAAAATTTTAAAATCAAATATGCACCCAGAGAGCTTTTATGCTGAAATAAGAAATGCCATAAATAAGCATACTTCTTGGGAAAGCGACGAGCTGATAAGCAGAACAAAAAGCGGCAAACTGCTCTATGAAAAGGTGCGTTTTGCGCCATTTTTCTTTGAGGGCAAGCTAGAAGGATACATGGCTATAAAGCTTGATAGGACAAAAGAGCTTAGCATGCTTAAAGAGCTAACTCAAAAAAATGAGCAGATAAAAATTCAATCCTCAATCGACAAGCTAACTGGCTTTGGCAACTACTTCGCTTTGACCGAGATGATAGAAGCGAAAAAAGATGGAATTTTGATCAGCATAAGCATCAAAAACTATAAGATGCTAAGATTTTTCTACCAAAACAAGGTCATCGAAGCCATGCTAAAAGCGGTGGCAAATACGCTAAAACTTTGCGTTGATACCTACTCTATAAATGCTGAGCTATTTAGATTTCAAGATGATGCGTTTTACATCTGGTATCAAGGCGATGACATCGTTAGAGATATCGGCTTTATAAAAGAGTATTTTAACTTTAGCAGGATGAATATCGAGATAGATGGTAAATTTGAAAACCTGCCTGGCATCAAGATAACTCTTGGCGTATCTTTATCAAATGACACACCGCAAACAAACCGCCTAATGCAGTCGATCCTAGCCAATCAACAAGCAAGCGATAGCGGCAACGAGATCTACTACTACCTAGAAAACGACGCGATCGAGATGAGATACTATAAAAACCAACTCATAACCGAACTAATCGAGTATGCTCTAGAAAACGACAAGGTGATAGTCGAGTGTCAGGGAATTTTTAACGTGCATGAAAATGAGACAGAGGCAAAATACTACGAAGTTTTGGTGCGCATAGTCGATCAAAACGGCAAGATCCGCTACCCAGGCGAATTTTTAGAGATCGCTATGAAAACGCAACTTTATCTTCAGATAACAAAAAAAGTGATCGCCCTAGCCTTTGATCTAGTGAAAAAATATCCAGACTATACATTTTCTATCAACCTCTCAAGCTCGGATCTAACAGATCCTGGTGTTAGAGAAATTTTAGATGAAAAGCTAGAGAACTGCCCAGATCCAAGTAGAGTTTGCTTTGAGATGCTAGAGAGCGAAGAGCTTAGCGACTACGGCATGGCAAATGAATTTATAAAAAGAGCTAAGAAATATGGATGTAAAATCTCAATCGACGACTTTGGCTCTGGCTACTCTAACTACTACCGAATTTTAGAGCTTGATATCGATAACATCAAGATAGATGGCTCGATCATCAAAAAGCTACCAACCGATGAAAACGCAAGGGTTTTGGTTGAGACTATCGTGAGCTTTGCTAGAAGACAAGGCTATAAGATAGTGGCTGAGTTTGTGAGCAACGAAGAAATTTTAGAATATATAAAGAAATTTGGAATTTCGTATGCGCAGGGATTTTTACTAGGCAAGCCACATCAGATGTAAATTTTGCAGTTAATTTAGAGCCTTTTAAAGGGCTAAATTTAACTGCTTTTTGCTTTTATACTCGCGTGAAACCTCTTTTTTAAATTTTGCTAGACGTGAAATTTGATCTCTTTTTACAAAACGAAAATTTAAGAATTTATTTTTAAAAGGCTTGAAATTTGGATTAACTAGATTTTAAAGCTTATGTGGATAAGATTTTGTCTTTTAGAAGTGGTGACCCATACGAGACTCGAACTCGTGTTACCGCCGTGAAAGGGCGATGTCCTAACCGCTAGACGAATGGGCCACGGTCGGTTATGAAGTTGGGATTATATTACTTTTTAACTTAAATTTACATAAAAGGACAAATCGTTGAAGAAATTTTCACTTGTTGTATTATCTGCTCTCATTTTTTCAGGCTGTGTTGCGACTAAAACACCGCAAAGCTCGCAAGCTTTTCAGGTCACTTTATTTTCTCCGATGATAAAGATAAATGATGTTGGATTTTTTCACATTTATAAAAATGATCTAAATTTGCAAATTTATAGCTCTGGCGTAAATACGGCAAATATCAACATAAAGGACAAAATTTGCGTAAATAGCGCTTGTTTTAAAAAGACTGAATTTAACGAGAAATTTTTTCTAGCGCCGCATTATGAGAGCCTTTTTGAAGAGATTTTGCAAAGGCAAAAAATTTATGACGGCAAAGGTCTAAGCACCACAGAGTGCGGCTTTAGACAAGATCTAAGTTCTTATTTTATAAAATACGAAGTTTGCGATAACTACGTCAAATTTATCGACAGCAAAAATAAAATAAAAGTGATAATAAAAGAGTTAAAATGAGATACATAGGAGCTCACGTAAGTGCGGCTGGAGGCGTATTTAACGCGCCGCTAAATGCTGCAAAAATAGGAGCAAATGCCTTTGCGCTTTTTACAAAAAACCAGCGTCAATGGAGCGCAAAAGAGCTAAGCGAGGGCGAGATAGAGCAGTTTAAAGCAAATTTAAAGGCCTCTGGCATAAGCGCTGATCACGTCTTGCCACACGCAAGCTACCTCATAAATTTAGGCCATCCAGAAAAAGAGGCAAGAGCTAAATCCCTTGAAGCCTTTATCGATGAGATAGAGCGAGCTAGCCAGCTTGGACTAAAGCTTTTAAATTTCCACCCAGGCTCGCACCTAAAGCAAATAAGCCAAAATGAGTGCCTAGATAACATCGCTAGTTGCATAAATGAAGCGCTAAAACGAACAAGTGGCGTAAAGCTTGTCATCGAAAACACAGCCGCACAAGGCTCAAATTTAGGCTTTGACTTTGCGCAGCTGGCGTATTTGATCGAGCGAGTTGATGATGAGAGCAGAGTTGGCGTTTGCATCGATACTTGCCACGCATTTGCCGCTGGATACGATCTAAGAAGCAAAGAGGCTTACGCTAAGACGATGGGCGAATTTGACGCGATCATCGGCTATAAATTTCTATCTGGCATGCACCTAAATGACGCTAAATTTGGGCTTGGCTCAAAAAAAGATAGGCACGAGAGCCTTGGCAAGGGTGAGCTTGGGCTTGGCGCTTTTGAAAATATAATAAATGATGATAAAATAGGCGAAATTCCCTTGATTTTAGAGACGATTGACGAGAGCATTTGGGAAGATGAGATCAAAATTTTAAGAAACCTAGAAAAGGAAAAGCTATGAAAAGAGTGCTTTTAAGCATTGTTGCGACGTGTTCTTTATTAAATGCTGGGGGTTATAAGGTCACTGAGCAAAGTGCTGATTCTTTGGGGCTTGCTGCTAGCAACGTAGCCTTTAGTTTTGGGGCTGATGCGGCTTATTTTAACCCTGCAAATATGATGTTTTTAGACGGGCTTCACCATTTTGAAAGCACGCTTGGTTGGTTTCATATAAATTCCATCGACTTTAAAAGCGATGATGGCAAGAGCTACAGCTCAGAGAAATTTGACTCACTAGCTGGCACATTTAGCTTTGTAACGCCAGAAATTTATGAAAACTGGAGATTTGGATTAGCCCTTGCTGTGCCTGCTGCTGTTGGCATCTCGTGGGAGGATCCAGAGACTGCTTTTACTGGCAAGAGGTTCAAACTACAAGTTGTCGAGCTAAATCCAACCGTGGCTTACCGCATAAATGACAAACTTGCCATTGCTCTGGGCGCTAGAGGCGTTTATAGCAAAGGCAAGATAGCAAGCGACTTTGGACGTTTTGGCTACAGAGAGATACAAGGCGATGGCATAAACTACGGCTACAACGTCGCTCTTACATATAGACCTATCGAGGATCTAAGCTTTGCGGTGACTTACCGCTCGAAGGTAAATTTAGAGCTTAAAGGTAGCGCTGATGCTGATTTTAACGGACCGCTAGCGCCTATAAGCTATCATGGCAAGACAAAAGTTGAAATCCCTCTACCTGCACAGCTAGTGCTTGCTACTGGATATAAATTTAGTGATTTTACCCTTTTGCTAGCTTTCGAGAGGACATACTGGTCTAAATTTAAAGATTATGACTTTGAATATGATGATAAGACGGCAGCTCATTCACACCCTATTCTAGGTAGATACTTTAAGGCATTTATGGACGATCCAGTCGTTAAAAATGCAAAAGATACAAACACATATAGGATAGGTCTTGCTTACGACGTAAATGAAAAACTTAGGCTAATGGCTGGCTTTTCATACGATGAGGATATCACTAGCAGCGAGCATACTGGCTTAGAGCTTCCAAACACCACCTCTCAGGCATATTCGTTTGGGGCAAACTATAAATTTACGCCAAATTTAGAGCTAGGACTAGGCTATCTCTATCAGCACCGAGACAAAAAGCGTGCGACAGGTATAAAAAATGGTACTATCAATGGCACCGGCTCAATGTCTGGCGAATTTGACGCAAGTAGCGTCCAGATAGCTGCAATGACATTTAAATACTCTTTCTAGGGCTAAAAATGCAATACTCTTATAATAATTTTTATGAAATTTTAACCAAGGTGGCAAAAGAGAGTCCAAACCAGATAGCGATCTTTGATGAAAAAGAGAAGCTAAAATACCACGAACTAAAGCAAAATGTCGATAAAGTGGCGGCTTACTTGCAGCTTTGCGGGGTAAATTTTGGCGATAAAGTGGCTATGGCGGTGGCAAATTCGAAAGAGTTTATCATCTCATACCTTGCTATCACGGCTATCGGCGCGGTCGCAGTGCCGATGAACACCTTTTTAAAGACGACAGAATTTGAGTACATCATAAATGACTGCGGTGCGAGGGTGCTTTTTGCCTCCAGCTCGCTTGCAAAGGAGCTAATCGCACTTAGTGAGCTTGAAATTTTAAGAAAGATCGTCTGGATCGGGCAAACGCCAAAAAAACTTCAAAGTGCCTCAAAGGACGACTATGTAAGCGTTGATGAGGAGTATGGCGAGAGTGCCTATCTATCTTCAACTCCACAAATTTCAAAAGAGGATATGAGTAAGGGCTATGAAAATAACGGCGTTGTAAAAAATGTAAATTTCAGCGAAGCGCTAAATCACAAATACACCCTAAGCATCACAAAATACCCTAAAATAGACGATCTCATGCACATCATCTACACCTCAGGCACCACAGGCAAGCCAAAGGGTGCGATGATAAGCTATAAAAATATCTTCTCAAACGTCATCGGCGCTCATGAGCGTTTTAAGGTTAAAAAAAGCGATAGATTTATCGTATTTTTACCGATGTTTCATAGCTTTACGCTCACAGCGATGGTGCTTTTACCGATATTTTCAGGTGCTTCGATGGTGCTTATAAAGTCGGTTTTCCCTTTCTCAAACGTGCTAAAACAGGCTTTACTAAAGCGAGTCACTGTATTTTTGGGTATCCCAGCCATCTATACAGCCATTGGCAAGGCAAAAATTCCTTGGTATTTTAGATGGTTTAACCGCATAAGGCTATTTGTAAGTGGTGCTGCTCCGCTAGCTAAACAAACTATCGATGACTTTAGAGTGAAATTCCCGCGCGCGACGCTCGTTGAGGGATATGGCCTTAGCGAATGCTCTCCGATCGTGGCGGCAAATTTATTTGACAAGCAAAAGCTTTTAAGCGTAGGTCCTGCGCTAAATGGCTATGAGGTTAAGATCGTAGATGATGAGATGATGGAGCTTCCACTCGGCCAGATCGGCGAGATCATCATAAAAGGCGACTGCGTCATGCAGGGCTACTACGGCATGCCAAGCGTGACTGACGAGACTATCATAAATGGCTGGCTAAAGACTGGGGACCTTGGCAAGATCGATGAAGAGGGCTTTATCTACATCGTTGATCGCAAAAAAGACCTCATCATATCAAAAGGCATAAACATCTATCCGCGCGAGATCGAAGAGGTCATTTATAAGCTCGAAGCAGTCGAGGCGACCGCGGTAATCGGCGTAAAAGACGTGCACGCAGACGAAGAGGTCGTAGCTTTCATACAGGTAAAAGATGGCATGGATCTTGATGAAAAGACGGTTAGAGAGCATCTAAAGAAAAATTTAGCAAATTTCAAAATTCCAAAAAGCATTTATTTTGCCGAGGAGCTGCCTAGAAACGCAACTGGCAAGGTGCTAAAACGCGTGCTAAAAGAGCAGATAAAGGATAAAATTTAGTGAAGTATTTGCTTGATTTTCTAAACCAAGACCTCAAAAAAAGTAAAATTTACGAGCTTATAAAATGCGGCGATGAAGAGGGAGAAATTTTAAAATACCTAAGCAAAGCCTACGTACAAGGCACGGCTAGCATGAGCGTTTTTGAGCTACTTGGAGCTGTTTTTGGCACGCAAAATGAAAAGCAGCTTTTATACCTTAAATTTATAAAAAATTTGCTGGGTAGCGGCTGGATAGTGCAAAACTACAGCCTCTTTAAAATGCCAGAAAACTCGCAAAAAAGCTCAAACCAAGGGCTACTCTCGCTACTTCACTCTGAAATTTCACTCTCTAGCACATTTTTAAAGATCCTTGAAGATGGCAACGCTGATATAAATTTACCAGAGCTTGCGCCTTATGAAGATCATTTGGAGTATTTAAAAGATCAGTTTTTAAAGATAGAGCTTTACTCAAAGGCTGCGATCTTTGAAGGTGGCTCAAATGACGCTAAAAAGCGGATAAACGAGCAAATTTCTGAGCTAACAAAGCGGATAAATGAGCGTGTAAAACTAAGCAAGATCAGCCTAAAAATAGAGCAAATTTTTAAAGAAAACTCACTTGATGAAAAAGAGCAGATCATATTTTTAGCCCTTTTAAAAGAGGAGTATGCGGGCGACTTTGAAAACGGCCGCGACCTAAACACGCTAGTTGGGCTAATAAGCAAAGACGAGCTTGAACGCATCAAAAATCGCACACTTTTAGAGGACGGCTCAAGGCTCATAGAGGGCGCACTAATCGACTACGACGAGGTTTTAAACGCTTATGGCAACGTAAGCAAGAGCTTTTTTATAAACGAAGAAATTTTGCAAAGCATAATGCACCCAAAAAATGACAAAAACAGCAAAAAAATCAAGATCGAAAGCCTAGTAAAAGAGCAAGAAATTTTTGAGCTCATTGAGCCAGTAACAAGCCTAGAAGACGTCGTGCTAAACGAAAAGACAAAGCAGCTTTTAAGCACGATACTAAAGCAAGTCGATAAAAAAGTGCTCGCTAGACTTAGCAGCTGGGGCATAAAAACTAGGAAAAATATAGACGCCAAGATCATCTTTTATGGCGAGCCTGGTACTGGTAAGACGATGAGTGCCGTTGGGCTTGCAAAGAGCCTAAAGAAGCAAATTCTAAGCTTTGACTGCTCAAAAATTTTAAGCAAATATGTCGGCGAGAGCGAGCAAAATGTAAGGAAAATTTTTGACACTTACAAAGAAATTTGCAAAAAAAGTGGCAGCGAGCCAGTGCTTTTGCTAAACGAGGCTGATCAGTTTTTAAGCACGAGAGTGGAGAGCTCGAGTGGGGCTGAAAAGATGCATAATCAAATGCAAAATATCTTTTTAGAGCAGATCGAGCGCTTTGAGGGCGTGCTGATCGCAACGACAAATTTCTTACAAAGCCTTGATGTGGCGTTTTCTAGGAGGTTTGACTATAAGATCGAGTTTAAAAAGCCTGATTATAACGGTAGGCTCGCCATTTGGCGTAAAATTTTGCCTGAAAATGCGAGCTTTGAAGATGGCTTTAGCGTAGAAAGGTTGGCTGAGTTTAACCTAAGTGGCGCTCAGATCGTCCTTGCGCTAAAAAATACCGCTTTGAAAGTGGCGATAAAAGATGATGGGATTTTCACCTTTGAGGACTTCAAAACCACGATAGAGCGCGAGCTAAACTCAAGCTTTGGCGAGGATAAAAAGATGGGATTTGGCTCTTAAGCCTTATCTTATTTTATAAATTTGACTTTGCACTACAAAAATCACTGACGTTTATAAGAAATTTGCTTCACTCAATAAAATTTAGACGAGTTTTATCACTAAAACATGAAAAACGTGAGTTAAATTTAAGCTTTGGCGATAAAAAATGTAGATAACTGCCGAGAGTGTTAAATTTTGTTTTTATGCGGAGCATGCTCCTAAAAGCGATAGGGAAAGCGGGCTAAATTTGAGCTTTGACAAGAAAAAGGATAGGCTTGCTCTTGGGTTTTTAAAGTGTCTTGTAGGCTTTACGTCACCACAAATACAAAGTGCGGATATCAAATTTGCTTTTATCTATTAAATTTACAAGAAACCTGCCACTAAAGTTATAGAAAACGCAAAACAAATTTGATCTTTGGCAAAGTAAAAAGAGGCTTTTCTCTTTGGCTTTTTTTAAATATACGCTTTGCGCTACGAGGCGAAGCATAAAGTATCGGTACTTGCCAAACTAAACGCGGAATTTTTTTTACAACTAGTTTTTCGTAAAAAACTACGACAGGATGATGTCACTCATAGGCTCTTTGTATAAATTTAACTAGCTCGTTTGCTTTCAATTTTAAAATTTATCTGCTCTGTAACTCCCGTTTAGGCAGATAAATTTTTACATAAGATGTTTCTTCACTTTTTCATTAAAGTAGATGACTGCAGGACAAAGTATGAAATTAAATTTGAGCGAAAAATCACAGCACGGCAGATACTCACTTATAGAAATTTTAACTATTCGTCTGCTATAAATTTATTACCGCAACCTTTGCTAATGGGTAGCTTTTATCCAAAAAACCGCAAAATTTTGAAATTTATCCACTCCCCATTAAACACCAAGCGCACAAAGTGCATATCTCTAGTTGCGTATGTTTTTGCATTAAATTTTTTATCTATGAAAATTTACAAAGGCCACAAGCATGATAAATGCGCTCATAACCGCTTAATGTAAATTTGGCTCACTGCTTCAAATTTTCTATCGCATTTTTGCCAAAAAAATTTTAAATTTTATCCGCCGTGTGAAGCGTGGGCGTGAGTGCTTTTTTAAAACACTTTATCATTTTTCCTAATACAAAAGTCGCCCACTTCACGAAATTTAACGACAAAAAACCCAGTAAATTTCAAACTAACTTCCGCGACTTTTGCAACATCACTTTTTGCACTAAAAAAAGCAAAATTTATCGATATTTTTAATAATAAAAAATTTAAAAGGCTATAAAATTTTAGTAGTCAAATTTATAGAGAAATTTACTGATTGATCTTATCAAGCAGCTCTTCAACCTCTTCAAGCGCAAAGGCCTCTTCTGAGCTTTGTTTTAAGAAGCTCTCCATAAATTCTTTCTTTGAGATCGCAAGGTCAAGCTCCTTGTCGCTGCCCTTTTGATATGCGCCGATGCGAAGCAGGACCTCATTTTCTTTTAAAAGCGAGTAAAGGCGCTTAAATTTCATAGCATTTAGCTTGTGTTCTTTGCCGATCACGTCGCCCATGACACGCGAGGCCGAGTTTTGGATATTGATAGGTGGGTAGATGCCAAAGTCCGTTAGCTCGCGGCTTAGCACGATGTGTCCGTCTAGGATAGAGCGGCTTTGGTCAGCTATCGGGTCGCTCATATCATCGCCCTCGACTAGCACGGTAAAAAACGCTGTGATACTGCCCTTGCCCTCCTCTTTGCCCGCGCGCTCCATCAGCTGCGGCAAGAGTGTGAGCGAGCTTGGCGGATAACCCTTTGAGGTCGGTGGCTCGCCAAGCGCAAGGCCGATCTCACGCTGCGCCATCGCAAAACGCGTCACGCTATCCATGATGAAAAGCACGTCGTTGCCCTGCTGTTTGAAGTATTCAGCCACGCTCATCGCACAAAATGCGCCGTATTTTCGCATGAGCGAGCTATCATCACTGGTCGCTACGATGATGACCGTGCCCTCTAGGTCGCCACCTAGGTTTTTTTCGATAAATTCAGGCACCTCACGGCCACGCTCGCCTATTAGCGCGACTACTTTTATGGGAGCTAGCGTATTTTTTACGATCATGCCCATGAGGGTTGATTTGCCCACGCCTGAACCTGCGAAAATTCCCAGCTTTTGCCCCTTGCCGCAGGTAAGCAGCCCATCTATCGTCTTTATGCCAACACTAAAAGGCTCGTTTATAAGCCCCCTTTTCATCGCATCTATCGGCGCTCTCATGATCGGCATATATTCAGTTGTATCGATCGCCCCTTTGCCGTCAATTGGCTTCATAAATGGATCGACCACGCGACCTAGCAAATTTGGTCCCACCGGTATGCTCATGCCCTGATCGCTCTCATAGACAAAGTCGCCTATCCTAAAGCCCTCGACAAAGCCAAATGGGCTGATGTAAGCGCCATCTGTCTTTATCTGCGTGACCATGCCAAGGCCGTTTTTACTCTTGTCTTTTGCGACTATGCGCACGATGTCGCCGATACTTGGGCGAAGTCCGGTGATCTCTATCGTAGTAGCTGTGATCTTTGTGATGACGCCGAAGGTATTTGAGAGCTTCACGCCCTCTTTAAGCCTTGAATTTATACGCTCTAAACTCAAAAATGCGTTTCCCTAGGCGAATTTATCAGCGAGAAAAACTCCCTTCTTGTGTCTGCGTTTTTTATAAAGCAGCCCCTAAGCGCCGAGGTCGTGGTAGTCGAGTTTATCTTTTGCACACCTCTCATCTCAACGCACATATGCCTAGCCTCAACGACTACTCCAACGCCTTTTGGAGCGATCACGTCCTCAAGCGCCTTTGCGATCTGCTCGGTCATCTGCTCTTGAATTTGCAAGCGTCTGGCGTAGATATTTACCATGCGTGGAATTTTACTAAGGCCAACAACCTTGCCATTTGGGATGTACGCCACATGCACGCGGCCGATAATAGGCAGCAAATGGTGCTCACAAAGGCTGTAAAACTCGATATTTCGCATTAAGACCATTTCGTTGTTTGAGCTAGTAAAAAGAGCGTCACCAAGCACCTCTTTTGGGTCTTGATCGTATCCGCTAGTTAGAAATTTAAAAGCTTTATAAACGCGCTCTGGAGTTTTTATAAGCCCCTCTCTGTTTGGGTCTTCGCCGATGATAGTTAGCATATTTTTAACTGAATTTTCAAAGCTCTCTTGCATAAATTTTCTCCATAATTTTATCGCCAAATTCTACGTTAAAACGCCTTTTATATCTATAAAAATTTACAAATTTACAATGAAATAAGGAAAATTCTGCTATATTTTGGGCTAAAAATTTGTATTCATAAAGGAATTCGATGGAAATCAAAATCAAAGCTCTAGATAGCGTAAATACCCTAGCAAGCACGACTGTAAGTGCAGATGCTATAAAGTCTAGCGTAGAAAAACTAGCAAAAAAAGCGGCAAAAACTATGAAAGTAGATGGCTTTAGACAAGGTCATGTGCCAGTCGCTGTTGTGCTAAAACGCTACGAGAAAGAGCTAACAAACGACGCTGAGCAAGATGTCTTAAGAGATGTAGTCGAAGAGGCTATCAAACAAGCAGGCAAGAAGAATGACGACCTTATCGGCGAGCCTATCGTTTCAAAATTTGACAAAAAAGATGACAAGATCGACGTTGAGCTAACAGTTTCATTTAAGCCAAGCGTCGATGTGAGTGGCTATGAGAGCTTGATACCTGAGTTTTCAAACCCACGCGTTTTGAAAAAAGATATCGATGAGAAGAAAACTGAACTTTTAAAAATGATAGCTCCGCTTGAAAAAGTAGAGGGCAAAAGAGGCCTAAAAGTGGGCGATTTTGCTAAATTTGACTTTGAGGGCTTTGTTGATGGTGTTGCATTTGAAGGTGGCAAGGCTGAAAACTACGTGCTTGAGATCGGCTCAAATCAATTCATCCCAGGCTTTGAAGATGGCATGGTAGGCATAAAAGCTGGCGGAGAAAAAGATATAAACGTTAAATTTCCAGAAAACTATGGCGCTGCACATTTAGCTGGCAAAGATGCTGTTTTTAAAGTCAAACTTCATGAAATTCAAGAGAGAAAGATCCCTGAAAAACTAGATGAAGAGATGCTAAAAACTATCCTTCCAAACGAAGAAAAACCAACTGAAGAGCTACTTGAAGAGCGCATAAAAGAGCAAATTCGCCAAGAGAAAATTTATAAACTTATAAACGAAGAGCTAAAGCCAAAATTTGCTGAAGCTGCGGTTGAGAAATTTAAATTTGATGTGCCAAAAAATATCGTCGAGCAAGAGATCGATATGCAGTTTAGAAACGCATGGAGCACATTTACTCCAGACGATATGAAGAAATTTAGAGAAGACAAAGATGCCCTAGCTAAAAAACGTGACGAGTATAGAAAAGACGCTGAAAATAGTGTTCGCCTAACTTTCATCATCGATGAGTTAGCTCGCGTAAGGGGCGTAAAAGTGAGCGATCAAGAGGTCGTTCAAGCGATCTATTTTGAGGCGTATAGAAGCGGACAAGACCCAAAAGCGCACCTTGAGATGTACCGCAACCAAGGCATGCTTCCAGCTATAAAGATGTCGATGATCGAAGAGAAGCTATTTAGCGAGCTTTTCAACAAAGAGAAAGACGAGAAAAAAGCAAGCAAAAAAGAGAAGGCTGAGTAATGAGCTATTACGTTCCTGTCGTAGTTGAAAGAACTAGCAGAGGTGAGCGAAGCTATGATATATACTCCCGTCTTTTAAAAGACAGGATCGTTATGCTAAGTGGCGAGATAGAGGACGGCATGGCCGCTTCTATCGTCGCTCAGCTGCTATTTTTAGAGGCTGAAGATCCAGACAAAGATATATACCTTTACATAAACTCACCAGGTGGCGTCATAACAAGTGGCTTTAGCATATATGACACGATGAACTATATAAAGCCAGATGTTTGCACGATCTGCATCGGTCAGGCCGCTAGCATGGGTGCGTTTTTGCTAAGCTGTGGCGCACCTGGCAAGAGATATGCACTGCCAAATTCTCGTATCATGATACACCAACCACTTGGTGGCGCTAGAGGACAAGCGACTGATATCGAGATACAAGCACGTGAAATTCTACGTTTGAAAGAAATTTTAAATGGAATTTTGGCAAAAAATACAGGCCAAAAGCTAAGCAAGATCGTAAAAGATACTGAGCGCGACTTCTTTATGAGTTCAGCTGAAGCTAAAGAATACGGACTTGTCGATAAAATTTTGGAGAAAAGTTTTAAATAAGGCCCAAAGTGATAAAGATAGATAACGCACCAGATCCAAAGAAAAAAGCAGCTGAAGCAAAACCAGCTGTCAAAAAAGAAAAGGTAAATATCTATAAATTTTCAGAGGACGTTTTGCACGAGTTAAGTGACGACAACGTCCCATCTACGCCAACAAACTACTCAATATATTTTGAAAAGATGCTTGATGGGCAGTCAGATGAGTTTAGAAAAGAGATCGGTGATATCATCGTGGCAAATTCTGAAAGCTCGGTGCCTACAAATGGCAACATCTCTATCGAAAAAGAGGTAAAACAAGGCTTTATCCAGATAAAGAGCATGCTTCAAGCTGTCGTGCTCATCTATAAAAATTTAGGTGTTATGAGAGGCCTAGTGCAAAAGCGTATGGATGGGCTTAAAAACAACACAAATGTCCTTGCGCTCCAAAATGTTTTAAGCGCCTTTAACCAAGACCTCATCAAGCTAAACGACCTCATGGACAAGCATCTTGACGTCATCAAGATGAGCTATGAAGAGGTCGGCAAGATGTTTAAGGCGATCGAAGAGCAGTCGATCTACGACACGACCTACGAGGTCTATAACAAGAAATTTCTAGTAGCGACCATAAGCAGTGAGATCGAGTCTGTTAGGCGCTACGGCTATAATGCCTCATTTTTGTTAGTCAAGATAAAAGATAAATTTGCAAACCGCGTTAAAAATTTAAAAGAGCGAAACAATATGTTTAAAAGTATGTCACAGCTTCTTTTAAGGACTTCACGTAGAAGCGATATAGTCGCACACTACGGCGATGGCTGCTTTGCTATGGTGATGAAATACACCGACGAAAATGGCACAAAGCAAGCGTGCGCTAGAATTTTAAACATGCTCTCATCTATGCCATGGAAGATCGACAACGAAGAGTGCAAACTAGATGTGCAGATCGTCTCAAGCATGATCTCAAAGACAAAAAGTACCGAAGAGTTGCTCTCTCACGCACTTGACAAGTTAGAGACCAACCAAGATCTAAATGAGCCGCTATTTTTAGACGAGAAAGCAGAGAATTAGTTTGATCCTAGAAGTTTTATCCTATCCAAATAAAAAACTTTATGAAATTTCAAAAGAGGTTGAGGTTTTCGATGAGAAGCTTCACAAACTTCTTGATGATATGTATGAGACGATGATCGCAAAAGAAGGCATCGGTCTTGCGGCCATACAAATAGGCGTTGCAAAGAGAATTTTCATCATAAATTTAGCCAACGAAGAGGGCGTGCAAGATAAAGAACATTTAATCGAGATCATAAATCCTAAATTTGAACTACGTGAAGGCGAGTGTGTCTATCAAGAGGGCTGCCTTAGTGTGCCTGGCTACTACGAGGACGTTAAGCGAAGTGAGGTCGTTAGCATTAAATTTCAAGACCGCTTTGGCAAAGAGCAGACCTTAAAAACTGATGGGCTACTAGCGATCGCTATCCAGCATGAAAATGACCACCTAGACGGACATCTTTTTATAGAAAAAATAGGCTTTAACAAGCGCAAAAAATTCGACAAGGAATACAAAAAGCAAAAAAAAGAAAAGACATCATGAAGTCCCTAAAATGTGCTACATACGGCGACGGACTAAAGATCATTGATGTTGAGTCGATCTTTTCTCGTGGGCTTCCTGGCTTTAGCATCGTGGGTCTTGCAAGCACCAGCATCAAAGAGAGTACAGAGCGTGTAAAGGCGGCACTTTTAGCGCTTGACTTTGCCTTTCCAGCGCAAAAAATAACTATAAATTTATCCCCCTCCGACCTGCCAAAAAGTGGCTCACACTTTGATCTAAGTATCGCACTTCTCATCGCCCTTCAAAAGGCAAAAAGCTTGGAGAAAATTTTCGTTTTTGGTGAGCTTGGATTAGACGGGAGCGTAAAAAGCACGGCAAATTTGTTCTCTATCCTGCTTTTTTTAAGCACGCAGGTGCAAAATGCAAAAATTTTAGTGCCAAGTGAGATAGCAGCTAAAGCCTCGATGATCCCAAATTTAGAGGTTTATGGCGTTAGCACACTAGAAGAGGCGATCAAGTTTTTTAGCGACGCAGAATTTGCTAAAAGCACGCATTTTAGCGCCACGCACGAGCTATTTTCAAATGTGATAGAAGTTGGCGGCAAAAGATATGTTCCAAATTTAAACTTCGAGCTTGATTTTAAGGATGTTTTGGGTCAAGAAAGAGCCAAAAGGGCCTGCGTCATCGCAGCCGTTGGTATGCACAATATCTTATTTGAAGGCAGCCCAGGCAGCGGCAAGAGCATGTGCGCAAAACGCCTCGTTTATATCATGGCGCCACAAAGCCTAGAAGAGGTGCTAAAGTCCGCCGCCTACCGCTCGCTAAACCTGCAAGATAGCGAATTTACAAGCACTAGAGCCTTTCGCTCACCACATCACACCTCGACAAAAAGCTCGATCTTTGGCGGTGGCTCAAACGTCGCAAAGATCGGCGAGATTGCACTTGCAAATGGCGGAGTGCTATTTTTTGATGAGTTCCCACACTTTCCTAAACAGGTGATTGAAAGCCTTAGAGAGCCACTTGAGGACAATCAAATCCACATCGCAAGGGTAAATTCAAAAGTGACTTATGAGACTAAATTTATCTTCGTCGCAGCGCAAAATCCCTGCCCTTGTGGAAATTTATTCTCACGCAATTTAAACTGCAAATGCAGTGAAAATGAGATAAAAAACTACAAAGCCAAAATTTCAGCCCCAGTGCTTGACCGCATAGACTTAAAAGTCGCGATGAACGAGAGCTCGCCAGACGACAAGGCTAGTTTGAGCTCGCAGCAGATGAGCGAGATGGTTTTAAAAGCCTTTATATTTCAAAAAAAGCGCGCTCAAGACGAGCTAAATGGCAAGCTTAGTGACGCACAAGTGGCTAAATTTTGCACGTTAAACGCCGAAGCGAGTGAAATATTACAAAAGGCCGCCACGAAGTATAACCTCTCACAAAGGGCCATAAAAAGGACGCTTAGAGTGGCTAGAAGCATCGCTGATCTTGATGAGAGCGAGCAAATTTTAAAGCCCCACATCTTAGAGGCGCTTAGTTTTAGGGCATAGAATGAAAAATTTATATTTAGACACGAGAGTTTTAGACGAGCGAGCGAGCGAAAAATTTGGCCTTAGCGAAGAGCTCTTGATGGAAAATGCAGCCACAGCCATAGCAAATTTTATCCGTAAGAAATTTAAAAAAGGCGAGAGAGTGCTTGGCGTTTGTGGCGCAGGAAACAACGGCGCTGACGTGCTTTGTGCTTTAAGGATGCTAGGGGGTGAGTTTGAGTGTGAATTTATCCTAGCTAGTAAAAATTTAAAGCCACTTGCCATTAAACAGCTCGAGCGAGCTAAATTTGCTGGTGTGCGTGAGAACAAAGAGGTAGAAAATAGCTTAAATAGCGCAAAATGCCTCATAGACGGGCTCTTTGGCTCAGGGCTAAATAGAGCTTTGGATCAAAATTTAACTAATCTCATCTCAAAAATAAACGCTAGCCCTGCTTACATCATCGCTTGCGACGTGCCAAGTGGGCTAAGTAACGATGGCAAGGTGCTTGGCGCTTGCGTAAAAGCAGACGCTACTATCACAATGGGAGCTAAAAAGCTAGCTCTTTATAGCGACGCAGCAAAAGACTACGTTGGCAAGATAAAGGTCGCCACTCTTGGCGTAAGCTCGCAAAACTACGAGCGCGAGAGCGACTACCACCTGCTTGAAAAATGCGACCTTATACTTCCAAATAGAAAAAATCAGTGCGTAAATAAGGGCAACTTTGGCCATGCATTTATCATATCTGGCGAGCACATAGGAGCTAGCAATCTTTGCGCAAAGGCGGCGTTTGCCTTTGGAGCTGGGCTAGTTAGCGTGATATGCGAGCAAGGTTTAAATTTACCAACTCATATCATGCAAGCTAGCAAGATAAGCGAGAAAATGAACGCTGGAGCCCTTGGTATGGGGCTTGGCAAAAAAGGCGTAGAAGAGCTTGAGGTGCAAAATTTAAAAGGCAAAAAGCTTGTGCTTGACGCTGATATCTTTTACAGCCAAAAAGTGCTTGACCTACTAAGCGAGAACTGCGTCTTGACACCTCATCCAAAGGAGTTTTGCTCGCTTTTAAAAATTTGCAAAATAGC
Source organism: Campylobacter concisus (assembly GCF_003048675.2). Classification (NCBI taxonomy): domain Bacteria; kingdom Pseudomonadati; phylum Campylobacterota; class Epsilonproteobacteria; order Campylobacterales; family Campylobacteraceae; genus Campylobacter; species Campylobacter concisus. Next base: position 71,382 of record NZ_CP060707.1, on the reverse strand, counting down.
CGATATAAATGTGCAAACTTTGCAAGAAAACAGACACGCTTACGCTAAGGTTTGGAGCGAGAAATTTAAGGCTGTTCTTGTGCTAAAAGGGGCAAACACTATAATCGCAAAAGAGGGGCAAATTTACGTCATGCCTTATGGCAAAAACGCACTTGCAAAAGGCGGCAGTGGCGACGTGCTAAGCGGTCTTGTGCTAGCACTTTTGGCTCAAGGCTATGAGCCACTAGATGCTGCCATCTCAGCCACCTTAGCTCATGCGCTTAGCCTTAAAAATTTTGGCAAAAACAGCTACGCGCTCGAGCCAACAGACATCATCAAAGGAGTAAAATGCTTACGAAAAAGATAGCCGTGCTTTTTAGCGGCAGTGGCTCAAATTTAGAAGCGATACTTAAAAAAGTTCATAATCAAATTTTTAACGGCGTGAAGATCGAAGTTTGCCTTTGTATCTGTAACAAGCCTGGTGCCTTTGGCATAGAGCGTGCTAAGAAATTTGGGCTTGAAACGACGATAATAGAAAGTGCTAAATTTGACAAACGTGAGGAATTTGACGCTGCTTTGGTGGAGCAAATTTTAAAAAGTGGGGCAGGTCTTACGGTGCTTGCAGGCTTTATGCGGATACTAACGCCAGTTTTTACGACGCAAGTAAAAGCTATAAATTTACATCCTTCTATCCTACCGCTTTTTAAGGGCGCACATGCGATAAAGGAGAGTTTTGAGAGCGATATGATGATAGGCGGTGTGAGCGTGCATTATGTGAGTGAGGAGCTTGATGGGGGCAAACTGATCGCGCAAAGGGCGTTTGAGCGTGAGGATGGCATGAGTTTAGATGAGTGGGAGGCTAAAATTCACGCCATAGAGCATGAAATTTTGCCCCAAAGCATAATAAAAATTTTAACAAAGGAAGTAAATGTTTGAATGGTTAAGTTCGCCAGAGGCGTGGATATCGCTACTTACGCTAACTGGCTTGGAGATAGTTTTAGGCATAGATAACATCATATTTATCGCTATTTTAGTAGGCAAACTGCCGCCAGAGCAAAGGGGCAAAGGCCGCATTTTAGGGCTTGGCTTTGCGATGATCACTAGGATCATCCTGCTACTTTCGCTATTTTGGATCATGAAGCTTACAAAGCCGCTCTTTAGCATAGGCGAGCTTAGCATCACTGGGCGCGATCTAGTGCTCATAATAGGCGGTCTATTTTTGATAGTAAAATCATCAATGGAGATCCACGCAAACGCCACTGGCAAGCATGAAGAGGCTCACGAGAGCAAGTCTCATCCAGGATTTTTTGCGACTATCCTAGAAATAGGCATTTTAGACATAGTCTTTTCGCTTGATAGCGTTATCACCGCAGTTGGTATGGCTCAGCACATCGATATCATGATACTTGCTGTCATCATCGCAGTTGGTGTGATGATGTTTGCCTCAAAGGCGATCTCTGAATTTGTCGATAACAACCCAACGATAAAAATGCTCGCACTTGCATTCTTGGTGCTAGTTGGATTTGCGCTCGTGCTTGATGGCTTTGGCGTGCATGTGCCAAAAGGCTACATCTACTTTGCTATGGGCTTCTCACTAGCGGTTGAATGCCTAAATATCTACGCTAGAAAAAGGGCATTAAGAGATCAAAAATAAAAAATGTGAGCTAAAATTTAGTTTCAAATTTGGCTCATAAAAGATAAATTTAGATAGGTTTGAAGGCGAGCTTTGCTAGCGACATATAAAGCTCTCGCCTTCGCCCGTGATGATATAAAATACTCGCAAAAGACGCAGGGATCAAGCTTAGCAAAGTGGAGCGAAACGGAGCATTTAAAGCAATGAAAATTTATACATTTGTGGCAGAAATTTGATAGAGCTTAGCCCAGATGAAATTTAACAAGAAGACAGCTTGGACCTACTAAAAGACCCGCTAAATAAACTAATCATCTCGCTCTCGCTGCCAGCTGGCGTGGGCATGATGTTTAACACGCTTTACAACGTCACTGGCACATTTTTTGCCGCTAAAATTTCTACCCTTGCAGTTGCTGGCATGGCGATGAGCTTTTTGCTCTATCTAAGTGTCGTAGGCATCGGTCTTGGCTTTGGCTCGGCACTCACCGCGCTAATAGGCAACAGCCTAGGCGCAAACAAACCAAAAATGGCTAAACTTTATGCGGCAAATGGCATCGTTTTTGTTCTTCTTTTTGCCTTATCTATGGGGCTTTGTGGCTACTTGCTAGCGCCAAATTTACTAGTCATTTTAGGTGCTGATCATCACTACATCAAAGAAGCACTTGACTACGCTGGCGTCATCTTTCTTGCGGCTCCATTTTTCTTGCTTATAAAATCGCTTAATGGCGTTCTAGTCGCACTTGGCGATACTAAAAGCTACCGCAACTGGCTATTTTGCGGCCTTTTTATCAACGCATTTTTTTGCTATCTTTTTGCTTTTATCTTTGCTCTTGGTGTAAAAGGTCTTGCTCTAGCAACGGCTAGCGTGCAGTTTTTAGGCATGATCTATCTCTTTTTTAAAGTCAAAAAAAGCAAGATGATAGAGCCTAGAAATTTAGGCTACTTCGTGCCAAATTTAACCGTCTGGGCAAAGATACTAAAGCAAGCCTTGCCAGCTTGTCTAAACTACCTTTCAATGTCACTTGGCTCGCTCGTGCTTTTAAAATTTGTAAGCTTTTACGGCGTCAATGCAGTGGCAGGTTATGGCATAGCCTTAAGGATCGAGCAAATTTTAGTGCTTCCAACCATCGGCATGGCAGCAGGAGTGCTTAGCATCATCTCAAGAAACTACGGCGCTAAGAGCTTTCAAAGAGCGATGCAGTGCTACAAACTATCGCTTATTTTTTTGCTCATCTACTGCGCCTTTGCCTACATCTTCATCAGGCTTTTTGGCGAGAGCGCGATCAAGCTCTTTGACAGCACACCAGCCGTGCTAGAAGTGGCAAAGCTCTACCTTGGCATCAACTCACTTGCCTACATGGCTTACGGCACGATAAACATCTCAGGCAGCACACTACAAGCGATAAAACGCCCAGTGGCGATCTTTTTGCTAAATGGCTTTAGACAGCTCGTGCTTCAATGCTCGCTCTTTTACATGGTAGTCTTTTGTCTAGGACTTGAGATCAAATTTATGTGGCTAGCGCTCTTTTTTAGCGTCTATTTTACGGCGATTTGCTTTTTGGCTTGGACGCTTTTTAGGTTAAAAAGAGCTACGAGCGCAAGCTTTTAAATTTAAAGCTAAATGCAAAAAAGCAAAGTGAGGCGACCAAGATGATACTAGCTCCACCTGTGAGGTTGTAATAAAAGCTGATCACAAGGCCGATAAAGCAAAAAATGATAGAAAAAATGGTTGAGATAAGCATCATGAGCCCCAGCCTTTTGGCAAAAATTTGCGCTATATAAGGCGGTATGGTAAGTAGTGCGATGACAAGTATTAGCCCCACCACGCGGATCGTAGCCACCACGCAAAGCGCCATCATGCAAACTAGCAGATAGTGAAAAAAAGTGGTATTTACCCCGCGAAGTTTTGCAAACTCCGCATCAAAGCTGATCGCCACAAACTGGCGGTAAAAAAGTGCGATGAGCGCCAAAAACAAGAGGTCTAAAACGCTCATAAAGATAATATCTGTGCCGCTAACTGCAAGGATCGAACCAAAAAGATAGCTCATAAGATCAGCGTTATAGCCAGGAGTGAGGTCGATGAAAATGATACCAATCGCCATGCCAATCGCCCAAATAGCGCCTATTACGGAGTCGATGTTTGTCTTATCTTTTAGCGTGATCGTGGCTATTATGAGTGCTAAAAATAGTGAAAATATACTCGCACCAAAAAGTGGCTCGAGTGAGAAGAAAAAGGCAAGCCCTATGCCGCCATACGCGCCGTGTGCGATGCCTCCAGCGATGAAAGTCATATTGTTTATCACCACAAGCGAGCCTATCATGCCGCATATTATGCTTACTAAAATGCTCGCAATAAAGGCATTTTGCATAAAATTTAACTCTAAAATTTCACTCATTTTCTCTCTTTAAAATTTAAAAACATTGCTCTTTGTTTTTTCGCAGCCACACTCGCCAAGTGCGATCTCAACATCACAAAAATGGCTATGCGTTCTAGCTAAATGCTCGATAAATTCCCTCTTTGCAAGGTTTTCATGCGTTTTATGAATGTGTAAATTTTTACTCACGTAAGCGATCTTTGTAGCGTAATTTAGCACGATATTTAGGTCGTGACTAACTAAAACTACGCCAACGCCATTTGCATTTATGCCCTTTAAAATTTCATAAATTTCAGCCTGCCCTTTCGTGTCGATGCTAGCTGTTGGCTCGTCTAGGATGAGCACTTTTGCATTTGCACAAAGCGCTCTAGCGATATAGACGCGCTGCCTTTGACCGCCACTTAGCTCGCCGATCCTCGCGTTTGCAAACTCGCTCATGCCGACCTTTTCAAGGGCACTTAGCGCTAGAGCTTTTTCATCTTTTGAGTAAAAGCCAAAGATTTTTTTATCGATTAGCCCCATTAAAACGACTTCTAAAACCATCATCGGAAAGCTTTGATTTGAGAGGAAATTTTGCGGCACATAGCCTATAAATTTACTTACATCGCTTGGCTCTTTGCCAAAGAGCTTGATCTCGCCGCTTTGAGGCTTAAGCAGACCCAAAATGAGCTTTAAAAGCGTGCTTTTGCCCCCGCCATTTGGACCGATTATCGCTAAAAACTCGTCGCTACTATAGTCTAAATTTATATCCTCTAAAACGACTTGTTTATCGTAGCTAAAGTTTAAATTTCTAATTTTTATAATATCTTTCAAAACAGACTCTTTTGCGTAAATGTCGTGACAAAAATGAAAAGTCCAAGCCAAAGCATGATGCCAAGGGCTGCAAATTCTGCGTAGATTTTAAACTTTTTTAGCTTAATGTTCGTGCTGATCTTGGAGCCAAAAACTGCCGCTACAAATATCACCACACTCATGCCAAGTGCCATAAACAGGCCACTTATCACGCCTGCAAAGTAGCTACCTATCTCATTTGCCAGCACAAAGACTAAGATCGTGCCAGGACAGGGCACAAGAGCCGCAGCGGCCGCTACTAGCCACTCCTCTTTACTCTTTGGTTTTTTGGTTGAGCAAATTTGACAGCCACAATCACTTTTAAATTTTGTATTTTTACTCAAATTTTGGCTTAGATTTGATCTAAAAATATAAAATTTAGTCTCATTTTTGTTTGAAAGGTAAAATTTGATCTTTTTAACAAGCATAAAAATCGCCACAAAAAAAATCACGACGCCAGAAAATGCAGTCGTTATGCTAGCTGTGTCCTTTGTGAGGTCGCTGCTTACTTCACGAAGCAGCAAAAAGCTAGCAAAGACAAAGACAAATGCGCCCACAACGTGCAAAAAGCCGATCTTTAGTGCAAATAAAAACGCCCTTTTGTAGCTGCCTCCAGTTGCGGCAAAATATGAGCTTGTTAGCACCTTGCCATGGCCTGCGCCTGCAGCGTGCAAGAAGCCATAGCCAAATGAGATGAACGCCAAAAACAGCAGCGCAAGCGGACTTTTGTAATCCACGCTTCTTAAAATTTGCTTTAGCCTATCAAGCAAGCTTAGGCTAGTTTTTGAGACGATGTCAAATTTAGCCTCATCGATCTTGTCTATCTGGCTTAAATTCTCATCGCTCGCGCCTACTACTGGCTCTTTTAGCAGTTCTTTAAGCGCTGGCTTCTCGTTGTGAGCTTTGGCCGCTTCTTTGCTTGAAAATGTAAAAAATATCAAATTTGAGTTTGAATTTGGTATCGCCCAGAAGCTTTCACCCACCAAAAATGCGTTATTTTGCGTAAATTTGAAGTTAAAATAGCCCTCTTTATCCTCCATATCAACCGACACGACAAGTCCGTCAGCGACCACTAAATTTGTTTTAAAACTCACGTCAAATTTAAGCCTGCCCTCGTCAAAGTAGAGCTTGTATTCATTTAAATTTGGCTCTATTTTAGTGGCGTTTTCATCCTTGTAATAATACTCAATATCCGTCAAATAGTGCCTTGGCACGAGGTAGTCTAGCAAATTTAAGCGGATCTTTCTAAGCTCTTTTTCGTCTATCTTTTCATCTTGATTGAGGTCAAAATTTTGCTTCATAAGATCTGAGAAATTTTGCGAAAAGGTCCAAGTAAAAGCTATCTGAGTGATGTTATTTTCGTGTGCGACGAATTTCGCGCTAACGTGAGCTGTTGGGCTATAAAGCGAGCATAGAGCACACCCGAAGGCATTTATGGCTAGTAGGCAAATGACGATCAGGCGTGCTAACATTTCTATAGACTTTTTGCGAAAATTTCAGCCGTTTTTTTCATCTCAGCTAGCCAGTTTTCAGGCAACTGATCTATCATGACGACCTTTGAGCCAGTCTCTTTTGCAATCAAATTTGCAGCCTTTGTTGGAAACTGTGGAGCTACGAAAATGACCTTTACACCGTGCTCTTTTGCCTCTTCTATAAGCTCTTTTAGCTCAGCTGGCTTTGGCTCTTTGCCCTCTATTTCAATGGCTATTTGCTCTAAATCATAGCGCTTTGCAAAGTAGCCCCAAGATGGGTGATATACGATAAATTCGCGAGTTTTGATATCTTTTAGCTCATTTTTGATAAAGCCATCAAGCTCGTCAAGGCTAGCTTTAAATTTAGCCAAATTCTCCTCATAAAGCTTTGCATTTTGCGGGAATTTCTCTATTAGCGCCTTTGCGATGTTATCAGCTTGAGTTTTTACCAAGATAGGGTCAAGCCAGATGTGTGGATCAAGGCCGTCGTGGTGGTGATGGTGCTCATGCTCTCCCTCATGGTCATGGTGTTTGTGAGCGCCATGGTCGTGGTGCTCATGTTTATGTTCGCCCTCATGCTTGTGCTCGTGGTGCTCTTCATGTTCATGCTCCTCGCTCATAGCGATCTTTTCGATGCCTTCCTGCGTCTTTACGATGCGTAAATTTTTAAATGTCTTTGAGAAGCGATCAAGCCACGCATCCTCAAACTCGATGCCGATAGCAAAGTAAAGCTCGCTCTTTTCAAGCTCCTTCATCTGCTTTGGTTTTGGCTCGTAGGTGTGCGGATCAGCCCCTTTGCCAACCATCGCATTTACATCTAGCGTATCTCCAGCGATCTGCTCGACGAAAAATTTCGTTGGCAGTATGCTAGTAGTCACAACCGGCTTTGCAAAAAGAGACAAAGCACAAACAGCTAAAAAAACGATAATTTTTCTCATTATCTCTCCTTTAAAAAAATAATTGCGAAGTTTAGCAAAATGCAACTTGGTTGCAACTTAAAGTTCAAAAGCCTAAATTTAGCCTTTTCTTTTAAATATAGTTTAAATCTTTTAGCGTTAATATACGAAAAATAAAAAGGGCAAAGATGAACGCGAGAAATTTCTTAGAAGAGCACAATATCAAGGCCACGACGCTTCGCATAAAGCTTGTTGAAATTTTACAAAACGCCAAAGCACCGCTAAGCTACGACGAAATTTTGCAAATTCTTGACGCAAACAAGACGACCTTTTATAGAAGTATGGAAATTTTTGAGAAGGAAAATCTCGTCATAAAAACCGAAAACAACCACAAGAGCTACTACGAGCTAGCAAACGAAGCCAAAGCCTACTTCATCTGCGACGTCTGCCACAAAGTAACAAACATCGATATGCCCCACCTAAACGTCGCTAAAAATATAAAAAGTGCCGTGATAAAGGGCGTTTGCGACGAATGCGGTCACGAGTAAAGCGCGATGATCTCAGCTGGGATAGCTTTTGGGCGGTTTGTCTTTAGATCGATATAGACAAATTCCGTCTTGCCAGTTGCTATTAGCTCGCCATCTTTTTTAAACTCGAAATATCTGCAAGATGTCGCCTTGCCCTCAGTCTGCGTGTAGGTGTAAATTTCTATCTTATCCATCAGCTTTGCGCTTTTTATATATTTTGCTTCATTTTTTCTAATGAGCCAAATTTCACCCCTTTTATACTGCGCCTCAACAGTGTCGCCAACAGCGGCGGAGTGGGCAAATGCAGCCTCTTGCATAAGTGTAAAATAATAGACATTATTCATGTGACCGTGCATGTCGATGGCTTGTGGTGGAATGGTGACGTGATATATAAAATCTCTCATTTTTGACCTTTTTTGCTAAAATTATAACCAAAAATAAGGAGCTAAAATGCAAAATTTATGGGATAAAAAGGCGTCAAACTACCAAAGATTTGACGGCAAGATCAGCGCTATCCAGCAGCAAATTTTTGGTAAAGCCTTGGCTTGGGGAGTTGATTTTAGTGGCAAAGATATCCTTGATATCGGCTGCGGCACGGGCGTTTGGAGCATATTTTTATCAAAAACGGCTAAGCATATAACAGGCATCGATAGCTCAGAAAAGATGATAGAAATTTTAAATGAGGACGCAAAGAGATTTGGCATGACAAATTTAACCAGCGAGGTTTGCTCTTGGAGAGAATTTAAGCCAGCAAGGCTCTTTGATATCGCCATTTGCACGATGAGCCCAGCCATTGCGAGCGATGAAGATTTTGCTAAATTTCAAAACTGCGCCAAGCAAAAGCTCTATCTTGGCTGGGACAAGCCTAGAAGCTCTGATCTACTTGAGCCATTTTTTGAAAAATTTGGCCGCGTGCTCTCTCAAAAAAACGTCGTAGATAGGCTTGAAGCGTGGCTAAACGAGCAAGGCATCGCTTATAAGAGTCAAATTTTAAACGAAACTAGGATCGCTAGACGAAGCGTGCAAGAAGCAGCTGAAAATATCTGCTGGCACCTTGAGATAAACGGAGCTAAAAACTACGATGAAAAGACGGTTTTAGCGATGTTAAAAGAGAGATTTGAGGGCGAGTTTATAGATGAGAAAATAGACTCTCAAATGAAGCTTTTTGTCTTTTAGAGCTTAAATTTAGAGCAAATTTGCTTGCCAAATTCGCTAAAAATGACGCCAAAGATGATGAGCATGGCTCCAAAAATTTGCCAGATACTAAGTATCTCGCCAGCAAAAAAGTAGCCTATTAGCCCAGCAGAGACTGGCTCTAGGCAGAAAAATAGGGCCGCCTTGCTAGCGGTCGTGTATCTTTGAGCGATGGTTTGCACAAAGTAGCAAAATATGGTGCCAATCACCGTAGTGATAAATATCGCTATGAAAAATTCCCTATCAAATTTTGGCACGATACTGCCCTGAAAAAGCGCAAAAACAAACGAAAGCAAAGAGACGGTGAGTAAGACAACAAAGACAAGCAAATAAAGCTCGCTCTTTCTTACAAAGTGGCCATTTAGCGTCGTATAAAGCGCATAAAATATCGCGCAAATAAGCGCTAGTGCCTCTCCAGCCCCAAGTGCGAGCGTGGCGCCACTTAATAGCCAAAGCCCAAAAATAGCGATGAGTGCGCCCAAAATGGCAAAAATGCTTATCTTATTTTTAAAAATAAAAGCCGCCATAAAAGGGACTATCACACACTCAAGCCCCGTGATAAAGGCAACGCTCGAGCTAAAAGTAAGCTTTAGGGCGTAAGTTTGCGTGGCAAATGACAAAAAGAGCACCGCTCCAAGGATAATGCCGTGGGTGACGCTCTTTTTGTTAAATTTCTTAGTAAATTTAAGCGCGACAAAGCCCATAAAGATAGCCGAGAGAAAAAACCGGCAAAAGAGCATGACAAAGACGCCATTTGTCTTTAGCGCGTTTGCCATGGGTAAAAACGTAGCGCCCCAAACGATAGCAACTACGATAAGAGCGATGTCAGCTTTGTTTTGAGCACTTAAATTTCTCATTTAAAGATCGAGTCTAGCACCTTTTTGCCGCTATCTAGGCTAAAGCCGCTTCTTAGCCCCTTTTCCTTCTCGCTCATCACGTTAAATAGCCCATCTAGCGTCTTTCTAGTGATATATGCGTTTAGGTCTTCGCCTTCATCTGGCACATATTCGCTTGCGCCTAAATTTTTAGCTAGGCTTTTGACTGATTTTATCGTTTCGTTGTTTTTAGCTGAGCCGCCGATGAAAGAATTTAGCCCATTATAGGCAGTCGCAAAGCTATTATCGCTCATCATTTTTTCAATTATCGGTGTAAATGCCGCCTTTAGCTTTTGACTGGAGCTTTTCTCTAAATACTTCGTAACGCTGTCGCTGCCGCCGTTAAAGAGCTTTTTGACATCGGCCTCGCTCATATTTTTTATGCTCTCGCTAAAAATCTCAGCTGCCTTTGGCACAGCCGTGGTCGCAGCGTTGTTTATCGACTTGCTAAGGTCTTGCGCCCACTTCTCGCCGCCCACTTTTTTGGCTAAATTTGACGCCATTTCAAGGCTTTTTGGGAGTGGGATTTTAGCTGTGGCGTTGTTTATAAAGCCCTCTTTTGAAAGCTCGCTCACAGCTGCATTTAGCGCCTCGCTAACTAGGCTTTTATAGTCGCCACTTGATGCGTGAGTGGCGATTTTCACACCTTTATTTATCATATCATCCATGCTTGCTGCTTGTAAATTTAAAGCAAGCGCGCCACAAAGAATAACAAGAGATTTTTTCATCTTCTCTCCTTTTTTTAAATTTAAAGCAAAATCATACAAAAAATATCTAAACGCTTAAAATAAATTTAATATTTTTGCACTAAAATTTGCTCTTTTTTAAATGGAATTTATGCAGCTTTTACTTCTTAGCTTCGCTCTTAGCATGGATAGCGCAGCTCTAAATATGGCAAACGGCGCAAGGTATAAAAGCCTTGGCTTTGACAAAATTTTATTTATCGCTTTTATGCTCGGCTTTTTTCAGTTTCTCATGCCGCTTCTTGGCTATTTTCTAGGCATTAGCTTTGCTAAATTTATAAGCTCTATCGATCACTTCATCGCATTTTTTATACTTTGTTTTCTTGGCTTTAAAATGCTAAAAGAGGCCTGTAGCAGCGAGGCTGGCGAGTCCTTAAGCATGGATATTAAGACCATTTTTGTTGGTGCATTTGCCACGAGCATCGACGCACTCGCCGTTGGCGTCACGCTTAGCTTTGAAGCGGTTAATGTATTTGAGAGTGCGCTCATCATCGGCATAGTCTGCTTTGTGCTAAGCCTAGCTGCCTTTTACATCGGTAAATTTATGGGTGAAATTTTAGAGAAAAAGGCGCTATTTTTAGGTGGAGCGATACTTATATTTCTAGGCTTTAAAATCCTCATCACCCACTTGCTAGAAGAGGGCGTGCTCTAAATTTCTATCTCTATGCCAACTGGGCAGTGGTCGCTACCAGCGATCTCTGGTAGGATAAAGGCGTCTTTTAGCCTATCTTTTAGCCCTTGTGAAATGAAGAAATAATCAATCCTCCAGCCGACATTTTTCGCCCTTGCATTAAAGCGGTAGCTCCACCACGAGTAAGCGTCCGTAACGTCGCCATTTACGGCTCTAAAGGTATCTATAAAGCCACTTTTTAGCACCTCATCTATCCACGCGCGCTCGATAGGCAAAAAGCCTGAAGTTTTGGCATTTGCCTTTGGATTTTTCAGGTCGATCTCGCGGTGAGCGGTATTTACGTCGCCACAAAATATCACCTCTTTGCCGCTTTTTACAAGCTCTTTGCAGTAAGCCAGAAATTTCTCGTAAAAGTCCATTTTGTAAGCTAGCCTCTCGTCGTCCTTTTGGCCGTTTGGAAAGTAGATGTTAAAAAGCACGATATTGCCAAATCTATGCTCCAAAACTCGCCCCTCCGTGTCGTCAAAAAAAGCTGCTTTTTGCGTTTGCACGTCAAATTTAGCAAGGCTCATCACACCAGAGTAGCCAGCCCTTGCGCCTGAATTTACACTGATATCTTTAAATCCAAGGTTGTAAATTTCTTTTGGCACGTCATCTTCTTTGACCTTGATCTCTTGCAGTCCCAAAAAATCAGGCCTAACCTCATCAAGCCAGCCAAAGCCATCTTTTGCCACGACTGCGCGCAGCCCATTTACGTTCCAGCTAATAAGTTTCAAATTTCATCCTTTTTTTAATTATAATTATGCCAAAAATCACAAAAAGGAAAGTTATGAGAAACCAGCCAACGTATAAATTTTTTAAAAATTTTGGCTACGCAAGAGAGGGTTTGGCTGAAATTTTTAAAAACGAAAAGAGCTTTCGCATAGAAATTTGCATATTTTTGATAGCTACGATCTCGCTATTTTTTTGGAAATTTGACCTTATTTTTAACCTATTTTTGATCTTTAGCATGGCATTTGTGCTAGTTTGCGAGTGCTTAAACTCGGGCCTAGAGCGAGTGACTGATCTTGCAAGCCCAGACTATCACACCCTAGCAAAAGCGGCAAAGGACGCTGGAAGTGCTGCCGTGATGATCGCAAATTTCTTATGTGGCGCGCTTTGGTGCGTAGCGATAGGATATAAAATTTGGAGCTAGAAAAAGAAATTTACAAAGCGCTTCTTGGCGAGAAAAAGGCAGAGATCATAAATTTACTTTGCGAGCTAAGCGATGAAAATGGCTTTATCATGCTTAAAATTTCAGAAATTTGTGAAAAGCTAAATGTGAGCAAACCAACCGTGATAAGCACGTTTAAGTTACTTGAAGAGAAGAAAATTTTTGAACGAGTAAAAAACGGAGTTTATAGATTTAAAAATTTGTAGTGGCAAGCAAATGCCTGCCACTAGTAGTTTTAGCCTATGGTCTCAGCAGCGATCATACCAAATGTCAAGCAATCAGTTATCGCAACTGATCCTAGACGGCTGGCTCCGTGAACGCCACCTGTGATCTCGCCAGCTGCATATAAATTTGGTATAGGCATAGCTGTTTGAGAGTTCATGACTTGGGCTTTTGTGTTGATATTTAGACCACCCATTGTGTGGTGAACTTTTGGCGTGCCACGCTCTGCGTAAAACGGCGGAACAGAGATATCAATGCCCTTTGTCGTAGTCGCAACAACTGGTTTGCCAAAGTCCTCATCAACGCCTTTTTTGACAAATTCGTTGTATCTTGCGACTGTTTTTTTGAGCTCATCAACTGGGATCTTATACTCAGCTGCCAAAGCATCAAGTGTGTCAAATTTCTTGCAAATTCCAGCTGCGATAGCCTTTTCATAGTGAGCTGGAAGCATGTGAGGAAGGGCTCTTGAGTCGCAGAAGTTGATAGGAAAGTTTTTATCGTCTTCGCCCTTTTCATGGATGACTTTAAACATAGCTTCTGTTCTTGTCCTGCGGTCAGCTAGCTCGTTCATGTAGCGTTTGCCAGTTCTTGGATTGACTGAAATTCCAAACGGAAAAGCACCATTTACGTTAAACATAGATCCAACGCCAAAGCCTGTCTCATCAGCACATCCCCAAGGGCCATATTGGATCCAGCTTGGCTGAACTGGATAAGCACCAGCTCTAAATGCTGCTAGAAGCGCACCTGCTGTTGAGCCTGGTTGGTTTGTTGAGTCTGTCTCAGGTGTAATCCTTGGATCTTGAAGGCGTCTAAAAATTTTATCCCTACAAAAGCCACCAGCTGCTAGTACGACGCCTTTTTTGGCTTTTATATATTTTGTATCGCCGCCTTTGTTTTCGACATCGTCACTCATCAAATTGCCATCAAATTTGTAGTTTTCTCTGACGATGACGCCCACAACTGCGCCCTTGTCGTCAAAGACGAAATCATCAAATTTTGTCCTTTTTTTGATCGATGCGCCCTCTAACTTTTCAAATGTCGCAGTCATAGGGAGCACGATGCCAGCGCCGCTGCCGACCTCTGTTTGAAGGCTTCTTGGCACTGAGTGACCGCCTGCGTGAGTGATCTGGTCGATATATTTTGCACCACAATCAATTGTGAGTTTGTAAGCATCTTGCGCTCTCTCGCCGATCTTTGCCAAAAGATCAACGTGGTTGATGCCGCGACCTGCTTTCAAGCAGTCTTTGATAAATAGCTCGGTGCTATCTTTGATGCCAGCTTTCTTTTGCATGTCGCTGTTTGGAACGGCAAAAATTCCGCCATTGATGACAGAGTTGCCACCTGTGCGGCCCATTTTTTCGATCAAGACAACTTTGTTGCCTTTTTTGGCTGATGTCACGCCAGCTGCAAGAGCTGCAAAGCCTGAGCCGATGATGACTACGTCATACTCCTCGTCCCATTTGACATCTTTTTCGTTCATCGCACTGGCCATTAAATTTGTAGCGCCCATGCCAAGTGCCGTGGCTCCGATAGCGCTAAATTTCACAAAATCTCTTCTAGATAAACCTGAATTTTTCATGCTCTCTCCTTTGAAGTAAGATAATTGCTATTAAGCATTATAGGGTAATTTATTAAAATTTGCAATTTAATTTTTATAATTAAATTTTATTAAAGCTAAGTGCGAAAGGAGCGTAGTTTGGTAATATTTATTGACACTATTTTTATCCAAATTTGACTTTGGATTGACGTAAAATAGGCATTTAAAGTAAATTTAGCATAAAGTTTAGAAATTTAAATTTTAAAATTTGCCAGAAATAAATATGAATTAAATTTTTTATAGATCAATTTTTTTAGATTTTTGGGAGGATTTTCTTTTTTAGCTTAATAAAAAATATTAGTTTAAAGGGAGATCGGAGCAAATTTGCTCCGAAAATTATTTAACACCAACTATTATTTGAGTTGCTTTAATGATAGCAGTTACTTTGTCGCCTACTTTTAAAGCTAAGTTATGAACTGACTCTCTAGTGATGATAGCTGAAATTTTGCTGCCATTTGCGTCGATGATAACCTCAGCATTTACAGCGCCGTCTTTTATCTCGCTAACAACGCCTTTGATTTGGTTTGTTGCGCTAAGTTTTATGCTGTCATCTTTTGAAACGATAACGCTTGAAGCCTTGAATAAAAATATAGCTTTTTTGCCAACTTTAAGATCAAGAGCTTTCTCGCTATCAACCGTAATAGTTGCTTTTAGCACCTCACCGCCTGCGATTTTACCAGCTATTAGCGAATTTACCGCGCCTGTTCTTACTTCTGATATCTCAACATTAAGTTGATTTCTTGCACTTAGTGACATATTTTTCTCCTTGTTTTGATTTAATACTTTAAAATTATATAGTATGATTATTAATGTGAACTTATGATCAATTAATAAAATTTTTTAATATCACAAGTAAAGGCTTATAATTTATAAAAGCCCAAAATACCACGCTAAATGAACTAAAAATCTAAAAATTTAATTTAAATTATTTTTTTGAAAAAAATATATAAATAAATATTATTTTTTTATTATAAAAACAGACAAAGTAAGATCGTTTCAAGGTCAGATGACTTTATATCTTAGTTTATAGATTTTTGATTTTTAATAACTTGGTGAGAATTTATAAATTTTGCTCTTAAATGCCAGCCTCAAGCATCGCTTCTGCTTGATAGTGAGTGATAAGCGGCTCGATGATCTCGTCAAATAATCCTGCTGCCATGATCGCATCAAGGCGGTAGAGAGTTAAATTTATGCGGTGATCACTTATGCGGTTTTGCGGGTAGTTATAAGTTCTTATCCTGCCAGAGCGGTCGCCAGTACCGACCTGACTTTTGCGCTCACTAGTCTCTTTTGCAAGCCTCTCTTGCTCTTGCATCTCGTAAAGTCTAGCTTTTAGCACCTTCATCGCAGCTTCTTTGTTTTTGTGCTGGCTCTTGCCATCTTGGTTTGTCACAACAAGCCCTGTTGGTATGTGCGTGATCCTAACGGCACTATCAGTTGTATTTACTGACTGGCCGCCGTGGCCTGAGCTTCTCATAACATCAACTCTTATATCATTTGGGTTGATCTCGATCTCGCTATCTTCGACCTCTGGCATGATAGCCACAGTCACAGCCGAGGTATGCACCCTGCCCTGGCTCTCAGTCTCTGGTACACGCTGAACCCTATGTGTGCCACCTTCAAATTTTAGCCTAGAGTAAGCGCCTTTGCCTTTTATAAGCACTATGATCTCTTTAAAACCGCCAGTGTTACCCTCGCTTTGGCTAACGATCTCAAATTTATATCCACGAAGCTCTGCATATCTGATGTAAGCGTTAAAAAGATCTCCAACAAATAGTGCAGCCTCATCGCCACCAGTGCCTGCGCGAATTTCTAAAAATATATTTTTATCATCGTTTGGATCTTTTGGAAGAAGTAAAATTTTGATCTCTTCTTCAAGCTTCTCTCTTGAAATTTCTAAATTTTTAAGCTCATCTTTTGCAAGCTCGCCAAGCTCAGAGTCCTCAAGCAGGGCTTTGTTCTCGTCAATATCATTTAGAATTTGTAGATATTTTTTTGCAGCAGTTGCGACTGGTTCGATAGATGATTGCTCTTTTGAGAGCTTTGTCATCTTTTCGATATCGTTTGCTATATTTGGATCGCTTAGAAGCGTAGAAATTTCATCATAGCGATCCAAAAATGGATGAAGTTTATCAGCAAACATTAAAATTTAATAGATTAAGCAGCTTTTAGAGTATTTACTAATTGAGCAAGGCGACTAACGCGGCGAGCAGCAGTTTGTTTCTTCAAAAAGCCTCTACTTACGAAGCTGTGGATGCTTTTGTTAGCAACTTTTAAAGCTTCATTTGCAGCATTTAGATCTTTAGCTTCTACAGCTACACGCACTGCTTTTGTGATATTTTTAAGTCTAGTGCGGTAAAATCTGTTTCTTTCTGTTCTTTTTATAGTTTGTCTAGCTCTTTTTTCAGCAGATTTATGGTTTGCCATAATATACCTTTTTTGATAATTTTAGTCCGTGATTATATGAAAAATATATTTAATTGTAACTGAATTTAAGTCTGCTTTAAAACAAATAAAATTTTAGATTTTAAATTTGATAATTTCTGATAAAATAGCACCATTTTATAATAAAAAGGATAAATTGATGAAACTTTTTGGAACAGACGGAGTTCGTGGTAAGGCTGGCGAAAAGCTTTCAGCTCAAACATCTATGCGCCTTGCAATGGCTGCTGGAATTTACTTTAGAAAGACCTCAGCGACAAATGTGATTTTAGTTGGAAAAGATACAAGAAAAAGTGGCTATATGATAGAAACTGCCATCGTTGCAGGACTAACTGCGGTTGGCTACAACGTCCTTCAAATAGGCCCTATGCCAACACCTGCGATCGCATTTTTAACAGAAAATATGCGCTGTGACGCTGGCATAATGATAAGCGCCTCACACAACCCATACTACGATAACGGCATCAAATTTTTTGACAGCTTTGGCAACAAGCTTGATGAAAAAATAGAAGCTGAGATAGAGAAAATTTTCTACGATGACGAGCTCATCGCAAACGCCCAAAAGACGATGACAGAGATCGGTGCAAACAAGAGGATCGACGATGTTATCGGCAGATATATCGTGCAGATCAAAAATTCATTCCCAAAAGAGTTAAATTTAAAGAATTTACGAGTAGTTTTAGACGTGGCAAACGGAGCTGCTTACAAGGTCGCACCAACTGTATTTAGCGAGCTTGGAGCTGATGTCATCGTCATAAACAACGAGCCAAATGGTAGCAACATCAACCAAAACTGTGGCGCACTTCACCCAGAAGATCTAGCAAGCGAGGTAAAAAGGCTTCGTGCTGACATCGGCTTTGCATTTGACGGCGATGCTGATAGACTTGTCGTTGTCGATGAAAACGGCGAAGTTGTGCATGGAGATGCGATACTTGGCTCACTTGCAGCATTTTTACACGAGCAAAAGGCACTAAAAGGTGGAGCTATCGTGGCTACAGTGATGAGTAACGCCGCACTTGATGACTATCTAAAAGCTCACAAGATCAAGCTACTTCGCTCAAACGTAGGCGATAAATACGTGCTTGAGATGATGAAAGAAAATGGCATAAATTTTGGCGGAGAGCAAAGCGGTCATGTCATATTTAACGACTACGCCAAGACTGGCGACGGCCTTGTTACTTCGATGCAAGTCGTTGCGATGATGCTTAAAAAAGGCAAAAAAGCTAGTGAAATTTTTGGCGAGCTAAAGCCGTATCCGCAAATTTTACTAAATTTAAAGATCACAGAGAAAAAGCCACTTGATAAGATAGAGGGGCTAAAAGAGCTTGAGGCTAGCCTTGCAAAAGAGGGCATAAGATCGCTCTTTAGATACTCTGGCACTGAAAATTTGATCAGACTTTTGCTTGAAGGTAAAAATCAAACTTTAGTTGAAAAACGCATGGATGAAGTTAAGAAATTTTTTGTAAAAGCCCTAAATGCGTAAAAATTTGGTTAAATTTTTCATCGCGTTTTTTCTCATTTTTATCGTTGATCAAGCGATAAAGATGATATTTATAGATGGTTTTTCGTGGGAGGGCGAGTTTTTCTCGCTAGTTCTTACATATAATAAGGGCGTTGCATTTTCGATGTTTGCCTTTTTAGATGAGTGGCTTAAATTTATCCAGATAGCCCTCATTTTAGGCGTTTTTGTCTATCTAGTAGTTGAAAAAAAACTGCTTTGCTCGCATGCCATTTGGCTTGGAGCTTTGCTAGGAGCTGGCAGCTCAAATATCACAGATAGATTTATCCATGGCGGCGTCGTGGATTACGTCTTTTGGCACAAGTGGTTTAACTTTGCGGTCTTTAACTTTGCTGATGTGATGATCGATCTTTGCGTCGTGATGATACTTTGGCAAAGTTTTAGAAAAAGGAGAAAGAGTGGGAAATAATATCTACGTCGCATACGCGCTTTGGCTACTTACTGGCTGGCTTGGAGCGCATAGAATTTACCTTGGTAAATTTATCACTGGCTTTTTGATGATGGGACTATTTTTCGTTGGCTACTCTACGTTTTATTTCATTATAGGCATACCATTTTTAATAATTTGGGGCGTTTGGTGGCTTATTGATGCATTTTTAGTTGGTGCTTATGTCGAGAAAAATTTACAAAAGGCCGAGCTAAAAGAGAGGCTAAAACTAAAAGATAAAGAGGACGACTTAAAAAGGCTTTACGAGCTTTTTGAGAGTGGTGCGATCAGCAAGGCTGAATTTGAAGCTAGAAAAGAGATACTTTTTAGATAAGGAGACGTTATGGCAGAATATTATCTTTACTTAAAATACCTCCACTATTTGTTTTTCATATCGTGGATGGCAGTGCTGTTTTATCAGCCAAGGCTCTACGTTTATCACGTAGAAAATATGGACAAGCCAGACTTTGTAAAAGTGGTTGAGGTGATGGAGTACAAAATGTATCACTACATCGGCTGGGTCGCACTCATTGGCTCATTTGTCACTGGCATTTTGATACTTATCGCGATGCCTGATCTTATAAAAACTGGTCACATCCACGTCAAAATTTTAGTTGTCATCTTAATGGCCATATATCACCTAGACCTTGGACGCTACATGAAGCAACTCAAAGAGAAACGCTGTAACAAAAGTGGCATCTTCTTTAGAGCTTACAACGAAGTGCCAACTATCGCGATGCTCATCATCATCTGGGTCATGATAGTAAATCCATTTTAAAGGAATTTGATGAAGAAATTTTTAGCATTTATCGCTTTGCCAGCGCTCTTGCTCGCAGCAACTCAGTATTTTGAGCCGATGCAGATAAAATTTGACAACAGACTCTACTCGCTAGCAAGCTCAGCCAAGCCTGTGCCAAATTTATTCACGCAGGAGTACTTGCTCCCTGGTGAGAAGCTAGATAGTTTTAGCTACATGCTCTCGCTAAATACCCTTAAATTTGACGCTACGCCAGAGCAAGCAGTCGAGCAAAAGATAAATGATCTAAAAGAGCTAAAGGCAAAAGGGCTAAAAGTAGCTTATAAAAAGGGCTCACTAGCAAATGAAATTTATCTTGATATCACGATATTTTCAAATTTAAATGGCGTGCCAACAGCCGAGCACTCGATATACCGCTACACCAAACAGGGCGGAAATTTAGTCCTTTTCACCATCCAAAGGCGTGCATATAAAAAAGAGGGCATTCAAAGATTTGCTACAAATTTCACGATTGAGTCGCAAGATTTTAGCAAAAAAGCCCTAGCCACACCTTTCCCACAGATCGTTAGCAAATAAAGAAATTTGAGTGTAAATTTAGCCTTTGCACTCAAATTTTAAAACCAGACTTAACAAATTTATCTAAAAATAAAACGAATAGTTATATGATAAGAAAAACTCAAAAAGGATAGCCTATGATACATAAAATTCTTATCGCAAATCGTGGTGAGATCGCAGTTAGGATAGTCAGAGCTTGTAGGGATTTACACATCCAAAGCGTAGGAATTTACACAGCACCAGACAGCGAATGCTTGCATGTAAGGATCGCTGACGAGGCCTATCAAGTTGGCGACGACCCAATAAAGGGCTATCTTGACGCCAAAGCGATCGTAAAGCTCGCAAAAGAGTGCGGAGCTGACGCCATTCACCCAGGATACGGCTTTCTTAGCGAAAACTACGAATTTGCAAAGGCGGTTGAGGACGCTGGGCTCATTTTCATCGGTCCAAAGGCCGAAGTCATCAAGAAAATGGGCGATAAAAACGTCGCTAGATATCTGATGAAGAAAAACGGCATACCAATAGTTCCAGGCACTGAAAAGCTAAACGACGAGAGCATGGACGCCATAAAAGAGCACGCAAGGCGTATAGGCTACCCTGTCATCTTAAAAGCAAGCGGAGGAGGTGGCGGCCGTGGCATTAGAGAGGTTTGGCAAGAAGAAGATATGCAAAACGCCTTTGAGTCGTGCACCAGAGAGGCAAAGGCATACTTTAACAACGACGAAGTTTTCATGGAGAAGCTTGTCGTCAATCCTCGCCACATCGAGTTTCAAATTTTAGGCGATAACTACGGCAACATCATCCACCTTTGCGAGCGTGACTGCTCTATCCAAAGGCGCCACCAAAAGATCATCGAGATCGCACCTTGCCCTTCGATTAGCGAAAATTTAAGAAAGATCATGGGCGTGACCGCAGTGGCTGCTGCAAAGGCTGTGGGCTACTCAAACGTAGGAACTATCGAGTTTTTGCTAGATGACTACAACAACTTTTACTTCATGGAGATGAACACCCGTATCCAAGTGGAGCACGGCATCACCGAAGAGATCACAGGACATGATCTTGTCGTTAGGCAGATAAGGATCGCTGCTGGTGAAATTTTAGAGATCGAGCAAAGCGACATCAAACCACGCGGCTACGCGATAGAGGCTAGGATCACGGCTGAAAATGTCTGGGAGAATTTCATCCCAGCGCCAGGCACGATCGAGGGCTACTACCCAGCTCTTGGCCCATCTGTACGCGTCGATAGCCACGTCTATAAAGACTACACCATACCGCCATTTTACGACTCACTTATCGCAAAATTGATCGTCAAGGCGACTGACTACGATCTTGCGGTAAATAAGCTTGAAAGAGCACTTGAAGAATTTACTATCGAGGGCGTGCGAACGATCATCCCATTTTTGCTTACGATCAGCAAAAGTAAGGAGTTTAGAAGAGGATTTTTCGATACTAGCTACGTCGAGAAAAACTTAAAAACTATCCTTGAAAACACCTACGACGATATGAACAAAGAGCCAAATGACGATCTAGAAGAGGTCATCGTAGAGGCGATAAAAAGATATAAGAAGAAGAGATAAATTTACCTCACGATATGGCTTTGGCGATAAATTTCGCCAAGGCTAAATTTCCGCGCAAACTGCGTAAATTTTAGCTCCGTCATTTGCCACAGCGTAGAGCCTGCCACCGCTTACTAGCATGATCTGATCTGCGCTAAGTCTAAATTTCTCAAACCCTATCTCTTTTAATAGCAAGCCATCTTTGGCACTTATCAAAACTGGCTTATTTTTGCGGTTTGCGAGTAAAATTTGACCTTTGATCCAAACAAAATGCTCCGTGCCGCTGGTTTTAAACTTAAACACTACTTCGCCACTTTTTGCATCCACGGCGTATAGATCTCCGCCCTTGCCAGCGGTGCCAAAGTAAAGCACTCCCTCACGCAGGCAAACTGGCGTGTAGAGATATGCGCCAAGCTTTAGACGCCAGATGGTCTTGCCTATCCTTGCGCCCTGCTCTTTACGTGGCACACTCGCGTTTAAATTTTCATCTTTCGCCGCACTTTTGAACTCTGTGCCGCCCAAAATTTCTTTACACTCCATCATAAATGGCGAGCTCATTCGCACGCAAAAGCCATCAAATTCATACGTTTTAGCGTCGTTATATATCTCTTTTATGGGCTCATTAGCAACGCCGAGCTCGCTCATCTGCCCGTTATCTATCTTTATGAGCTTTGCTGGGGAGTTTATGCAGCCCTTGTAGTATCTAGTATTTAGCACGAAGTAGCCATTTTCTGGGTAGCAACGCGCATTGCTGGCTATGAAAATTTCGCTTTGTTTGTAGGCAAGCGTTGATCTCTTATGCTCGCTAAAGTCACGTGAAAATGTATCTAGTAGCACGTAGTTTGGCGTTAGTTTTTGAGCTATCTCTAACTCGCTAGGCACCCCAAAAGCAAAATGTACAAATGCAATGCGCCCATTCATCTCATAAATGCCAGTTACGCCGTGCCCGCGAAACTCCACGCCAGGCATATCAAGAGGATATGATCTAACCACGCTAGCTCCTTAAATTTATGGCGATTATAACCCAAATTTAAAAGCGCACTAGGCTAAATTTGATAAAATTTGCCAAATTTAGCAAATTTAAGGAGCGATATGTTTTTAAAACTAGATGAGATCGCTAGAAAACTAGATCAAATTTTCTTGCCGCTAGAGCAAGAGGGCATAACTGGCATGAGACTTTTGCCACAAAAGGATGCTTTGGCGCTTATACAAGCGCAAAAGAGCCTTGGCGTAAATTTCCCAGCCAAATTTACAAAGCTTTTAAGCAAATTTGATCTTGGCAACTTTGAAATTTGCAATCTCAGCTTTGGCTCTAGAGGCGACTACGCGAGCGAGCTAGTGCGGCTAAACAGCGTAGATGAGTTTGGTGGCAAATGGTGGCAGGGTGTAGCTCGCCCAGCAAATTTGATAGTTTTTGCCGTGGGTGATCCATGGATATTTTTGCTTGATTGCACGAGTGGTGCGGTCTATGCGTGGCTGCTTGAAGATAAAAAGCTTTGCAGCAGGCGCGTCGCGAGCGACTTTGAAAAATTTTTCATAGCGCTTGCCAGCACCTATATAGCAAGGCTAAATGATGAAGCCCTGCCATCAGCCCAGCATATACTAAATTTTGTCCAAGCAGACGACGCAGCACTTGATTTTTGGCAAGAGATGGCGCAAATTTAGTAAATTTTATAAATTTAGTTTCGATATGTAACACTCATTGCCTAAAATAAAAATATTAAAATATCTTTAAATAAAAATTTTTTCTAGCCGAGCTAATATTTAACTACAAAAAAAGGAAAAAGGAGCAAAAATGAGCGAGTACATCGAACAAACGATGGAGTGGATAAAGAAGACCAACCCAGGTCAAGGCGTCTTTGTCCAAGCTGCGACTGAGGTTCTAAACAGCCTAGAGCCGCTTATCAAAAGAGAGAGCAAGTACCAAAAACACGCGATCCTAGAGCGCATCGTCATCCCTGAGCGCACGGTGATCTTTCGCGTGACATACACAGGCGATGATGGCAGACCAAAGGTAAATAACGGTTACCGCGTGCAGTTTAACTCAGCTGTTGGCCCATACAAGGGCGGTCTAAGGCTCCACCCAAGCGTCGATCTTGGCGTGCTAAAATTTCTTGGATTTGAGCAAATTTTCAAAAACTCGCTCACTGGCGTAAATATCGGCGGTGCAAAAGGCGGCAGCACCTTTGATCCAAAGGGCAAGAGCGAGGGCGAGATAATGCGCTTTTGCCAAGCATTTATGAGTGAGCTTTACCGCCACATCGGCAACACCGTGGATGTGCCAGCAGGCGACATCGGCGTGGGCGCTAGAGAGATCGGCTATATGTTTGGTCAGTATAAAAAGCTAACTGGCAGGTTTGATGGCATATTAACTGGCAAGGGGCTAAACTGGGGTGGCAGCCTAGCGCGCACAGAGGCTACTGGATACGGACTAGTATATTTCACTCAAAACATGCTAAAAAAAGCTGGACTTGACTTGGAAGGCAAAAAATGCAGCATCAGCGGTAGCGGAAATGTTGCCATCTACACAGTCGAAAAGCTCTATCAAGCAGGCGCACTGCCTATCACCGTCTCTGACTCAAACGGATATGTCTATGACGCTGAGGGCATCGATCTAGCGGTGCTTAAAGAACTAAAAGAAGTAAAACGCGCTCGCCTTAGCGAATACACCAAATTTAGACCAAATGCAAAATATGTAAGCGTGAGCGAATACAAAGAGGGCAGAAACGGCGTCTGGGACGTGCCATGCGACGGAGCCTTCCCATGTGCGACACAAAACGAGCTTCACCTAGCTGACATAAAAGTGCTTTACGCAAATGGCTGCCGCTTCGTGGCTGAGGGCGCGAACATGCCAAGCACGCTTGATGCGATAAATTTCATGCTTGCGCAAAAAGACTTTCACTTTGCTCCAGCAAAAGCAGCAAACGCTGGCGGCGTGGGAACAAGTGGTCTTGAGATGATGCAAAACGCTGGTATGACTTCGTGGAGTTTCGAGGAGGTCGATCACAGACTTCATGGCATCATGAACCACATCTTTGAACTAAGCTACGAAACGAGTAAAGAGTTTGGCGATGAGGGCAACTTGGTGCTTGGCTCAAATATCGCTGGCTTTAGAAAAGTGGCTGATGCGATGATAGATCAAGGATATGTGTAGGCCAATTTGGCTCTTTGTTTTGTAAATTTACGTCCAAGCTAAATTTGGACGTAAATCGATACAAGGTAGGCTATGATTTTTAGCCAAAAAAGTGTTTTGCCTTTTATATGGCAAACTTTACTAGTAAGCTAGCAAATTTACGCTGCTTTTATGCATTTTATGCGGTGTTCGTTTTGACAAATTTTTGCTGGTGTGGCAGATGTGAATTTGAAGCTTGGTTAAATTTCATTAGGGTGGCTAGCAGATCACTTTTTTAGAGCATTTAATAGAAATTTTGTCAAAAGAGCTAATATAGTGGCAAATGGTGGTATGGCAAGGCTCATCCAGTAAAATTGAAAGTTTTTGCTGTGGGTGATCCGTGGATATTTTTGCTTGATTGCACGAGTGGTGCGGTCTATGCGTGACTACTTGGCGATGAAGAAATTTGCAGCAAATGCGTTGCGAGCGAAAAATTTCATGGCACTTGCAACTTCGACATAATAAGGCTAAATGACAAAATCCTACCAAAAAGCGAGCAAAACCTAAAATTTCACAAGCAGATAAAAAACACTTTTTTGACAAGAAACGGCTTATGAAATTTAGTAAATTTAGGCTCGTCCAGCCTAAATTCTCTTTTATAAATTTAAACTACAAACAAGCGAATTTCTTACTAAATTTAGCTTAAAACACCCGCACCGCATTTAAATTTACAAGCTCACAAGAAGTTCAAATTTACTCTAATAGGCTGCGTTTGCTTGGTCAAATTTCAATAAAGTGACCCACGCTAGCTATAGCAAAATAATTAAATTCTGCTAAGCAAAGATTAAAATTTGATAAATTTAAGCTACAAATAATCAAGTTTCTTACCAAATTTGCTTATCAAATAAAACCAAAAGTAGTCAAAGCTTTTGTAAAAAGTATTTATTAAAGCGATATTCTCTTTGCCAAATTTAGCCTCAAATACTCACGCAAGCATATAAAAAACAAAATTTAAAACTCACAAGAAGTTTTAGACACAGCGCTTTTGCGAGCGACAGTAAGATAATCAAATTTGGACAAGGGAATTTAAAATTTGATAAATTTAAGCTACAAATAATAAAGTTTCTTACCAAGTTTAGCCTGCAATTAGACAAAATTTGGTTTAAAACACCCACGCAAACACTAAATATTTGCAAGCTCACAAGAAAGTCAATTTGCCTAGATTATTTTCAGCACAACGTCTATACAAGTGATGTAAAAGTATTAAACTCCAGCAATTAAAAATCAAAATCCACTAAATTTAAGCTACGTCTAAATTCATCCTACAAAATTTAACCGCAAGCCACATCAACCGCAAACGCCCTGGCGTAAATTTAGCATATATAAAAATGATAGAATTTTTGAAAATAGTTATTTGTGAGTTTTTGTATTAAAAATTTAATGAAAAAGAGCAAGCCCTAGCCTGCTCTTTGTGAGAATTTAACCCTTTTTTGGAGTTACAAGCATATTTACATAACGACCTTCTATTATAGGCTCTTTGTCGCGGTCAGCCTCATCTTTGATCATCTCCCAGACCTTCTCAAGCATGGCTACGCCAGCCTCTGGGGTGCTCATCTCGCGACCCTTTAAAAATACACGAAATTTAACGTGTTTGCCATCTTGCAAAAACTCGCTTGCGTGTTTAACCTTATAGTTTATATCGTTTTGGGCGATCTTGACAGAGAGTTTTATCTCTTTTATCTCGATGGTTTTTTGCTTTTTCTTAGCCTCTTTTTGCTTTTTCTCTTGCTGATAGCGGAATTTACCATAGTCCATTATCTTGCAAACTGGCGGCTTTGCATCTGGCGCTATAAGCACCAAGTCAAGCCCAAGCCTATTTGAGATCTCTAAAGCCTCATCTCTTGAGATGACACCGTATGCCGTGCCATCATCCCCTACACATCTTACCTCTCTCGCCCTTATATCTTCATTGAGCAATACTTCATTTTCCTTACTCAAAAATGTACCTCACTAAGTTTCTCCTTCGTTAAATTTATAAATTCCGCCAAGCTCATATCGCTCTGCGTCCTAGCCTGTCTGTCGCGCAACGCAACGCTCTTGTTCGCTACTTCGTTGTCTCCTAGCACGACTATCATAGGCACCCTTTGTTTTTCTGCCGTTCTTATTCTCTTATTTAAACTCTCGTTTTTACTTGCGATCTCGCTATCGACGTTGATCTTTCTTAGCTCGCGTGAAATTTCTTTTGCATAGTCTAAATGCGCGTCGCTAATAGGCACGATGACGACTTGCGTTGGCGCTATGAAAAATGGTAGCTCGCCAGCAGTGTGCTCAAGTAAAATTCCTATAAATCTCTCAAAACTGCCAAGTAAGGCTCTGTGAAGCATTACAGGGCGCTGTCTTTCGTTGTTTGCGTCGATGTAGCCTAGATCAAAGCGCTCTGGCAAGTTAAAATCAACCTGGATCGTACCGCACTGCCACTTTCTCTTAAGTGCGTCAGTGATCTTAATGTCGATCTTTGGTCCATAAAATGCGCCGCCGCCCTCGTCGATGCCGTATTTAAAGCCATTTTCATCAAGGGCTTCTTTTAGCGCTTTTGTAGCTGTATCCCAAATTTCATCGCCACCTATCGCTTTGGCTGGCTTGGTTGAAATCTCCATCTCGTAGTGGAAACCAAAATTTTCCATTATCGTGCCAGCAAATTTTAAAATTTCTAGGATATTTTCTTTGATCTGACTTGGCATACAAAAGATATGTGAGTCATCTTGTGCAAATTCTCTAACCCTGAAAAGTCCGTGAAGCACGCCACTTTTCTCATGGCGATGCACCACGCCGTACTCAAAAAATTTAAGCGGTAGATCGCGGTAAGAGCGGATGTCACTTTGATAAACTTTGATGTGACCAACGCAGTTCATCGGCTTGATGCCATACTCTGTCTCATCGATCGTTGTAAAGTACATATTTTCTTTGTAGTTTGCGTAGTGGCCGCTTCTTCTCCACACATCAGCCTTTAAAAGCTCAGGTCCTCGCACTGGCTCATAGCCGCGATCTCTGTGAGCTTTGTATAAGAGCTGCTCTAGTTTTGATCTTAAGCGTCCGCCATTTGGTAGCCAGATAGGCAAACCACCACCCACTTCTTCATCAAATGTAAATAGCTTCATCTCGACGCCAAGCTTTCTGTGATCGCGTTTTTTAGCCTCTTCGATGATGCGGATGTGCTCTTTTAGGCTCTCTTTATCAGCATATGCTGTGCCATAAATTCTAGTTAGCATCTCGCGTGTTTCATCGCCGCCAAGATATGCACCAGCCACGCGTGTAAGCTTGAAGAATTTTAAAAATTTAGTATTTGGCACATGTGGTCCGCGGCAAAGGTCTTCAAAATCGCCTTGTGCGTAGCTACTCACTTCGCCATCTGGAATTCTTTTTAAGACCTCTTGTTTTAGATCGTCATCTTTAAATTTATCGCTCATATTAGCTTTGGTTGAGCAGGTTTTAACTATGTCAAATTTATTCTCAGCAAGCTCTTTCATCTTATCTTCGATCGCTGCTAGATCGCTCTCACCTAGCTTAGTGCCCTCATCATCAACTCTAAAATCATAATAAAATCCATCTTCTACGTTTGGTCCGACAAAGAATTTCGCCTTTGGATAGAGTGACTTGATAGCTTGTGCCATGAGGTGCGCACAGGAGTGTCTGATAACGTGTAGTGCCTCTTTTGAGTTGTCAAAATAGATAGGCTCAGCACTACTCTCACGCCCTGCGATACTTTGAGTATCGACTATTTCGCCATTTAGTTTGTATGCGATGATATCGCTCATTGTTTTTCCTTATATCAAATTGTCTTTTTTACGATAAAAGAACGATTAAGGATTTTATCTAAATGGGCTTTAAGCTAAACTTAATATTTGCTAAGCAAATTTTTATAAATTATTTTTAAATTTTGATAAATTTGAGCTAAAATTTTTGGATTATTAAATATATATTTTTATATAAAATTATAAAAATACCTAAATTTAGCATATTTTATTTATATAATTTATTATATTTTAATATTACCACTGATAATATTTGCTCCTGAAATGAATTTAGCAATTTCTCGTCTTTGCATTACTTAAATTCATTTTTCTCCCGACTAATTTAGTGCTAGGAAGTGGTTAGCCTAGCACTTTTCTTTTGCAAATTTAACAAACACCGGCTTTACTATCCTGGCGTAGTCTTTTGCATTTAGGACGATAGATCTATCAAGAAGACCTGCATTAAAGGCGATCTCCTCGTTTCGCTCTAGCAAGCTCTCGTCCACAACAAGGTGTAAATTTTTATGAAAGCTAAATGGCGGAACCGAGCCAAATACGCAATCAGCCAAGGCCGTAACCTCCTCTGGGCTAGCAAGGCTTGCTTTTTTACCATCAAATTTTTGCGTAAGCGCGTCGAGATCAGCCTGCTCGTCCGCTGGTAAGACCGCTAGCAAGTAAATTTTACCAGCCTTCATCGCTGGTTTTTCGTCATCTAGCAAGTAGCCATCTAGCACATTTTCATCTTTAAAAATTTGCCTAAATTTTGCTTCATCAATGCCTTTTATAGAGCACACCAGCGCCTTTGCGCCCTGGCTCATCTTCGTGCCCCTTATCTTCGCAACCTCCTCTGAAGTTCTCGCGCTCTCATGCTCTATCACTCTAAATTTAGCCCCATTTTTGCTAAGAAGGTTGTGGATTTTATTAAAAATTTGCTCTGACACAGCTCTTTCCTTTGGATAAATTTAGTTAAAATTATACCGCTAAAACCAAAAAAGGGCAGGAAAATGCAGATAAATTTAGATGACGTAAAGATCGAGCCAAGCTGGAAAGAGGTGCTAAAGGATGATTTTTTGAGTGAAAATTTCGCACGCATCAAAGAAAATTTCTTAAAAGCAAAGAGCGCTGGCGTCGTCTATCCACCAAGCGGGCTTATATTTAACGCATTTAATCTAACGCCATTTCACGCCGTAAAGGTCGTCATCCTTGGCCAAGACCCATATCACGGCGCAAATCAAGCCATGGGGCTAAGCTTTTCAGTGCCAAGTGGTGTGCGCGTGCCACCAAGCCTTGTGAATATCTACAAAGAAATTTACGCCGATCTTGGCATAAAAGAGCCAAATAGCGGCGATCTTACAAAGTGGGCAAAGCAAGGCGTGCTTTTATTAAATTCAACTTTAAGCGTTAGTGCTGGGATAGCAAATTCTCACGCTAGCTTCGGCTGGCAGGGCTTTACAGACGCTGTCATAAGAAAGATTAGCCAAAATTTACAAAACGTAGTTTTTATGCTCTGGGGCAACCCAGCCAAGGCAAAAGCACCGCTTATAGACGCCAGCAAGCACCTCATCTTAGAAGCAGCGCACCCAAGTCCGCTAGCTCGTGGGGCATTTTTTGGTTGCAGGCACTTTTCAAAGGCAAATATCTACCTAGCAAACCACGGCAAAACGCCCATCGAGTGGGACTTAAACGCTAAAATTTGAGCTATTTTTTAAGCTCACTAAGAAGCTTATTTACCTTTTCAAGCTCGCTTTTGCAAAATTTCTCGTCGTTATTTTGCATTATCATCGCCTCTTGGCCGCTTTGTCTTTGCTTAAACTCATCAAATTTAAGCTCAAAAAGCCTTAGCGCCTTCTCATCACCCGCAAGCTTCTTGCTCTCTTTGGCATAAAGCTCGTCAAGATAGAGCCTACTTTGCTTGACATACTCCTTGCAAACCTCGCTTGCACCAAATAAATTTACGCCCAGCAAAAGGGCAAAAATGGCAAATTTTTTCATATTTTTCCTTGAAATTTTTGCGTTATACTAGCCTTTAAGCACTTAAATTTTAAAATATTTTGCAAAAAAAGGATGAAAAATGAGGCGAAAAGATAGAGAGCTTAGTCGTGAAGAGGCGCTTGAGATCATCGATAACTGCGAATATGGCGTGATCTCATGCGTGGATGATGAGGGAGAAATTTTTAGCGTACCTATCTCGCCTGTTAGGGTTGGTGAGAGCATTTTTGTGCATGGAGCGAGCGCAGGCAGCAAGGCAAAGCTGCTTCAAAATGGGCGAAAAGTGGAGTTTGTCTGCGTTAGCTTTAACAAAGTCCCACATCTAAATGATAGCGAGCTAGAAATGATAAAAGACGATGGCAAGGCGCTTGGCGGCAAGGTCTTTACGACTGAATACAAAAGCGCCATCGCAAAAACAAGAGCCTACGAAGTGACAGATGAAGCCAAAAGATATGAAATTTTAAAAATTCTCAGCCAAAAATACACCGCCTACGCGATGAGCACCTTTGACGTGGCGGCCGAGTATGGGCTAAAAAATATGAAAATTTACGAGCTAAAGATAGAGAGCCTTAGCGCAAAGGCCAAAATTTTGCCAAAAGCGGTAAAGGAGTAAATTTGAGCTCACTTGCACTGATGTTTAGACCAAAAAACTTGGATGAAATTTGCGGCCAAAAAGCAGTTAAAGCGGCCTTTTTAAAATTTATAGCCACAAGCAAGATACCGCACTCCATATTTTATGGTCCAGCAGGCTGTGGCAAGACGAGCTTTGCAAGGGCTGTGGCAAGCGGCGCAAACTACGACTTTTACGAGTTTGATGGCGGAAATTTAAAGATAGATGACTTTCGCAAAATTTTAAAAAACTACGAAAACGCCCTAAATAAGCCACTCTTTTTCATAGACGAGATCCACAGGCTTAGCAAAACCCAGCAAGAAGCACTGCTTATACCCATGGAAAACTACAAAGCCCTAGTCATCGGCGCTAGCACGGAAAATCCCTTTTTTACGCTAAGCTCAGGCATCAGAAGCCGCTCGATGCTCTTTGAGTTTAGACCGCTTAGCAGTGGCGATTTTGAGGAGCTTCTTGGCAAGATCAGAGAGCAAATTTCATTTAGCATAGATGAAGAGGCGAAGGAGTATCTTTTTAAAAGTAGCGGCGGCGACGCAAGAGCTATGCTAAATTTACTCGAATTTGCCGTCACGCTTGATGAAAATGTGAGCCTAGAAAATTTAAAAACACTTCGCCAAAACGCCCTAAAAGAGGGAGCAAAAGAGGACGACACACACTACGAGCTAGCAAGCGCTTTTATAAAAAGTCTGCGTGGAAGCGACGAAAACGCCGTCATATACTACCTTGCAAGGCTCATAGACTCTGGCGAGAGTGCTGACTTTATCGCTAGAAGGATGGCGATATTTGCCAGCGAAGACATCGGCAATGCAAACCCAAATGCGCTAAATTTAGCCGCAAGCACGCTTAGCATCGTAAAAGATATAGGCTTTCCAGAGGCTAGGATCATACTGGCTCAGTGCGCCATCTATCTAGCCAGCTCGCCAAAGTCAAACTCCAGCTACAACGCGATAAATGCCGCACTAAGATACGTGCAAAGCGAGGAAATTTTAAAGATCCCGCCATATCTAAAAAACCACACAAAAGAGAGCAAAGACTACCTTTATCCGCATGATTTTGGCGGCTGGGTCGAGCAAAAATACCTAGAAATACCGCTCGTTTTTTACAAAAGCAAGGGCATAGGCTTTGAAAAAACGCTAAATGAGTGGCTAGAAAAGATAAGATCAAAGGGCTAAATTTAGGATAAATTTCAAAAGAGTGCAGATGAACGAGCAAAATTTAGAATATATCGCAAATTTAAAGATAAAAGACGTGCCGTGGGAGAGGCTAAGCTGTAGTTACGGCACGGCGGAGCTTTTTGATAAAATTTTAAAAAGCCTTTCGCAAGCTCTGAAAAGCTCTAAATTTGATGAAAATGAGCTTGGCGAGCTACTTGATGAGATAA
Organism: Campylobacter concisus; assembly: GCF_003048675.2. NCBI lineage: Bacteria > Pseudomonadati > Campylobacterota > Epsilonproteobacteria > Campylobacterales > Campylobacteraceae > Campylobacter > Campylobacter concisus. The sequence goes on along the minus strand of NZ_CP060707.1, from coordinate 39,040 downwards.
TGGATCAGTGCGAGTATCAAGAGACATTTTGGCACGCTACGCCATTTGCGCTCGTTTTTTTGGTGAGAATTTATAAAAGTGCGCTAGACGAAAAAGGCGAGGCAGCTAAATTTATCTCACGTAAGCTTGAAGAGTTTTTTAAGCTTATGCTTGAAATTTGCGAGAAAGTAGAGCAGATGGAGCATGCAAAGCCGCTTGCAAAAATGGAGCAAATGCTAGAGCCAAAGTATCTTGAGATCATCGAGCAAGATGAGTTAAGCTATGACGATAGGCTATTTTACAGCTTTTACTACTATTCAAGCGTGGTTTTGCAGGGCTCTCTTGTAAAAATTTAGCTCGGGCATGATTTTTTAGCTATTAATTTAAATTTTATATTTATTCAAATATACTTCTCAAATCCAAATCAATCACGAAAGTTTAAAAATGCCTACGAATTTTGCTGAAATTTTGAATAACTGCGTTGAAAGTATAAATTCATTTCTTTGGGGTCCATACTTCCTTATCGCCCTACTTTGCGGCACTGGACTATTTTTTACCATTAGACTTGGCTTTGTTCAGATTTTTAAATTTAAGATGGGTTTAGGCAAGCTTTTTGGAAATTTCTCACTTCACGGCGAGGCTGCTGGCAAGGCTGGTATGAGCTCATTTCAAGCAGTCGCAACGGCGATCGCCGCGCAAGTTGGCACTGGCAACCTAGTAGGCGCGACGACAGCTCTTATCATGGGCGGTCCTGGAGCCATATTTTGGATGTGGTGCGCAGCCTTTTTAGGCATGGCTACAAATTTTGCTGAAATTTGCCTCGCTCAAATTTACCGCACCAAAGATGACAGCGGTCATACGATAGGCGGTCCAGCCTTTTACATAAGCCGCGGATTAAAGGGCAAATGGGCGAAATTTCTAGCTGGATTTTTCGCTATCGCTATCATCATCGCACTTGGCTTTATCGGCAATATGGTTCAAGCAAACTCCATATCAGACGGCTTTAGCGGCGCTTTTGGCATACCGCAGTGGCTAACAGGGGCGTTTTTGGCTCTCATTTGCGCGCTAATTTTCATAGGTGGCGTAAAGGCGATCGCAAGGGTCGCTGAAAAGATCGTGCCGCTAATGGCGCTACTTTATATCGTTGTTGGCGTGGTTATCATCGCTTTAAATTTTCACCAAATCCCAGAGGCGATCTCACTAATATTTAAAGCTGCGTTTGATCCTTCGGCTGCTTGGGGTGGGGCAACTGGCGCTAGCATCGCAGCTGCTATGAGATACGGCATCGCAAGAGGACTTTTTAGCAACGAAGCTGGCATGGGTTCAACTCCGCACGCACACGCTGCTGCAAATGTCAAACACCCAGTCGATCAAGCCGTCCTTGGCATAATGAGCGTCTTTATAGACACCTTTGTCATCCTAAATATAACCGTTTTTGTGGTGCTTACTGCAAATGTCATCAGCTTTGAAAACGGCAAGGCGGTCTTTACTGGCATCACCTTGGTGCAAGAGGCGTTCTCGTCACATATCTTTGGCAAAACTGGCGGTTATAGCTTCGTGGCGATCTGCCTATTTTTCTTCGCATTTACGACGATCATTGGCTGGTACTACTTCGCTGAGATCAATGTGCGCTACCTTTTTGGCGCAAAAGCGGTTAAAATTTTTAAAATTTTAGTTGTTGTTTTTGTCTTTTTAGGTAGCTTGCAAAAGGTTGATTTTGTCTGGAGTTTAGCAGATATGTTTAACGGCCTTATGGTTGTGCCAAATTTAATCGCCATAATCCTTCTAAGCCCAGTCGTGGCTAAACTTTTAAAAGATCACGACGCTGGCAAAGAGTACGACGTAAAAGAGTATTTGAAGTAAATTTAAGAGTGCGTGGAGAGAGGACCTCTCCACATTAAATTTAATATTATAGATGGTCTGTTGGAGCGACAGTTATAGGCTCAAGTGGCATATAAAATGTCGTTGCTTGAGGCTCAGAGTATTTGTTGCCAGCCTCATCTACCGATGAAGCTTCGACTTTGTATTCATAATCTCTATTATTTAAAACACCGCTCTCAACTTTCCAGTTGCCTTCAGCATCAGCCTTGACACTTAGTTCTTCGACTACTTGAGCTGCTTTGCCTAGCCAAGAGTTACCTAAGCCGTCGTTATAAAAGACATCAGCCGTTTTGATAACTATATTTACATCAGCAAACGCCTCTGCCTTGCCCTCGATAGTCGGTGAAAAGTCATACTCTTTATTGCTATCATACATTGTGTTATAGTGTGACAAGTCAGTAAAATCATCAGTAGATATTTTTGTGATAGATAAAGTGCTATTGTCTGTATCAACAGTTATCTCTTGTGTGCTTGTAGCTTTTAGCTCTTCGCCGTTTGCAGCTACTTTACTAGCTTCGATAGTAAATTTATGATCGCCGTCAGCTAGAGGCGAGCTTGGTGTGTATGACCAGTTGCCATCATTATCGGTAGTTGTCGTGCCAAGTAGTGGTGCGCTCTCGCCTTCGCCATCAAATATACTTATAGTAGCGTTTGAAGTAGCCTTACCTACCAAAGTTGGAGTGTTATCGTTTGTGATATGCAGACCTGTTCTTTGTGAATTTTCATGCTCTAAGATATTGCCCTCGATGTCAAGGTTGCTGCTTACTGCCTGATCTGTATTACCAGTCACTACATTATCATCAACTGCTGTGACAGATACTTCTAGGGTCTGTGGCAATATATTGTTATATGCATTATCTATCGCAGCTGCAAGCGTATCAAGGCTAAAGCCCTCACTAGCAGCGCCATTTACATTTGTTAGAGCCTCTGCACTAGCGATTGTTTGAGAAGCTAGATCGCCAAAATTTGCATTTACGTTTGAGTAGTGACCACCATTTGCAAAGCCAGCAGCGCCAAGGCTCACGCCATTCGAGCTTACTCCACCTGCTGATTGAGTGCCGCCAGCTGCAGTCTCTTCAAGATCAGAGATATTTTTACCATTTAATAATTGCTCTTGTAGCGATGCTATCTCTTTGCCAGTCTCATCGCTAGCATTTTCATTTTGAGTTTGCGCAGCCTGCAACTCAACCTTTACGCCATCTTGTTCTTTTATGACCTCATTGTCATAGATCACGTCGCCTGCTTTTAGAGTTCTTTCATTTCCATTAGCGTCTATAGCGACAATGGCATCCGTGCCGATTATTGATTTGATTAGTCCTTTAACTTTACTCATAGTATTTCCCCTTTTTTATATTTTTATATCAGCAATTATAAGTAAAAAATTTATTTTATATCTATTGTACTTTGGTACAGTTGTGACATTTTAGGAATGTGAAGTTGTAAATTTTTGAGTTAAATTTAGTAAAAATTTACCGTATTTTAGGGATTTAGTTTAAAATTTAAAAATGGTAGAGTTATAAAAAATATTTTTAAATTTTATTTTTTGGACTTTACGTTTTGGGAAATTTTATATAGAAATGGTGGCCCCGAATGGACTCGAACCATCGACCACTACCATGTCAAGGTAGTGCTCTACCAACTGAGCTACGGGACCAAAGATTTGGGATTATATTTTATTTTCCTTTTTATTTAGCTTAATTACCTTTTTCTTTAAAATTCAACTTCATAAAACTAGTCTATATTTTAGCACTCTAAAATATTATTAATGCAGATTTAATCAAGCAAGGACTATAATTTTATAAAAATAAGTTTAAGTAAAAATATTAGTTTTCCATTGAAATTTGATGTTTATAAATCTTAAAAGAAAGGAAAAGGGTATGAATAAGCTTAAATTCATCGCTATTTTTGCCTGTTTATTTTCGCTTCATCTCTTTGGTGCCGATATGCCAAAGGGCGATCTAAACGTCACAAAAGTAGCAGTCTCCGATGAGCTACGAGCCAAATATAAGATCAAGCCTCATCACGAACATCTAAGCTTTGACTGCGTTGATTGTCACCAAAACCAGGGCGATGATCCTAGCAAATTTAAATCGATCGGCGACGCTGGCTGCCTATCCTGTCACAAGAGCAAAAAGCTTTTAGCTCAAAGGCTAAAATTTATGGATACTCTAAAGGCAAATCCTCACAACTCTGTTCACGATGGTCCGACTTTGTACTGCGACGAGTGCCACAACGAACACAAACCATCTACAAACATGTGCTCTGAGTGCCATGAACACGAGGTGCCACAATGGATGAACGGAGTAACACCATGAAAATTTCAAAAAAATTACTAGCGCTTATAATCTTCATAAGCGGAATTGTTGGATTTTTAGTCGTTCTGCCAGTTCATTACGCACTTGATGAGACGAGTGGGGATAAATTCTGCATCGTTTGCCACGAGATGGATCCTATGGTGATCGCCTACAACGACGACATCCACAGCGGCAAGGGCAAAACTGGTATCAAAGCAAGATGTGTGGATTGTCACATACCGCATGACAACATCGCAAAATACGCCCTAAAAAAGGCGAAAAACGGCATTTTAGAGGGCTGGGTGCATTTCTTTGGCGATCCTAATGCGATTGATTGGCATAAAAACCTCAAAAATCGCGAGCATTTTGTCTTTGACAACGGCTGCACAAGCTGCCACGCAAACGTGATAGATAGCAACAACACTTCAGCGCAAGCTCAAAAGATGCACGCTCACTACAAAAAGCTCCTTGACACTCCTAAAGAGCTAAAATGTGTAAGCTGTCACTATGACGCAGGTCACAGCGCTGGCTTTAGAAACTATCTTGAGTACTGGAAGCCATCGTATAAAATTTACGATAAAAAGATGATCGAAAAGAGGATCGAAACTAAGCAAAAATTCTTCAAAGAGGAGTACAAGCCTACAAAAGAAGAAGAGGAATTTTTAAAACAAAAGGCTGAAAAAGATGCCAAAAAACCAGCTGGTGGCGGTCTAGCTGGCTGACGAGAAAGCTTAACCGCTCTCAAGTGGCTTTTGGCAAAATGTCATCCTAAACACATCGCTTTATCGCTTTGGGTTTAGGATGATACAGCTAAAAAGCGCGTGCTCGGTCATCAAGGACTTTGAGTGCGGCGATGGATAAAGAAATTTAAACCTTGATCTGGTTAAATTTATAAGAGATAGCCAAAACATCACTCCCATTATGCTTTTGCGGAGCGTTAGCGTCCCTAGCGTTTTTAAGACGATTTACTACGCTAGGGTTAATGATTTTATCATTAAGCCATTTGTTTTTATTTTATGCATTTAGCTTTGCAAGGTGCTTTTAGACTCTAAATTTGAGCTAAATCTTTAACAAAAACTCGCCCCACGTCGTCACCTATAACGAGATAGATCACCACCTATATAAAAAACCTTGTCGCAAGAGTGTATAAGATCGCTCGTGCGAGAGATAAGAGCTAAGATCCCAACTATTTGCCTAAAAACCGTGCGAGGCACTGGATATAAGGTGGAGTGAGGGGGTTTGCATATAAATTTATTTTTTTATAAATTGAATTATCTTTGAAAAAGGCTTTAGTAGAAACCTTAATGGGTTTATGCAAAGACCATTAGCTTTCCATGCCATATATGACTCCATATTTGCTTTTATGATATTTTTAATGCTCTTGTTGCTCTCGCCACCTATTCTCATTTTTACAAAAACTTCATCGACATAGCTACTTGTGATTTTGTATTTTTCAAAAAATCTTAACATAAGCTCATAATCAGCGGCGATTTTAAAACTAAGATCAAACACTCCATACTTTTCGTAAATTTCTTTTTTAACAAAAAATGTAGGGTGTGCTGGGTGCCAGCCAGATCTAAAAAGGCCTTCTTGGTACTTTTTTGACCTCCAGTATCTTATAACTCTTTTTGGATCATTTGTATCTATGTATTCAAGATTTGCATATACACTATCGATATTACTCTTTGAAAACTCATCAGCCACTATCTGCAGAATTTTATCACTTGCGTAAAAATCATCACTATTTAATATGCCAACAACGTCCCCAGTAGCCATTCTAATGCCCTTATTCATAGCATCATATAGACCATTATCCTTTTCACTGATAAATTTTATCTTATCTCTATAGCTTTGCACTATCTCTATAGTGCCATCGGTACTATATCCGTCTATGATAATATACTCTATATCTTTATAGCTCTGATTTAAAACAGAATTTATGGCATCTTTTATCGTTTTTGCATTATTCCAGACTACCGTTATGATTGATATTTTCAAATTTTATTCTCCAAGATATTTTTATAAATTTCAATCTGTTTTTCAATAACATACTCATTTTTGTATTGTTTTGTGCTCTCTTTTGCGGCCCTTGAAAGTCTATCGTAGCTCTCAAATTCATATGATCTTTCTATCACACTTTTTAACTCATCGGGGCCACTTAAAAATCCATTTACACCATCTTTTATAAAATCACCCCTTGTTCCTATGTCATATCCTATGACGGGCACTCCTACGCTCATGGCTTCTACGATAGTCAATCCAAATGTTTCATATAATAGCGATGGTTGCAGTAAATACTTTGAATGTGAGATAATAGTCATGGTTTCTTCTCTTGGACACTTACCTTTAAATATTATGTTTGACTTTGTATATCTTTGTCTAAGTTGTGCTTCAATATCTCCGCCACCAACAATGGTTAAAATATACTTTTCGTCTAGCTGATCCCAAATTTCTAAAAGCCCTAAAATCCCTTTTGACTCCTCTAGCCGCCCTACATATACATAGTTATGTTTTTGTGTCTCTATGCTAAATTTCATTTGTAAGCTATTTGGCTTTAGAATGATCTTGCTTTCACTCACTCCAAGACTTTTAACCTTATCTTTTTGAAAATTTGTTAAGACAAAAAAGTAGTCGATACTTTTAAAAGCTCCAATTAACTTATAAAACCAAAAAGCCAGCTGCGCCACAAGACTTTGAAGAAGTGACTTTCTATAACATCTATTTAAAATGCCAGATAAAGAAAATGTTTTATGCGCGCAAATTTCACAAATACCAAAACCATCTCTATATAAAATTCCAGATATGCACCACAATCTATAATTATGCAAAGTATGGATCACTTTTGTTTTACTATCTTTAGCGGCCTTAAAAACAGCAGGCGTAAGAAGTGGGAAAAAGTTATGAACATGAACAATTTCAATACCATTTTCTTTTATTATTTTTCTAACCTCTTTGTAATATTTTTTTGAAAACCATATCTCAAAAAGAAGTTTAAATTTATTTATATTATCATTTGAAACTTCATAGCAAAAAACATTTTCATCTCCTAGTTTTTTGCGCAGGGCGTTTAGCTCATTTTTATAAACGATATCCTCACCGCCAATATTCTTTGATTGGTATTTATTGTGGATTATTAGAATTTTCATAAGTATGCGCTTATTTGCTGTGCATCTTTGGCATTAATGTCATAACTATCGGCATTGCTACATAAATTTTGCAACATTTCATCGTCAAAATTTCTTATTATTTGCATAAGGCTATTTTTGTCAGTAGGATCAAATACAAAGCCATTTATGCCATTTTTGATTAATTCAGAAGAGCCACAACGATCACTTATCAAGACTGGTAGTCCAAAATACAATGCCTCCTCTACCACCAAGCCCCAAGGCTCGATCAAACTAGGTAAAATGAAAACATCATTTTTGGCGAATTCGGCACCTATAAATTTATTTTCTATAGCTCCTCTAAAGATTATATTTTTATTTGAAATAGACTGCAAAAACTCCTGCTGCTCACCAACACCGATAATAGCGAGAGTAAAATTTGGCATAGCATTAAAAATCTCTACTAGAAATTTTAAATTTTTGATATCCACAATCCTGCCAATATATAAAAATCTACCGCTAAATTTCTTTTGAGTTTTTATAAATTCTGGTTTATTTATGATGCCGACACCATTAGTAATTTTAATATCTCCATGGAAATTTAATGCTTTTAATAGATCACAATGCAAGCTACCAGAGGCAAAAACTGTAGAAATCCTTGACAAAAAGATCTTTTTTATAAAACCCTTTAATCCCTTATAACTACTTTCAAATATAGTTGACTCAAGAGCCAGGCAATTTTTGCTTTTTTTGCTCGTAAAGGCTATATACCAAAATTCTGGCAAGTCCCATCCGCTGACCAAAATCCTCTTAAATTTTACTGTGCTGAGTATGGTTTGAATAGCCAATATATTTTTAAAAATTTTTCTTTTTTGAAAATCTCCTTGATATAAGACCTCATAATCAAATAGTGCATCATTTACACTAGAAAAGTTATTTGAACGCTTTTGCGAAGTATCTGATGAGATAAATATAACAAATATCTTTAATCTTTTTGCCAATTCATTATATAAATTTATCTTATAAAAAGCTGGTATATGAGTCACTATCAAATAATCATACATATTTAAAAACCAACCAATTTTTTTATTTCTCTCTTTTATAAAAAAATCATAAGAGAAAGTAACACTATAGAAATAATAAATTTAAACAACCAGTAATCAGACTGTAAAACCTTTTGAACAGCTATGTGAGCGATATTGTTGGTATATGGGTGTAGTATAAAAAGTAGCATGGTGTTACTGCCCCATATTTTTGATAAATTTACTATTTAATCTTATATTTTTATACAAAAATAAGCACATAGACAAAAGAGACAGCCCAAATCACATTTAAAAATTTATTAGAATAAACTTTACTTGCCATGTCTAGATTTAAGTTAAATCCAAAAAGATAGATCACCACAAGCACTACAAAAGACAGAAAAACAAATATATTAGGCAATCTTTTTCAAAAATAATATTACCAGCATAGACAAATATCAATGAATTTAGGGCGCTATCGAGTCCGAACGGAAGGTCGATATGAAAGCTAGCCATAAATAAAAACACGACTACAAATGATTGTAAGAGCAAGCTAGGTATTTTATTTTTTATCAAATATAAAAATATCCTTGAAAAAAATAGTGCTGGCAAAAACCATAGCACGAAAGCATAGGTGTTGCAAAGTCCAGCAAAATCCATATCTATAAAAATACCTTTGATATCATGTGCATAATCCAGAGCCTCTCTATGCAGTAGATATCTTTTTAGTATCTCCATAAAAAGACCAATAATAGAAAAAATAAAGTATGGGATCATTAATCTTTTGAAATTTTTAACTATAAAATCTTTAAAAAGTGTGTCAAATTTTATAAAAAAACCAGAGATCATAAAAAATAATGGCATATGCCAGGTATATATGAAGCCATTTAATGGGAAAGTATATGCCCTAGTATAACCGACAATATCCCTATAAATTTTTAAGGTGTCAACCCAATCAACTCTTTGTTGCACAATAGTTATTCTCACTTAACTTTTTAATTTCTGTAAAAACCATACGTTTTTTTAATATATCAAATACTCTATTTTGAGAAAAAAACATTCAAATACAATAGCTTGAATATTATATTGTGTAAAAAAGTTCTTTCCTCCCTTTAACACTTGTTCTTCGAAGCCTTCAACATCAATTTTTACTATATACCTATTATCTTGGGCAAAATTATTATCAACGATAAATTTATCTAATGTTATTGCTTGTACCTTTATGCCATCTTCCATTTTAATTATATGATTTACAGTCGAGCTTCCGCCATAATCTGAAAAATGGACACTACCTATACTATCTGACAGAGCCAATTGTTTTACAAGTGTTTCGTCCAAATTATTTAGCAAAAAATTCATTTTGCATCTTTTGGAGGTAAAAGGATGCGGCTCAAAGGCTATGACACTATCGCAAACATCTATCATTGAAATGCTATAGGAACCAATATTTGCACCAATATCTAAAAATATAGTTTTTCCACATTTCTGACAATTGTTTTGCTTTGCAAATTCTCTTAATAGTAAAATTTCTTCTCTATCTGGTATATCGGTATATGTATACATGCTCGATACATTGCAATTAGGATATAAAAATATTTTTTTGCCATTAAAAATGGTCTTTGATATTATCTTTTTGATAATCTTTTAAATATCTGAAAAGACATACCAACAAATAGATATTTTTATTTTATATATGCCATCGTTTTTATTCCATATATATTTTAATACATTTAGCATTCTATGATCTCCCAATCAACCTTTTTGACATAGTATTTAAATAAAATCCAATATTTAATTAGATCCAAAACTAATGCACTGGCTACTTTATTATCTCTTTTTATCTTATCATACTCTTTAAATATCTCCAGAGTTCTTCCATTCCCAATGCCGTCATCTCGCCATCTGGCAGAAACGATATCTTTAGTTATAACGCTTGGAAAATTTTGATAACTTCGAAGCAAATGTTCATAGTCCATACAAAATTTATTATTTAGATCAAAAAGTCCATATTTTTCAAAATAACTCTTTGGCACAAACAACCCCTGGTGTGGCAAAGACATCCTAAAGAGCAACGATCTTTTATCAAAATTCTTTAAAAATTTGGACCTATAAATTTCATTTCCATTTTCATCCACCCTTTGTATCCTTGTGCTAATTATAGATGACTCTCCAGCCTTGATATCTTTAAAAACCTCTTCTAAAGTTTTACTAGATAAAAATCCGTCACCATCGCCTTGAAAATTTATATAATCACCTTTTGCAGCTGTTACACCCTTATTAAAAGCATCGCTTATACCCTTATCTTTTTCGCTAATCCAATATGAAATTTTATCTTCATATTTTTTTATGATTTCTAAAGTACCATCAGTACTTTCACCATCTATTATGATATACTCAAAATTTTTATATGTCTGATTTATGATACTTTTAATAGTTTGCTCTAAATATTTCTCGCCATTAAAAACAACTGTTATGATAGAAATTTTTGGTTGTTCTAAACTCATGAATTTATTATCTCTAGAATAGATTTTTTGTAAGCCTCATAATCAAAACTATTTATCTTTAAATACCCTTGTTCTGCTTTTTCAGTCAGTAGCTCATTATTCCTTAAATACATAATCATCTTTTTAGCAATGTCTTTTTCATTGTTTGGATCAAAAAGCAAGCCAGCCTCTCCCACTTGTTCGGGCAAAGCTACAACATTAGAACAGCAAACTGCAACTTTTAATGAAAATGCTTCATATATGGGGATGCTAATGCTCTCAAAAAGTGTGGGCATCACCAAAAATTTAGACATCTTATATAAGAATGGAAGATCAGAATAATCTATATATCCAAGATAAATAACATTATTTTGCAATTGTAGTCCTTTTATTTTATCATCTACATTTTGAAAGTTATTTTGCTTTTGAACCAGTAAAGACTAATTTTTAAATCCTTGAATTCTAACAATACTAAAAAGCTTCTAATAATTTTTATATGGTTTTTTTATGTGGCCAAAATTGAGCTGGATAGAAGATATATTCTTCAGGAAGGTTATATTTTTGCCTTTATAGTTTTATACAAAATTTTTTCATCTATGGTACTACTATTAAAAGCACTTTGGAGGCGGTGATTGGACTACGTGCACCTTATTGGGATCAACTCCCAAGAAATTTTATAATATCACTTTTTACAAATTGAGATTCGCATAGTAAATTTTTATCTGCTGATTTTGATAGAGCTCTATTATTTAACCATCTTATAATTTTTATCTTTTTAATGTAAAAAAATATGGATAATATCTTTCCTGCATATCATGCAATGTAAAGATAAAAGGCTTATTGAGATAAAAAAATGCGGGTATAGGGATATAACAGGACAAACAAATTTATCTATATCACAAAAATATCTTTTTCGTCTTTTTATAGTGGCTTTCTAATAAACAATAAAAATTTGAAAAACTCTTATTAGCTTATTTTAATATAAAAATATTTGGTTTATTTATCTTTCTAATCTCTATATTATATTCATCAAAACTATCATTATTGGTATCGGTAAATACAATATATGTGTTATTTTTTTATCTTGCGTGATGACATCTATGATAGAACGAGTATATTGATAAAACCCCGCCGCCTTTTGGATCTCCAAACGCAAGAATACCAATTTTTCATTTAGAGAGCTCTAAATATATAATTTTATAATCACCTATTTTAAAAATCAGATACATCTATATCCTTGTTAAATCTACCACAAGATGGCAAAGGCAACTTTGAAATAGTTCCAAATTTCTACTAGATTATCTACCATATAATCTGTAACATTCCAATATTTAAATATCTTTACTATAGACTCATAAGAATAAATAAAATGATATCCGAACAATAAAGCATCTTTACCCAATGGAAGCATGATATAGACCTTGGAACTATCTTTTGTTACCCTATTTAACTCCTCTAGAAATTCCAATAAGGCACAAGGATTTAATTCATCGCCATATCTTCCTTGTCCAATAAGATGTAACGTACTTGGTGAAGTAAAAACATCAAAAGTTTTATCTGAAAATGGTAACACATTTGATATATCATGTTTTATATATTTCACGTCCGATATACTGTCCAAAGGCTCCTCTAGTACTAATGCAGTAACATTATTATTAATACTATTAAACATATTAGAAAATTTCGTATTTCCCACATCTAGTATTTCCAACTTAGATTCACCCCCCCCTATTAATCTATTATTAAGTATTTTTTTTGCTATCCAGTATGCAAATATTGCATAGTGATCTGGATTTTCCATAGGGTTTTCTTTGCTAATAGGATAATTTACAGTATGGAATTCTATATCCAATTTTTCATATTCTTTGTTAACCGTTTTTTTAAAATTATCAAATTCTTTTAACGGATGCCTTTTAAGAAATCTATAAAGCATTGCGAATAGTCCTACAAATATATTTGACTTGTTCTTGAGTAATAGTATAGTAACTTGGCAAATTTACTCCGGTCTTGTAAATCATACGAGTGATCTTAGTATCACAATTGACACCACTATACATTGGCATGTCAGATATAGGATAAAAATATGGTCTAGAGTCAATGCCCAATTCCTTAATCCTTTGCATAAATTCCGTTCTTTTCTCTTCTGAATAATCTTTTAATTCTAAACACACCATCCAATAAACATTTCTCGCTAAAGGGTGCTCATAATTTAACCTTATGTTTTTAATACCACTTAGTTCATCCTTATACCATTTAAAGATAAGTCTTTTTTTATCTATAAATTTGTCAATACTCTCCAACTGGGCCAACCCTAATGCCGCCTGGATATTTGTCATCCTATAGTTAAAGCCTATATCCGTATGCCAATATCTTTTCTCTTTGCTCATGGCATGATCTCGTAAAAATTTAAGTCTATTATATATGTTTTCATCATTTGTTGTAATCATGCCTCCTTCTCCAGAAGTTATAATCTTATTACCATAAAAACTAAAAATTCCAACATCTCCAAGACCACCAACTTTTTTACCATTCCACTCGGCACCATGAGCTTCAGCCGCATCCTCTATGACAATAAGATTATTTTCTTTAGCTATATTATTTATTTCATCCATGTTGGCTGGATGACCATATATATGAACTGGTATTATAGCCTTTGTTTTTTTTGTTATTAGTTTCTTTATGCCGTCTACACAAATACACAAACTATCTTTGTCTATATCAGCAAAAACTACATTTGCGCCAGTATATTTTACAGCATTAGCTGTAGCAACAAAGGTAAAATCTGGTACAATTACCTCATCTCCGCTTGAAATACCAAATGCCGCTAAAGCCAAATGCAAAGCAGTGGTACCATTTGATGTAGTTAGGGCAAATTTAGTATCACAATATTTTGCAAATTTTTTTTCAAAAGTATCTATGTATTCACCTATAGATGACACCCATCCAGATTCTAATGCTTTAAGAACATATTCCTTTTCTTTTTCGCCTATATAAGGCATAGATATTGGTATATTTTCCATTTTAACTACTCCACTATTTTCATAATTTTATTTAATTTTTTTCTATGTGATGACGCTATGTTTATCTCTTTTGCTTCATATGTGCCAATAGCTATTAACGCTATAATAACCCTTGAGTCATGAATTTTCAACAACCCCCTAAGATTCTTATCTGTCTTTGGGTCTGTAGACCAGTTTAGCGTGCAACTTGCTATATTATTAAAATGAAGACAATTCAATAGGGACATTAAAAATATCCCACCATCTATATATGGCTGATTTTTCTCATTTGGTCCAAAGAACGATGGTATCAAAGAACAAACTACAATTATATTTTGAATACCGCTTATTCCACTATTACCATTTTGTAGTGCCAATATTTTTTTGCAGGTTTCTTTGTTTCTTACAACCAGTGCTTCATATCCTTGCCTATTACACACAGATGGGGTTGTGTTTTTTGCCATATATATAGCCTTGGCAACATCAGAATCACTTATCTTTACGTCGCCAAAATTTCTTATAGAGTGTCTACTTAATATAACTTTTTTAAAACTACTAGATGTATTAAATCTGATATGTTTATATTTTTTTATACGGTTTTATCTCTAAAAATATTTTTCCTTGGAATAATCATGATATTTATTATATTCCGCAATAGCACTATTAAAAAGCGCTAACTCGTATTTATAATTCTCATTGTTTTTATAAATTTAATATTATTTTTCAAAACTACTTACTAATTCTTTCCCAAACTCCTTTTTAATATTTTTTTAAACTAAATGCTCTTTCTATCGAATGTATTTGAGCCAATACTATAGAACTTATATTATCATCTCTAAATCTATTTGCTGGGTTCGCTAATGAGTATTTAAAATACCTATGTATGTCTGGGAAATACGAAAAATATAACATAATATAAGCTTTTTATAATTTTTAATATCTTTTATCATTTTAGTGCTTCCATTAAAAATTTTTATAGATGCGACTCTATGCCTTTGAATACTATTATGAACATATTCATAATTTATATCACTAGTAATATTTTTTTAAAATGATCTTCATTATATATTCTTTGTCTCAATTCAAACATGTTAATTAAAAAAACTCTAGTTTATTTTTTTCTATAAGTCGTAATATCAACCATAAAATTTTTATCAAATAATATAGAAAAACTGTCCCATGAAACTATATTAGTAACTACGAAATCGGAATATTTTAAATAACTTAACCACTCGAATGGATCTATAGAAAATAATATTTTTTAAATCTTTTTACTCTTGTATCCAAAAGAAACGATATTAAGTGATTTTTCTTTTAGCAAAAGCTATCATTTCATCTTCTAAATTTTTATTATTGCCAAGATAGTAATAAAAATATACTTACCATCCAAATTTGGCTTTGGAACGTTATGATCTATCAAAAATGTCGGATCAAGAACTATGTCTACTGGCATATTAGGAAATTTTTCTGACACAATATCTTTTGAATTTTGGTCTCTAACCGAGATAGATGAAAAGTCTAAAAGCATATTTTTTTAATACTACTTATTTTTTCCATCATATACATCCGTACTTCCGAAGCTGGCTGCGTAAGAAATTCTTTTACCAGCCAGCCCATCTCCAAAATACGTATCTATAATGCCACCCAAGGCATTATTTAAATCCCATATCTCATCGCTTCCAAAGATCAATAGGTCATATGAATAATCATTTATTTCTTTAATATTATTAAAATTTTTAGATATATTTAATAGCGAAAAGAACTCTATTAAATTTTATACTTTTATAAAATACCTTCAAAAGATATATTGATTTTTATTTTTATATGTTGCCTTAAGTTCAGCCATCTTATATTCTAAGCTTTTATAATTAACAAGCTCAACATTATGCCCCAAACTTTCTATAAATTTTTGATAATGAATAAGCCTGAAGGTAGGCTCCAAAATTTAATTCGTCATACGTTGTTACAATGCCTACTTTCATATTTTATTCCAAAATATATTTGTAATTTTATTTATGAAATAAGGTAAAATCAAATAAATCTTTTTAAAAATTAAAATTGACGCCATGATAATGCTCTTTTTGTTAAAATAACTGTTTTTAATTTAATAAAAAAAATTTTTCTAGTTTTCTTATTAAAAAAATCGAAAGCTAAGTTTGCAATAAAGTAACTAATCAAAGTTGCAATAGCAGCCCCTTGAATTTCATATTTTGGAATTAATAAAAAATTTAAAATTATATTTAGACTGGCTCCACAAAATGATCTCCAAAATGCAAAAATTTGTAAATTTTCAGCTACAAACCAATCTCCGCTAATAACACCTATGGAAATCAATACGTTGGTCCAAATATGTATCTTTAAAATGCTTCCAGCCTGATAGTATTGATCACCATAAAGTATATCTATAATATTATTAGACAAAATAGTAACTGGAAGAGCTATTGCAATAGCTATCCATACCACTAGATTATAAAGCATTTGAAGCCTAGCATAGTATCTTTCGCTACAATTTCTTGAATTTACAATCGCAGGAAAAAAACTGTAAGATATGGCCAGTGGAATAAAATAAAAAGATTCGCTTAACTTAGTTGCAGCCGTATATTGTCCAACAGCTATTTCTCCTAACATACTTTTAATCATAACTTGATCTATTTTCAAATAAATTGCAATTACTGCTGAACTCAATATAATCGGATAAGAATTTTTTAATAAATCAACTGCAATTAATTTACTAAAATATATTTTTCTTACCATAAGAGTTGAATATTTCAAGAAAAAATAAATAAACCCCAAAGATAAAACTATACTATCAAATAGGATAGCCCATGCAAAAGCTACGAGTGGAGCATCAATAAAAATAAGTATAATTTTTACTATGCTACTTGCAAAAAGAGAGATAATATTAGAAAACACTACATATTTTGATAAAACTTTTGATTGAAAATACATATCTATTACATTAAATGATTGAAATATAGTAGCACTAGCTATAATAAACACTAATAAATTTGTATATCTATCATTAGAAGTAAAATGGATAGCAATTGCCAAAACCAATAAAGTCAAAATAGAACCCACGAGCTTAAGATAAAAAGTAGTACCTATTAGCTCATTTGTTTTACTTTCATCCTTTACTAGCTCTCGTACCACTATACTATCAAGTCCAAGCGTAGCAATAGCAGTAAAAAGTCCTACAAAACTTTGAGCATATGAAAAAAGCCCAAATCTCTCAGGTCCTAAGTATCTAGCCACCCAAATACCTACGAAAAGTCCAACGAACATACGGAGTATTTTTTCAAAAAAAAGCCACGATGTATTTTTAAAATACTTCATAAAGCCTTGATGATTTTTTAATGATATTATGTTATCTATCATTTATTTTCAAATACCACTCATAAAGTGTCTTTATCCCATATTCAAGCTCTACTTTATGTTTCCAGCCAAGAGAGTGGAGCTTAGATGGGTCCGTTAGTTTTAGCATCGTTCCATCAGGCTTGTTATCATTAAAGTATAGCTCGCCTTTAAAGCCAATTATATTTTTAACCAAATTTGCTAGCTCATTTATCGAGATATCTTTGCCTGTGCCTATATTTATATGCGTATTTCTTATCTCTTTGCTATTCTTATCATAAGTATCTTTAAAGTCTCTATTTTCCAGTAAAAACACGCAGGCATCGGCCATATCTTCTGAGTACAGAAACTCTCGTCTAGGCTTTCCTGTGCCCCAAATTTCTACTCTATCTTTTGAAATACCAAATTTATCAAGATAAACCATAGCTTCATTTATATCTCTTACTTTTAGATCTTTTACTACTTCGCCAAATTTTTCTTCGCTTAAAAGCTTTGCTAGGTGTATCTTTCTTATAAGTGCTGGCAATACATGCGAAGTTTCTAGATCAAAGTTATCATTTGGGCCATACAAATTTGTAGGCATTACAGATATGAAATTTGTGCCGTATTGTAAATTATAGCTCTCACACATCTTCATGCCAGCTATTTTGGCTATCGCGTATGGCTCATTTGTGTATTCAAGTGGAGATGTCAAAAGCACCCCCTCGCTCATTGGCTGTGGAGCATCTTTAGGATATATACAAGTACTTCCAAGAAATAATAGTTTTTTTACCTTATGCACATAGCTTTGATGGATCACATTATTTTGAATTTGTAAATTTTCATATATAAAATCAGCCCTATACGTACTATTAGCCACTATTCCGCCGACCTTTGCAGCAGCTAGTACTACATACTCAGGTTTTTCTTTTTCAAAAAACTCACAAACAGCTTTTTGATCCATTAGATCAAGCTCGCTATGAGTTCTTGTGATTATATTTTCATAGCCTTTTGATTTTAAATTTCTCACTATAGCAGAGCCCACCAGTCCCTTATGTCCTGCTACATAAATTTTGCTATTTTTATCCATTTTTTACTCGAAATAGCTCATTATCTCATATCCACCATCTTTTAGATAGACGTCTTTTGTCATGAGCTTTAAGTCTGATTTCATCATATCATTCACTAGATCTTGAAGATTAAATTCTCTCTTCCAGCCTAGTTTTTTCTCTGCCTTACTAGGATCTCCAAGTAGCAAATCAACCTCTGTTGGTCTAAAGTACCTTGGATCCACGCAAACCACAGTTTGACCAACACTTAAATGAGATAAATTTAAATTTAACTCTTTTGCCTTTTCAAAATTTAGTGAGTCCACGACTCCTACCTCATCTACACCAGCCCCTTCAAATCTCAAATTTATACCAGCATAAGCAAATGCAAATTTTACAAAGTCTCTAACCGCTGTCGTTTGTCCAGTTGCTATTACCCAGTCTTCTGGCTGTGGGGCTTGCAGTATCATCCACATCATCTTCACATAGTCTTTTGCATGACCCCAGTCTCTTTTGGCGTCTAAATTTCCAAGATAAAGCTTGTCTTGAAGTCCAAGCGCTATCTTGCTAGCTGCTCTTGTGATCTTTCTAGTTACAAATGTCTCACCTCTAACTGGCGATTCATGATTAAACAATATACCATTACAAGCAAAAATGCCATAAGCCTCTCTGTAATTAACCGTTATCCAGTAGGCATACATCTTTGCAACTGCATAAGGGCTTCTTGGGTAAAACGGAGTTGTCTCGCTTTGGGGAGTCTCTTGCACTTTTCCGTAAAGCTCAGAGGTAGATGCCTGATAAATTTTTGTCTTTTTCTCAAGCCCTAGTATCCTTATAGCTTCAAGAAGCCTAAGAGTGCCTGTGCCATCAGCATTTGCGACATACTCTGGAGTCTCAAAGCTTACATGCACGTGGCTCATGGCAGCTAGGTTGTAAATTTCATCTGGCTGCACCTCTTGGATGATCCTTGTTAAATTCATAGAGTCCGTCATATCGCCATAGTGCAAGAAAAAGTTTCTATTATCAACATGTGGATCTTGATAAAGATGATCTATCCTATCTGTATTAAAAAGACTTGTTCGCCTTTTTATACCATGAACTATATAACCTTTTTTTAGTAAAAATTCTGCCAGATAAGATCCATCTTGACCAGTTATGCCAGTTATTAACGCTACTTTTTTATCCATAAATCACCTTTTAAAATCATCATCTAAGCGAATTATATCATCTTCACCTGTATATTCGCCGACTTGAGCTTCTATTAAAACCACAGGGATCTTACCTTCATTAGATAGCCTATGAATTTCACCCATTTTTATATAGATAGACTCATTAGGACAAACAAGTCTAGTTGTCTCGCCGATCGTCACAGTGGCACTACCTGATAGTACTATCCAGTGCTCATTTCTATGAAAATGCTTTTGCAAAGATAGCCTTTTACCAGGCTTTACTTCTATTATCTTTATCTTATAGCCGTCTTGATTTTCAAGAACAGTATAGTTTCCCCAAGGCCTATTTGTTGTAACATGAGCATTGCAAAGCTCAGAACTTTCCTCTTTTAAAATTTCCACCACATTTTTTACCTTTTGGCTAGAGGATTTTTTAGATATTAAAAGAGCATCTTTTGTATCTACCACCGTTAGATCATCAACATCTATCAAGGCTATTTTTTTACCTCTAGATAGGACTAGGTTATTGTGAGAATTTATCTGCACCAGGTCGCTATTTATTGTATTGCCATTAGCGTCTTTTTCTAGCTCTACGTCCAAACTATCAAAACTCCCAAGATCACTCCAAGAAGCATTTAAGGCTACCATTTTTACGATATCAGACTTTTCCATCACAGCATAATCTATGCTGTTTTGTGGGATATTTTGCATATCAGTAGCGTCTATTTTAATATCAAATTCGTCTTTTTTTGCATTATCAAAAGCAAATTTGCACGCTTCAAGTATCTCAGGGGCAAAAATTTTCATCTGATCCAAGAAAACACCTGCCTTAAAGACAAACATGCCTGAATTCCAGTAAAAATTCTGATCTTTTAGAAATTTAACTGCCCTTTCGTAGTCTGGCTTTTCATAAAAAGCCTTTACATCACCATTAAAACTCTCAATATAGCCAAATCCCGTCTCAGGCGACCTTGGTTTTATGCCAAAAGTAACCAAGAAATTTTGCTCTGCCAGCTCTTTTGCTACTTTTACGCTCTTTTGATACTCTTTAACGTCCTTTATCAAATGATCCGATGGCGTTACTAAAACCACTTCATTTGGATCAAGTGCGAGGCAAGCCAATGTGATCGCTGGAGCAGTATTTCTACCAACTGGCTCGAGTAGATATTTAAAATTTGTGATATTTAAATTTTCTATCTGATCCATTGCTAAGTAGTAATGATCAACATTTGTTATAACAAATGTCCTATCGCAAATTTCACTGTTTCGCAGTGCTGTTAGCTGAAAAAGAGACCTATCATCAAATAATTTAATAAATTGTTTTGGCATCAAAGTCCTGCTAATAGGCCATAATCTCGTACCAGAACCACCGCATAATAATATATTAGTCATAATTTATTTCAACTTTAAATTAGTTTTAAAAATTCTTTTTAATTAAAGCAAAAATAGACTAAGAATCTAATAAAAATGCTAAATTTTAATACTTTAAAATTTAAACTTATGCTGAGCATGGCACTTTTTTTAAAACCATTTTCTAAAGCTATTGCCTTTTTAGCTTGTGTCCAAAGACACCTGTGTGGATTTTATAGCAAGAGCTGGCGTTACACCAACTCTCTTATGCTTTTTGTTAGCTCCAGGCTCGCTTCGATCTCAGCGCGCTTTGCCATGACGCTTTCTATATTTATGCTTAAATTTAGCCCATTTTCATCGCCAAATTTCTTTAGCTCGCACCAAATTTCTTTGATGATCTCGCAGCTACTAGCTAAGTAGTCAGAGCTGAAATTTAGCCTCTCCTCAACCGAGCTTGGCACGCTCACTCCGAGCCATTTGATAAATTCAAGCGTTTTTGCATTGCCAGCTGTGCTAAATGTAAGAAATATCGGCTCGCTTATCTTTACAGCCGCGCAATCCTCTAAAAATTTACGCGCTAGCTGTGCGTCAAATATCGCTTGCGATATGAAAAATTTAGCCCCAGCTGCGATCTTTTCACGCATCCTTTGTGGCTCATCGCCCTTTTTACCGTGACGCTCTGCGATACAGACGCCGCCTACTGCTAACTCTTTAAATTCGCTAGCTATCTCGTAGGCGCGAGCTAAATTTAGCCTCACTTTTTGCGTGCTAGAAGTTGCCCCCACTAGAACGTTTAAATTTGAGCTTTGAGCCTTAAGTGCTGCGCGAAATTCATCCTCGCCGTATCCGCTAGCCACGCGGTAAAATATACTAGGTGTTGCGACGTTTAGATACTTTTTGTAGTAAATTTCTGGGCTTAGCGTCCCACTAAACTCAAATGTCCTCTCGCTATCATTTCTCTCGCTCTCGTCTTGCACCTCGTAAAGCACGAGTCCGTCGGCCTTGATATCATTTATCCGCCAGCTCCAGCGCTCTGAGATCTCACGCAGCTTTGCCTCTTCAAATTCAGCCTTTGGCGGCGTAAGGCCATATAGCACGAGCCCTTTTTCTTTATTTAAAATTTTCTCTTTTAGCATTTTCTCACTTTTGAACTAGATCAGCCCTCATCACCACGCCAACAGAACTTTTTGACGACATGCAGACAAACTCGTCTTTTAGGTATTTTGCATCGGCTCGCCAAAAGCTCACGATATTTGCCACGTCGGCATTTTGCTTTTTAGCAGCTATCATATATCTTTTTATGACGGCGACAAAAGCCTCTTGGCAATAGCCCTTTATATCTCCGCTATCAGTGATAAATCTTTGAACCTTTACATTTGCCTTTATGACGCTTTTATTTTGGTCGTTTGAGCCAAATTCAAGCCTCACATTTTCAAAGCCTGCTAGCTCTTTTTTGGCAGCTTCTAAATTTAAAGCCTCACTGATACTATAGATATTTGTTTGCTTGTACGCACCTTTGTTGAGTGGTATAGAGTGGCGTCCAGAACTACATCCGGACGCAAATATAACTAATATTACAAATAGAAAAATCCTTTTCATTTTTCAAATCCTTTTTAATTAAATTTTATAGACCTCTTACGATCTTGACAGCTTCTACCATGTTTTTAAGGCTTGGCTCGACCTCTTCCCATTTTCTGGTTTTTAGGCCGCAGTCTGGATTGATCCAAAGTTGCTCTTTTGGCAAGACTTCAAGCAGAGCTTTGATCTGAGCGACAATCTCCTCGACACTTGGCACGCGTGGGCTGTGGATGTCGTAAACGCCAGGTCCGACCTCTTGTTTGTAGCCAACGGCTTTGAAAATTTTAAGTAGCTCGTTGCCGCTTCTTGCAGTCTCGATACTGATAACATCAGCGTCCATAGCCTCAATGGTCTTAATAATATCGTTAAATTCAGAGTAGCACATATGCGTGTGGATCTGAGTTTTTGCTTCAGCCGAGCTTACTGAAAGCTTAAAGCAATCAACCGCAAATTTCTCATAAGCTGGGATATTTTCAGCTCTTAGCGGATAGCCCTCTTTAAAAGCTGCCTCATCGACTTGGATCACTCTAATGCCTGCGTTTTGAAGGTCTGCGATCTCGTCGTAGATACAAAGCGCAAGCTGTTTTGCCACCTCGCTTCTTGGAAGATCGTCACGCACAAAGCTCCAGTTTAGCATCGTTACAGGACCTGTTAGCATGCCCTTCATTACGTGTTTTGTGATGCTTTGAGCGTATTTCATCCACTTAACTGTCATCGGCTCTGGGCGACTTACGTCACCAAAGAGAAGTGGTGGCTTGACGCAGCGGCTGCCGTAGCTTTGTACCCAGCCATTTTGGCTAAATGCATATCCGCTGATCTGCTCGCCAAAGTACTCAACCATGTCGTTTCTCTCTGGCTCACCATGTACTAGCACGTCTAGGCCGATATCTTCTTGGAATTTCACGCAGTGATCGATGTATTTTTTGATGCCTGCTTCATAAGCGGCCGCGTCGATCTCGCCTTTTTTGAAATTTTGGCGAAGTACGCGAAGATCAACCGTTTGAGGGAAGCTACCTATCGTTGTTGTTGGCAAGATGCCGTATTTTAATGTTTCGCGTTGAATTTTGATGCGGTCTTCAAATTTCTCGTCACGCTCAAATTTGCTTAAATTTTTGATACGTTTTTGAACGCTTTCAGAGTGGATGAGCTTTGAAGTGGCGCGAGTTTTAACGGCATTTTTGTTCTCTTCGTAAATTTTTGTTTCGCTCTCATCAAGTTTCTCGCCATTTGCTAGTTTTGTGATGATCTTGATCTCATCAAGCTTCTCAACTGCAAAGCTTAACCAGCTTTTGATCTCAGGGTTTAAATTTTCTTCATATTTTAGAGTGTATGGCACGTGAAGAAGTGAGCATGAAGTGCCGATGTAAAAGTCTTTGCCGCCTATTTTTTCTGAAATTTCACCTACAAGTTTTACTTTTTCGTCGATGTTGCTTTTCCAGATATTTCTGCCGTCTATCACACCTACAAATAGCGTCAAATGGCTATTTTTGATAGTCTCAAGTGCTTCAAAATTTCTCTTACCGTGGATGAAGTCAAGTGCGATGCCGTAAATTTTAGTTTTAGCCACTTCGCTAACTGCCTTGATCGCATGCTCAAAATATGTCGCAAATACGATCTTAACGTTATTTGCAACGCCTGTTAGCTCGTTATAAACCTTTGTTATTAGTGGTAAAAGTAGCTCTTCGTTTTTGTCAGTTACAAAGATCGGCTCGTCAAACTGCACCAGAATTTCATCATCAAGCTTAGAAATTTGCTCAAGCAGCTTTTTGTACTCGCCTACAAGTGCGTCAAGGTGCTTAAATGGGCAGCTGCCGTCAGTCGTCTTTGAAAGAGCCAAAAATGTGATAGGGCCGATCAAATTTACCTTACCTTTTATGCCGTTAGCCTTCGCCTCTTTGTATTCATTTAAAATTTTGTCCGCTTTTAGGCTAAATTTACTCTCACTGCTAAGCTCTGGCACGATGTAGTGGTAGTTTGTGTTAAACCACTTTGTCATCTCCATCGCAACGCCGTTTTTGTTGCCTCTTGAGCAAGCAAAATATTGCTCCAAACCGCTTAAATTTGCAAATCTTGGAGGTGTAGCGCCAAAAGCGATGATGTTATCAAGCATTAGGTCGTAAAATGAAAAATCATTAACGCTAATAGCCGAAATGCCAGCGTCTTGTTGATATTTCCAGTGTCTTTGACGAAGCGTCTTTGCAGTCTCTTGCAAATTCTCTTCGCTAAAGCCCTCTTTACCAGCCCAAAAGCCCTCTAATGCGCGCTTTAACTCTCTTTTTTCTCCGATTCTTGGAAAACCTAAAACATAACTTTTTATCATTTTTATCCTTTTTAAATTTAAATTTATACTAAAAACTGTGCAAGGCACAAAATTTGTCACACCACATGCGGTGGATGACACCCGCTTCTTCTTAAACTAAAGTAAAATTTATAAAAAATCCTACTAAAAAGATCCTTGCCAAATTTCAAACACTGCTTAGTTTTATTTTTAAAAATGCAGTTACAATGCAGCGGACCTGCTAGCAAAAATGGATTTATATCAATGTGAAAAAATGTAAAATTGTTTAAAAGTTTGCGTGTTTTTTGAAAATCGCTGATATGTTTTTTGCCGAGATTAACGAGCTTTATGCATGGGACAAGGCATCAGCGTTTTTCCTTTGTAGTGAATTTTTGCCGCATTATAAACGCTCTTTGCCAAATTTTTGTTTAAATTTGGGCGCTACTAAATTTCACGCCCAAAACTTTTAGTCTTTTTTACCTTTGTTTAGGGATTTTAGCTTAGCGTCCATGTCGGCCGTAAGCATAGTAAAGACCTTGTTTGTAAGCTCCATTGTGAGATCTTTAGCCTCTTGCATAGTCTTTTTACTAAATTCATTTAAGAGTTTATCAGCTTTTTTCTTATCTTTTTTATAAATTTTGACGTACTCATCTTCAAATTTAGCCTGTTTTACAGCCAACTCTTTTTCAAATTTAGCATATGCCTCTTTAACCACTGGCGAATACTTCTCATAGTCAGTCATCACAAGGGTTTGAAGCTTTCTATAAACCCAGTATATCGAAGTATCATCAGCGTCATATGAGCCATCTGAGTAGCCTTTTATAAAGCCATCAAGCCCCTCGTAATACGGCAAATAAACGCTAAGATCAGCCATGCCAAGAGCTACGTAGGTCACACGGCCGATCTCTTTTGGTAGCCACGGGCGCACCTGCATGACGTGAGACTCGTATGTTCTAAAGACGCTTATAGCGCGGTAGATGTTTTTCTTATCTTCATCTTTGCTAGCGTAGTTATCAAACGCAGTGCCGTCGTAGTGGGCTCTCATCGCAGCTTTTAGATCTTCAACACTTAGTTTTTTCTCTGGTTTTAAAAATACTGGGAATTTCTGACCATCGGCGAAGTCTTGTTTTAAGCTTGGGTTAAACATGCTTTGCACCCAGCAAACACGTGGGTAGTTGTAAGTCACATCTCTCTCATCGTCCCTTGTATAGGCCTTTGTGAAGTTAAATTCGCCATCTTTTGCAGGGTCATAAGTCTTGTTGTCGATCGCAAATTTGATGACATCTTTTGCTCCCATGAAATTTGGATCATTTTCTTTGTAAGCGTGAAGTCTGCCTTGGTTTGCAGTGACGAAGTACTCATCTTGTGGGATCTTCGAAGCGATCCATTTATGGCCTGTGCCAGTTTCAAAGTACCAAAGCTCGTTTGCATCGACAAATACCACACCAAAGCCCTCTCCAGCGCCTTTTGTCTCAACTATCTCGCCAAGAAGCTTAACGCCCTCTTTTGCACTTTTGATGCGTGGCAAAAGCACGTCTGGGATGTCATCTTCTGTGATGCCAGTCTCTTCGTTGTATGGATCAACTTTTAAAAGCTCATCTTTTGCGTAGATGGTCTCAGTGCCACTAAGTCCAACGCCAGCCTCGTTGTAGCCAACTGCTCCGTGAAGTTTTGTGTGTGAGTTTGCGATGGTTGTGTATCTCATGCCATCTTTTGGGAGCGGATATGTAAAGTCATTTGCGCCGTCATGTGCCTTTGAGCTGTGCATGCCAGTTTGATTTTTCGTAGCTGGGTGTATCAAAAAAACTTGAGCCTTTATAGCCTTGCTATCAGCGCTTCTAGCCACTAGCATAGAGCCGTCGTTTGAAGCTTTATCTCCTACTAAAATGGTAGTGCATGCCAAGCTACTTGTGCCTAAAATCGCACTCATAGCGACGATTGATGCAAGAATTTTCCCTTTCATTTTTACTCCTTTAGTAAAATAAATTTCTTATATGTGATTATATGCCAAATTTAATAATTTAATTATAAATTTTAAAACTTTTTTAAGTTAAATGTAAATTTATTGCAAATTTTGTCTAAGTGAAATTTAAATTTTCTAAAGGATTTTTCGCTATAATCCAAATCTTACGCACTTGCGTATAAAATTTCAAAAAGGATTAGCATGCCAAAGATGAAAACCGTTCGCGGTGCTGCTAAGCGCTTTAAAGTAGGTAAAAATAAGATAAAAAGAGGCTCTGCTTTTAGAAGCCACATCTTAACAAAAAAACCTACTAAGCGTATGAGAGATTTGCGTGGCCCAAAATACGTGGACAGCACAAATGTCCCAGCCGTTCGCAAAATGCTCGGCGTATAAGCAGCTGTAGATTTAAGTTTTTGACAAAAAAGTCATTCAAACTCCCCCAAATTTAGGGGCAAGACTCACTTTGTGAGCGCCAATTTGTAAAAGGATAAATATGGCAAGAGTAAAAACAGGCGTAGTTAGAAGAAGACGCCATAAGAAAGTTTTAAAGCTAGCACGTGGCTTTTTCAGTGCTAGACATAAACACTTTAGAAAAGCTAAAGAGCAACTAGAGAGAAGTTTAGTTTATGCATATCGCGACAGACGCCAGAAAAAACGTGATTTCAGACGTTTATGGATCGTTCGTATCAATGCAGCTTGCAGACTAAACGACATTAGCTATTCAAGATTTATCAACGGCTTAAACAAAGCTAACATAGAACTTGATAGAAAAATTTTAGCTGATCTAGCTATGAATGACGCGAAGGCATTTGCGGCACTTGCAAAACAAGCAAAAGATGCTTTGAAATAAAACCTTTTCTCCGCTTCGGCGGAGATCTTCTTTTTTATACACTTTAAAATTTAATAACAAAACCTCTATAAAACTCTTTGTTTTACACAAAATTTGATATGAAATTTAAATTTACTACCCGCGACCTTTATAAACTACTAGTCAAATTTAACTCCCAGCAGCCAAATAGCTAAATTTCAATACTAGTATCAAAGCAGTGTTTCACCGCTCCGCTAAATAAGATTTTGCCGTTTTCAAGCCTAAGTCCAAGCTCCTCGCCGCTTTTTGGATAAACTTTTAGACATTGCGCTGCGTTTAAATTTAAAGTAGCGCCGTAAAAGCAAGCCGCCATGCCAGTGCCACAAGCTAGCGTCTCGTCCTCCACGCCCCTTTCGTAGGTTCTTACTTTTAAAACTCCGCCATCAAATTTGGCTAAATTTACATTTGCATTGTATTTTTGGCGAAGCGCCCTGCACTCATTGACGTCAAATTCCTCTAAATTTTGCGTGAAATTTACAAGATGAGGCACGCCAGTATCGTAAAAGTACCAAGTTTTGCCACCTTCGTTTAGTGGTTCGCTTAAAATTTTTGGACTTGTTAGCACGACCTCGACGCACTCATCTTTCACACTTGCCATCACCTCGCCGCTGCCAGTTAGCAGAGCAAATTCGCTTGAACTTACAAGGCCGTTTAGATAGGCATATCTAGCAGCCGCGCGCGAGCCGTTGCCACACATCGCAGCGTAGCTTCCGTCACTGTTGTAAAACTCCCATTTCACGCCCTTTTCGTAAGGCAAAAGCACGATGAGCCCATCAGCTCCCACGCCGTTTGTTCGGCTGCAAATCTGCCTTGCAAGCTCGCTTCTATCTTTGCTCAAAAATGTGTGAAATATGACAAAATCATTGCCGCTGGCGTTGTATTTTGAGACTTGCATGAGCCATCCTTTTATTTTTTGTTTGATTTTACTAAAATTTAGATAAGAATTATTAATAAATTTAAAGGAGCCACTTTGAAGAGCTACATCTTAAATTTAGAAAAAGAGTTTTCTTTGATAGAAAATGGCTTTAAAGAGCAAGAAAGAAGGGCTTTGGCTGACTATAAAGCAAAGGGAGCTGCGCACTGCAAAGGGCTTGCATACCTAGCATACGGCTCGAAGCTCTATCAAGTGCGGATGTACGCCGTTTTTCTCTTTGGACACCTATCAGATAGCGAAGAAATTTTGGCATTTATGAGAGATGAAGTCTCAAAAGATGAAAACTGGAGGGTTCAAGAGGTGCTGGCAAAGGCGTTTGACGAGTTTTGTAAAAAAGTTGGCTACGAGCAGGCACTTTTAACGATCGATGAGTGGCTAAAAACTGGCAATGCAAATGCAAAAAGAGCCGTAAGCGAGGGGCTTAGGATATGGACAAACAGGCCTTATTTTAAAGATAACCCAGATGAGGCGATTAGGCGCCTAGCCAGCCTAAAAGAAGACGAGAGCGAGTATCTTAGAAAGTCAGTTAGCAACGCAATAAAAGATATAAGCAAGAAATTTCCAAATTTAGTAAAAGCTGAGCTTGATAGCTGGAATTTGGGTAGTAAAGAGGCCATGCAAACATATAAATTTGCTAGTAAATTTATCAAGAAATAGCGCCGATCTGCTTTAAAAATTTCTCTAGCTCCAGCTTTAAATTCTCCATGTCGCTGCTATTATCGATAACAAATTTTGCCATTTTTTTCTTTTGCTCGATGTCCATCTGAAGCTCTACTCTAGCTTTTGCATCCTCTAAGCTTAAACCATTTCGGCTCATTAGACGGCTTAGCAAAAGCTCTTTTGGCGCGTAGATCACGGCTACATTTTTAAACTCAGCGTAACGCTCCTTTTTTTCAAAAAACAAAGGGATATCGACAAAATAAACTTGCCCCAAACCCTCAAGCTGCGAGGCTTTGAAAAAAATTTCAGCTTTTATCTTTGGATGTAAAATTTGCTCTAAATTTTTAAGCTTTTTTGGCTCACAAAAGACGATGGCACCAAGCTTTTTGCGATCTATCTTGCCAGTTTCACCCAAAATTTGCTCGCCAAACTCACAAACGATCTCGCCTTTACAAATTTCAAGCTGTTCGTGTGCGATCACGTCTGCGTCGATCACACTAAATCCTCGCTCTTTTAGTAAATTTACAACCGTGCTTTTGCCACTAGCGATCGAGCCTGTGATGACGTAGGCGTTTGGAAATTTCTGCAAAGTCGCTCCATTTTTGAAAATTGATAACAATTTTAGCAACTTTTGGCTAAAGTTTTAAAAAATAACCAAAAGGGCGAAAATGATAAGTTATAAAGATGCCGGAGTTGATATAGATGCTGGAAATAGCTTTGTTGAGGCGATCAAGCCTTTCGTAAAATCTACGCAAACACCAAACGTCATAGGCGGCATCGGATCATTTTCAGGTGCGGTCAGACTGCCAAGCGGATATAAAAATCCAGCCATTTTAGGTGCCACAGACGGCGTTGGCACGAAGCTTCGTCTAGCTATCGACGCTAAGAAATTTGAGGGCGTTGGCGAGGATCTAGTCGCTATGTGCGTAAATGACCTCATCTGCAACTTCGCCACACCACTATTTTTCCTTGACTATTACGCGACTGCTAAGCTTGCGATAGAGAGTGCCAAAGAGGTGGTAAAAAGTATCGCAAATGGCTGCAAAAAGGCGCAGTGCGCGCTGATAGGCGGTGAGACAGCTGAGATGCCGTCTATGTATGAAAAGGGTGACTTTGACCTTGCTGGATTTGCCGTGGGTATCGCTGAGGCTGACGAGATCGATAGGAGTAAATTTGTAAAATCTGGTGACGTTTTAGTCGCACTTCCTAGCAGCGGTTTGCACTCAAATGGCTTCTCTCTTGCAAGAAAAGTTGTAAGCGAGCTTGGGCTAAAATTTGATGAAAAAGTGGGTGATAGAGCGCTCATCGACGTGCTTCTTGAGCCAACTAGAATTTACGTGAGCGACTTTTTAAAATTAAAAGATAAGATCACAGCTATGGCGCATATAACTGGTGGCGGCATAGTAGAAAACTTGCCTCGCGTCTTTCCTGCTGGACTTGGTGCGAAGGTGCAAAAAAGCGCTATAAAAACGCCTGAAATTTTTAAAATCCTTGCGCAAAAAGTAGAAGATAGCGAGATGATGAGGACCTTTAACATGGGCGTTGGCATGATCCTTGTTGTGCCTAAAGAAAACGTTGATGCTGTGCTAGCAAATAGCGATGGCTACGTGATCGGCGAAGTGGTAAACGGCAAGGGCGTAGAGCTAGTTTGATGCACACAAATAGTGTAAAACGCCTGCAAAAAACCAAAAATAAGAGCTTTTTTGACCTTAGCATCTATCAGTTTTTAGGCATGTTTGGCGTGCTAGAGAGCGATATCAAAAAGCTTGATTTTTATGAGTATTGGTGTGAGGTCTCGAGAGGATCAGGCATGCTACCTATCATGCAAGACAACAGCGAGGACGGCAATCTTTACGATGAGAGCTGTGAGGTGATTGACTGCCTTATCTACCTATATGACTGGGAGAAATTTAGCCGTATCTACATAAACACAGGAAAATAACTTGGCAAAGCAAAAGGCAAAAATCGCACCGATCTGGGCTAGAGTAAAGGCCTCTATCATCGATCTTTTTATCATCGGTATGCCGATATTTTACGCCACGACCTATCTTTTGCTTGACGGCAAAGAGGCGTTTTTGCACAACCAGCTTGCGATCTTTGGCGTAAATAGCCTCATCTCATTTATAATGTGCCTTTTTTTTAGCATAAAGGCACAAACTCCAGGCTACAAAGCGCAAGAAATTTATCTCATAAATTTACAAACTGGCAAAAAGCTAAGCCTTCTTCACGCGATCTTGCGCCAAATTTGCTTTGCATTTGCTGGCTTTAGCATCATCGGACTTTGCCTTTGCTTTTTTAGAAAAGACAAGCTAAATTTACACGACATCATAACCCATTCAGCTGCAGTGCAAAAATCAGTTTAAATTTGCTTCGCTCCGTGCCAAAGTAGGCTTTTTTTGCGCCTAGCTTTGTGTCGATACTCTCTTTTATGACCTGACAAATATACTCTTTAAAAAGCCCTATGGCCTCCTCTAAGCTTCTTATCCTTTGCAAGGTAGCAAGAAGCGACGCCAAGAAAGTGTAAGCAGGCTAATCTATGCGCTTATTTTTTATCTTAGCAACAGCTTTATCACAAAATAATGCACATTTATCAATGTAAATTTAGCTTATGAAGTTTTGTTTCGAATTTTTAGTCATAAATCGCCTAAACTAGCGAGTTAAATAGAAAAAACAAGGTCAGAAACGAGAAAATTTAGTTACAAGCCACGAAAAATTTTTGATTAAATTTAGGGTGAAATTTAAGCACTCTGCGAGTAGAGCCTGACTTCGTTTATCAAAAACTCATAGACTCTTTGCTGCACTAAAATTTCCTCCTCGCAGCCACTCATCAAGCGGCGAAGGTGCGAAAAGTCTATCTTTTTAGCATATCTTTTGTGGTCTTTCATATCTTTATCTATACATAAAAGAAGCGTGTCAAGCGTGATCCTATCGTTTCTTTTGACCCTTGCGACGTACTCTCTAACGGTTTGAATTAAGAAGTCTTTTCTAGTCTGATCGTTTTCATAAATTTCATTTACGATGTCATTTAAGATGGAAAAATCATCCTCGTCTGGGTCAAATTTAGCTGAAATCATAGCAGCAAAAATTTTTGCACGAAACTCTAAAGACTTGTGATGATAGATGAAAAAATCCCTAAAAGCCGATAAAAAACGAAGTTTGATCTTTCCTGGCATTGCCCTACTTTTGGTAAAATTTATGTGAGATTATATACTCTTAAAGCTAAATTTTTAAAAATGTAACTATAAAACTAAATTTAAGTATAGTTTTTGTATGATTGCGAAGCTCCTTCTTAGACCTGTGCAATGCTTTTTATGAGCACCGCTTCAGGGTGGGAACACAGCAGAGCACTTGTATTAAGTGTGTGCCGCAGTCATCTGAGAGGGGGTCTTTCTAAACCAAAATGCTCATTAAAATCATCGCAAATTTCTAAAAAATCCACTCCATCGATCTTAGGTTTTTCGCTAAAAAATTTATACATATTATTAAAGCCATCAGTTAGCTCTTTTGACTTGACGCCGTAGCTTATGGAAATTCCAGCTTCGATGTAGGCTGAGAGCTTGTCGCAGTATTTTAACGCTTTGCCGTCGATCGGGTTAAATTTATCCTCATTTACGTTCTCCATAGTCCCTTCGTGGCAGATGATCTTGCGCTCGAATGTTCTATTTTCAAACTCATCTTTGATAAATTTCTCGCCATCTTTTCTGATACCAAGGATGTAGCTAAACTCATCTTTGATCTTTTCAGGCACAAATGGCAAAATCCTCTCATCAATAAGCCTCATCTCATACTCGCTGATGATCTCATTTAGCCCCTTTACGCCGTATTTTACAGGGCTTATGATATCCCTTGTAAGGCTCTCTGGTAGGTCGTGAAAAAGGGCGCAAAAGAAGTTATTTTCCAAGCGTTTTTTACAAGCTTTTGCTTTTAGTGAGTAAAAATAGCTAAGTATCGCAACAACTAGCATATGTCCTAAGACCGCAGTTTCAGGGATACGAGGCGTTTGTGCCCAGCGCTTTTGAAACCTTAGCCTGCCACTTAGATCAACAAGGCGGGCTAGTTTTTGGTTCATAGCGATCTTTCTAACGCCAATTAACTCGTAGTAATCCTCCATCTCCTCCTCAACCTTCGCCTTAAGCTCGTCGATATCGCTTAAAAACTGGCTCGTTTGATAGACGATAGAAAATTCCCACCTCGTGGCAAGATAGCTCGCCGCTTTTAAGATGAGGCGCTCTTTTTCGTGGCTTTTGTCGTTTTTATAGTGGTTTTTAAATCTCTCCAAAAACTCGCCTCCCTCAATATCTGAGATGAGCGTCTCAAGGTTACTTAAAACCCAGCTATTTATCTGCTCTTTTTTTGTCTTTTGGATGTGGTGAAAGACGTCAGGGCGTATGTCTGTGACTACGACCCTGCTTAAAAACTCAAAAATTCCAGCCTCGATGATGTAGTTCATATCGGCATTTTGCTCTTGTTTTGCTATGAAATAAGCGATGATAAATTTATGAGCCTGCTTGTCAAGCTCGACTAAATTTGTCATCTTTGGATAGTCGTTCCAACGTGATATAGATGCTGCTTTAAAGATATGTTCTATAAGCTTAGCACTTATCATTATTTATCCTTTTTGACTACTTTTGGCTTCTTATCATCGGCGTAGCTTATCTTTCTAAAGCCCTCTTTGTTTGAGCTTCTTTTTGGCTTGTCATCTTTTTTAAATTTATCATCTCTGCTGCCTCTACTGCTAGCGCGATCGCTTGTGCTACGTCTCTCACGTGGCTTGTCGCTAAAGCTTCTCTCCCTACTTCTTGGAGCGTATTCTTTCTCTTCAGCTGGCTTTTTTACCACTAGATCAGAGCTGATCTCGATAACCGTATGGACATTTCCACGTGGGTTAAAGTCGCCAACTATCTTCATAAATTTAGGCTCAAGCTTTTTCTCTAAAACAGAGTAAATTTCATTTATACTATCTTCGTGGCTGATGTTGCGGTTCATAAAGCTATTTATATAAAGCTTTATCGCTTTTAGCTCGACAACTAGCTTATTTGGGATATACTCAAGGTATATGGTCGCAAAGTCAGGATAACCAGAGCGAGGGCAAAGGCAGCAAAACTCAGGCAGAGTGATCTTTATGACATAGTCCCTTGTTTGCTTATTTTCCCAGACCTCAAGGTCACTCTCTACGTCAAATTCTTTTAAAATTTTCTCGCCATACTTCATCTCTTCGCTCATTTTTTATCCTTTTTCTTTTATATATCCAAGTGTTTAACGTCTTTTGCGTGATCTTGGATGTAGTTTCTTCTTGGCTCGACTTCATCGCCCATGAAGAGATTAAACGTATCAGAAGCGCTTATAGCGTCGTTTATATCGATCTTTAAAAGTCTTCTGTTCTCAGGGTTCATCGTAGTCTCCCAAAGCTGCTCAGGGTTCATCTCACCAAGACCTTTGTAGCGCTGGATATATGCACCTTTTTTCGCATTTTTCTCTACTTCATCAAGCACGTCTATAACGTCACTATGCAAGTCTAGACCACGCTCTTTTATCTTTTGGCTGATATAAAGCGCCTCTTCGTAGAGTGGATTTGTAAATAAATTTTCATTTACCACAAGCTCTTCTAGGCCGCTCTCTGTTTGGACATAAATTCTAACCTCATCTTCGCTAA
The DNA here is from genome assembly GCF_003048675.2 of Campylobacter concisus. Taxonomy (NCBI): domain Bacteria; kingdom Pseudomonadati; phylum Campylobacterota; class Epsilonproteobacteria; order Campylobacterales; family Campylobacteraceae; genus Campylobacter; species Campylobacter concisus. The sequence continues at coordinate 4,446 of NZ_CP060707.1, read as the reverse complement.
CGTAGTGATTTAGTATGTTATGACCCTCAGCTTTTAAAAAATCTCTTAAAATTTCAAAAATTTCATTGTAACTTTTTGATACGATGTCTGGATTTTCTATCATATAGCGGATCGCTGAAAGGACATTAAAGCGTTTTTCAAGCTCTTTTAAGACGCTTCTATAAGCTGCAACGATTTTTAAAAAGTCGATGAGATCAGCACTACCGATACCCTCTATATCAACGCCTTCGATGCCAGTTTCGATAAGAAATTCGTTTAGCGCCTTTTCATCTTTTAGATAAATTTCTTTCTTACCTTTTTTATAGCGGTAAAGTGGCGGCTGAGCTAGATAAATGTGGCCGTTTTCTACAACTTTATTTAAAAATCTAAAGAAGAAAGTTAAAAGCAGTGTCTGAATGTGGCTACCATCGACGTCGGCGTCGGTCATGATGATGATCTTATGATATCTAAGCTTTTCAGCGTCAAATTCATCTCCAATACCGCAGCCTAGCGCTGTTATCATATTTTTTATCTCATCAGACTTTAAAATTTTATCTAGTCTTGCCTTTTCAACGTTTAGAATTTTACCCTTAAGCGGCAATATCGCTTGAAAAACTCTATCACGTCCTTGTTTTGCAGAACCGCCCGCAGAGTCGCCCTCCACTAGGTATAGCTCGCTAATTACTGGATCTTTACTCTGACAATCAGCTAGTTTGCCAGGGAGCGTGCCTACGCTCATGCTCTCTTTTTTACGAGTTAGATCCCTAGCTTTTTTAGCCGCCTCGCGACCACGAGCTGCCATTAGAGCTTTATCCATTATCGCTCTTGCTTCGATAGGATTTTCTTCAAAGTACTTTGTAAGCACGTCAAAAACCATCTTTTGAACGATAGGTTTTACGTAGCTTGAACCTAGTTTGCCCTTTGTTTGTCCCTCAAACTGCGGCTCTGGCACCTTTACGCTTACAACTGCTATAAGTCCCTCGCGGATATCTTCGCCAGTTATCTTTGTATCTTTTTCACGTGCAGCAGCGTTTGCTTGAACGTAGTTTGTGATAACTCTTGTAAGGCCCGCTCTAAAGCCAGCTTCGTGCGTACCGCCATCTGGAGTTTTGATGTTATTTACAAAGCTTAGTAAATTTTCACTATAAGTGTCGTTATAAAGCAAGGCAAAATCAACCATAACATCATCTTCGCCGCCACTAAATGAGACTGCTTTACTAACAGCATTTGCCTTGTTCATATCAGTTACAAAGCTCTCTAACCCACCCTCGAAATGAAAGCTCTCACTTCTGCCATTTCTTTGATCTTTGAAATTTATAGTTATCTTTGGGTTTAGATAGGCTAGCTCGCGAAATCTTTTTACTAAAATTTCATCATCAAATTCAGTCACTTCAAATATGCTATCATCTGGCCAAAACTCGACTTGCGTACCTGTGCGGTTTGTAGTTTTTATCACTTCAAGATCGCTTTGTGGGATACCTTTTGCAAATTCTTGTCTATGAAGCTTGCCATCGCGTTTGATATTTACGATTAGCTTTTTAGAAAGGGCATTTACAACAGATACACCAACGCCGTGAAGACCGCCAGAGACCTTATAAGTGTCCTTGTCAAATTTACCACCAGCGTGAAGCACAGTTAGAACAACAGTCGCAGCTGAAATTTTCTCAGTCGGGTGCATATCTACTGGGATACCACGTCCATTATCGCTAATGATCGCTGAGCCCTCACGTGTAAGCTCAACATCTATCGTATCGCAGTATCCTGCCATCGCTTCGTCGATAGAGTTATCAACGACTTCGTAGATCATGTGGTGAAGACCGCTTATGTTAGTATCGCCTATATACATGCCTGGGCGCTTCCTAACCGCCTCAAGCCCTTTTAGTACTTTAATATTTTCTGCGCCGTAATTATTTTCCATCATAAACCTTTTTTAACTTATATATTTAATGGACTTATAACCGTTAGAAGCTCTTTTGAGCTAACAACGAAAGGTAAATTTTTATCTTTAAATCCAAACTCAAATTTCTCATCTTCTATGCTTTGTAAGAAGTCTATTAAATTTCTATTTTTTACATTTATGCTGATATCTTCTTCAAGCCCAGTTTGAAACTCTATCATCGTTTTGGCTTCAGAGTTGTCCTCTATGATGCTCTCAAACGTGATGCTCTCTTTTGAAAAAGTTATCTTCATCTGATCGCTTAGCATCGAGATAGTTTTGATGCCTTCAACCATCTTATCTCTGCTTAGCTCAAATCTTATAGCAATATCTTTTGGTATAACGCGCTCATAGTCAGGGAATTTGCCGTTTATCAGTTTTGTGAAAAACTCAAAATTTTGGCTTTGAGCGATGAGGACGTTTTCGTCATAGTAAATTTCTATCTTGTCGAAAAATAGCTTTTGAATTTCATTTATCGCTTTTTTAGGGATGATCAGTGAAAACTCATTGCTCGCTTCATTTGCAAATTTAAATACAGCTAGCCTTTTTGTATCAGTACCGACTATATTTATATAGTTTTGTTTTATGTCTAGTAAAGCGCCGTTTAGCTCAAATTTAGGGTTGTTGCTATCGATGCACGGCAAAATTTTCTTTAAGCTTCTGCCTAGCATTATGGCGTCTATGTCAAATTTAGCCTTGCCTTCTATCGTTGGAAACTCTGGGAAGTCTTCAAATTTATACATAGGAAGTTTGTATTTTGAGTTTTTTTGCTTGATGTAAAGATAGTTATTAACAGTTTCAAGCGTTACCTCTTCATCTTTTAGACTTTTTATGATGTCAAGTAGCTTTTTACCATTTGCAGTCGCATAGCCCTCATCAACTATCTTTGCGTTGCTTAGTTTATATGCTAGTCCTATCTCGTGATCAGTTGCTTTTATGTTTAAAACTCCATCTTTTGCAGAGATATAGATGTGAGAAGTTATAGCACTAAGATCTCTTTTTTCGAGATATGGATTAGTGTTTGTTACTATGCTCTCAAGCATGTTTTTGTTTATTAAAACCTTCATTAAATACTCCCTCTTATTTTTAATTTTCTTTTTGTTGTATTAGTTGGTAGCGTGAAAGTGTGAAAACCATCTTTTCTCACGCCAACATCGTTATTTAAAATGTGAAAAGAATTTTTCATTTCTTCACATTTATTCACGAATTTCATTCTGTTTTTATCCTTTTGTTAAAATTTTGTTCTTTATCTCAGTCACTCTGAGGTTGAAAATTTCGTTGCTCTCCATGAGCTCGTTTATCTTTTTTATATTGTGACTAACGGCGCTATGGTCTTTCATACCAAAATAGTTTGCGATTTGTGGCATTGAATTTGTTGTAAGCATCTTTGCAAGGTAGATGATGATGCGTCTAGCCTCGACGATGTTTTGCACTCTTGACTTGCTTTTTATGTCGCTTGGCTTGATATTTAGCTCTTTGCTAACGATCTCTATAATGGTCTCTAAATTTATATTTTCGTGCTTCTCTTTGATGAGATCTTTTAGTGTGTTTTTAGCAAATTCAAGTGTTATCTCAACTCTCATCAAGCTTGCATAGGCGTTTAAATTTATGATAGCGCCCTCGATCTCACGGATATTATCGCCCATGTTTGTAGCGATGTAGTCGATCACTTCTTTGTTTAGATAAATTTTGTCAAATTCACATTTTTTGATGATGATAGCTATCTTTGTATCAAGCTCAGGTGGCGTGATATCAGCCATTATGCTTTGCTCAAACCTAGACTTTAGCCTCTCATCAAAGCCTTTTAGTATCTTTGCTGGGCGGTCTGAGGTCATGACGATCTGACCTTTTTTGGCGATGAGCTCGTTAAAGGTGTTGAAAAACTCCTCTTGAATTTTATCCGTCTTGCCAAGAAACTGCACGTCGTCTATTAGTAAAACATCGCAGTTTCGGTACTTTTCACGAAATTTAGTCATCGAGTGGCTATTTAGATGCGTGGTAAAATCAATCATAAACTGATCGCTCGTCACGCAGATGACTACTTTGCCTTGATCTAAGCAGTAGTTGCCAACTGACTGAAGCAAGTGCGTCTTGCCAAGACCAGTTGTGCCGTATATAAAAAGTGGGTTGTAAAGCACGCCAGGCTTGTCCGCAACTGCTTTTGCGTTTAAAAAAGCAAACTGATTTGAGTCGCCACAGACAAAATTTTCAAATGTATATCCAGGGTTTAAGATGCTGCTTTGCGCCTTGATCTGCTTTACATTTACTTGGTTTTGTTTTATGTTTTTTAGCTTTGTTTGGCTAGTTATCTCGACTTCTGGCTTTTTGCCGGTTTTTACTTCATAAAGGTAGGCGATCTTTTCTGCATATCTAGTTTTTATAAATTTAGCCATTAATTCACTCGTGGCGTTAAAAACTATAAAATCTTCGTTTGAAGCCTTTTCGTTAAATTTTAATTGTTTGATGTAGCAGTCAAATTCATTAGCTGATATTTTTGTCTGTAAAAGCTCTAAAATCTCGTCTGCTAGCAA